>JANNQR010000039.1:0-53999 GCA_031400855.1 Chitinophagaceae bacterium | reverse complement strand
CAGCATAAGGCGGGGAAAAACGTCTTTTTAAATCGACTCTCATTGTAAATCACACACAGCTTCGGGTACACAAAAAAATCTGAATCTTGAAACGGGCTTTAAATAAGAAAAGAGGTCATCCTTTTGGGACAGCCTCTTTTCTATTTTCCGTCTTGGCTGGTGTTCCCAAAAAATAACACAGTGGTTGGTGAAATAGAACATATAAGTCAAATTCAGGAAAGTAATTTGTATCTATGCTAGTATGAACAAACTTTATCACAAATCGGAACTTCTTTTTGAAAAATTTGTCGATGCAGCTTTAAGAGTTTTCGGCAGCTCTGTTACTTTTATTTTAGCCTTTATCCTGGTAATCATTTACCTCGTATCCTCTCCGTTTGCAAGCCAATCATTTCACAATAGTATTTATGATATCATTCTATGCATTACTTTTTTAGGTTTCTTCATTATCCAGAAATCATTTAACAAATATAGCAGGGGAATGAATTTAAAAGTGAATGAACTCGTTTCTTCAAATGATCTTGCCAGTAACCGCATGGTAAACATTGAAACTAAAACCGAAGCAGAAATGCAGGAGCTTGAAAAACATTACACCATGATTGCAGACGAATCAGCCAAAAGTGGTGAATTGCAAACCACCAAATCTATCGAGCAAATATTGGATCGGCAAAATGAAGATGCCTGCAAAAATGAAAACAAATCGGTTACTACAGACAAAAAAGTGGAGTAAAATAAATACTTTTCGGCCTTGTTGGTTTAGCCAAAGAAAGCACCACACCGTTGCTGTATATTCCCGCTTTAGGCGATACAAGTTGTGTGTGGAGTGGATCCGATAGCTATCAGCCAGGCTTTATTCGCTAATGCAACTCCGTAGTGCGGCGACCCGATCACAATCGGGTGCCAAAGTCCAACACACTAAGCCATCTGATACTCTCCAAAGGAGAAACCAGGATATCATACTGCTACTCTTAAACAATATTCTGCAATGCTTGTTAATATTAAAACTGTAAGAAATGAAATTTCTATCCCTGCTGTTACCGGTATTTCTAATTTTTTCTGAAAAAGCTTATAAAATAGAATTTGGAACGTCGGTAAGCAGAACCAGTAATTGGGTAATTCTCAGTGACAATGTGATGGGTGGAGTGTCTGAAGCACAAATTGAGTATGGAAGCAACTCCGTTATTCTTACCGGTAGCGTTTCCCTGAAAAACCGGGGTGGATTTGTTTCGCTAAAATCTAATTTCGGAAAAATTGATTTGTCTCCCTATAAAACAGTGAAAATTACATTCAGATCCAGCAAACAAAAATATGCCTTTACACTGGAGAATAGCCGGAGATGGTATGAGCCTGCTTACAAACATGAATTCAGTGCCAAAGAAATAAATAAATGGGAAACAGTTTCTCTGGAGCTGAATAGTTTTTTGGAAGAAGTGATAGGTGAACCAACCGGCAATAAAGCAAATAAATCAATACTAGAAAGTATACTCAGAATCGGAATTTCCACTAATGAAAAAAGAGAAGGCCCATTTCAACTTGAAATTGAATCAATAGAATTTATTTAAGAAGGGGATAATTTTCCGATATCGCAAGTGTTCTCCCAAAAAAACAACTCGACAAGGTTGGTGTGCAAAGCCCCGATAAATAACGGTGTAAACTTTGCCTAAGTAAACTTATCGCTTCGGGGCAGATGTCTCACAGCATAGCCTTTCCCGCTGAGGGGCATAAGTAGTGTGATTAGTGTAGTATTTTTTTCTTCCACCGAACATTCGCTTCGTTTAACCGTTTAACGCCAACTATTGATTATTATAAACAAAAATTGAACTTTTTACCATAAAAACCGTTAAAACAGGTGATGTTGCAAATAATTAATTTTCAAATAATATAATAAAATGAAACGGGCTTATTTCCTATTCTTTGCGTTGTTTGTTCTTAAAATGTCTTATGCTCAAAATACAGGAAGCATTACGGGTTTTGTAGTGGATAAAGCTACACAACAACCCCTTGGAGGTGCTTCCATAAAACTGGATGGTTCTGCAAAAGGAGCAATTGCAGATAGTTTGGGCAAATTCCGGATTGCCGGCATCCCGCTAAAAAGTTACAATCTTGAAATCAGCAAAATAGGTTTCAAAACCTATACACTCTTTAATATTGTTATTAATAGCGGAAATGAAAATAATTATACCATCGAACTGGAGCAGAGTGTCACTTCTTTAACCGAAGTAGTTATCAAAGCAAACAAAAGAACAGTAAGGGCAGCCACTTTAGAAACACCTTTGAGTGTACAACGCTTAACAAGCGAAGAAATAAAAAGTAATCCCGGTGGCAATTTCGACATCAGCAAAGTAATACAAGCCCTCCCCGGCGTTGGTGGTGGTCAGCAGGGCGGCAGTTTCAGGAACGATATTATTATCCGGGGTGGTGCACCCAATGAAAATGTATTTTATCTGGATGGTATTGAAGTACCGGTTATCAACCACTTTCAAACACAAGGCAGCAGCGGCGGTCCGCAGGGAATATTAAACGTAAGTTTTATTGAAGATGTAAAACTGAGTTCCTCAGCGTTTGATGCCCGCTATGATAATGCATTGAGTTCTGTATTTCAGATCAAACAAAAAAACGGCAACCCCAATAAATTTCAAGGCAACTTTAGATTAAGTGCTACAGACGCAGCACTAACAGTAGAAGGACCTTTGTCAAAAAATAAGAAAACTACTTTTCTGGCATCGGCCCGGCGTTCTTACCTGCAATTGTTATTCAAAGCAATTGATTTGCCAATTCGACCAAACTATTGGGATTTTCAAACAAAAATTACACATCAGATCAATAAAAAAACAACTCTTACTTTCCTTGGTATTGGTGCCATTGATGAATTCCGTTTTGAAGCACCAAAAGAAGCTACTCCCGAAAAATTATATACCATCAACTCCAATGTGTTAGTCAATCAATGGAACTATACCATCGGAGCCTCTTTAAAAAGAAACATTCCTAATGGTTTTTGGAATCTGGCATTGAGCCGTACTGATTTTAATAATGATATTGAAAAGTATGAGGACAATCAAAACCCAACGGCTGCCAATAAAACATTGGATATTGTAAGTGCCGAAATAGAAACTAAACTCCGTTTTGATGTAAATAAAACCCGTAATGGCTGGAAGATTACATATGGTGCTTCCACTCAATTAGCGGATTATTCTAACACTACATTCAGCGTCATCCGTAAAGAAGTTCGGGATGCCGGTGGCGTTATTGTACAACCGGCTGTACCTGTAAATTTCATCAGCCCGTTAAAAACTTTTTTAAGGTTGGGTGCTTTTGTACAGGTTGGTAAACGTTTTGCTGCAAACCGCCTTGGTATCAGTGCCGGCATACGTACTGATATGAACACATTTACTACAGATGGTATGAATGGTTTACAAACATTATCACCACGCATTTCTTTTAGCTATGTGTTGGCAGATAAATGGACCTGGAATTCATCGGTAGGTACCTATTATAAAATTCCACCGTATACCATTCTTGGATTTGCGGATAATAATAACAACCTCGTAAACAAAAATGCAAAGTATCAAAGAAGTAATCACTATACAACCGGGTTTGAATATTTGCCCAATGATGGATTACGTTTTACCGTTGAAGGCTTTTATAAGCAATACAGCGATGTAGCTGTATCAAACCGCAATGGCATTTCATTAGCAAACCTTGGTACAGACTTTACCTTACTTGGCAACGAAGCCGTAACTACCAATGGAAAAGGGAAAGCTTATGGGGTTGAATTTTTTGCGCAAAAGAAACTCACGAAGAATTTCTTTGGCATTTTGTCTTATACCTTTTACAGAAGTCTTTATTCAGGAAGGGATGCAAAATTTATAGCCAGTAGCTGGGATAATCAGCATTTATTAAGTGTTACCTGGGGTTATAAATTTCCACGCAACTGGGAGCTTGGGTTAAAATTCCGTTACCAGGGTGGTTCGCCGTTTACACCTTTTGATGAACCACTATCAAGATTAAATTATTTATCGCAGGGTGTTGGTACTTTAAATTACCCGCAATTGAATACGCAACGTCTTACAGGATTTAACAGCAGCGATGTACGTATCGATAAAAAATTTAATTTTAAGAAAACTACCATTGATTTGTTTTTGGATGTTACCAACTGGTATGTGGCAAAAAATCCTGCAATACCAGAATATACCTTTAAAAGAAATGCTTCCAATACAGCTTTTGAAACAACAGATGGCTTTCCCATTAAAGCCGATGGCAGTAATGCAATACCAACAAGGGTAAAAAATGATGACCCTTTTGTAACGCCAACAATTGGAATTATTATAGAGTTTTAAAAGATTAAGCATTCAAAAGAGGCTGCTATTTCACCAATCACAAAAACTTAGTACTACCCTATTCTCTTCAAAAAAACCTGCAAATACCCGTCTGGGTGAATATTGTTCAAGGACGAATACACATTTCTTTTTGTAAAAGGAACTAATAACAAAACTAGTTTTCAAGGCAAATAGATAGTTACAACAAAACTGCTAATACAATCTTAATTACCAATAGTTAGCATTTTGTAAGTACTTTTAAAAAAAATAATATGTCAAAAACAAAAATCACCGTTAACAATAACGGTTCTTTAAAAGTAGAAGGCGATTTTGAAGTCGTAGATAGAAATGGTGGCGTTTATAATCTACAAGGAAGGGAAATCGTTTCGTTTTGCCGTTGTGGTCTTTCAAAAAATAAACCGTTTTGTGATGGTTCGCATAATGGCCATTTTGAACATGAAGCGATAGCTTTTGATTTACCGCCGAAGAAAACTGTTTAATTTCAGTTTTCTTACCCAACCACTCAAGAAAGGATAATAATTTTTAAAGTTCTGGAGTTGATGTATTTTTTATAACAGGCAACATAACAATTAATACTAAATGAAAGCGGTTGTTTACAAAAAATATGGCTCCCCGTCAGTACTTCAATTACAAAAAATTGAAAAACCAATTCCAAAAGAGAATGAAGTGTTGGTAAGAATTTATGCTGCATCTGTCAACTCATGGGACTGGGATTTGTTGAAGGGTAAGCCTTTTCTCGTTCGGATGATTGGCGGCCTATTTAAACCCAGGCACAAAATATTAGGAGCCGATATTGCCGGAAAGGTGGAAGCTGTTGGCAATAATGTTACCGATTTTAAACCTGGTGATGAAGTATTTGGCGATATTGCCGGCAATGGTTTTGGTGGTTTCGCAGAATATGTTGCTGTTCCGGAAAAATTGTTAACAAGGAAATCTCCTGCTATGTCATTTGAACAATCAGCTTCGTTACCACAGGCTGGTCTTCTAGCTATACAAGGGCTTCGCTATAAAGGAACAATAAAGCAAGGCGATGAAATATTAATTAATGGTGCTGGTGGCGGTGTAGGCACCATTGCTTTGCAGTATGCAAAAACATTGGGAGCAGTGGTAACCTGTGTTGACAAATTCGAAAAATTTGAAATGCTCCGCTCATTAGGCGCCGATTATTTTATCGATTATACAAAAGAAGATTATACAAAAAATGGCAGGCAATATGACCGGATACTGGATGTAATTGCACACCGCTCTGTTACTGATTATAAAAGGGCATTAAAACCCGGTGGTACTTTTGCAATGATAGGTGGTTCTATGGGCGGACTGCTGCTTCAATTCTTGTTACTCTGGCCAATTCTTTCTTTATTCACCAGTAAAAAGTTAGGATTAATGGGATATAAACCATCCAGAAAAGATTTGGAATACCTTAATCAATTATTTGAAGAGGCGAAACTGATTCCTGTTATTGACAAGTGTTATCCGTTACAAGAAGTGCCTGCTGCTTTTCAGTATTTTAGTGAAGGAAATATAAAGGGGAAAATCATTATCAATATAGTTGATAGTAAAATAAAATAAGCGAAGACATTCTTTTCAGTCATGCGTCGCATCTGTCCAGCCGTCCCGATAAATATCGGGACGGGAAAACCATTACTCCATTCAACTTTTTAATTAGTATGAACCTGTATTCTACAGCCAACCTGATAAATAATACCAATTAGATATTAAAGTAAGCCTAAAAGGAATGTCAGGTTTGTCACCCTGAGTTTATCGAAGGGTTATCGAAGCCTATTGAATCATCCTTCGACAAGCTCAGGATGACAGTCTTTTTTTAATGTCGTATCGGTAAACCCGGGGAATTTCCTTTATTTCTTCCACTTAATTCCCCTGAAATAATTTATTTTTTTATTCCGGTCAAATCTTATTTCAATTTTTTCATATTGAAAAGCTGCGCCATCAAGATACTCTTTTCCAATAATGATGGTTGTAACAATGCCTGCTCTTGTTGTAATTTGTACCGGAGCTGTTATTTCAAATTTGTTTTTTGGGTGGGCCTTCCAGAATTTTTTATCACTCTGAGTAATTATTTTTTTGGGAATATTTCTTAAGTATTTCATGTACACCAACACTGTATCAGCATACAATAGTTCAGCAGAATCAGCTTTGTGCTCATTTCTAAGCCGAAATAATTCCTGCACTATTTTTATTTCAGTTCTTTCTTGTTCATGTGCCGGTGTAAGTGTAACAGCTGTAACACAGGTTAAAAATATATACAGGATGATGGCCATAAAAAGAATATTTCAATTAATCAGAAGATAAATGTAGGCATTCTTCCGCCCCCTATTGCCGAAGATTTCCGCCTTCAAAAAACTGACCTGCAAAAAATAACACCCTGTGCCAGAGGTACTAAATTCAGAGGCTATTGAAGAGTCAATATAGTTTCAACGGACCACATGGCTTAAAAATCACCCCGCTGTTTTATAAATCCTTCCAAGCATTTCATACAAATCAGGATGATTTGCTTTTAATAATTCAGGTTGCTCAAAGAAATATTCTGAAATAACGGCAAAAAATTCAACGTGACTGGTGGCTCCATACATATTAATATCGGATCCATATGTTTTCATCTGCCAGATAGTGGAGTCCATCAGATTTTTCCATTGCTGTACATATTTTCTCTCCAGAATTATTTCCGGCACTCCATCTATCGTACCATCCATTTTATCAATCAGATGTACAAACTCATGAATAGCCGTGTTGTGAGTGTCGTTACCATTAATAAACCCTTGCCGTAATTGCCATTTCGTAATGATCATCACATTTTGCATAGCGCCGGTTCCTACCATTCCTGCTACAGGCCGGTCGGAACCACCCTGGTCGAAATCCTCATTGAATGCACCGGGATATAATAAAACTTCATGAAGGTTTATATATTGCCAGTCGGGAATGGCAAATACAGGAATGATAGCACCAGAAGCTATTAATAGTTGATCCAGGTCTTCTACTACTGCATTTACACCGGTAATTTTCACGGCAGATAAAAAATGCTCGATCCTCTTTTCAAATCTTTCTTTTCCTGCCTCATCCAGTTGACGATAAAAATTTACGTAGTCTGTCAGCAACTCCTGGTAATTCTCTGGCAGAGAAAATGTTTCCTTTGCTATGCTCATTCGAAAAACAAACAGGATGATTAATACAATTAATATAAAGCCAATGATAACCTGCCAGACAGTAAAAATCATACGGTGAAGATAAATAGTATTTAGCAAGTGCCGATTCCGGGTTCTTTCTATCAGGCTGGACTTTGAAATCAAAATACCCCGGGCTGAAAATTTTGAAAAAGCAACCAAAGTTGCCGTAAATCACAATGACACAACAGTTTCTTAACTTCATTTTACTAAAAAGAAAAAATGGGTAAATTTCATAACTCCATCAAAGCGGCACATCAAGAGTTTATAGAAGATCAACATATTTTTTTTGTCAGCACAGCTCCATTAAGTGCTGAAGGCCGTGTGAACCTTTCTCCTAAAGGTTTGGATTGCTTCCGCATATTATCTGACAACCGGGTTGGTTATATGGATCTGATCAGCAGCGGTAATGAAACATCTGCCCATACATTGGAAAACGGACGGATTACTTTTATGTTCACATCATTTGAAGGCGCCCCGAACATTTTAAGGTTATACGGAAAAGGATTTGCTGTATTACCTGAATCCAATGAATGGAAACAATATGCCACACATTTTAACATCTATCCAAGCACCAGGCAATTGATCATTGCTGACATTGACCTGGTTCAAACATCTTGTGGATTTGGTGTACCACTCTACTCATACAATGGCGAAAGAGCAATCCACTTTGAATGGGCAGAAAAAAAAGGGGCTGATGGTTTGACTGAATATATACAGCAAAATAATTTGAAAAGCCTGGATGGATTACCGACTGATTTGGGGGTTGTAAAGAAATAAGCAGGGTATTCAAAAATGTTGAACAGAGGACAGAAACCCGAAGTGAGTGACCCTTCGATTCCTCAGGGTAAACTCGACTAACGATGATAGTAGTATCGCAGTTGGCCAATAAATTTTTCTGTGCCCTCCCGATCTTCCGGTAAATTTGCAAGGTGATTCGCCGTTCAATTCAAATATTTACAAGCAGTTTTACCATGACTTTGCAGGAGTTCTTGAAGAATAAACTCAGAACAGCTTTGTCGTTGAGCGGAATCGCATTTGGTATCTTTTGTATTATTGGTGTATTAGCTGTGGTAAACAGTCTTGAACAAAATATTCAAAATGAAGTAAAATCGCTTGGCACCAATACTATTTATGTTGATAAATGGGATTATAGTGCTGGTGGCGGACCTGATTATCCCTGGTGGAAATTTGTAAATCGTCCGTCGCCAAAATTCGAGGAAGTAAAATATATCAGGGAGAGAGCTGTCAATGCCCGTTTTGTAGCTTTCCGAATTAAGATTGTCAGTAATATAGAATACAAAAACAATTCCCTTTCAAACGTAAATATTTACGGTATCAGCGAAGATTTTAATAAGATTCAACCTATAGAGATGAAAGTTGGCAGATATCTCTCTGATGCAGAATTTGACAGGGGCAGCAATTCGGCTGTTTTAGGATATTCAGTTGCAGAAAAATTATTTGGCACGGCTGATAGGGCCATTGGAAAAGACATTTCTACAAATGGACAGAAAAATCGCATCATAGGAGTCATTAAAAAACAGGGAAAGCAATTGATCGGAGGCTGGGATTTTGACCAGAGTATGGTATTAGCATACAAATGTGCCCGCAATATTATGAATGAACAGAAAGCAGATCCTTTGATAATGGTACAAGGACAGGATGATATCAGCAGCAAATCGCTCAAAGATGACCTGACAGGAACAATGAGGGCTATACATAAACTTACTCCTACCAAAGAAGATGATTTTACTTTGAATGATATCAATGATTTCAGCGATGCTATCAGTTCACTTTTTTCAGGATTAAATCTTGGTGGTTGGGCGATAGCAGGTTTATCATTGATTGTCGGCATGTTTGGCGTAGCTAATATCATGTTTGTTTCTGTAAGAGAAAGAACGAGCCAGATTGGATTGAAAAAAGCAGTAGGAGCCAAACGAAGAGTGATATTGACAGAGTTTTTGTTAGAGTCCGCTTTTCTCTGCATCATCGGTGGATTGATTGGTTTACTTTTTGTTTTTGGGCTGACACAGATTTTAAGTAAAGCATTGGATTTTCCGGTTTTTATTTCCGCTGGTTATATGATGCTGGCAATTTTAATATGCATTATTGTTGGTATAGTAGCTGGTTTTATTCCTGCACTTCAGGCAGCAAAGATGGACCCGGTGGTGGCGATACGAAGTAAGTGATCCTACTCCGAAAAACAGGTAATTGAATATTGTTTGTTGACTGTTTAGTGTTGAATATTTGAATTGAAAAATACTCAATATTCAATGTTCAATAATCAATGTTCAAGTGGGAAAGCCTTTACTGAGTAATTTTCCTCAACGACAAACTTTCAAAGACTTCTTACCTTCGTAATCTTATTTAATAATTCAAATTGTCAATTACAATTTTAGCTATAGAATCTAGTTGTGATGAAACATCGGCTGCGGTCTGTGTTGATGGGAAAATGTTATCTAATTTTATTGCCAATCAAACCGTGCATGAAAAATATGGAGGTGTGGTACCGGAATTAGCTTCGAGAGCACATATGCAAAACATTATTCCGGTTGTTGATGCGGCTTTAAAAAATGCAGGAACAGAGTTGAAAAATATTGATGCAATCGCATTTACACAAGCACCAGGGCTTATTGGTTCTTTACTGGTTGGCGGACAATTTGCCAAATCATTGGCTTTTGCATTGAACAAACCTTTAATAGCGGTTCATCATATGCAGGCACATGTGCTGGCAAATCTGATTGATGACCCCAGGCCTGATTTTCCTTTTCTATGTTTAACTGTCAGTGGTGGTCATACACAAATCGTTTTATGTGAATCACCCACCAGTATGAAAGTGATCGGCGAAACAATTGATGATGCAGCCGGTGAGGCATTTGATAAATCTGCCAAGTTGTTGGGACTTCCCTATCCCGGCGGGCCTTTGATCGATAAATATGCTCAGCTTGGTGATCCGGAAAGATTTAAATTTCCTGAACCAAAGATTGATGGATTAAATTTTAGTTTCAGCGGGTTAAAAACGTCAATCTTATATTTTTTAAGAAATGCAGGCAAGAGTAATTTATTTAAAGAAGAATTTACTGCCTCTGAGGAAGAGAAACAAGAATTTATTAAAAACAACTTAGCTGATATCTGTGCTTCTATCCAGCACCGCATCGTTACCATTCTTTTAAACAAAGTAAAGAAAGCTTCCATTGAAACAGGCATCACTGATATTTGCCTGGCAGGAGGTGTTTCGGCTAACAGCGGCTTAAGAAAAGCCTTTGAAGAAGCAGGCAAAAAATATCAATGGAAAACTTTCATTCCTGCATTTCAATATTGCACGGATAATGCGGCAATGATCGCCATCACCGGTTATTATAAATTCCAGGCTGGTCAGTTTGCTGATCTCAATGTTAGCTCAACAGCAAGAGCAAAATGGTAGCAAACAGATATGTCGAACACCTATTTTCAATTCAAACAATTTATCATTAACCAGGATAAGTGCGCCATGAAGGTGACTACGGATGGCTGTTTATTCGGGGCTTTTGTAAGTGCGGAAATCAGTAATCAGGATTCGGAAGTTGAAAAAATACTGGATATTGGTTGTGGAACAGGCTTGTTATCACTAACGATTTCACAAAAAAATCAGGGGTCTTTAATTGATGCCATTGAGATTGATAAAGATGCGTTTGAACAAAGTTTGGATAATGTAACCACATCACCATGGGCAGATAAAATAAAAATGATTCATGCAGATGCGAGGACTTATCATTTCACCAATAAGTATGATGTCATCATCAGCAATCCTCCCTTTTATGAAAATGATTTAAAAGGAGCGGATAGTAAGAAAAATATTGCTCATCATAATGAGGGGTTGTTGTTACCTGATCTAATTAACATCATAAAAAATAATTTAACCCCTTCAGGTATATTTTACATACTCTTACCATTTAAAAGAAATGAAGAAATAAAAAAGTTACTTTCCGATAACTATTTTCATATTCAACAACTGATCCTGGTAAGACAATCGGTAAACCATGATTATTTCCGGATAATTATTGCCGGAGTATTCAAAGCAGCCGGGCAAGTTGAGACAACAATAGATGAAATTGATATAAAAGATGAAAATGGGAATTATACCAGGCTATTTATAAGTTTATTGCAAGATTACTACCTCCATCTTTAATACCCCTTCCGGGAACCAACCAATTTTAGACTTTTTTAAAAGCTACCTGCTTAACCAGGAAATGTATTGATATCTTTTATGTATGAGTTTTTCTGCTATCGTTCATTCGAAAAATATTTAATTGGCTTAATGCAAATTTAATTTTTTACACAACCTGAACCAATGATAAAAATCATTCCCAGAGTGATACTGATTACAATTTTGGAGGATTTTAGAAAGTAAATTACAATTAGAAATCAGCAATCTACAACAGATTAAAACATATTTTTTAACCTTAAAAGTTTAGCCATGAAAAACAAAATATTATTTCAACTTCTTGCATTGCTTTTCGCAATTGCTCTGTTAACCAGTTGCTCAAAAGACGGATCAATCAGCCTGAATAAAGATCCAGTAAACAAAACAGGAATTTCAGAAAAATTCGGACCTGTTTATTCAAGCGGGGTTATGGGTGAATTAACCCCGGCACCCACCATCGCTGAAATAAAACTTTATATTGAAGACAGGGTTTCATTTCAAGTAGCAGTGAACCCAGATGGCACATTTAGAAGCAGTTATATTCCACCGGGTGTATACAACATGTTGATTGCTTATATTCCGGCAAGTGCACCGGATGATAGTAAATGGTCTTATTTTGAAATTAATAAAGTGGAAATACTTGCAGACGAGTATACGAATCTGGGACAAATAAAACTTCCCTGAGTGAAATAAAGTTTATCGTAAAAAAGCAGGGTCTTCTGATCCTGCTTTTTTGTTGCTGCTAATTTGATCCTTTGCCTTCTACATAATCTTGTAAATATGAAAATTGCTGAGTCAGTTTACCTTCTTTCGCTATTGTAGCCCTGTTAATGATTTCAGATCCATTACCGACCAGGTCTTCCATCACATGTTTAATTAATTGTTCTCCAAAATACCGGCTGGCATCTCTTGGTAATTCATTGGGTAGATTTCCGACAGCCATGATATCAATGGAGTTTTTCTGATAAGCAGCTGTCTTTTCCAACGTAATTCTATCTACACCATAAACCGGGTTTTCAATCGTCTGATCACCTAAATTTATTGGAATTGAACCGTTCACATCGTCCGTTATATCTGCTATTGTCTGAATGATAAAGCCATCCGATTTAACATCTTCTTTTTCAAACATCCGGGGAATATTATTTTCCCAATAAACCCCGTTCATTAATATATCCGTTTGTTCCGAATAGGGCAAAAATTTACAATTGTATTTTCCCGGATGTTCATGAAAATCTAACCTCTTATATTTCCCGGTTATTTTATCCTGGTATAGATCTGCTCCCTTTAATTGAGTATAAACAGGGTATGAAAATCTTCTTACCATATAATCATCAGGCTCCACTTCATGTATACCCATCAGGTTCATTATTTCCAAAACTCCATGAGCTACCCTGCCTGATCCGGCCACTGCAATTTTTACATTCGGCAACCTTAATCCAAAATAAGTATGAATCAGTTCTCTGAAACTTCTTTGCTTATACACTCTATCCAACTTAAACAAACCGGTCCTTTCCCCGTAAGCCATCATTCCATTATGGGCTCCCACTATACCCGCAAAAAATCCAAACCCAATGATACGTTGCCCGTCTTCATGTTCCAGGCATTCATAATCCACAAGCCGGATATCTTTATCCAAAATTGCTCTCAACAGTTGCTGGTTCTGAGGCTGTTTCTTTTTGGTATGTGAAAAGAACATATAGGTTTTTCCGGCAATTAACTGATCAACCGGCACTTCTTTTATACCCAATAAAATATTACAATCGCTTATATCATTTACAACTTCCACTCCTGCTGACTGGTATTCCCGGTCGGAAAAACAACGATTTGCTGAAGCTTGTACTACTACCCGGATTGCAGGTGCATTCTTTTGAATCCATTTACATTGTGCCGGGGTTAAAGCCACCCGGTTATCTGCCGGAATTTTTCCTTCTTTTATTAACCCGATCCGAATCATATAGTTTTTTGATATTTAATACTTTAGAAAAAAGTCAATAACGCAAAGTTGCCGTTTCTATAAATGACAAACAAACTGATTAAAATCAGCAATCTGGCATAATTAATGGTGTAACTTTAATTGTTAAAAAAAGGTTCACCGCAAGGTTACATTCCTTTTCCCGGGATTTACTTATGAAAAAGGTTCCAATTATGAATAAAAGAATCTTCCATGCTGCAATAATCACTATTTCGTTTATCTGGTTATCCTGCAACAAAACTGATAATGATATTACAGATCCAATACAACCGTATGTGCTGAGTTATGGTGATTCGATACTTACTCTGAAACCCAGTGGAAACAATATCATTTTCCCAAAAATTTATCGTGAAGGTTCTTATACAGGATTCCCTGAAGGTATAGAACTAGACGAGTCAACTGGAGCAATAAATCTAAATAATAGCGAAACCGGTCTGCGGTATAAAATCACACATGTTTCAACTAAAGGAGACACTACCAGGATAACTGTTGTACTTTCCGGAATTACTTTCACAGATCAATTTTATTATTTGTCACAGGGTGATTCAATAGCCAATCCTGTATATAATGCCAGTCCTTCAAGGGTTCTTCCTATTACAGGTTCCAGTTTTGATGAAGGAAATGTAGCTAATAATAGTGGTTGTTCCGTAAAAACAGAAAATGGAAAAATAAATCTGGCTGCATCTGTCAGAAACGGTGTTTTTGGCAATAATCCATTGAACGATGCAACAAGGGAAATTGAAATAAAATACCGCATCAACGATGGCAGTGGCAGATCACTGAATAAACTGAAAGTAAAATTATACTGGTATTATTCAATTGCTGATGTACCCCAATATCTGTGGGATATATTGAATGACCGTATCTCCCAGGGAGTTTTCTTACGCAATGGGAATATTTCTAACACAGAAATTGCCGGTAGACCTGAACAACTTGCAAAACCAAGACCACCTTGTGTCATAATTGTTGACCATTAATGCTTCTTTGCCGTTAAATTTGATAAGCGTTAAGACTTATCATGCAAAAAATATTTTTATCAATCTTTCTGGCAGGATTATTACTCTTCTGTTTTTCACAGGATACCATTCAAAGCAACTCTGCTGTCTTACTTAATGCTTATAAAGACGCAGATAAACTATATCAGCATGCAGAATACCTGGCAGTTAGGTCCGAAACCAATGAATCATTAATTGCAAAAGCTGATTTTGAATATCAGCAAGCTTTGTCAAAGTTCCTTCAATTAATTCCTGCTTTTCAAAAAACAGCCAACGATTCACTTACCTTTTTGATTCAGCTAAAAACAGGCCTGATTTTTCATTATTTTGACAGCCTGGAACTGGCAAAAAAACATTATCTCAACGCATTAACTTATAAAAATATAGCCGGGATAACGGACACTCTATTCTTTAAGTCCGTTTTGTTTACCGGTAGTATATTGTATCAACAGAACAAATTAGATTCCGCTATCCAGATGCTAAATGAAGCGGAAGAAATAAACGATCGATATAATAGCAAACTTGATGGTTCAGAAAGACTATTTAATATTCTTGGTGTTATACATTATGAAACCGGTAATTACCGGCAGGCTGTCAACTATTTTGAAAAAGCGCTGGCTCTGTTGACTGAACTGAATCCTGCAGAAAAATCATTGCAGGCTAATTATAAAATAAATATCGCTTCGACTCTATTGAAAATCGATAAGGATGAAGATGCCCGTAAAATTTTTGAAGAATTATTACAATATGAAGTGTATAATAATGAATTGTACCAAAAGCTTGGCCTTATTTACCTGAAAAAGAAAAATTTTAAGAAGGCAATTGAATACCTGAAACAAGTAAATTATGGAAACAGTAAAAAAACGATAGACCTGTATCTGAATTTCAGTATGTGTTATTCAGGTATAGAACAACCCGATTCTGTTGAGTTTTACTTGCACAAGGCTTTAGCTGAAAACCTGAAATGGAATGGTCAACAAAAAAATATCTCTTATGGCCTTATCCTGAAATTTCAGGCAGATGAAAAAGTAAAACATAAATCATTTAAAGAAGCACTTTACCTCTACCAGGAAGCAGTAATGCAGTTTCACCAAACTTTTAAAGAAACGGATACTTATAAAAATCCTGAACAATTCAGCGGGGTCTATTCCTTTATTAATTTATTTAATACCCTTGTAGATAAAGCAGGCACTTTTGAAAGCTGGTACAGGTATGGGAAAGATATTGAACATCTAAATGCCTCATTAAGTGCCTACCAATCTGCTTTTGTTCTTGCAGACTATGTCGAAAAAACTTATGACTCAGATGAAGCCCGGTTGTTTCTTGGAAAAATAAAATATGCGGTGCATAGTAAACCGATAGACGTTTGCATCGAATTATTTGAACTTACTAAAAAAAGGATCTACCTAGAAGATGCCTACTTATTCGATCAGCAAAATAAAGCATCTATCCTTTCTATAAATGTGCAGGAAAACAACCTGAGAAACAAATCTTCCGGGAACAATGCACTCATTCAGGAACAAGCAAAACTAAAGACGACTATAACCAGACTGGTACTAAAAGCATCGCAGTCAACTGATAGCATCGCAGTGGACTCTATAAATAAGGATATCCGTGATAATGAAATTTCCTTACGCAAACTGGAAGAAAAACTCCATGACAACCCTGCCTGGCAAAAGCAAAAATCTGTTGAACAAATACCGGCTGTAAACCGGTTGCAAAAAAGTTTAGATAATAATACAGCCCTGTTATCATTCCATCTTTCTCAAAATGAATTGCTGACTTTACTCATCGCACCAAACAGGTTTGATTATTTCCGGTCGGTGATCGATACAAATTTTTTTAAAGCAATTGATTCCCTTAAGAAGTCCTTACACAATACAAATGCTGATCGGCGGTTTAATGGCGTCACTGCATCAAAGAGGTTATATCAACTACTTATTGAACCTGCACTGCCAAAGCTGTTACAAACCAAAAGACTGGTCATCATCCCGGATGATGAATTGAATTACTTGCCTTTTGAGGCGTTACTGGATAAAAACGATAAATACCTGATCGAGTCGTTTTCAATTCAATATCAGTTTACTACTGCTTTGCTTGAGAAAAATAAAACCCGGTCATCTCGTCCGGGAACATTATCCTTTGCTCCATTTACATCAAAAGGATTTGATGACTCCACAGGTATTTCTTTAGACAGATTACCCGCTTCAAAAGAAGAAATAGCAAACCTCAAAGGAAATATTTTTATAGATTCCGTTGCTACAAAGGAAAATTTTCTGCAATTCATTAATAAATACGGGACGCTGCATCTGGCTACTCATGCAAATGTAAATAACCTTAACCCATCCCTTTCTTTTATTGCTTTTTATCCCGGAGATAATAACTACCGGTTATATGCTCCGGAAATTGCAACCCTTAAACTTGATTCCACCCAACTCGTTATTCTTAGCGCCTGTGAAACTGGTGACGGACCACTGGTAAGGGGTGAAGGCCTGATGAGTTTGTCCCGTTCATTTGCATATGCAGGCTGTCCTGATATTGTTACTTCTCTTTGGAAAGCAGAGGACAAAACAACTGCATTCCTGACACGGCAATTACATTACTATCTTGGGAAAAACTATACGAAAGATAAAGCCTTGCAACAAGCCAAGCTTGATTTATTAAACAGTAAGGAAATCGACCCCCGATTAAAATCACCGGTTTTTTGGGCACATCTTATATTTATCGGCGAATATGAAAGTCATCACCCTTCATCAAACTGGTGGTGGATTGCACTTTTAATTCTTATTGCATCAACGATATATATTATTATAAAAAGTAAAAGTCCACCTGAATTATAACAGGCGGACTTAGTTATTGAAAGGAAAATAATAAAATTATTGATGTAATGTTATTACTGGTATATGGGTATCCTCCCTGTTTCTAACGATCACATGATTGATAATCGTATCAATATATCCATTCTGTCCATCTATGATCAATTGATAGGTTCCGGCATTTAATCCTACTATTTTAAATTCCCCGTCATCTTCGGGTATGGCTGTAGCTGTATCAGCACCGATAACAGCTTTTATGATCGCATCAGCTGCACGGGGTAACACCCTGCCTTCTATCCTGCCGGAATTGCTGCGGGTAAAGATTTTAATATGCGATTTTAACCGGTAACCATTCCCATTACCCGGGCCACTATTATCCAGTTGTATTGAATTGCCAGCATCAAAATCAATCCAGAAAAGCACCTGACCGGCAGGAGTAATTTCAAAATTGCTACTTTCCATGTTAGCAATCACCTCCCTGTCCTCGTCCTTTACCCGAAGGGGAAAACTTTGTCCATTTTTCATAGCTGAATTTTGTGTACCCAGTACTAGCTTTATTTTCCTAATCCTTGCGTTTGGCAAAGTACCTGTGGCAAACAATGTATCTAATCCATTACGGAAGCGGAGGATATTATACACTCCTGGATTAATAGTCAGGTTTACCCAACCATCGTTTGGTAATGTATCATCTTCAAGCTTCACTTCTAATCTTCGAAGGTCAATAAACACACTGTCGAAAATAGGTGTCTGGTGGTCGGTTAAATAAATAGTGACAGCATGTGGCTTATTAATGTCTGTAGTTCCGTTTTGATAACCTGTCGCATCTTTCTGACAGGAATAAAATACTATAGTAATAGCCAGCAAACTCAGAATACTAAATTGGATAATGTTTTTCATTTTTTTTATTTTAGATTATCGATCCGGGCAAGCCCAATGCAACAGGAATCCGTTATAGCGAACTTGGTAAAGTATGACAGGTCTTGATTAATTCTTGGTAAAAGTCAAGAATTCATTGCTTGAGGCATTATCGTCAGTAAGCCTGATTACAGTTTCAGTAGTAGAAAGAATCTTCCAGTCATCAGTTAATTCACCAAGTGGTTTATTTGAAACAATTTTTGGCCCCAAATCAATATTGAATTTATTAGAGCTGCTATTTACATTCCAGGTTCCATTGGTAGTAACTCCATTTTTAACAACAGAAAGAATTCCGTTACTGTTAAACGTGAAAGTATAACCTAAAAAGTCAGAGGTTTCATCATTACCACTGTCGGTAAATAAAGTAACCTTCCAGCTACCTGAGGCAACTATCTGGCTGGTAGTAGAATCAACGCCACTTGCAGGATCGCAGGAACTGGTGAATACTGTTAATGCGGTTAGAATCGAAAAAAGAAGGGATGTTTTCATGTTTTATAGTTTTATATTCATTAGTAGGTAAATACAGGGAGACGAAATGTAACCGGCGTAGCAAAAAAAATCCTCCCCCATTTTCGGGAGAGGATATTCATTAACACCAGGCAAAATACTATCGCCGCTTGAGAATCTTTACCTGGCGAATAAGCTTATCAGTGATCTTTTTATTGTATATATGATTAGGGTCGTTTTGAATCTTCGTCAGCAGGGGCAAAGCATAATCATAATCCTTGTTGCGGATATAACCGAGTGATAAATAATATTCGGCCTCATCATTCAAGACAGGTTTTGGATTTTGCTTATTCGCATCCAGCACTTCATTAAAACATTTAATAGCTTTACTGTTATCCTTTACTTCAAGGGCAGCTGCTCCGCAAAGGAATTCACCTTTTGGAGTATGGTCTTCGCCTGCATCATGTATCCGTAGTACTTCCTTATAATTCTTTTCCAGATAAGCTTTTTCTACCGGTGTTTCATTAGTATTACCATCACGAACTGTCACCAGCTCATAAGACTGGTAGCGGGAAGCAAAAACTTTGTCCGGAGAAAGTGTCAAGAAATTATAAGCTATATAACAACCGGCCAGCAGTATCAAACTGGCCGCTACCCCCAAGCTGTAACGAACAATTTTCCGGGTTGGATTTATCTTTCTCACCGGAGCCTGCATTTCTTCCATCATTGGGTGATGAATAGCGGACACCTTGCTCTTCAATCCATACAGTTTTATAGCTTTGATAGTTGATTTTAAACTATCCAGTTTGTTTTGCAACATTTTATCAGAAGCCAATTGTTGCTCCAAATTTTCCTTTTCAGCACTAGTCAGTTCCCCATCAATGTAGCGAACCAATTTTTCAGCCATCTCGGATGTAGAATTATCCATGTAATAAGTTTTTCAATGTTTGTTTCAATGCCGGGTTTGTATTCACCATCTGTTCTAATTGCTTCAGGCATTTATATTTTTTATTTCTAACCACTTGTTCGTTCTCATAATGCATTGTTTCCAGTATTTCCTTCATTGACAAATCCTCGTAATAAAACATCAGCAATATCTTCCGGCAAGTTTCTCCTAACTCACCAACCAATCTTACCACTTCGGCTTTTCCCTCCCTGTCAGCAATCAGTTGACCAGTGTCCAGTTCTACTTTCTCTTGTCCCTTTTCATATTGTTCTTCTCTCACCAGTGCCCGGCCTCTTCTTTTTAATTCATTCAACCAAATGAAACGGTTCAGGGAAAATAAAAAAGTTTTCACCGTTGACTCACCTCTGAACTTGTCTTTCTGCACCAGGTCAATAAAAGCAACTACAACTTCCTGGAACACATCCTCCGCATCCTGCCGGCTTCCGCTGTTGTTCATCACATACCAGATCAGACTATCAAAATGGCTCCGGTAGATAGCTCTAATTGTTTCATCCATCCGTAGCCCAAACCGGAGATTGGCCACCAGTTCCGAATCCGGGAAGTTCCTGATTACCTCCATGCTTTATACGTAGATTTGTAAGTTTAAAACCCTGTTTCGTAACCTAAACTAAGAATAAATTTTCAGGAAAACAGGATTAAATCTATCAACGGCAATGACTTATTTTGAATTATTCGATATACCAGTACAACTGAAAGTCAATAAAGCTTCCCTTTCCAAAAAATTCTTTGAGCTCAGCAGAAAATTTCATCCAGACTTCTTTGCCAATGAAAATGAAGAAGTTCAGGGAGAAGCCTTAGAAAAATCTGCTTTGTTGAATAAAGCATGGAAAACTTTTCAAAACTCTGATGCCACCATAAAATACGTTTTGCAGGAAAAAAGATTGCTGGAAGAAGAAGAAAAGTATGAACTGCCTCCGGATTTTCTGATGGAAGTATTAGAAATAAACGAACAAATAATGGATGCCAATGAACAGAGTGCCTCTATCAATCTCAAAACGAAAATCGAAAATCTTCAATCAGAAATATATGACCCGGTTAAAAGGATTGTGGAAAATTATCAGGAAGGTGTTACTACCGAAAAAGAATTGTTGCAAGTGAAGGAGTATTATTACAAGAAAAAATATTTGGACCGCATCCGTCAGCAATTAGCCGGAATGACTTAATATTGCACCCCGATTCAATATTGCCCGGGTGGCGGAACCTGCCTGCCGGCAGGCAGGTTGGTAGACGCAGCAGACTCAAAACATCCCTTCCGGCAGGCAGGTCTGCCGTTCGTAAGGATGTGCTGGTTCGATTAATAAGTTCTTTTCTGTATTATGTTTATGCAATAAAAAGTATTTTCAGGAATTACATTTATGTTGGATTAACTAATAACCTGGAACGACGGCTTGCAGAACATAATAGTGGTAATAATAAAACAACAAAAGCATATAGACCTTTTATATTGATATTTTCTGAACTATTTGACAGCAGAGGAAAAGCCAGAGAAAAAGAAAAGTATTTAAAAAGTGGTGTTGGCAAAGAGTTTTTGAAAACATTGTAAAAATTATTGCCCGGGTGGCGGAATTGGTAGACGCAGCAGACTCAAAATCTGCCGTTCGTAAGGATGTGCTGGTTCGATTCCAGTCCCGGGCACTTATTATTTTTGAAAATAATAATGGTCGTTGGAAATAATATCCGGCGACCATTATTCATTTAATATCTCCCGGATATCTGATAATAATTGCTTCGAACTAACTCCAATAAAGGGCACAAAAAAAGTGAAGCATCGTCTTCACTTTTTATTTTAAACACTTTTAGTTATTTATATTCAATTTACTTCTTGACATTTCTCTTTACCAGAATTTTGCATAAATCAATGACAGCATTAACAGGATAATTACTATCAACATAGTATGCATTGGCCGAAGCTTAAACATGCTTTTGTCAATTTCCAGCCCTTTAGGGTTTACTTTTGGCCCCATCAAACTGATGATCACCATGATTAACACTGTAAAAAAGAAAGTCCATCCCATATTAATCAAAAAAGGGATCTCATATATGCCATCATTATTTTTAAATGCAGTATACAACCAGGTTTCATTACCAAACACTGCCGGTGCATAATTCATCAGAAATAGTGAGATGATAAATCCTGACAATAATCCTGCAATGGCTGCAGTACCGGTGGTCCGCTTCCAGAAGAACCCAAGAATAAACATGGCAAAAACACCAGGACTGATCAATCCGGTGTATTTCTGAATAAAATTAAATCCGCCTTCGCTGCTGATACCCAACAAATCATTCCAGGTAAATGCGATAGCGACTACCATGGCAACACCAATCATTAACCTCCCCAACCAAACCATTTTCTGTTCAGAAGCATCTTTATTAATATATCTTTTATAAATATCTAATGTGAAAATGGTTGAAATACTATTGGCTTTACCTGCCAATGAAGCAACAATGGCCGCAGTTAATGCTGCAATAGATAAGCCTTTCAATCCTTCTGGTAAATAGGCTAGTATGGCAGGATAAGCATTATCGGCACTTAACTTTCCATTACTTAACATTTCGTTTTGCAAGCCACCATTTTTGTGTAGTACAAATGCAGCAATACCCGGAAGCATTACAATCACCGGCATTAATATCTTTAAAAAACCTGCAAATAAAATACCTGTACGGGCTGTTTTCAAATCGGCGCCCAATGCCCTTTGTGTGATATATTGGTTACAACCCCAGTAGTTCAGGTTGGCAATCCATTGCCCTGCCGCATACATGGCAATACCCGGTAAGGCAAGATAATTATTCACCTGACTCTGAGTGGCCTTTTCGCCAGGCTTATCAAAGATCATTCTGAAATGTTCGGGTGCATCTTGCATTAGTTTATTAAATCCTGCAATTACGTTTTTACCCATTCCAAAATGTTCACTCACTAAAGTCAGGGCTACATATGTTGTTACTAATCCCCCAATAATCAAAACAATTACTTGAATTACATCCGTATATCCGATTACTTTCATTCCCCCCAATGTAATAATAAGTGCAAAGGCGGCTAACCCTATCATGATAAAGTGAAAATTTTCACCTCCGCTTAAATTATTAATTGCCAATGCACCAAGAAATAAAATGGAAGTTAAATTCACAAACACATAAAGAAACAGCCAGAAGACTGCCATAATAAGACTCACCGATTCATTATACCGCTGTTTTAAAAACTGCGGCATCGTAAAGATTTTATTTTTTAAATAAATGGGCATGAACCAGATGGCAATAACAATCAATGCCACAGCTGCTATCCATTCGTAAGCAGCAATAGCTATTCCCATACTAAATCCTGCACCGCTCATTCCAATAAACTGTTCTGCAGAAATATTGGATGCAATTAATGAAGCCCCGATGGCCCACCAGGTAAGAGATCCTTCGGCCAGAAAAAAATCTTTTGTATCTGTTACCGCCTTTTTTTTTCTTTTATAAATCCAGATCCCATAGGAGGCCACTAACAAAAAATAAAAAACGAACACTAAATAATCTGCAGTAACTAAAGAGTTCATGAACGGTTGTTTTGGTTGTGAAGCCTGAAATTATATTATTTCTGTCCCATTTTCTATGGAAGCTATATAATAATTCAAGGGTAAGTGCATAGCTGATTCGTAGGCGGGTTTAACAGCTGCAACCAGGTCTTCTATGGCTGCTTCTTTTACCAGGTTGATCGTACAACCACCAAATCCTCCACCCATCATACGGGCGCCTATTACTGCATCCTGATCTCTTACAAAATCAACCAGAAAGTCCAGTTCTTTACAGCTCACTGAATACATTTTACTCAAGCCGTCATGGGTTTCAAACATTTTTTTGCCTACTCCATTAATATTACCATGACGTAAATCGTTGCATCCTTCAATCAACCGGTTTATTTCCTGTACCACAAACCTGCTACGGTTGTCAATCAATTTATTTTTAAGAAAAACACATTCATCCAGCATGGCTTCCGTTACATCTCTTAGTGAAATTACTTTTGGATAATATTCATTTACCCAGCTAACAGCTTGCTCACATTCTTTTCTGCGGGTATTATATTCGGATGATGCTAATGAATGTTTTACGTTTGTATTCAGCAGAAGAATTTTATACCCATCCATCTTACAGGGAACAAATTCATACTCCAGCGACCGGCAATCCAGTTTTATCAACTGATCCTTTTTCCCCATCATCGAGGCAAACTGGTCCATGATACCACATTTTACTCCGGCATATTCATGCTCTGCTTCCTGCGCCATTTTTACCAAAGTAATTCTTTCAAAGCCAGTCTTTAGTAATTCATTTAAGGCAAATGCAGTCGCACATTCCAATGCAGCAGAAGAAGATAACCCTGCACCTATTGGAACATCACTATGCAGAATAGCATCGAACCCTTTTAATAAAACTCCTTTTTTCTTAAACTGCGCAAGCACCCCCAGCAGATAATTTGGCCAATTGATACCTTTTTGTGGCCTTATGTCATTGATAGATATACAAAATGTTTCACCAAGATCATGTGCTATCAGGTTAATTGTATCATCTTCCCGAAGAGCAATTGCCAGGTAAGCAGCTTTATCGATAGCAGCCGGCAATACAAACCCCTCATTATAATCTGTGTGCTCCCCAATAATATTTATACGTCCCGGAGATCTGACTATTATAGGGTGTGTATTGAACTTATCAGTAAAAAGATTATACAATTGTTTTACTTCCATAGTTTAATCCTGGTCAATAAAAGTTAGTTCCATTTTTTAATAGGGATTGCCTGCAAATGTGTTTTGATGATCAATTCCTGAAAATGATTTCAGCACCCGCAAAATACGCTTTACATCGTACTGATACGGATTTCACTCCCAACTTTTGAGGTTTTTCTTCATAAACTGCCATTCGGGTGTAATGATTTGCTCTGATTCACCCAATTCATACCAGGGGCTTATCACCGGATTTATAGGATTAATAAGAACATGCATATCCTGTGCAGGCTGGTAACCCTGTGCAAGTATAAATATTTTCTTTCCCTTTTCATTGATGGCTATATCCATCACAATGATGGCATGTCCTGGAAATCCTCCTTGTATTAATACATCGCCTGCTTTGATATGACGGAAATCGTTAACTGATTTTAATTGCTTTTCCAACGATGCTGAACCACACCACCCAAAAACAGTTTGCAGATAATGATCAAAAGCGGGTCTGTTAGATTCTTTTGTCCATTTATACCACTTTCCGCTGTAATCCATAAAAGCAATTGCTGCATATTTTTTTTGCGTATACAAATACTCTGCCCGTAAACGCATGACTACATCAGCACATTGCTGCAGGTCTTTGTTACCGACGGATATGTCAATCACTGCATATTGGGCTAATTGGTTAAGTTTTATTTTCCCATTATATAGATAAACGGTTTTGTTCTTTTTAAGCGGTACAGTTCTTAACCAGGTAGCGAAAGAACCCTGATCAGCCGAAACTCTTTTATAACCCTCAGGTGGTTCAATATCCTTTATAAACTTTTCATATGCTGAGCTTACAGGATTTGACGATATTTTGGATTCAACCTCTTTTGTAGGATTTTCAGGTTGAGATTGACAGCCAATCAAGGTTTGAAGCAGTAAAAAGGGAATGAATTTTATCATTATAATAAATTAGAGAGATTTGGTGAAAAAATCCATAAATAAACGGTTTGAAGTAACCCTTCTCCCGGTTTTATGAAAAGATATTGCTTATAAATTTACCCCTCCCCTTTGATAAAAAGTAGCAGTACCCACTCAGGTGCAACTTTTACAGATGTAAGAAAGTCTTATATTCTATAAATTAAAAACCTCTTTAAAATTGATTATTATTATCTACTAAAAGAGTAAATTTGTTTATCCTCAAAAAAATGAACATTCAACATTACATTAAAACAGCCGCCCTTCTTTTATTGCTGGCTCCTTCCATCACTTTTTCCCAGGAAAAAGATGTATTGATCAGGTTAATTCAGGATGAAACATCTTATAAACTACTGGATTTTAATAACACCCTGACACTTAAAAAAAAGCCGTTCAAATTTCAGATATTGATGAATAAAGTGGAAGGAGTATATGTTTTTGCGAGTATAAAGGATTCAGTTTACAGGTTTACAGAAACAAGCCCCATCCGTGACTTTGAATACCTGAACCTGCTTGAGTTGAGGGATGGAGATAAATTTAATCTAAATAGGGAATTAAATATCAGCGAAACAGGATGGTCATATTGGTTCTACAATGATTCTGCAAATTGGCATTCATTCAACAGGGCTACAGTTGGGTTGGCAGAAAAAGGGATGGTCTGCACTAAAGTGATCAAACAATTATACCACACCGAAATGGAAAAAACCATTAGACTAAAACAAATAGAGGGACCACTATACCTGTTTTTTATTGCAGTCAAAGATTATGATGCCAACGGTAAGCCTGCAACGGAACTAATGCGTCGTAAATTAAAAATTGAATGGGATGGAGAAGATTAGCGTTTCCCTTCTTTCAAAACTATTGGCTAAAACGTATTATAGTTAAATTTCTGTCCTCCAATTGATGCCTCATACATTAAACCTCCTTTTTGTTGTGTAAAGATCATGACCCCTTCTTTATATTTAACATTTGCAGAAACCCCTTCCGAAACGGCCACTGCCGAAACTTGTGCAGAAAATTCAATTTTATTATCCTTGAACCTTTCAAGATCTGACTTAGATTCAAAAAAGATGACTTCCCGGTAAGCCTGACCACCAAACTGAAAGCCAATACTAAGTTGAGTCAATTTTGCTTTACCAATAATAACACCTTTTTCATATACCAGACCATTGCCTGCTGCGCCGCCAATTCCGATGCCTCCTTTCCCCACATTGGGAAAAATTACATAGCCGTAAGCATTTGTAAATAAATTCTCCATTAAGCCATCGGTGCTTATAAAGTCTGCTTTGGCCTCTGAGCAGTCCCGTACTAATTTTTTTTCTTTGCTGATTGATTGTCCCATTGCTGTTTTTACCGATAAAAAAGCGGTTAACACAATGACGAATTTTAATGCCTGGGAAATAATTTTCTTGTTCATATTTATATTTTTTGAATGATTGTTAAGTATTATAAAAAACATTTTTAAAAAAATTGTGCAAAATAAAAACCCATTGCCTGAAATGGAAAAGCAAAGCAGATTTTAGGATGAATTCCGCCTTGTAATTAATTGATAAGATCCCATGCTGTCATGACTTTAGGGTCTTTGTCTTCATCTTTCGGGCGGTCAGGATCATTCGAAATTTCAAGGGGTTGATGAGCTTCATCTGTCGGTAATTCCAGATCTAATTTCAGGTTCTTAAAATCTTCATCAGTAATTACATCCTTCTCATCGTGGATGTGTTGGTTCATCATTTCCTGGGTTGTCTTCCCACCAAACGTTGATTTCTGTGGAATTTTCTCTACAGGTTTTTGTTCTTTCTGTGATAACTGGCTTTCATTGATTGATTTAATCATAAAATTAATTTAGTTAATCCTTCAGATGAAAATTACATGCCAAAGTAGTTGTGTTCTGGCAATCTTAATACTGGAATGTTAAGCACGGGCTATCAGGCACGATGTTTTGAAACTTTAGACTAAAATAAACTGATATGACTCCAAAACCAACCCCGATAAAAAAAGAAGAAGATGTGCAACGTAACCCAGACCCGCATATTGACCAGGATTTTCCGGGATTTCCCCACCTGCCTGCTGATAAAAAAAGTATAACACCGAAATCTAAAACAGAAAAGAAATCGGCTGGTATTATCAGGAAACGGACTGATAAAACCTATGGGATTTAAATCTTTTTACCAGTGAAGGGTTCCCCAAAGTCAGGCACAAAAGTGATTGCAAACAGAACTACCTTACTTTTGCCCATATGCCTTCTACTAAATATTCTACTGATAGTATATTAGCAAAATTAAAAATCAAATCGCTCAACGAGATGCAGTTGGCTTCCATAGAAGCCATTAAAGAAAATTCTGACATACTGCTCTTATCAGCGACTGGTTCTGGTAAAACACTGGCCTTCCTGCTACCATTAATAAAATTATTAGATCCGGCTGATGCTAAAACTCAAGCTATTATCATTGTTCCATCCCGTGAACTTGCCTTGCAGATAGAAACTGTTTTTAAAAGTCTGGGTACAAATCTGAAAGTCACCTGTTGCTATGGCGGCCATTTACGGGAAACAGAAGAAAATAATTTGAAACAACCGCCTGCATTGCTGATTGGAACACCGGGCCGGTTGGCAGATCATATCAGAAGAGGAAATATTACTATTGATTCGATTGAAACGCTGATCCTGGATGAATTTGATAAATCGCTGGAACTGGGTTTCCAGGAAGAAATGGCTTTTATTATTGGTTCGTTAAAAACAATTAAAAAAAGAATATTGACATCTGCCACTGAAGCAGTTGAAATTCCCGCTTTTATCGGCATTGATCATTTGGTTAAGCTTGATTTCCTTGCTGATAAAAGTGAAGATACCGGGCTATCCATAAAAACACTGCAAAGTGATGGAAAAGATAAACTTGAAACTTTGTTTCGTCTTCTTTGTATGCTTGGCAACAGGTCGGCTATTATTTTTTGCAATCACCGTGAGTCAGTAGAACGAACCAGTAACTGGTTGAAAGAAAAAGACATCCTGAATGTATTTTATCATGGTGCAATGGAACAGCCCGAAAGAGATGTTGCACTTTGTAAATTCCGAAACGGAACTTCCAATGTATTAGTAACAACTGACCTCGCAGCAAGGGGGCTTGATATTGCCAATATCCGCTATATCATCCATTATCATTTACCTGGAAGCGAAGATATATTTACCCACAGAAATGGGAGAACGGCCCGGATGGATGCCAGCGGAACAGCCATCCTTATTTTATCTCCGGAAGAAAAATTACCTGATTATATCAATGCCGGAACAGAACAAATAATATTGCCAGAAACCGCTACTCTCCCTGAAAAGCCCCAATGGTCAACTTTGTTTATAGGCGCAGGGAAAAAAGATAAATTAAATAAGATAGACATCGTAGGCTTCCTATCGAAAAGAGGACTTCTCAAAAAAGAAGATATCGGCCTGATTGAAGTAAAAGATTTTTTCTCCTTTGTGGCTGTAAGGAAAACTAAAGTAAGCCCCACCCTGCAATTAATAAAAGATCAAAAGATAAAGAATAAGAAAGTTAAAATAGTTGTAGCGAAATAATCCGTTCATTTCTTCATTGGATTTATTCTGCTATTTATACTTTTTCAAAGGAAATAAAGGTCTTGAAGTAGTAAAACTATACTACCGGGCAAAACAAAAAATTGCCCGGTAGTATACAAATAAAAGATTTATAAATTTCCATGCTGCGATTATCCCTTTTCTGTTTCAACTTTCAATGAATAGTTTTTGGATGTCAGGCATTCCCCCGTTGTTAAATTGAATTGCCACCCATGTCGTCTGCAAGTCAGTATATCACCTTCGATAGAACCGTAGCTTTCCAGATCCACTTTCATATGTGGGCAATAACGCTCAAACCGATGCCCTTCCATGGTACACATTTCTTCCATACCTGTATACTCCCGGTAATATTTTTCGAAATATTCTATCCGCTCTTTGCTAAGACATCTTAAGAAACCATACACACATTCATCATATTTTCCGGTTCGTCTGATCGTCATCCTGAGTGACAGGAAAAGATCACCCGGCCAGTTCTCATACTTTTCCCGGATACAGGTTTCAAGAATTTTACGATCAAGAATAAAATAATATTTCCAGGGTTCATCATTCCAGGGAAGCACTTTACGCTTGGCAAAATCGATCATTATTTTCTCATCGCCTACATCAAAAACAATAGCTCCATCAACACCGGCACAGATTTTATTTGCTTTTCTAAGTAAAGGCACCCACCATTCCTGCAAGGCAGCTACCAGGTTAATCGAACTATCTCCCCAGTTATTTTTAATGTCTTCAATTTCTTTCAGATGTCTTTTTTGATATGATCTCAGGTATGCTTCCTTATTATTGAAAATATAATCTATTTCACTATCCGTCAATTTGTGTTGTACAGTAAAATGCCCGTTTTCTAACTGACCTGTTGAACCGGGCATCATCAATTGACCTCCGGGGATCTTGTTATCTTCCAGTACTCCCAGAAAATATCTTTGGTCGGGAAACACACTGTATGGATCGTTATTCAAATCATTTTGTTGAAAAAGATCTTCGTCCAGGAAACAAGCCGGACCGGCGCAAGGAACAATGAATTTAGGAGCCAATTGTTCTGCATACCTCAAAGCCCTTTGTGTCTGGTTTCTGCGTTTCTGTTCCCGTAAGGTTTGCATTTCTTCAGCCGGCAGGTCATATACCACCGGGTACCAGCTGGCACCGGAATATTGCAGCATCAACAGATCGATAGGGCCATCTTTTAAAAGAAGAGGTGCTTCTTCCGGATGGGCATCATTCATGTGAAGTACCCTTACTTTACCATCATAAAACATCATACAGGAATCCCCCACTCCACCATCGGTAGGTGCTGTATAAGCCTGTGCAGAAACGGTAACATCATTTCCAATGGATACCAATTCCCCATCTTTGCAATAGATCATTTTATTAAATCCAAGTTCCCGCATAGCTTCTTCATGAAAAGGCAACGGGTAAACCGGCATGAGTACAGTTGCATCTTTCGAAACATATTCTCTCAGAAATTGATTGTCAAAATGATCCCTGTGCGGATGGGATACATAAAGGTGTGTAACTTCTCCTATCTGGGACTTGTCCAGATCATCATTACTGGGAAAAGGGAACCAGGAAGCAAAAAAAGTGGTATTGAACCATGGGTCACAAAGAATCCGCAGCCCGTTTGTTTCGATAATAAATCCGGCATGTCCGATACTGGTAATTTTCATCTTTTTCTTTTAAAGTTGACTTATTTGATTGAGTTAAACTTATCATGAAAGCAGCTAAAGATATTGATAATATTCAAATGTTTTTATAATGACAATCAGAAATACAACTGACTTATCCCTGCAAAATATATACTCGATTTTAATATACAAAAAGAATATTTGAATATTAGTTTTAAGGGGGATACGACCCGTTAATATCCTTATTCTTTCTGCAAAATCAATAGCGAACACTTGGAAATAAGGAGTTGCAATTTTATATGCTATTAGTTTCCTGTCATTTCACTTGTACTTTTTTATAGTTTTAACCTCCCAGAACAAAATCACAGGTTAGAAGATGAAATCGAAAATAAATATTGCTTGAAATTTATTGAGTTTATAAAAAAGAATTCCATTTATCTTTTTATACCGATACGACATTAAAAGCATGTCCTTCAGTCATACCTGTTGTCTATCGGTATTAATACCTCTGGCAATGATATTAATTTATACCGATACGACATTAGAAGCATGTCCTTCAGTCATACATGTTGTCTATCGGTATTAATACCTCTGGCAAGGATATTAATTTAAAGTCTATTTGGTATTAAAGTCTATTTGGTATTAAAGTCTATTTGGTATTAGATGCTTCAGGCTAAAAACAATTCAGCCAAAAAAAATTCCGGGTCAAGCCCGGAATGATATTTATATTTCAATCTACATTCTCCAATAATTACAGGGTTACATAATCTTACTTCAACGTAAAGCCCTCAATAAACTTAGTATTGAAATTGCCGCTGCGGAATCGTTCGTCCTGCATCAATTGTAAGTGAAACGGAATGGTCGTCTTAACCCCTTCTATAACATACTCACTCAAGGCCCGGTACATAGTGGCAATGGCTTCATTACGGGTTTGTGCAATAGTGATGAGTTTGGCAATCATAGAATCGTAATACGGCGGAATAACATAACCGGCGTATACATGACTATCCACTCTTACTCCATGTCCACCCGGTTGGTTGAGAGAAGTGATCCGGCCGGGAGAAGGACGAAAATCATTATACGGATCTTCGGCATTGATACGACATTCAATAGCATGGTTATTTGGGATATAATCCTCGCCTGAAATCTTTTCACCCATTGCTATTTTAATCTGTTCTTTTATAAGATCGAAATTGATAACTTCTTCAGTAACGCAATGCTCCACTTGTATTCTTGTATTCATTTCCATGAAGAAAAAGTTGCGGTTCTTGTCAACCAGGAACTCTACTGTACCCACACTTTCATAATTGATTGCCTGCGCAGCTTTTTTAGCAGCTTCACCCATTTTAAACCGAAGTTCATCTGTCATGAATGGAGAAGGTGATTCTTCCACCAGTTTTTGGTGACGCCGTTGGATAGAACAATCCCTTTCGCTGAGATGACAAACGGTGCCGTACTGATCACCAGCTACCTGTATCTCAATATGCCTTGGCTCTTCTACAAATTTTTCCATGTAGATGCCATCATTTTTAAACGATGCGGCGGCTTCTGTTTTAGCATTTTCATAAGCTTTTTCCATTTCACTTTCTTCCCAAACGATCCTCATTCCCTTTCCTCCGCCACCGGCAGTGGCTTTTAAGATTACGGGATAGCCCATATCCTTTGCAAGGCCTTTACCTTCATCTACACTTTGCAGCAATCCTTCACCACCGGGAATAACGGGAACTCCTGCTTTTATCATGGTTTCTTTAGCAGTAATCTTATCCCCCATAGAATTGATCATATCAGGCGTAGGGCCGATAAATTTTATGCCATGATCATTACAAATCTGCGCAAACTTTGCATTTTCTGCCAGAAAACCATAGCCGGGATGGATTGCATCTGCATTCGTAATTTCTGCTGCAGCCATGATATGTGCTACATTGAGATAGGAGTCGATGCTGGGAGGTTTGCCAATACAAACAGCTTCATCTGCAAATTTTACATGCAAACTATCCCGGTCAGCCGTAGAATAAACAGCCACAGTTTTAATACCCATTTCCCTGGCAGTTCGAATGATCCGAAGGGCAATTTCTCCTCTGTTAGCTATCAATATCTTTTTGAACATGGAATTAAATTGAAATGAAAAAAGATCAAACTCATGGCATTTTACTTTCGGCTATGGCCATAAATAATGAACCGTTTAAGCTGGTTCTACAAGAAATAATGGTTGATCATATTCTACCGGTGAGGCATCTTCCACTAATACTTTTAAAATCTTGCCTTTTACTTCACTTTCTATTTCATTGAAGAGTTTCATTGCTTCTATTATACAAACGACGCTGCCCGGTGCAACATCAGTTCCAACATCAGCAAGATTGGGTTTATCCGGAGTTGATTTACGGTAAAACGTACCTATCATCGGGCTTTTAATTGTAATTGTATTAGTTGCTGGTTCTACTGCAGCAGATAAAGGAGCATTTAATGTAGCAGGTGGTTGGGCAGCATAAACCGGTGCGGCTTGCATTGGTGCGGCAGATACTACTTGTGTAATGTGTTCTTCCTTTTGTTTGATAGTTATTTTAAATTCTTTTTGTTCAATACTTAATTCGCCAATATTGGTTTTGTTGATCATTTTAATCAACTCCTGAATTTGTTTGAAGTCCATGCTTTTCGATTTAGTAGACATTATTGATTTTAAGATTTTTCATCCGGTTTCCGGATAATAACGGGAGGCTAAGATAGGGAAATCAAAAACAGAAAATCAATGATTTTTAAGCGTTTTTGTAGAAATATGGGGCAAAATCAACTAAAAATGGCCTGAAATCATATAATTCAGGCCATTTTTCAATAGTTTTTGATCAGGATTCTTTTACTCTTTCTACATACTCACCCGATTTGGTATTGATGCGGATAAACTCCCCTTCATTTACAAATAAAGGCACTCCGATTGAGGTTCCAGTTTCTAAAGTAGCTTGCTTTAATGTTCTGGTAGCAGTATCACCCCGTAAACCCGGTTCAGTATAGGTAACTTGTAAAACAATTTTATCGGGCAATTCTGCCCCCAGAATCTGGTCATTATCCGTATTGATCATCACACCCACTTCCTGTCCTTCTTTCAGATATTGTGGCGCATCAATGGTTTCTGCCTGTAAAGCAATTTGCTCAAAGGTGACATTATCCATGAAATTAAAGCCTGTATCATCCTTATATAGATACTGATAATAGCGCTTCTCCACCCTTATCGGGAAAATTGAATCCCCTGAATTCCAGGTCTTTTCAATAGAACGGTTATTATCAACTCCTTTTAATTTTGCCCACACTTTTGCGGCAGCACGGGCCGTTTTATTTTCACCGAATTCCACTACTGTATAAAGGCTGCCATCAAGCTTAATTACCATTCCCCGGCTGATGTCTGAAGTGTTTGCCATAATAAAAAATTACAAATTTTAAAAATCCCAATTGGGCGGCAAAGATAAGGCAGGGATAGTTGCTGGCAAAAGGAAGCTATTCGTTTCAAAATGGTACTAAGGAACTCAGAAATGCACCTTAATTATTACGAATTGAATTTTAAATTCGTTTGCCATTTTTATAGACTTCCAAAAACATTTTACCATTTCCCCAGATGGGGTAAAATATACCCTACCTGATTTTTTATACTAGTAGTTTATCTGAAAATTGAGTGGCATGGTTTTAATGTTATATGTAATATGCTCATACCAAAATTTTCAAGTAATACCTGTGCTATACCTTTAGTAGGATTTTTTGTTTTTCTTACTTTTTTCTTTCTTTTTCCTTTTAACAATTTAGCAGCTCAAACCACTATTGTTACCAATGCTGATTCTGTACCCGGCACCACAGTAGTTATTCCCGGAAAAAAGTATAACCGGAGTGGATATCATAATTTTTTATATGGCAAACATTATCGCAAAGAATGGAATACACCGATAAGGGTTCCAAATTATTATCTTGATACCGCCAAGGGAGGGCTTGTTCCCACCAAGCCGGGTGGCAGCCGCCAGACCATGGGTCTGCGATTAGAAGATAAAAGCGGTAAAGAATATGTGCTAAGAAGTGTAGATAAAGATTTTGGCAACGGATTGCCGGATGAATTTCAGGGAACATTTTTAGCAAGGATTGCAAAAGACCAGGCATCTATCGGATATCCATTTGCAGCTGCAACACTTACACCCATGATGGAAGCAGCTGGTATATATCATCCAAAACCTGTTTTTATATTTGTACCCCATCAATCAACTTTGGGTGAATTCAATACAAAATACGGTAATCAACTATACATGATTGAAGAAAGACCGGATGAAAACCAGGAAGATGCTCCAAACTTTGGATACTCAAAAAATGTGATTGGTACAGAAAAATTATATGAAAAAATTTATGAAGATCATGATAACCAGGTAAATCAAAAAGCGTTTGCAAAGGCCCGTTTATTCGATATGATGATTGGAGATTGGGGCCGGCATGCAGACCAATGGAGATGGGCCAGTTTTAAAGAAGGTGATCATACAATTTACAAACCAATACCCCGGGATAGAGATCAGGCGTTTACCCGGTTTGATGGATTCTATCCTTTTATAGCATCTTCCTTATTTGGTGCCACACAATTGGAATCTTATAATTATCACATCGCTAATATTAAAAAATTTAATGAGCCTGGCAGGCCGTTGGATAGAAAATTGTTAACTGCTCTTAGCCTGGAAGAATGGGTAGTTGCCTCCAGAGAATTACAATCAGCACTGACTGATGCAGTAATTGAAAAATCTGTACTGCAATTGCCTCCTGAATTATATAAGATAAGAGGGGCATTATTAACAGCTAAATTAAAATCTCATAGAGATGATCTGGAGAAAAATGCACAACAGTATTATTCTTATTTAGCACAACATCCGCAAATAGTAGAATCACAGAAAAAAGAAAAGTTTGTAATCAATCGCATATCTGCAGACGAAACAAGTATTAAAATTTTCAAAATAAATAAGAAAGATGAAGTAGAGAATAGTCCTTATTTTTCGAGAGTATTTAAAAAAGGGGAAACCTCTGACATAAGAATTTACAGCCTCGAGAAAGATGATGAGTTCGTTTTTGAAGGCAATAGCAGCGATGGAATTAAAATTATCATCATCGATCCTGCTGCTAGTGATAATATAGATGGTAAAAACATCAGCAACGGCCGAAATGGGAAAACGTCCCTTTTCAGTGGTAAGAAATTCATGTTAGACACTCTCAACACCGGTAAATTTAAAATTTTCTTATTGCCATTATTGAGCCCGGCAGAGTACAAGGTTTTTGATGAAGATCCATTAGATTTATTTACTTCTACCGGCATCCGCATCAGTGCCAACATTAAATACACACCACAACCATGGAGAAAACCTGAATATGCCCATACACATTTAATAAGTGCCAACTATGGTTTTTTACGGGGAGCTTTTAACGCAGGATATATTGGCAAAATGAAAAATACCATTGGTAAGATGGATTTGTTACTGAAAGCAAGAATTGATATGCCTGCCGTAGAAAATTATTTTGGTAATGGCAACTCTAGTGAAAAAAAACCTTCCACTATACTCAACTATTATACTGTAAAAAGCGAAAGGCTATATGGATCTATCGGGCTTAGCAATGAATTTGGGCAACACCATTCATTTATGGCGGGTGTATTTTATCAATCAGTAAAAGTAAGGGCAGATAAAAATCACTTTATGATTACTACTCCTTCTATTGATCGCAGCCTTTTTGGTCGTAAGCAATTTGCCGGTGTAGAAACAAAATATGTATATGAGAATGTGAACAGTAAAATTTACCCTACCAAAGGGATTCATTTTTCATTAGGAGGGGGTTATGCACAGAACTTAAAAAACAGTGATAGCTCATTCATTAAAGGTTCCGCTTCTTTGGCATTTTATATTCCTCTAGGGAAATCTTTTACGATTGCCATCCGTGGCGGGGGAGCTACCCTTAATGGAGAAGCTGATTATTATCACTTAAATATTCTGGGTGGCAATGAAAATTTCCGTGGCTACCCCCGTGAACGATTTTATGGCAAAAGTGCTTTTTATAACAACAATGAAATACGATGGGTCACCAATACAAGGAATTTTTTCTTTAGTGGTAAAATTGGCCTGCTTGCCTTTTATGACAATGGAAAGATCTGGCACCCCGCAGAAACGAATAATAAATTCCGGAGCAGCTATGGTGGCGGTTTAATACTAATTCCCTTTAACCGGGTAGCACTTGTTGGCACTTATGGAGTTTCCCCGGAAACAACCCAGATATTACTCCAGGCAAAAGTATTTTTCTAACCAACTGTTCAAAATTAGTTCCTCCAATACAAGTTTCTAATATCTTTACAGCGTTACTCAATTAATAATCTGTAAATAAATTTCTAATGAAAGTTACTGTAGTAGGTGCCGGTGCCGTAGGTGCCACCTGTGCTGATAATATTGCCCGTAAAGAACTTTGCAATGAACTGGTATTGCTTGATATTAAAGAAGGTATTGCTGAAGGTAAAGCGCAGGATATGATGCAAACCGCTACCTTGCTTGGTTTTGACACAAAAATTACCGGTAGCACCAATGATTATTCAAAAACAGCAAACAGTGATGTAGTGGTCATTACTTCCGGCATCCCCCGTAAACCGGGCATGACCCGTGAAGAACTGATTGGTGTAAACGCAGGCATAGTAAAAAGTGTTTGTGAAAACATATTAAAACATTCTCCCAATGTGATCATCATCGTTATCAGTAACCCGATGGATACGATGACTTACCTCGCACTGCAATCAACTGGCTTACCTAAGAACCGGATAATCGGTATGGGTGGCACTTTAGACAGCAGCCGGTTCAAATACCAGTTGAGCCAGCATTTAGGTTGCAGCCCTGCTGATTTAAATGCTGTGGTAGTTGGCGGCCACGGTGATACAACGATGATTCCATTAATTCGTTTGGCCACCTGGAACAGTGCGCCGGTCACCAATTTCTTAAGTACAGAGCAACAAGAAAAAATTGTAAAAGATACGATGGTCGGGGGTGCTACTTTAACAGCCCTGATCGGCACATCTGCCTGGTATGCACCGGGTGCAGCAGGAGCAGCATTGGTAGAAGCAATCGTAAGAGACGAGAAAAAATTATTTACTTGCTGCGTTGCACTCGATGGTGAGTATGGGCAAAAAGATATTTGCCTTGGTGTTCCGGTAATTATTGGTAAAAATGGTTGGGAAAAAATTCTTGACTTTAAATTAAATGAAACCGAACAAGCAGCTTTTAATAAAAGTGCTGATGCTGTTAGAAATATGAATGAGGTCTTGAAAACTTTATAAAGAGTTACCTATTTTTTTAGAATACTACCCCGGTTACTTATTATTAAGTAACCGGAATTTTATTCTGAAATGATGCGACTCCTTCCCTGACGAGTTAACCCAAATCTAATGCTTCTCAACCGATGTCACACAGCATGGCCTTGTCTGCGGCGTGGCCCCGGCATTGCTTATGTTATTTTATTTACTCAATAGTACAAAAAACTACTTCCCTTTTATTTTTCCATATTCCTGTATCCACCATTTTGATTTCATTATAGGCGGCCTGGTAGCATAACATGCTACATGTGTCCACGCAGGATTCAACATATTGTATCTATGACCATAACCGGGAATACCTTCATCTACCAACAATTGCAATACAATGATTCTTACCGGTGCATTACCATTGTAGGCCAAATTCTCATTACCGTCTTCCATCGAAGGAGAAAATTTTCTAACCCTTTCACCAGGCCATGAACCATCTCTTCCCTGGTGATTCAGAGTGTTCGTGGGGCCCTGGTCTTTAGCATGTTTGATGCAGGCTTTATAAATACCTTCATCCGGCAGTAAAATTGAAAGTGGCTTCAGCTTCATCAAGGTATCATACAGTGTTTGCAAAGCTTTCACCTCTTCTTCAACTATATAATGCCAGGTGGTATCCACCTTGTATGGTTTGTTATCCCTATAAGTGGTGGTAAGGGAATAGTTAGAATCTCCTCTTCCATGTTCTTTCAACTGCTTTATGGCATTCTCTAACCTTACTACAATAAATGTTTTTGCATATCTGGGCGGGTCTGAACGAAGGCGGTTTATTTCATACACCATCTCTCTTTCTTCCGGTTGCATATATGCTGCAGCTCTTGCAGTATTAAGTACCTTATCATCCCAAACCGTCTCTTGTGCATATAACTCCTGTATAATGAATACAGACAATAACAACATAGCTGCTTTGGAGAAATAGTTTTTTTGCCTTTTCATAGCATTAAGACGATTGAGTGGAGATAAAAGTTTCTTTAAAGGAATCTGCTATTTTACAACTGGATCACCCAAATTTAATGATTATTAGATTCTGATGCCTCACCGCCCGTTTCCGATGGTAGTACCCGGTTTCACGCAGAGGCCGCTGGGTTTGCAGAGAGTTTAGACAAATATTCCCTGTCTGCCGACAGGCAGGTCTGTGTACTCTGTGTACTCTGCGTGAAATACCTTCTTTTCATGCACATAATAAACTTACCTTCCTGCTTGGGCACTGTAGAAATTTTTTACGAAATTTATTCCTCAAATATCACGGGAAACAAGGACCAGGTATGTATGCAATTGTAGATATAGAAACCACCGGAAGCTATGCTGCTGCCAATGGCATAACAGAAATTTCAATTCATATATTTGATGGGGCAGTTGTTATAGAAAAATTTGAAACATTAATCAATCCCGGGCAGCCTATCCCTTCTTTTATTTCTGCAATGACAGGTATTACGGACAAAATGGTTTCCCAGGCACCTGCATTTGCAGATGTGGCAGAAAAAATATTTACTTTATTACAAGACAAAATATTTATTGCACATAATGTAAACTTCGATTACTCTTTTGTAAATAGTCATTTAAAAGAAGCCGGGTTTGAGTTAAATGTAAAAAAATTATGTACGGTAAGACTAAGCCGGAAAATTTTTCCGGGTTTTCAATCTTACAGCCTGGGCAAATTATGCCAGTCATTAGGCATTAAAATCAACGACCGTCACCGGGCAGGCGGCGATACGGAAGCCACCGTAAAAGTTTTTCAATTGTTGCTGGAAAATGATAAAGAACAACACATTCAAAAAAGCCTGCAGCGGAATTCTAAAGAAGCTATTCTGCCGCCTAATGTGCCAAAAGAAGATTTTGAAAAGTTACCATACACTCCGGGGGTATATTTTTTCCATAACGAAAAAGGTAAAGTGGTGTATGTAGGTAAAGCCAATAATATCCGATACAGAGTCAATAGTCATTTCAGTAATAATTCTGAAAGCCGGCAGAAGCAAAATTTTATGCAGCATGTTCATAGTATCAGCTTTGAAAGTTGTGGCACAGAAATAATGGCCTGTATTTTAGAATCAACTGAAATAAAAAAAAGATGGCCTGTTTTTAACTCCTCTCAAAAAAGATGGGAAGATACTTATGGCATTTTTTTTTACGAAGACCAGAATGGCTACCAGCGGCTGGCAATTGATAAGAACAAGAAACGGCTGAACCCTGTTTATACTTTTCATTACCTGGTGGATGGCCATGCCATTATCCGCAAACTCATTAAAGACTTTAAGCTGTGTCCTAAACTTTGCTTTCTGCAAAGGAATGATAGCAAATGTGAAGGCATCAATGAAGGATATTGCAACGGTGCCTGCGAAAAACGAGAGCCGACTGAAGCCTACAACGAAAGAATGCAGCAAGCCTGTGCCTCACTCCGGTCTCAGCCATCCTATGCTATCTTTGATAAAGGCATTACCAGCGACGACAAATCCTGTATATTAGTTTGGGAAGGCCGTTTCTATGGCATGGGATATATTCCAGCCGATGTAGCTATTACAAATCCCGGTTCGCTAAAAGATCTTCTCACTGTTTATAAAGAGAATAGCTATATCCGCAATCTGGTAAATGGTTATGCTGGCAGGTTTCCATCTAAAGTTGTGGTGTTTGAAATCCCGATAGGCATTGGAATTTAGTCAAGCCATTCAAAACTCTCATCAATTGGCATTTGCTGAAAAACATTAATTACTTCTTCCCTTTGGGTATATAATTTTCTTTCGATCATATTCAGCCATGCACCATCAATAGTTACTACTGCGCAAAGCGTATCTTCAGCCTTTTTTATTTCATGAGATATTGTCCAACGGGAATAATCTCTTTTCCCTTTTATCAATTTCAGGTTGATAGTAAGGAGGTCATCAAATTTGATTTCTTTACGGAACACTGCTTCCTCCCTGAAAATGATAGGGCCAAAATGCAGTTTTTGCATTACGGCAGGTGTCAGACCATGTTCATTAAGATACTTAATACGGCACATAGCAGCCCAGTCATAATAAACAGAATGGCGAAGGTGAAAATTAGGATCAAGGTCAGCCCACCTGACTTGCAGAGGCATCAAAAAAATGGCCATATTTTATGAATTTGGATGCAACGAAATTAAATCATTATGGCTACTAAAATTATCGTTTCAAATTGTATTTTTGCACCTCAATAAAAAAAGTATGAAAAAAATTGTATTCGTTGTTATTCTAACTGGAGCCATCAGCATGTTAAATGCCCAACCCGGTAAACCTGTGCCCAAACCGATACCGAAACCTGTTGCCAAGCCTGTCAGTATTTTAAAAACAAATGCTGATTCTGTTAGTTATGTACTTGGCGAAGTAGTTGCTTTTGCTATGACAGAAAAAGGATTGGGAGATGTTAAAATAGTCAACTCAACAGCTTTTATGAGAGCTATTAGTGATGTTCTTGGCAAAAAGCCAACTTTGATGGATGATGTTACTGCCAATTCTTTATTGAATATTTATATGACAAAACTGCAAAGCGATAAAGTAAAGCCAGCCATTGAAGAGGGCAAGAAATTTTTAGCAAAGAACAAATTAAGAGATAGCGTAAAGACAACTGTTTCAGGATTGCAATACCAGGTTTTAGTAGAAGGACAAGGCATCAAACCAACTGCTGTTGATACGTTTGTTTGTAATTACCGGGGAACAACACTGGACGGAACTGAGTTTGACGCTTCAGCAAATCGGGGAACTCCGCTGATAATGGCTGTTAACCAGGTGATTCCCGGATGGACTGAAGGTCTGCAATTGATGCCGGTAGGTTCCAAATATAAATTCTGGATCCCTTATAATATTGGTTATGGTGTGATGGGTAATGGCCCAAAAATTCCCGGTGGAGCCATGCTCATATTTGATGTTGAGTTGCTGGATGTGAAGAAAAAACAATAACAATTTTAGAATCAATAACAAGCACTCAATCAATTTAAGTTTTATTAGAACCCCGGTTGTATTAGTCATACAACCGGGGTTCTAATTTTAGAAAAAGGGTTGCAAAATATTGAGAATCTGGACAAAATATAAATCATATTTATCTCCCCAAATATTTATTATGCCAAATTTCCTTTCATCTTCATGATTTGTTCTCGGTTTCCTAATACAATTACTTTCATACCCAGAGTTATCAGGATATTATCAGGGGGATTAATAAGAAATTTTCCTTCAATACTTTTAACACCGATACAATTAACGCCTGTTTTATTCCAATCCATTACATCCCGCAAAGTTTTACCCTGAACTTTTTCGGGAAGGTGCCGGTAGTCAACTGATTCTATATGTATCCCTTCTCCTTCTTCGCCGGAAAGATAATCGATGAATTCTACCACATCCGGTTTAGAGACTAGTGTAGCCATATGTGTGCCGCCGATAAAGTCAGGCATAATAACATTAGTTGCTCCGGCTTTTTTCAACTTGGAAACAGAACTTGCTTCTGATGCTCTGCTTATAATTTGCATGTCCGGATTAAGATCCCTGGCTGTTAGTACTATAAATACGTTTTGTGCATCCACTGGCAAGGTAGTTATCAAAGCTCTGGCTCTTTTTACTCCTGCATCTTTTAATACTTCATCTTCGGTGCTATCACCATCCAGGTGCAATATTTTTTCCCCTTCGGCCTCCATTTTCTGCATAAGTTGTTTGTCCTTCTCAATAACAATAAAAGGTACATTATGTGCTTTTAACATACGGGCCGCCTGCTGGCCATTCCGGCCATATCCACACAGAATAACATGATTTTCAAGTTTTGAAATATCTTTCATCAGTTTTCGGGTTTTAAAGTAATTATTAATTTCGCCGCTTATTACAAACTGAGTGATCCTGCTGATAGCAAAAGCAAAAGTGGCCCAGCTGGTAACCAATAGAATTACTGTGAAAATTTTACCTGCATCACTCAATGGATGTACTTCACCATAACCAACCGTTGTAATCAAAATAGTCGTCAAATATATCGCTTCAAGAAAGTTCATTTTTTCAATGATCATATAGCCAGCAATACCTCCACTGACAATTAAATGAAGGATGATGAATGGTAGCAAAAGACGGTAAGTAGCTCTTTTCAAAAAATTGATTTTGTATAAAAATAACTAATGAATTGGAGCAGTTTGTAATTTTTATTCCCCTATTAATAAAAAAAGGGACAGCCAAATAGCTATCCCCGAAGGTTTAATTAAAAATCCGATGCATTTATTTTTTATTCACGACTATCTTTTCCACTGTCTGTTCGCCGGTTTCAGGTACTACTACTCTTAGAGTGTACATTCCCATTGCCAGGTTTTCAATTGTAATATTATTATCCGTTATGGCTTTCCATTGTTTTAATACACGGCCATTCATATCCATTAAGGAAATATCCCGGAGTACTGATGCATCTTCAAATGATACTTTCACTCTTCCATCAAAAGTCGGATTAGGGTAAACAATTATTTTCCCAATCTGGGCCTCTCCACGAACGGTGCGGATTTCAGTGTATTTTGATCTGTTGTCAAAATCAACCTGCCTGATCCGGTATTGAGATATTCCTTTTGTGTTATTCAAATCATTATACTGGTAACTTAACAGATCGCTGCTATTACCACCAGGGGCCTGAGACGCTATCATTGCTATCTCCTGCCAGGTTCCGTTTATATTTCGTTCAACCGCAAAACCAGTACAATTCTTTTCTGTCATTGTTTCCCATTTCAATGTTACATTAGAATGATTTCTTGTTGCAGAGAATGATTTGAAATCGACAGGCAAAGGAGGAGATTGTGATATTATACGGGATACAGCTACACAATAGGTGCCACCGCAATTGGGGTTTGTCCAAATTCCTACTTCTACTTTAATAGTTCCAGCACAAGTAATGGGAAAGGACCCGCTTACGATATGAGGACCAGCAGCAGAGTCTTTTAAACGGGGTATACAAGCCTCGGAACCTACCTGTACATTATTACAGTAATAAACGACCTGAACGGATGCGTTACCTTGTACAAAGGCCCAGGTAAACTGGTAAGTAACGGTAGATGGATTTGCAAGAACTACGAAATTAGTAATAGACACATTAGCACCGCTGCATTGCGCCATTGATTGATTAAAATAACCCAATGATGCAACTAAACATGCAGATAGTAAAAATTTTTTCATGATCTCAAGGTTTTTTGTTTTTAACTAAATAGTTTTACAAGTTTACGAATAGCAGGCTGCCCTGCAGTTTATGATGAGTTGTTTCATCCTGTATTACAAGCGATCCATGGGATACACGGCTATTTAGATAGGTTGGATTTCTGTAGGTTTTACAGAAGTATAAAGGATGTTAATAATCCTTCAAGAGAGATTGGATAGATATTACCCGTTAAAGCCTGAATAATATAATTATTCTTCCATTTAGTCTATCGGGCAGTTTAGCTATTCAAGAAAGTTGGAATTTCAGGCTGGTTTTTAAAAAGAGGTGGATTTGAAGTATTGACTTATATCAATATTGATGCAAGCTAATAATAGAATTACAAAAATGCAAACATTTACCGTTAAATTTTATCTTTTACCCATAAAAGTGCCTTATTAAACTGTTCTTTTTCTGTTAGATATGTATTATCCAGTTCAATGGCATCAGTAGCCTTTCTTAACGGACTTACCTCCCTGTGGCTGTCAATATAATCCCGCATTTCAAGGTTATTTTTTACTTCCTCAATAGTAATATTTGGATTTTTCCCGTATAACTCTTTGAAGCGCCGTTCTACCCTTACAGCATTATCTGCCGTCATAAATATCTTTAGTTCTGCTTTAGGGAAAACGACAGTGCCAATATCCCTCCCATCCATTACAATACCTTTTTTGGCCCCCATTTTTTGCTGTTGTGCTACAGCAAACTCCCTCACAACTCTGATAGCGGCTACTTCGCTTACCTTTTCAGCTATAATCAGGTCACGGATCAGGTATTCAACATTTTCATCATTCAGGTAAATTTCGCTGTTGTTATTTTTTGGATTAAATCCAAACTCAAGGCTGATACTTTTTAATGCTTCTTTTACTTCTTTTTTTTCTGCGAGGTCAATATTATTGCGGAGGAAATACAGGGTGATGGCACGATACATCGCCCCACTGTCCACATATACATAACCTAACTCTTTTGCCAGTTGTTTTGCTAAAGTACTTTTCCCACAACTGGACCAGCCATCAATCGTTATGATTATTTTTTTGGGCATATCAGGTACAAAAGTAAAAAAAACCTCTTGAATGACCCAGTCGGGCAAGGAGCACCGTAGATCAGTACTCCTTTAAAATTTTATGATAATAGCCTATGCTTCAGACTTTTCTTCCGCCCTTGCCTTAAATGTAAATGATAGTTTTTCATTATCCTTATCAACATCAGCAATCAACACATCTCCGGCCTTTACATTCAGATTTAATATTTCCTCTGCCAAAGGATCTTCAAGATATTTCTGGATAGCCCGGTGCAACGGCCTTGCTCCAAATTGAGCATCGTATCCTTTATCAGCAAGGAAATCTTTCGCAGCTTCTGTAAGTTCCAGGCTAAAGCCAAGTGTTACTAAACGCTTCAATACACCTTTCATCAATATGTCTATAATATTGAAAATATTTTCTTTAGACAATGAATTAAAGACAACAACATCGTCAATACGGTTCAAAAACTCCGGCGAGAAGGTTTTTTTCAATGCTCTTTCTATTACCGATTTATTTGCTTCATCCTCATTATCTACCCTGGCAGTAGTGGCAAAACCAACTCCGGCTCCAAAATCCTTTAATTGACGAGCCCCAATATTAGAAGTCATGATAATGGTCGTATTCTTGAAATCGATCTTTCTTCCAAGTCCATCTGTTAACTGGCCGTCATCAAGTACCTGTAATAAAATATTATAAATATCAGGATGAGCTTTTTCAATTTCATCCAGCAGAATCACACTGTAAGGTTTGCGGCGAACTTTTTCTGTTAATTGCCCCCCTTCCTCGTAGCCCACATAGCCGGGAGGTGCTCCTATCAGCCGGCTGATGGTGAATTTCTCCATGTATTCACTCATGTCAATACGAATCAATGAATCTTCTGAATCGAACATATATCTTGCTAATGCCCGGGCCAACTCTGTTTTACCAACTCCGGTAGGTCCAAGGAAAATAAATGAACCGATTGGTTTCCTCGGATCTTTCAATCCTACCCTGTTTCGCTGGATCGCTTTTACTACTTTGCCGATTGCTTCATCCTGTCCTATCACCATAGCCTTCATATCATCAGCCATTTTGCGCAACTTCACCGTTTCCGCCTGTACCATTTTTTTCACTGGTATACCCGTCATCATACTGACTACTTCAGCAATATCCTCATCCCCTATCGGATAACGTTTGTGCTTACTTTCTTCTTCCCAAATATTTTTCGCTTTTTCCAAATCCTCCTGCAATCGTTTTTCTGTATCTCTTAATGAGGCAGCCTCTTCAAATTTCTGGCTTTTGACAACTTTATTTTTTTCATTCTTGACATCTTCGATCTTCTTTTCCAGGTCAACGATATTTTCCGGAACATTTATATTTTTTAAATGCACTCTTGCTCCCACCTCATCCAACACATCTATGGCTTTATCAGGTAGTAAGCGGTCCGTTACATAACGATCACTCAATTTAACACAAGCTTCAATTGCTGCCTGGTCATAATTCACATTATGATATTCTTCATATTTTGATTTGATATTATTTAAAATTTTTATTGTGTCATCAACGCTTGGTGGTTCTACCATTACTTTCTGGAAACGACGGTCCAAAGCACCATCTTTTTCTATATGCATTCTGTATTCATCCAGTGTGGAGGCACCAATACACTGAAGTTCTCCTCTTGCCAGGGCTGGTTTAAAGATATTACTGGCATCCAACGAACCACTGGCGCCACCGGCACCAACAATGGTGTGCAATTCATCAATGAACAGAATCACATCACGATTCTTTTCCAATTCATTCATAATGGCTTTCATTCTTTCTTCAAATTGCCCACGGTATTTAGTACCTGCCACCAATGCAGCAAGATCAAGGGAGACAACCCGTTTATCAAACAATACCCTTGAAACTTTTCGTTGAACTATACGAAGGGCCAGACCTTCAACAATAGCCGTTTTACCTACTCCGGGTTCGCCTATCAGAATCGGGTTATTCTTTTTTCTTCTTGAAAGAATTTGAGAAACTCTTTCTATTTCAGTTTCCCTGCCAACTATGGGATCGAGGGCTCCCAGTTCGGCCATCTTGGTAATATCCCGGCCAAAATTATCCAATACCGGTGTTTTACTTTTAGTTGCCCCTGTTTGTTTACTTCCTTTTGATTGAGAATATTTTTTCTCCTCATCAAAGTCATCTTCGTTCTCGTCCTGAAATTCGGCCCGGGGATCGGTTGATTTTACGATGCCCAGTTCTTGTCTGAATAGATCGTAATCCACGTCAAATTGATTTAAGATTTGTGTTGCTATATTTTCTTTGTTCTTTAAAATCGAAAGCATCAGGTGTTCAGTTTCCACCGTAGCACTTTTGAGTGCCTTTGCTTCAAGAACCGTCACTCTGATTACTTTTTCGGCCTGCTTAGTAAGGGGTAAACTGTTAATATTTGCGATATTTTTCCCGGTTTTATCCTTGACCGCCAGTTCAATTTCCTTTCGGAGCTCATATAGGTCCACATTAAAGCTTTTTAGGATACGGACTGCGGTATTATCACCTTCTCTGATCAGGCCAAGTAAAAGATGTTCAGTACCGATAAAATCGTTTCCAAGTCTGAGTGCTTCTTCCCTGCTAAATGATATAATCTCTTTAACCTGTGCTGAAAAATTATTATCCATTTTTAGATAATTAGTTGTGATACAATATTAACGAATAAATTTGGTTCTTGTTCTACCGTACTTATAAACGAAATGTTGATAATTTAAGTTGTCTGAGACCTGTAGTTTTATGATTTTACGGCTGACAGGTTAAACTAGTCAAACTATGAACTTATGATAGTCAAAACCGATACCAAAGAGAAATTTCATGCCATCACTGTGGCCGATACCGCCCTTTCTGCTACAATGACAGCCGAAATGGAAGATTGTTTGTTGCCTTACCTGCAAAATGACGCCTGCCGACCGGACAGGCAGGTTAAAAACCTGGTGTTGATTTTGAAAGGAGTCGAATCGATTGATATAGCAGCCGGGGAAAAATTAGTATCTATTCAACAGAAATTTTACGAAAACAATGCCTCTTTCGTCATATGCGGGTTACAAAAACAAGTGGAAGAATTTCTTGATCAACATGAATTATTGGAAATGATGAATGTAACACCAACAGAAAGTGAAGCCTGGGATATCGTACAAATGGAAGAGATTGAAAGAGAATTTCTAGATGAAGAATAATGGTATATGCAGCTAAACCTTTTAAAAAACAGTCTTAACGACATGACCAACACTCCAAAATCACCTAAATATTAATGTTCGCCGTTACTATACTTGGCAATAACTCTGCAGTTCCGGCATTTAATCGCCACCCCACCAGCCAGGTAATAACGCTTGATGGAAATAACTACCTTGTTGATTGTGGCGAAGGCACCCAGATTCAATTGATCAATTATAAGGTCAGACGAAGTAAGATTTCGCATATTTTCATCTCTCACTTGCATGGCGATCATTATTTTGGTTTGATAGGTCTGATCAACTCACTCAGTCTTTTAAGCCACCAACAGGAATTGACTGTTTTTGGCCCTTCCCCATTAAAAGAAATCATCGAATTGCAATTGAAAGTAGCAGATACAAAAACCTGCTACCCTTTACATATTCTTCCTATTACCGAACCGGCTACGTTGCTGGATAGTGAAAAAATTACTGTAAAATGTTTTCGCACTAACCACAGAATTGAATGTTATGGATTTTCATTTGAAGAAAAAAAGCAACCCCGGAAATTGAATCTTGAAAAAGCAAAGGAGTATGAAATACCAGCCATATTTTATGACAGGCTGAAAAACGGAGAAGATTACACTCGTAAAGATGGAACTGTTATTAAAAACGATGCAGTAACTGATGCCGCCACTCCGGGCAAAAAATATGCTTTCTGCGCTGACACTAAATACGATGAGTCTCTTATTCCGCATATCAGGGAAGCAGATATGATCTATCATGAAACAACCTATCTCGACAATCTGAGAGAAAGGGCTGAAGCCCGTTTTCATTCGACTACCAAACAAGCTGCGGAGCTGGCAAAAAAAGCAGGCGTAAAAAAATTATTGATCGGGCACTTCAGCAGTAAATATGATACACTGGAAGAATTTGAGACCGAGGCGAGAGATATTTTTCCAAATACGGAATTGGCGTTGGAAGGGGTTTGTTTTGAGGTGTAGTTACTGCATAATCCAATTATAAAAAAGCGGAAACTCTTTTCTCCATGTCGGTTCATTATGTTTTCCATCATCCCTTATTACAACAGTCATTTTTGATTTAGAAATGGCAGCCAATTCTTCAAAGGCCTTCAGCATATCCGGCACCATACCCGGCCCTTCCATTTCTCCGCAATAAAAGTAAATTTTCGACTTGACTTTTTCTCCGCTTGATTTTACCAGGCTTAGTAAGTCCTCTTTACAAATCCAAACAGAAAGGGAAAAGACTCCTGCACCTCCGAACACTTTTGGATATTTCAGTACCGCATAGAAGGAAATTAATCCGCCCATCGATGATCCGGTAATAAAAGTGTTTTTCTTGTCTTTCAATGTACGATATTTTTTATCTATGAATGGCTTCAGGGTCTTTGTCAGAAATTCTACATACTGTGCCCCTTCTCCTTTATTCTCTTTTGGTTTTTGAGGGTTCAATGTAAAGTCATACGGAGAATATTCATTCATTCTTTTGTTTCCGCCATTGTCAATAGCCACCACAATACATTGCTTTGCTTTTGCAGAGTCAAGAAATTCATCAACACCCCATTCTCCGGCAAAAGCAGTAGCATCATCAAATACATTTTGTCCATCATGGATATACAAAACAGGATAACGAAGTTTTGCAGTGACATAATTTTCGGGAAGATAGATCAGTATTCTTCTGGTTCTTTTTAACTGGGGAATCCAAAAGACAGTATCAATGATTTTTACATTTTTACTGGCTGTACTTTTTCTGGCAGCAGTAGCAAATCTGTCGGCCCATTCTTCTATTTCTAAACTGATAGTAGTATTTGCAGAAATCGCCAACACCCGATTTTCAATACCGGCACCGCCTTTTTTACATTCTACTTTACCCCATCCTCCACGGGTTATTTTGAATTCGTACTTACCGGCGTCTAATTTGAGTTCTAAAAAATAATTCCCTTTATCATCTCTTTTGAATTTGGATTGTTCATCCTGGGGGTTCCAGCCGTTGAAAGAACCAGCGATATAAATGTTATTTCCTGATGCATGGTAAGCAGGTAAAGATTTTATTTCTATACGGATATTATTTTGAGCAAAAAGGGATGTACCTAATAGTAAAAATGATATAACAAGGGTTGACTTAAGCATAAATAAAAGTAAGAATCTTATGTGGAAAGGTCGTTAAAAAGCATCAGGTAAACATGTCAAGACTCAGATTTAGAAATACTTCTCTACTTATATTTTTCATATCAGGAGTCTGGATACTTCTTGCCAATATGCAAAAATTTGATTTGCCAAAGTATCAAATAATCCCCGTTTCTTTCCCAAAAGATAAAAGAGGGTTATCTGATTTCAGTACAATGCTGATTTTTAAAATAATCAAGGGGAAATCTAAACTCCCGATTGAACTAAATGACGATGTTTCTACAAACCAGAAGAAAATTTTCCTGATAAGACAGGAAGCAAGAAAATTAAAATACACAAAGAATATCTCCTCTTTTATAGATATTAACATCACGGATGCGGCTACTTATGGAGAAATCATTCAATTATTCGATATTTGTGAGCAAGATGATATTAGAATGTATGCACTATTAAAGAATAGGTTTATCATATTCGGGGAATCGCCCCTACCGCCAAAGGATACCACAAAGAAAATCTCTTTAATCTATTTATGATAACTACAACTTCATCAGCTCCCTAATCTTCTGACGATGCCCCTCACTCACCGGCCAAACCGGTAAACGGAAAGTATTCTTGCAAAGTCCCATTTCGCTTAAATAAGCTTTAACACCACTGGGGCTGCCTTCGGTAAACATAGAAGAAATAATGTCCGTGTATTTATAATGGAGAGTTTGGGCTTCGGTAAAATTTCCTTTCAAACAAATGCGAACCAATTCTGAATATTCCGCCGGATAAGCATTGGCCACTACTGAAATCAATCCTTCTGCACCACAGGCAATCATAGGCAGTGTAATCGGGTCGTCACCACTGATGACCATAAAATCAACCGGTTTGTTTTTGATGATATAATTTATCTGGTCAAAATTGCCACAGGCTTCTTTGGTTGCAAATATGTTTTTACATTCCTTCGCAATGCGTACTGTTGTTTCTCCTGAAACATTTTGCCCGGTGCGGCTGGGAACATTATACATGATGATTGGCAAAGGCGTTGCAGCATCTAATGCTTTGTAGTGTTGAAAAATTCCTTCCTGGTTAGGTTTGTTATACGCCGGACTTGCTGTAAGAATAGCATCATACCCTTTCAAATCAAAATTCTTATATCCCTGTAGTACTTCTTTGGTATCACTTCCACCGATACCAGCGACTAATGGCACACGGCCAGCTACTTCTTTTGCCACAAAAGAAAATACTTCTTGTTTTTCTTCACCATGAATGGTAGCACTTTCACCGGTGGTGCCAAGCACTACTAAATATTCTACTTTTCCTTTTATCCAGAATTCAATCAGGTTGCTGAAGCTTTCCCAATCAATCTTGCCATCTGTAAGAAATGGAGTAACGATGGCGATACCTGTTCCGGTGAATTTTTCTCTGAGTGACATTTTGATAACGAAGAATTATAAATTAATAATAGTAATTGTTGAATATTGCTGAGTAGTGATATGCAGTACAAGTGTGCCCTTCGATACCTCAGGATAAACTTGCAAAGGACGATGATAGTAGTACTAAAGTTGGTTACATAATCTCCCGACTCAAGACTAACGACTCCCGTCTCTCATTAAACTTCTTCCCAGAAACCCATCTTGCCAAATTTCTCAATCCTTGTATTCACCCGTTGTTCTGCTGATTGTTGTTTTAATTCCTTTAATACAGGTATCAGGTATTCTTTCAGGATCTGTGCTGCTCCGGCATAATCCCAATGTGCACCACCAACAGGTTCAGGAATAATGCCATCGATCAATCCAAAACCCAGCATCCTATCGGCTGTCAGTTTTAGTTGTTCGGCAGCCACTTCTTTTTTATCCCAACTTCGCCATAAGATAGATGAACAGCTCTCCGGACTAATAACTGTGTACCAGGTATTCTCCATCATAAACACTTTATCACCAACACCGATTCCCAATGCGCCACCACTTGCTCCTTCGCCAATAATGACACAGATAACCGGAACTTTTAATCGGATCATTTCATAAATATTCCGGGCGATGGCCTCACCTTGTCCTCTTTCTTCTGCTTCTAGTCCCGGGTAAGCACCGGGAGTATCAATTAATGTAATAACAGGCTTATTAAATTTTTCTGCCAGTCGCATCAACCTTAACGCTTTTCTATACCCTTCAGGGTTGGCCATCCCAAAATTGCGGAGTTGCCTCATTTTGGTATTAATTCCTTTTTGCTGCCCAATGATCATTACAGTTTCCCCGCCGAGGCTGGCAAAACCACCAACCATTGCTTTATCGTCTTTTACATTTCTATCGCCGTACAACTCAATAAAGTTGTCGGTCATGTTGGTAATGTATTTAAGTGTGTAAGGTCTGTCCGGATGGCGGCTTAGTTGTACACGTTGCCAGCTACTGAGATTTTCTGTGATTTCTTTTCTTTTATCAAGAATAGCTTGTTCCAGTTTTTGAATAGTTTCGCTTAAGTCAAGTTTTGTCTTTTCCTGACGATGTTTCATGCTGGCTATCTCATCAATGAGGTCTTTAATAGGCTTTTCAAAAACGAGAAACTGTCTATTGGCATCGGTTGGCATAGGTGCTAAAATGAGCGGCTAAATTAAGGATAAAATGATAATATGAATTTTTCTCCTGAGTGGTTGATTTTCAGTGGATAAATAGTGCAGAAACTTTTGGCAGAAAAAGATTACAGGGCTATCTTTGCCGTCCTTAAAATAACTCGGGTTTCGAATCATTTTAAGGAGTTGGATCGGTAATTCTCCCGATAGCTATAGGGATGGTTAAATGCCGGAATGTTTGAAATAGAATCTTTGGATCGGTAGTTCAGTTGGTTAGAATGCCGCCCTGTCACGGCGGAGGTCGCGGGTTCGAGTCCCGTCCGGTCCGCTTTTAAAAAGTCTAAAGGCTTGTAAATCAATGATTTGCAAGCCTTTTTTCATATCGGGGTAAACATAGGGTAAACAATTCAAAATATGCCTGAAAAAGCATACAAACCCTTTGCAGATTGCTTCGCTAAAAAATTCAACTGCTGATATTTTGAAAGATTGGAACAAAAGTATTCATCCAATGCTTTTGCATAGCCTTCTGTTATTAGTATTTCATTCAAGCAACTTCCATCAGGTAAAATGATGTATGCTAATTGCCTCTTGTAAAAATCAAAAAAATATTTCTCTTCAGTTATCAATGTAATGTTTGTGCCGGGTGGTGCAATCGTTAAAACAAAGTCTGTTGATTTTCTGCCCAACTGAATTAAAAATTCACCTGCTACCCTTGCTTTCTTTTCATCTTCAATCAGCTTTCTATTTCTTTTATTCTCTGGTGCATCAAGACCGTATAAACGAATTTCTTTTTCATCTTTTGAAAAGATGTTTTGTACCATAAAACTGTCTCCATCTAAAACCCTGGTGATTTTACAATGAGTTTCTATTGAATATGGTGCGATAGCATCAAATTGCATTGCTTTACTTATTGATAGTCAAATACTTATAACGAAGTTAGATTTATTTTTGTACTGTAAAATTTTTCA
>JANNQR010000038.1:0-3615 GCA_031400855.1 Chitinophagaceae bacterium | reverse complement strand
CGAAAGTAGAGAGTTCTAAAGCAATAATTATCCTCCCTGCAAATCAACCTGCGTACAACAAGCATATTGCCAAAATTGCCCGATCACTAAAGTAAAAAAGTCATTAAATTAGAGGGCAACTTCGGCAATATGCTAGCCGTTATGTGCTAGCTACTGCTAAATTCCTAATATGGAAGGGTCAAATAAAAATGGTAACTTTATTGAAATTTAAAAATATGTTATACGGCCAAATAAGTATTGACCCTGAAATTATGAGTGGCGCTCCTGTTTTTGCTGGGACACGAGTTCCTATTCAGACCATATTTGATTATTTGGAAGGCGGTGACGATCTTGAAATGTTTCTTGCAGACTTTCCATCAGTTACAAAAACTGCTGCGATTTGTGTTTTAGAAATGGCAAAAACTTCTCTAACTTCTGAAAAGGTTCTTCATGAAAATTTTACTTGATGAAAGTTTACCCACAAAACTTTCTGAATTTTTTGGAACTGAACATGAAGTTTTAACTGTAAAAGATATGAACTGGCTTGGCAAGAAAAACGGAGAACTACTACGGCTAGTTATTGAGAATAATTTTGAAGTCTTTGTCACGGCAGACCGAAATCTCCCATATCAACAAAATTTAAAAGCCATTACTTTTATTCTTGCAATACTTTGCGGAGTAAATAATAGACAAGAGACTTATATCAACCTAATTCCCAAACTCCTAGATCTATTAAAAAGTTCTGAGTCTCCAAATGTTATCCAAGTATCTTAAATTTATCGCCAGCACATAACATTGGTATTGCTTCAAAGGTGTGGCTGGACGTTGTAAACTTCGGCTGCAGTCTCTTATTAACTCGTCCCATATATTTACTATATTTGGGACGAAATTTAGCTAATGGAAAGACCAGTTGTTGAAAATAAAGTTGCTGAAACACTAACAAAACTGCAAAAAGGAAGTATTCTGTTTGTAGATGACTTTTTAGATTTCGGCAATTCTGAAAGTATTAAAAAAGCCTTGTTCCGGCTTAAGGAAAAGGGCTTACTTATTCGTGTGGCACACGGCATTTACCTATACCCAAAAAAAGACAAAGATTTAGGAGTATTGTATCCCTCAGCAGAAGAAATAGCTATTGCCATAGCCAAAAGAGATAAGGCAAGGATTATCCCAACAGGCGTTCAGGCGTTAAACAAATTAGGTCTTTCAACTCAGATCCCTTTGAAGGTTGCTTTTCTAACCGATGGAGCGGCAAGAAGTATCAAAATAGGAAAGCGAACCATCACCTTTAAGAAAACAAGCCCTAAAAATTTATTGGCGAAAGGTGAAATCAGCGGACTGGTTATTCAGGCGTTAAAAAGTATTGGTCAGGATAAAATCGAAGATGATGTTTTAATTAAGTTGCTTGCTATTCTTAAAAAGGAAAAAAAAGAAAATATCCTTCACGATGCAAAACTTGCACCAGCCTGGATAAATAAAATACTAATGAGTGCAACAAAGTAAAATGAATACAGAGTGGCTAAAAATACCGGAAGAAAGACGGATTGCAATTCTCAATCAAGCCAGTAATATTTTAGGATTACCGGCAATAGCCATTGAGAAAGATTGGTGGGTAACATTAGCATTAAAAGCCTCCTTTGAATTGAAGTATTCACCAAGTATTGTTTTCAAAGGAGGTACTTCATTGAGTAAAGGCTGGAATCTGATAGAACGGTTTTCGGAAGATATTGATTTGGCAATAGACAGAAAATTCTTTGGCTTTGAAGGAAACATCAGCAAAAGTCAAATCAAAAACTTAAGAAAAATATCCTGCGAATTTATCTCAACCAATTTCTTAGAAGATTTAACAAAGCAGTTTACCCAATGGAAAGTCATTAATGAATGCAAGCTAAATGCTCAACCGATAATAGATTCTGACAAAGACCCACAGGTAATTGAAATCCACTACAACTCAGTATTTGACAAATCTGATTATCTGCCTCAAAGGGTATTAATAGAAGTAAGTTCCCGTTCATTGATGGAACCAAGTGAAAACAGAGAAATTAATTCAATTCTTAGTGCTGCATTCCCAGACCAAGCATTTACAACCGAACCTTTTAGTATTTCGACGGTTCTACCACAAAGAACCTTTTTAGAAAAGATATTTTTATTACATGAAGAGTTTTCGCAGGACACTGCAAAAATTCGTATTGACAGGTTATCAAGACACTTGTACGATTTGGAAAAATTGATGGACACAGAACATGGAAAGGCCGCACTTAAAGACACAGAATTATACAAGGGCATCGTAACACACAGAGAAAAATTCAACCCACTCCGAGGGCTCAACTATTCCAACCATATCCCAAGCAAAATAAAAATCATTCCGCCTGACACAGTAATTAAAGAATGGGAAAAGGATTATCAGGCAATGACACAGAATATGATTTACGGCGACCCATTAAACTTTGACAACTTAATAAAACGGATTCAGGAATTACAAAAAAGAATAAATGCAATAACTCATTAGCCCACTCAAAAGCAAGCACATTTGCAAGGCACACAAAGCCGACACACAAAAGCCAACCTTGCAAAAGAGCTTGCTTTCCAACGCACCGGGACACACTCTGCTTTTAGTATGTGGACACATAACAACAGACGAGAAGCACGACCGCACAACAGTGAGGTTTTCTGCTATGCTGGCTGACGAATATATCCTCATCTTTTTATCGCTATCAGCCCATATCCGGCTGACCGAATAAATCTCAACAGTATAACTTAACTTCATCTTCAGTTTTTCAATCAGCTTCCGTTCGTGCTGACGTAACACAGAATATAAGTACATCAGAAAGCCCTACCGTTGTGCGGCATTTTGTTTGACAACATCATTACGGATTTTTCCAGTTGAACATCTATTAAAATAAGTAAAATGAAAAATACAAATACACTAAGAGTACTAACGCACACAATATTCACTCTTCTTCTTTCTGTTTTCTTAAGTTCGAAGGGAGCGGAAGCTCAAATAACAAAGGCAACGAACATTGAACTTGTAAACGGGCAGTGGTTTAACGGTAAGTCGTTTGAAGCCCGCATATTTTATAGTGTTAATGGTAAGTTTACATCACATAAACCTTCCCATATAGATACAATTATAAATTTAGCAGGAACTTATATCGTTTCCCCTTTTGGCGAAGCACACAACCACAACATTGGAACTGGCGTGGAAGATTGGGATAAGAAAGCGATTCAAAAGTACCTGACGGATGGTGTATTCTATGTGAAGATTCAGGGCAACCTGCCTTTGAATGACGAAATGAAACAACGACTTGCAATTAACAGGCACAACAGTCTTGATGTGTCATTGGCCCAGGGATCGCTGACGGCTACGGGAGGACAGCCCATCTTTTTGGTTGAGAAAATCCTTCTGCCACAGAGATATTACCCTGGATATACAAAAGAAACTTTGAAAGACTTTCGCTATTTTATTATTGACTCTGAGGCTGACCTCGAAATAAAGTGGTCTAAGATTTTAAACCTTAAACCAGATTTTATTAAAATCTTTTTGTGGCGGTCAGATGAATTTGAAAAACTCAAAAACGATACAACCATTTGGTTTAAAGGTCTCGACCCTGCCCTTTTACCTAAAATTGTCAAAAAAGC
>JANNQR010000037.1:0-13311 GCA_031400855.1 Chitinophagaceae bacterium | reverse complement strand
GAATCACTGAGAAGAAAAAAAATTAAAACGTATCAATAACCAATTGTATTTTTAACCATCATAAAGCTCTTACAATTATTGCCTGCTTCGCAGGTGGGTCAACACCCCGGAATAGTGGGTCAACATGACCGGAATTTACAGTCAAGCCAGCCTTGCAGCAAACCCAATGTTGTGCGTTCGTGCTTACATAGTTTTATTCATAATGATATTTAGCTTTAAAAAGTGTTACAAGTTCAGCATTTCTTTTTTTCAGAACTTGTAATTGATTCATTCTCGCATTAATCCACATCGAATACGTTCTCAACTGATTGAAATACCGGTTTAACAATTCCTTGTTTTTACCATATAAACCATAAACCGCAGATTTGTTGGGCTTATCTTTCACGCTTTCAAAATCGACTAGGGAGTAAAATGTATTTCGAATATCCGATTGAACTTCCTGAAACCCACTTTTTTCGGCCTCTTTATAACTCCTGAGTATATTGTCATACAACAGAATACTGTCTGCATCATCTTTTTTTAATAAGCGGAGTCCACCCGCATTTTTCAGCTGTTGCAAGGTACGGTCTGTATTGACCATGTCGGGGAAGTCTGAAGAATTCCGAATAATGGCCGTTAAACAGTTTTTTGGTGGGTGGTCACCCAACAGGGAGCATAACAGGGTGCCATATCCTGCAAAACAGTGAGTTTTTTTTGAAATCTACTAATAAGATCGTTGAAATGAGATGAATCTGTAAGCAGATCTTCATAAAAGGAGTAAGTATACTGTTTACCTCTATCATTCTCTATTTTATGTTCCAATTGGTATTCTGCTAAAAAACCACAAAACACAGCAAGGAATAACATAAGAAATTCCCAGAAATAGGATTTCCAGCTTTTCTTTCCATGGGATGAATGTGAGTGATGATGTACTTCCATATTTTCAGAATCTTGATTTTGGTTAATAGTTTCTGTGTCCTTAGTAGGAGTAATGTCGTCAGAAAGATTTTCTGATTGATTATTTGTCGGATTATCTAAATGTTCTTCGTCTGAATTGTCTGCCATTTAGTTTTGGTTGGTTAAGTTATTAGAGTGTTCAATCGCATGACGCACAACGGTTTGCAGCTACCCGAAGGGCGGGACTTTTACCACAAAACTTGATTTGAAAAACTAATGTTTGATTAACCACAAAACTGTCTTTGGAACACGAAACCCCGCCTTTTGGGTAGGTGCTGTTATAGCCAGTGGTATTTGTCCACAGTGCTTGTAAACCATTGCCGTTGTTGAGTTGTCGTGTCATTGAGTGTCGGCTGTGCGTTGCGTTTTTTATTTTTTTTAGAAGCGTTGGAAATTTTTTAAAAACAATTTTTCTTTTGGGTCGGCTTTGCAAGCTCTATTAAAAACTTTGGTCGTGCGTTGGCTTGTGCGGTTTTTAATTATGCTTGCAAAATGCGTTGGCTTTCGGTGACCATACTTCAAAGATAAATTAGTCCTCCCAAATAATGCTCAAAATGGTTTTGTATTTCCTTGTTGGAATGCAGTATTCGTAAAAATCAGTGTCCTCATTATCGTATTCGTTCAATGTAAACCATGTTGATTTACTTACTGTCTGTGCTTTCTCGTCTAACTTGTAAAGAAATTCGTAATCCTTTTTTATGTATTCGGCTGCAACTGAACCAGAGGGTGGTGCTAATCGTGTGAAGTCGCCAAGCCAAACTTTTAAGTCCTCTGATTTTTTCCAATACTTTACAATTCCATTATCAATAAACACAAGGCAAAGAGGGTGAAGTTCGTCAAATTGCAAATAGCGAAAAACTGTCGCTGTCAAACTCGCTTTGAACCTTGCTGCAAGTTGTTGAACAAGCAACGGTGTAAACTTCTTTCCTTTCGCTTCTTTCAGAAATAGTTGTTCAGGCATTAAAAGTTCACTGGCAAATTCGTTTGCTTCCAACTCCTGTTTGCCAAACTTCAATGCCTTCTCCATTCCTGCAATGATGTTGAAGTTTTGAAAAGTATCGTCAGGCAGTTGCATGTTCTTGTGCATTAGTAGGTGTCCGATTTCATGTGCTGCAACAAACCGTTTCCTCTCCGCAAACTGGATTAGAGAATTTACTTTGATTACTGCCTTGCTTTTTCCGAAAATAATTTTGCCATCACAATGGTTGAGCTCTTCTTCAATTAAAATTGCATCCAACCCTGCAACAAATAAGTCCATTGGCAAATCTGTGATTTCATCTAATCCACAATTAGCTAAAAGTTCTTGTGCCTGTATGTGTGCATTAGTGCTTCTTTTCATCTTCTTCTAATTGTTCAATAAGTTCAACAAAGTTTTTGTCTTTGATGATTTCAATAATATCTTCCTTAGAAATTTTATCAAGATTTCTGTAGAGAGCAAAAGAAGGATTGCCTTGAACAAGTTGTTTCAAGATTGCAATTGGCTTTTCAATATTCATCAGTAATGCTTCTTGAAATTTACTCACCAATTGCAACAAGGATTCATTGTGCCGTCTGTTGGCAGTAGCTTTTGCCAAAAAAAGAATTTTCTTTTTCTTCTTTTCATACTCTACAAGATTCTGAATGTTCTCTTGCAGTGAAACTTTGATTGTGTCTTTGTCGGCTTCTAAATAGAAGTTGAACAAAGCATCGTCTATTTTATTTTTAATTTCTCTGCTCATACGAATTTTATTATTTGCGTTTGAAGTTTCGGCATTTTCCTTTCAAGTCGTTTTGTGATATTGTAAATCTCTTTCACATTTTTCCCTAATAGTTCAGCTATTTCTGCTGGCTTGTCCATGTCCTCAATCCAACATTCAAAAACATCAATTTCGTCTTGGTCTGCTCCGTCCTCTTTCAATTTTTGAATTGCAATTTGTTTTAACTCTGATTCATTTTCTGGTACTGCTCCGCTTTCAATGTCAGGTAACTCTGCTTCATATTTCTGTTCAAAGGATTTGAAAAAATTGTAAAGATGGCTTTTGAGGCAACCGAAAAGAAAATCCTTAAAAGAACATTTTGCCTTTGACCAATCTCTTTCACCTTCCGCAACCTTCATCAAAACCTCTCCTACAAAATCTTCGGGGGTCTTACCTTCTAAGTCCTTCACTCCGATTGTTTTAATACGCCCATACACATAGGCAGTCATGCTGTCCATGATGTCATTCATGTCGTTATTATGGAGTGCTTCTTCTAAAGTCATTACTGCTTTCTAATAGAGTATGCTAAGTTCTGAAAAATATTTGCCATCAGTGGCAAATTTAATAGAATTAATAGCATACTTATATGTAGGGGCTAAATTCCTACGCTTAAAATTATTTGATACATGAGAAAAAGATTACTTGAAATTTTACTGTTAGTGTCCATTTTTATATGGGCAAACTGGTTTGCAGGGGTGAATCTGCAAACAGAACTTTATGGGATTGTGGTTGGCGGTGCTATGGTTTTATTCATTGAGCTACTTGATTACCTGATTAGGGAACGGGCTTTCCTGAAACTGTATTGGGATTGTTGGAAGCCGTGGACTGAAAAGGAAATTCGTCTTACGATTGCTTACCTGTATAGGATTGAAATGAACGGAAAATATTTACTGGTTAAGAGTAACAGAATTGCGAACACTTATCAGCCCGTTGGCGGTGTTTACAAATATTACAATCCCGAAGCGAAACAGGAGCTGGACTGCATTGGTGCAATTACTGACAACAAAATTGATAATGATGATGTAAGCGAATGTGATTTGCGGTTAAATCTTTTGAACCGAAATAAGATTGGAGCATTCTTAAAATGGTTTTTCAAGGGAGAGAAAAGGGAATCTGACCCGTGGAGAGAATTCTATGAGGAACTTGTAGCTACTGGAATTCTCCCTGCAAAGGAATTTGGTTACATACATTATGAGTTGGTGGGGCAACACTTTGAGCCAATACACCGTGATAAATTTTTCAATGTAGATACTTTCAAGTATGCCGACATTTTCATTCCAAAATTTGTAACGAATCACCAAAAAGAAGAAATAAAAAAACTCCTTTCCATTAACAGCACTGAATACATCTGGGTTACCCAACAGGAAATTAAACAGGGTAAAAGCAACGGCAATCATTTGATTGCTGAACAAACCAAAAAAATATTTCACAATAAATTTTTACACCAATGATTTCAATAGAAAACAAAGCAACGCAAATTGATGACCTGCTTGATAAAATGGCAGAAGCGGTTCAACTTGATGACACAAGGTATGACCGTATGAAAACAAGTTATGAATCAGTAAAGGACTGGATTGAAAATGATGAGTTGTTTTTCAAGCCATACAATTATGATGTTTACCCTCACGGGTCGGTAAGAACACTTACTACCGTGAAGCCGTTTGGTAAGGATGAGTTTGATTTGGATATTGCTATTCACCTGAAAAGTAATACGCCACACACACCGCAACGGATTTATGCAGAATTGAAAAGGTGTATAGAAGCATACGCTAAAAAACACGGGTTAAAGATTGAAGCAAAAAACCGTTGCATCCGTTTGGATTATGCAGGGGATTTTCACATGGATATTTTGCCAGGGATTCAAGAAACAGCGTTTGACCAAAACAAAATAAAAGTTCCTGACCGTGAATTAGGAGATTGGGTAAGCAGTAACCCACGGGGCTACGGTGATTGGTTTATGGGCAAAGCAAATTTGGTAAAAGAAAGTTTGCTTGAAAAATCAATGAGAGCCGAAAAACTTCCTGCCGATAATTTCAAACATAAAAAACCGCTTCAACGAGCTGTGCAATTAATAAAACGGTATCGAGATATTTATTTTCAGAAAGATGATACCTACAAAACATCAAGCATTATTCTTACCACCATTGCAGGGCAATATTATCAAGGTGAGGATAGCATTTTTGATACGGTAAATAATATCATAACTACTATTCGCACTCATGTAAACCAGCCAGTAGGCAGGTTGAAAATTTTTAACCCTGTAAATGCCGAAGAAGATTTTACTGATAAGTGGGATGATGAACCTGAATACTATGAAGCGTTCAAGAAATTCGCAAGTCATTTATACAACGAATGGCAGAAATTGAAAATGCAACATGGTGTTTTGAATGAAGGTATAGTTCTGAAAGGGTTGTTCGGTGATGATATTTTTACGAAGGCACAAACAAGCCAGTCAATGTTGATTGAGGAATTAAGAAAAAGCAAGTCGTTATCTGCTGTCCGAAATACAGGAATACTTTCTTCTGTAAGTTCTGTTGGTGCTGCGGCTGTAAAATCAAACACATTTTTTGGCGGACATGAAAAGTAATTTTAGAACAAGAGATAAAACAATAGCTGAACAAGTTTCTTCCATGCGGTGCAAGTATCCTCACTTTACAACTGACTTTACTTCACATAGCAGCATGAAAGTAACGGGTGTGTTGCAACCAACCTCACGAAGTGGTGCTTATGAGTTTGTGTTGAAATATAATTTGGCTGATAGCCCGAAAACAAAAATTGTTTCTCCTGTGTTGATGAAAAATGATAAGGGTGAAGATGTGCCACATCTTTACCCATTTGAAAATCTTTGTTTGTATCAGCCGAAATATTGTGAGTTCAGCAGAACTGATTTTTTATGTGATACAATCATTCCGTGGACATCTTTGTGGCTCTACTATTATGAAGTATGGCACTTAACAGGTGAATGGCTTGGCGGTGGTGAGCATCCAGTAAAATTAAAACCAAAAACAAAATGAGAAGACAAGACAGACAAATAGTAAACGGTGCTTTAATCGTTGGTGGTGCTACAGCATTGATAGATATTCTAATGCAGTGGATGGAGCATAAGGATAAGGGAATTGATTTTACTTGGGATAGCTATAACGGCATGAGAACCTTTAAGCGTTCTCTTGTTGGTTCTGCTGTTGGTGGTGGTTTGGGTTATGCCTATTACCGCTACCAAATAAGTGAGGAAGCAAAGCTGCCGTTTAACTCGGATGATTACGTAAAAAAGGTTTTGACTGAAGAACATTTGAAAGCAAACCCTGCCGCTTTTAAAAGTGTGGTTGCTGCCCGTGAAAAGGTAAAGCAATGGATGGTTGATAAATTCGGAAATAAACTTGTTGCCTTGCCCGAAGATACTGGTTCGTTTTACAAACGAACTGCAATAGCTTCAAACTATGATTTAGATATTGTGCTTCCATTCAAGCGTAGTAGTTACAACTCGTTGGAAGAAATGTATTTCGATGTTTATGAAGTGGTAGGAAAAGCATTTGGCGATAGAGCCACTGTAACAAAACAAACAAAAGCTATTGGACTTACTTTTGAAAATAACGGCAACCCAATTCACTTTGATGTTGTTCCGGGAAGGGAAATAAATAATTACGCTGTTGAAAAGGATTTGAACTTGTATGTTAAACCTGACTGGATTTGGCAAAGGGGAAGTTCTTTCAAAACAAATATTGGTGTTCAAAAAAGTATGACCGTAAATAAACCCGAAGCAAGGACTGTGATAAAACTTTTGAAAACATACAGAGATAGAAACAGTTTGCCGTTGCCTACATTGATGGTTGAGCAATGTGTTGTTGATGCGTTATCAGAAAATAATTTTGGTGTTTATGCTTCGCCAACTGAAAACCTTTTGAACTGCATGGACTTCATTTCAAAAAAGATAGAACAAAAAAGTTTGATTGATATTGCAAACTCAAATAATAACCTGCACGATAAAGTAACGGATTTGCAGAAAAGCTACATCTCAAACCAATTGAGAAAGGATATTCAGCGTATTGAGGAAAATCCAAGATACATGAAGGAGATTTTTGAATGTGATTGATTATGTTTCACGCCACTTCCATTTCTTCTTTCAACTCAAAAGCTTTGTGCATTAAAGCTATCAGCAATTCTTCAACTGCTTTTTGATTGGCGGTGATGTGCGTTTTTAATTGTTGTGTCTTTGCATTACTTTCTTCTATTGCTTTCACTATTCTCTTTTGTTCGGTAATTGGTGGAATAGGAATTAAAAATGTTTCAAGATTATATTTTGGTAAACCTTCTCTACCTGCTCCTGTTGTTGAACCAAAAACAGATTTTTGAAAGTAAGGTGATAAAACAACTTGATGTAAGTATTGATTAAAGACTAAAAGTGGTCTAATGATGCAAACATGCTGACTTACATTTCCTTCTTTAAAATCATTTGGGACTAAAGCACATCTTCCTAATGAACCACCAGTAATGTTTAATAAAATATCGTTTGCAATTACTCTTGTTCCTTTCATTTGGCTTTGAACTTCATCTGAAACAAAAGTGATGTCGTCATAAACTAAACCATTTGAATAAATATTTTGAGAACGAAAAAAAGGAAAACCACTCTTTGAATAATTGCTTCCTTTTGGTGTGCTACCTGAACCAATCTTCGTGCAAACATCACTCAGTCTGCTCCAAGCCCAATTCTTAGGAATTTCAAAAGGAATTTCTTCTTCTTTTATTGGCTGCAACAATTTTTCTTTTTTTAGTTTGCCTTCCTTAATCAGTTTTTCTTTTTCTGCTTTAATCTTTTTCAATAACTCGTTTGCATTTTCTTCTTTCGGATTTTGCTCAACTAATTTTCCTTGAACTGCTTCTTGCAAAATTGCTTTGTTCAAATTCTCTGTTTGCAAAAGTTGGTCTTCCAATAATCTTTCAACTTCCTGTGTCTTGTCATATTCAGCCAACGCATTTTCAATTTTCAAATTCAGTTCTTCATATCCTTTCAAAGTTTCGCCTTGTGAAAGACGCACTGCTTCATCCTGAATTTCCTTTGGGCAATCGGGAATAATCAATGACTTTAAATTTTCTGCGTTTGCCTTCGGTCTAAAATTGCGTTCATTCAAATTCACTATCTGACTCCAATAAGAAAAGCTGTGAAGGAAAAAATAAATGTAATCGGGGTTCACCGTTTCCTTTGCTCTTATCCTAATCAAGTAACCTGCGTAAATGGAATTTTTGGGTGGGTTATCAATCTTAAAACTTTTTCCTGTTGTGCCTCCTGTTCGTGCTATCAGCAAATCATCTTTCTTAAGCAAGTAAGTTTTTTCGTCATCGCAATTGCAATACGGAACGGTTTCCCAATCAACTTTACTTTCGGTAATATCACTGATTCGTAAAAATTTATTTGTGCCTGAAAGCAATGCAGAAGCATTGTAGCCGTATTGCGTTCCTTCAATTAAATTTTCTAAACGAACAGGCGAATTGTATTTCTCAAACAGGTGAATGAGAATTAAAGTATTTCGGATTTGCTTTTTGATTTCTTGCTTATCCGAAATAAATGTGAGTGGAACATATTCAAAATCTAATTTGCTCATTGTTCCAGTTCTGCGATTAATTGGTTAATAGAATTTTGATTTGCCTTGATGGTGGAAATAATATCAGCACGGTTGTAATTTACTTCCACAACTTTTTTGTTCGGGTTCTTAATATCCAAATCATAACCTCTTTCAATAATGGTGTCAATAGAAACTTTCCAACTCACTTCGGTTGCTTCCTTTTTCTTCCACCATTTTTTTACTGCATCAAATTCTTCAATGCGTATTGGTTTGGTTTTGCTGTATGCTTTGTATCCTTCGGGTAGCACGTGTTCGTAATACCAAATTTCTTTTGTGGGTTTTCCTTTTTCAAAAAATAATAAGTTGGTATTCACAGTTGCGTAAGGTGCAAACACGGATTGAGGCAAACGGATAATTGTATGAAGGTTGCAATCTTCCAACAACTTTTGTCTTACTCTTTGTTTCACTCCTTCGCCTGTCAAACTTCCATCAGGCAAAACAATTCCTGCTCTGCCGTTATCTTTCAAAAGTTGAATGAACAAAATCAAAAACAAGTCGGCACTCTCCTTTGTCCTGTAATTGAGAGGAAAATTTGTTTCCATTCCATCGCCAACAACTCCACCGAAAGGCGGATTGGCAACTATAATATCAACCTTGTCTTTTTGTTTGAGTGAAGTTAGTTCACGGCTTAGTGCATCGGAGTATTCAATTCTTGGAACTGAAATGTCGTGTGTAATCAGGTTCACGATTGAAAGCATAAAGGGAAGCGGTTTCAATTCTGTGCCTGTAATGGTTTCTTCTAAAACCTTTTTGTTGTCAATGTTTTTTACATTCTTTCTTAAATGTTCAATGGCACAAACTAAAAATCCACCTGTGCCACATGCAGGGTCAAGAATTTTTTCTCCCAACTTTGGGTTCACCATGTCAATAATGAATTGCGTTACTGCTCTTGGTGTGTAAAATTCTCCTGTGTCTTTCTTGGTTGCAAGTCCTTGTAAAATCTCTTCGTAAATCACATTGAAAATGTGATGCTCTTTGCTGCTGTTGAAATCAATTTCGTTTAGCTTGTTGATGGCTTGGCGAAAAGTGATTCCGCTTTTCATGTAGTTGTTTGTGCCGTCAAAAATTTGGCGGATAATAAAACCTAACCTATCATCAGCCGCAATTTTTAATTCTTTGAGTGAAGGGAAAAGTTCGGTATCAATAAATTTTATCAATTCATCACCAGTCATTCCTTCATCATCACCAGCCCAATTTCTCCACTGATATTTTTTAGGAATTGGAGATTTGTATTTGTCATTCATCAATTCCTTTTCCTTGTCTTTGTCGTCAAACAATTTCAAAAAAATCATCCAACCTAATTGCTCAATGCGTTGAGCATCTCCGTTAAGTCCTCTGTCTTTGCGGAAAATATCACGAATGGATTTTATTACTCCTCCTATGTTGCTCATCTTAATGGTTGGTTTGAGAATAATGGAATCCAGTGAATGTTAAAGTAAGTAAGTAGCATATTGCGAACAGAAAAGAAATTTATTTCCGGCTTTTCAAATCTTTCATCAAGTTGCAAACTGGAAATTTCTTCAATGACGAAATCATATAACTCATTTACTTCCTTATCAAAGTTGTAATCTGATTGCCTGTACGAATTTGAATCATCATTAAACTTGTTTCTTTCACTTGCTAATGTGCCTTCAATTTCAATGGGGTCAGAACAAATGTGAGAAACTGTTTTGTCAAAAATAATTTTGTGGTTGCTACCTAAAGGAATTATAGCCGACTGCAAAAGCGGTTGTGAAAAATTAAAAACTACTGAATTGTTTAAAATTGTTTCTGCTCTGAAATGTTGGTTGTATTCAGGTGTTGTGTGAAATGCAGGTGCACAATAATAAACTCTGTATCTCCTTTTCTTCGCCAGTTTTTGTAAGGTATTAAATTGCTGAGTGTTTTTGCTATTGTAAATATTGAAACCATATTTAGGATTGGCTGAAGTGTCAATTACTGCCTTACCTTTTAAATCACTAAAAACTTCTCTGTTAAAATATTTACTCCGTTTGAATTGATAAAATTCGGAAAAGCGGTAGTATCTATCAGCATAATGTTTCAAAATCAAATCTGAACCTGATTCCTTTTCCAATTTTGTTGAAGGTGCATGAATGATATAATAGTAAGGAAACACATAAGCAAAAGAGTTGAACAACTCTCTTGTGTAACCAATTACAAATTGTGTTTCTGAAAATTCACTCTTTTCCATTATGCTATTTTATAAAGTTCTGTTTCTAATTCTTTTACTGCCTGTAAATATTTTTCCTTGCTGCCAAAGCCACTTACAATTTCAACTGGTGAACCAAATTCGTTAAGTGGTTTTATTTTTAAAATCTCCATGCTTTCTAAATTTTCAATTCCTTCATCTGCGTATTTGTCAAGCAATGCTTCTAAAACTTTTCTGCTCTGCTCACCATACTTTGTAAAGTAGTTTCGCTTCTTCACATTATTGGCTCTTTCTTTTCGAGTAAGCGGTGGTTGGTCGTATGCGATATGACAAATCAAATCAAACAAGTCGCAACTGTTTTCAACTGCACTCATCAACGCTTCAATTAAAACTCCTTGCTGCTGCAACTCTTGAATGATTGCTTCTTTTCTTTCTGTCTTGTTCCAACGATTTAAGAAATCATTGAGTGAAGCAAATTGTCCATTGATAATTTCTTTGGTGTGGTCTTTTAAACTTGCTGTGATTGGTCTGCCGTTGTTGTCAAAATACATTTCACGGCTAACCAAAACAGAAACATCAACACCGTTCACATATTGTTTTGGTTGTTTCTCTCTTGCTATCCAAGTCCCGTCTGGTCTGCTTCCGTCAGGATAGCGAATAGTTGCTTTCTCAAATTTTATTTGTTCGCCTGTTGCTTCGTCTAAAACTGTGAGTGTGTTTTCTTCTTCTTCAATTACTACTAAAGATAAATCTTCATCTTGCGAAACTGGTTTTACACGAAGTGGGTCTCCGTCAAACTCCTTGTCGGCAAATAAATCAGTTGCGTTTCTGAAATCAAGAATGGTGAAAAAAAGTTTTCCGTATTCTTCGTTTATCCGTGTTCCTCTACCAATGATTTGTTTAAACTTGGTCATGCTTGCAATGTTGCTGTCCAACACAATCACTTTGCAAGTTTGAGCATCAACGCCTGTGGTCATCAACTCTGATGTGGTTGCAATGACTGGATATTTTTCTTCGGGATTTATAAAGTTGTCTAACTCTCTTTTGCCTTCGTCATTGTCGCCTGTGATTTGCATAATGTATTTGTGATTGGCTGAAACCAAATCACTGTTTTCATTTGCCAATGCGTTTCTCATGCCTTCGGCATGTTCAATGTCGCAACAAAAAACAATGGTCTTTGCAAAACGGTCATAACCTTTTAGCAACTCTGTAATTTTTTTAGCAACTAATTTTCTTCTCTCGTCAACAACAATTTTTTTATCAAAGTCGGTTCGGTTGTAAATTCTATCCTCAACATCTTTTCCGTCTTTGTCTTTAAAACCTTTCGGTGGTCGCCAACCTTCTAAGTCAATATTCAAACCAACTCTAACCACTCTGTAAGGTGCTAAGAAGCCATCATCAATTCCCTGTTTCAATGAGTAAGTATAAATCGGGTCGTTAAAATATTCTGTGTTGCTTGTCTCTTTAGTTTCCTTTGGTGTTGCTGTTAAACCGATTTGCGTTGCGTTTTTAAAGTAGGTGAGAATATCTCTCCAACTGCTGTCTTCTTTCGCACTTCCACGGTGGCACTCGTCCACAACTATCAAATCAAAAAAGTCAGGGCTGAATTGTTTATAGATATTTTTATCTTCTTCATTACCACTCAAACCTTGATACAAAGCCAAATAAATTTCATAGCTCTTGTCAACCATACGATGTTTTACTACCGTCATTTTATCCTTGAAATGTTTGAAGTCACCTCGTCTTGTTTGGTCAAGCAAATTATTTCGGTCGGCTAAAAACAAGATGCGTTTTTTTGCTCCTGCTTTCCAAAGTCGGTGAATGATTTGAAATGCTGTGTAAGTTTTTCCTGTGCCTGTTGCCATCAACAACAAAATTCTATTCTGTCCGTTGGCAATTGCTTCAACACTTCTGTTCACTGCAATCTGCTGATAATATCGGGGCTTCCTTCCGCTACCGTCAAAATAATAATCTTGGGAAACAACTCTCTCTGCATCGGCTGTGCCGATGCCTTTGTAGAGTTTGTATTTTTCCCAAAGTTGTTCTGGGGTGGGGAAATCGTCTAATGAAAGTTCGGTTTCAATGTTTCCGTCTTTAACTGTTCTGTCGTGAAAAATAAATCCGTCACCGTTGCTGCTGAACACACAAGGAATGTCAAGGATTTGAGCATAGTCCAATGCTTGTTGAATTCCTGCTCTTACTGAATGGTTGTTGTCTTTGGCTTCAATGATTGCAATTGGAATGTTAGGTTTGTAATAGAGAATGTAGTCGGCTCGTTTTCCTGTTCCTCTTGCTGTTAATTTTCCCCGCACATAAATCTTTCCGTCTGTAAAACTGACTTCTTCTAATACCTGTGTGAGTTTGTCCCACCTTGCATTTTCTAATGCTGGTGTGATAAACTTGGTGCAAATGTCTCTTTCAGATAATGTTTTCTTGTCAATCATTATTTAAGTCAAAATATCATACAAAATACGAATATTAAACGGTGCGGTGGCAAAAAATGGCTCTTTTGCTTTTGCCGAAGGGTTGGCTTTGTGTGTCGGGGCAAAAGCAAATGTGCCATTTGTGCGGCTGGCTAAAATTGTTTTTAAAAAAGTGCGGTGGGGAAAAAAATAAAAAACATTGGGTCGGCTTGAGTGTCGGCTTGTTAGCTGTCCCGTTGCAATATGGTCTGTATGTTTTTGGTCACCCGTCAAAATGGTTTGTCTTTGTATTTATGTTTAAATTTCGGTCGGTCGGTCGTCTTTGGAACGGTCGTCCTACCATTGGCTATAACGGCAGTTTGTGAAAAAACCTCTTGTCGTTAACCAAATATACACAGTCTGTTAATAGCGTCAAAGCAGTATGATTATTGCAATAAGCCGGTATGGAA
>JANNQR010000036.1:0-11997 GCA_031400855.1 Chitinophagaceae bacterium | reverse complement strand
CAAATAATTACGAAACAGGTCTTTTGTTTGGAAAAGCAGACAATGCTGCCAGCGGCGCAATTGTTTTCAACAATGTAAATACCCTAAATGGTTTTCAGTTTAGAACCAATGGCAACCTTACCAGAATGATACTTAATAATGCGGGTAATCTGGGCATCGGGCTTTCAACACCAAATGCAAGACTTTCCATTTCTGCAAACGGAACTGAATTAGGAGGTACCGCAATGAGCAATAATTTCAGAACTAATGCAGGTATCCTTGGTACCAATACGGGGGATGAACTAAGTTTGACGAGCATTGGTTTCACTGGGGGTGGTAATAATATTTCATTGGGTATAAGAGCCTATCGAACCAGTGCAGCCAGTAGTTGGAACAGCACAGCCTTGTTATTGGGATATGATGTAGACAATACTGTAAGAGCAAGTTCAGGTTTTCTTGCATTAAGTGCCAATGGGAATATGGGAATTAATACTGTCTCTCCGCATGCCTCCGCCGTATTGGATGTTACTTCAACAACCAAAGGGATGTTGCCACCCCGCATGACCACGGTGCAACGTGACGCCATTATAAACCCCACTCCGGGGCTGATGCTTTTTAATACCACTACTCAAAGCCTTGAAATTTATACCGTAAATGGATGGTACGGGTTGCAAGTTCAGCTTCCCGAAAGGAAATTACTGGGAGGGGCAGGTAGTGAGGAAGCTTTTAGTATGCAGCAAACTGCCGATGGGGGATATATTATAGCAGGTTATTCCTTCTCCAGTGCTTCGGGTGATGTAACGGGCATTAAGAATGGGAATCCTCTCACCTCGGATTACTGGGTAGTGAAATTAGATGCCAGCCGTAATATTGTGTGGAATAAATTATTGGGGGGAAATCAGGATGACAATTGCAAAAGCATACAGCAAACTGCAGATGGGGGATATATTGTTGCGGGTTATTCCGCTTCCTCTGCTAATGGAGATGTTACCGAAACAAACCATGGAAGCACTGATTACTGGATTGTGAAATTAGATGGCTCGGGAAATATTCAATGGAACAGATTAATAGGTGGAAGTTCTAGTGATGAAGCACAAAGCGTAAAGCAAACAACAGATGGTGGATACATTATAGCAGGTTATTCTTTCTCATCAGCCAGCGGGGATGTTACCGGAACAAATCATGGGCTTTCAGATTACTGGGTCGTAAAATTAGATGGCAGTGGAAATATAATTTGGAATATATTATTGGGAGGAACCCTAGGTGATAAGGCTTATGATATAGTGCAGGCAGCCGATGGAACTTTTGTGGTGACAGGTCAATCTTCTTCTTCAGCTAATGGAGATGTTACATCTGCTAACCATGGAGGTACTGACTATTGGATTGTGAAATTAGATAATACCGGTGCTACTATTTTATGGAATAAATTATTGGGGGGAACAGGTGATGACAGAGCTCTAAACATTCGTCAGACAACCGATAACGGCTATATTGTAGCAGGTTATTCCGCTTCCTCTGCTAATGGAGATGTTACCGGCACTAATCATGGACTTACAGATTATTGGATTGTGAAATTGGACGGCACTGGAAATATTACTTGGAACAAATTGATTGGTGGAGATGCTGACGATCAGGCTTACAATATAAAGCAAACGATTGATGGAGGATATATTGTGGCAGGGTTTTCCAGGTCCTCTGCCAACGGGGACGTTACCGGTGTTAACCATGGGAATAAAGATTACTGGATAGTGAAATTGGACGGCACTGGAAATATTACCTGGAACCGGGTAATTGGTGGAACTGAAAATGAGGAGGCTCAAAGTGTATATCAAACTGCTGATGGTGGCTATGCTGTAGCGGGTTTTGCCTATTCGTCTTTTAATGGGGATGTTACCGGCGGTAATCATGGAGTCGATGATTTCTGGCTCATTAAATTGGCCAGTAATGGTTTTTTGAATTAAAGTATATCCGACCAATCAAATTATCGCTTTAAAAAATTAGTATGAAAAAAATTATTTGCTTTTTTGCAGCATGTATTTTTTCTTTTTCTGCATCAGCTCAACTTATTGTTCAAAGCGGAGCTACACTTTACCTAAGCGGAAATGCATTGGTCGTGTTGCAAGATGTTAACCTGGTAAATGATGGTACTATTACAGTGGCTGCCATTGGTCGCTTTAGTTTTACTGGTATTGCCAACAGCGGTATATCGGGCACACAGCAACCGGCTTTTAATGAACTGAAAATTGCAAAAACAGGAAGCAATAAATTGTTGCTGGAAAGAGCTATTGATGTGAATGGAAAAATTCCTTCTATTAGTTTTTCCTCTGCCGGAAATTTTACAGACAATGGTGCATTAAAAGAATTGTATCATGAATATATCAGTTGCTTAAACCCGGCAGTTACACCCTGCTCTGGCAGCTATGAAGTAAAAGATTATACCATCTTATTTAATTATAGCGATGGAAGAAAAATAAAACTTACTTTCCTGGGTGCGGGGTATGATATAAATAATAAAAGCCGGGCAATGCTGAGAATGAGTCCTAATGAGGACCCGATGACGAAGCAATAAATTTATAACATGATTAAGAATCCCTGCACATTATGATATGCGTTTTGTAAAACCATTGGACGAAGCAATGCTGCATGAAGTGTTTGGCAAGTTTGATAAAATAATTACTGTGGAAGATGGAACGGTTGTTGGTGGATTTGGTTCTGCCATATTAGAATTTATGAATGAACATGGCTATAAAGCTGAAGTAAGAATATTGGGTATCCCTGACAGATTAGTTGAACATGGCACACCCAAAGAGTTGCAAAGAGAATGTGGGTATGATGCACAGGGTATTGCTAATGCAGTATAGGAGATGATGAAAGATAAAGTAACGGTCAATAAAATTCCTGTATAAATTATTGATATCGCAATTTTTTAATAACACTGGGCCAGTCTGGTGTTTTTTTTATACCCAAATCTTTATTCTACTTTTAAGGGTATGAAATGGACTAAGCTATTTTCTCTCCTTTTATTCTCTTTTGCAGCCAGCGGTCAGTCCTTAACCTTCAACAGGTACACACCGGCCGAGGGTCTTGTAGATACCCGGGTACAAAAAATTTTCCAGGATAGCCGCGGCATTATGTATTTTTTGACCCGGGACGGGTTCAGCACATTTGACGGGCAGCGGTTTCAGAATTATTCGCAATATCAAAACTTTTCACTTAATATCGTAAGCGATATTCTGGAAGAAAAAAATGGCCGGATTATCATTGTGGCCATTACAGGAATTTATTTTTTGCAAAACAATAAGCTGGAAAAGGACTCTGCATTGTTTACACCCTCTGCAGGACCCGGGTCAATTTATTTGACTAATACAGGAGAAAAAATTATTTCGTCCAATTCAGGACTGATGCTGTATAAGAATTCGAAGGGTTTACCGCTTGAAATAATAAAGAACGATGGCACCAGGCAGCCCTTTATAATTGATAAGGCAATTTTAAAGGATGATTTACTGGTTACCGTTTATTCAAATCCAAAAGTCAGCAGACAGTATCTGATGCTTTATAACTGGAAACAGCAAAAAGCTATTGCTGAAATTTCGTCAGAAACGGGGTTTGACATCCAGCAATATCACGATAAGATTTATGTATGGCTGAACCTGACATGGATGGAACTGAATAAGGAAGAATTAAATAAAGGAAAACTCATCACACAACCTCTCTCCTTTTTAAAGTTTATTCCTGCAGAAAAAAAAATGAATAACTTTTTTATTGATGCACAAAAAAAAATATGGCTGATAACAGCTGATAAACAGGTTTGTGTAATTGACCCGGAAAAAAAGGGAACCACCTGCTATTCTGCTTCCGACGGCCTTCCGGAGTCTGTGAGCAGTATTTTCCAGGATAAAGAAAACAATTATTGGTTTACAGTTGCCGGCAAAGGTGTTTATAAAATGACACAAAGCCGGATAGAAAAAATTTTATTCCCTAGCAAAAGTAATCCTCATATTATTCTTCCATACATCAATCAATCACCGGAAGGAATAATCAGTTTTAAATACAATAATAACCTCGGTGTACTGAATGAAAATAATTTTTCTGAAAAAAAAATAAATGTAAAACCCGGGATTATTCAGGCTTTTACCTGGAATAATAAAGCATGGACTTTATACAACAATGGAAAACTGGAAGGTGAGAGTGGCGACGCTATACAATTAGTATCTTTTGTTCCTGGTACTAAAGCGATTTCATCAAGGCTTACATTTGACAGGGAAGGAAGATTATTGGTTGCCGGCAATTATTTTTCCCTTGTAAACAAAGACCTTTCATTTACTACAATGGAACTGCCCTATTACACAGATAATATTGCCTGTGATGATAAAAATAATTACTGGTGCCTCACCCGTACAGGAGAAATACTCGGATATCAAATGCTGAATAACCGGCTGGTACTTCAAACAACTTATAAAGAGACGGAGTTTAGCAGCCGTTATATGTTGCATTGGAATAAGGATACCTTTTGTATTGGCACCCGTAATATGGGTGTTGTATTTGTAAAAATCAACAACCGGGAATACAGGAAACTTGGTAATACTGGTACTGAAAAAGGCATCAGTAATAATTTTATTGTTGATATTATCCGGCTCAGCAGTCAAAAAATGCTGGTGGCAAATGTCAGCGGTCTCGATTTGGTTCATCTGAATAAACCCGACACTACGGTGGAGCAATTATTTTCAAGAGTGGGTCTTTTTACCGGAGTGACTTCCATTCGCCAGGTAAATGATTCTACAGTGATGGCTTTGGCCGAAAGTGGTGAAGCCTATTGGGTGCATGTTACTTCAACAGCACTGCATACCGTTAGTTCTTTTTTATACTTTAGTCAGATTACAGTTAACGGCAGGGAAACTGATTCATCCAGCAAGAACTACCGCTTCAGCGAAAATAATTTTCGTTTTGCTGTAAGTGCTCCCAGCTTTATTGATGAAAAAAATATTCGTTTTGTATTCAGCCTTAAAGGACCAGGTACTGATGCCGTACAAAATTCCAAGCAGGCCGATTTTGAATATTCCAACCTGCAGCCCGGCAACTATACATTAACAGTGACTGCATTTTTTCCTGGCGATACGCCGGTAAATAAAAGTATCCAGTATGATTTTATTATTAAAAAACCTTTCTGGAAAACCACAGGTTTTATTGCAGGTCTTACCGCATTTATCCTGCTGCTCATATATGCTTTCTTTAAAAATATTCTGCGCAGAAAACTGCTTAGTCAGAAAGTAGAAATGGAAAAACAACAGGCCATAGAAAGAGAACGCAACCGCATCAGTCGTGATATGCATGATGACCTTGGAAGCGGTCTTACCAAGATTGCTATCTTAAGCGAGGTTGCCAAAAAACAATTGCCCGAACCCGAAAAAGCAAAAGAGCAGTTGGAGAAAATTTCAGAATCCAGTCGTGAACTGGTTGACAACCTGCAGGATATTATCTGGGTTCTGAATCCTAAAAACGATACGCTGGAAAACTTATCTTCTTATATACGGGAATATGCTTTAAAATACTTTGAACCATTAGCTGTAAAATTACAATTCAATTACCCGGAACAGTTTTTAACCGGGCATCTATCGGAAGAAAAGCGGCGCAATGTTTTCTTAACTGTTAAAGAAAGCCTGCATAATATTGCTAAACATGCCTGGTGTAATCAGATAACTATTTCCATACTGGAACAGGCAAAATGTTTTGAGATCATTATTGAAGATGATGGAAGGGGCTTTGATACGGGAAAAGTAAGGTTATTTGCCAACGGTCTGAAAAATATGCAAACGAGAATAGAACAAGTTGGAGGAACTTATCTGATTCAATCTGAAACAGGTAAAGGCACTCTAACTAAAATTAAAATGACTGTGTAACACTTTTTGGTGATGCTGTATTAAAAAGCGCAGTAGTAAATTTACATCTCATGATTATTGTAGCCATAATAGAAGACATTAAAGAGATCAGGGAAGGATTACAAATGCTTATTGACAGCAGCGACGGATTTAGCTGTATCAAAACTTATTCCACAGGAGAAGAAGCGATTGCAGAGTTGCCTGCCCTTTCTCCGGATGTGGTGTTGATGGATATTAACCTGCCCGGCATCAATGGTATAGAAGCGGTACGTACATTAAAAATAACCTGTCCCCAATCACTCTTTATAATGAGTACGGTGTACGAGGATGATGAAAATATTTTTGAATCATTAAAGGCTGGCGCCAGTGGTTACCTGCTTAAGAAAACGGCTCCTTCAAAAATTCTGGATTCCATAACAGAAGTATATCACGGAGGTTCGCCCATGAGCAGCCAGATTGCCCGCAGGGTAATAGCATCCTTTCAGCAAAAAGATTCCATAGACAATGATGAATTGCTGACACCCAGGGAAAAAGAGATACTGAGACAACTGGCCAAAGGTTTACGCTACAAAGAAATTGCAGCCGAGTTGTCTATCAGTATGGAAACTGTTCGTTCGCATACCCGCCATATTTATGAAAAATTACAGGTGCAAAGCCGCACGGAAGCTATTAATAAGGTAATGGGGAAATGAAATCTGAAGACAGACAGGATATTAAACTTTAAAATTTCCCTCCCCACTTCCTACTTCCTACTCACTACTCCCCACTTCCCACTCCCCTCTCTCTAACACTTTTTGGTGATTGTCTTGCTTGCTATTAATGCTAAGTTTTGTATCCGGTTTGAAACAATTAAAATTACGGATATGAAAAAGATTATTACCCCTGGCCATTCTATTGACAAAACTATGCAAAGTGTGTCGCCCCGCCGGCAAAAAACAACAGCGGGTAATGCACATACTGTTGCCATTAGAAAAAATGGAAGGCTTCAGGTATGAGGAGAAATTAAGAAACACCATCAGGAGAATAATAGCAGGGCTCAAAAACTTATTAAACAATTAAAGCTGTTATTATGTATAGCGGATTAACAAAAATGATTTCAATCCTAGTTGTAAATGGCACCATTATCAAACAGGCCAGGTATATCATCCGTGTGCAGGCCAGCAGATGCTTTTGCAAAACGGGGAAACCATTTGCATCAGCAAGCGGAGAATGAATGAAGTAAAAAATATGGCTTAATCATTTTAAGAAAAGAACAGCAGCTGCAAAACGAAAAACAACAACAGGAAATTGATGCGTGGAAAAAATCGGTTCAACAACTTTTAAAAAATACATAATGAAAAGAATTTCGATACTGATTTTATTATTCTATGCAGTGCAGGTTGCTGCAATAGCACAAAATGTTGGTATTGGTACAGCAACACCACTTGCAAGATTACATGTTGACAGTTCTGTGGTATTTACAGGCACATCCAATTCTCCTGCAATAACTAACCCGCCTATAAGTGGCCCGGGTACCCGTATGATGTGGTACCCGGTTAAGGCTTCACTTCGCAGTGGTGAAGTATCGGGAACACAATGGGATAAGGATAATATCGGCTATTATTCATTTGCCACGGGTTATAATACCATTGCCTCTGGCAACAATTCTGCAGCCATTGGATATACAACAATTGCCTCGGGTCTTTATTCCATTGCATCAGGTGAGAATACAAATGCATCGGGCCGTGCTGCTTCCGCAATGGGTTATTTTACATCCGCCTCTGGCTTTGGTGCCGCTGCCATTGGTTATAATACAACAGCTAAAGCCTACAATTCATTTTCTGCTGGAATTTATAACGATAATACCGACAATCCCAACCCGAATGTACTTGCATCACAAGACCGTATTTTTCAAATCGGCAATGGCAGCTTTAGCACCCGCAGCAATGCCTTTACGGTTTTACGAAATGGGAATACCGGTATCGGTACAATTTCACCGAATGCGCCGCTCCAGTTTGCTAATTCTGTTGCCAACAGAAAAATCGTTTTATGGGAAAATGCCAATAACGACCATGAGTTTTATGGTTTTGGAATAACCGGCTCCACACTCCGTTATCAAACACCTTCTGCTATTAACGATCATGTTTTTTATGCAGGTGCTGATCCTGGCTTTTCAACAGAGTTAATGCGGATAAAAGGAAATGGCAAAGTAGGTATTGGAACAACTTCACCCAACGCTACAATAGAAGCACAAAGTAATATTACAGGAATTCCTATTCTCAGGCTTTCAGGAGTAAATGAGGCTTACCAGGATTTTTACCCATTAGGTAATGCCGGCGGCCGTTATGGTTGGCTGGGTTATTCAGCCTCCGACCCTGATAAATTATTTATTTATAACGACAGACCCGGAGATATAAGTTTTATAACCGGAGGCGGAGAACGCCTTACGTTGAAAGCCAATGGTAACGTAGGTATTAGTGTCCCTAACCCTTCAGAAAAATTGGAAGTGAACGGTAAAATTAAAACAACCAGTTTGCAGATTACTTCAGGTGCTGCAACGGGTAAAGTATTAATCTCAGATGCAGCCGGAAATGCAAGCTGGGAACTTGCAACCAATGTGAATACAGGCGTTGAAGTATCAACATTTGCCAATCAAAGTATCAATAGTGCCATTCCGACTAAAGTGATTTTCGACAATACGCTAACTAACCCTCTGTTAGCATTTAATACAATAATAAGTGAATGGACTATTCCTTCATCAGGATTTTATCATTTTTCTTCCTCAATTACGTTTTTTACTCCATTACCAGCCAATACAGATGTATTTCTTTACCTAAAGGTGGATGGAGTTACCATCAAACAAAAAAATGCAAAAATTACAAGTCAGTCAACCATTGATATATCAGCAGACATAGCCTTGGTGGCAAATAATAAAGTAACGGTTTATGTTCTCCAAAATTCTGGCGCAGCGACAACGATAAATAATGGAAGAGATTATACCTATTTAAGTGGTTTTAGAGTGTATTAAGCCATTGTTTTTTATTCCTGTAAGGCTTTATTAAAATGAATTAAAAAATAGTACCGCAATTGTTAAACAAATAAAATATGAAAAATATTTTTATAACCCTGCTTATTGCAGCTGTATCACAACTGCAGGCACAAAATGTAGGTATTGGTACCAACACACCGTTTGCCAGGCTGCATGTAACGGATAGTGCCGTCTTATTTTCAGGATCAGTTGCAATCCCACCGTTTGCAACTACTATCAATCCTCCTGTACAGGGAGCAGGTACCCGTATGTTATGGTATCCTGCACTCGGTGCATTCAGAACAGGATACGTTAATGGTGTACAATGGGACAAAGACAGTATCGGTCAACTGTCCTTTGCTGCAGGTTCTAATACAAAAGCAAAAGGTAATGCATCGGTTGCCATGGGGTATAATACCAGTGCCCTTAATAGTTTTTCAACCAGTTTGGGAGGAAGCACTATTGCCAGTGGCATCATGTCTACCAGTATGGGAGGAGTTACTTTGGCAAGTGGAGCCTATGCCACTGCCATGGGTTTTGGCACAACAGCTTCGGGGTTTCGTTCTACAGCGATGGGCGACAGCTCACTGGCATCCGGAGAAAAATCCACCGCCATGGGCCATCAAACAATCGCATCGGGTTTTTATTCAACAGCAACGGGACTATATAATACAGCTTCCGGAAATGGTTCTCTTGTAGCCGGAACTTTCGCTGTAGCTTCTGGTGATGTTGCCATCGCACTTGGTAGAACAACTTCAGCTATCGGCCGTACTTCTTTTTCTGCTGGCAATAATACTATTACCAAAGCTTCCGGCTCAACTGTATTTGGTGCTTTTAATGATGACACAGACAATCCTGATCCGGTGAATGAAACAGCCACTGACCGAATATTTCAATTAGGTAATGGTGATCGGATTTCACATTTCAGAAGTAATGCCATTACTATATTGCGAAATGGCAATACAGGCTTAGGCAATACTGATCCGGGCTTTCGCATGGATATAAATGGCCGTATGCGCATTCGTAGCGGTGGCGATTTAAATAACACAGCAGGGCTTTGGCTCAATAATACCAATAATACTGCTCAGCCAGCATTTATAGGAATGCAAAATAATGAACAGGTGGGATTTTATGGAAATACAAGTGGCTGGAGTTTTGTAATGAATACAACTACCGGGAAAATTGGTATGGGCACAACCACTCCTGCGGCTACACTTGATGTAAATGGTTTTACAAAATTGGGCAACGATGCTCCTTCCATTAAAGTAAAAAAGCTAACAGGTACCACTGCCTCTACAGAAGGAGGAGATGTTAACATTCCACATGGTCTGACTTTTTCAAAAATATTATCTGTTAGTGTGTTAGTAGAATCGCAAACAACTACTTACACGCCTCCTTCATATACCACTATACCTGGTTACGAATATAATTACGATGTGTATAACAGTACTGTTTGGATTTTTAATATCGCAGGAAATTCTGGAAATATCCTATCTAAACCAGTCAAAATAATGATCACTTACGAAGAATGATTAAAGCGAAAAATATTAATTAACCTCTTTAATAAAAGTTTATGCGGAAATTTATTCTTGTTTTATCCATTCTTGCAGCAGTAACACTACAGGCACAAAATGTAGGCATTGGTACCAACACACCACAATTCAAACTGGATGTAAATGGCCGGATGCGTATTATGAGCGGTGGTGATATAAACAATACGGCCGGTACCTGGCTCAATAATACCAATAATACTGCTCAGCCGGCATTTATTGGAATGCAAAATAATGATCAGGTAGGATTTTATGGCAATACTAGCGGCTGGAGTTTTGTAATGAACACCATTACAGGTAATATGGGTATGGGCACATTAGCTCCAGACGCATCGGCCCAATTGGATGTAAGCAGTACAACAAAAGGATTTTTGCCTCCCCGAATGACAGCTACCCAGCGGGATGCTATTATTTCACCTGTCCATGGGCTGGTTATTTATTGCACTGATTGTGGCGGGGGTGAAATATTAGTATATAATATTTTTGGCTGGCATAATTTGTTGGGTAATCTCCCTACTGGTCCTCTTTCACTTGGAGAAAATTATGGAGGCGGTAAAATAGCTTATTTCTTACAACCCGGCGATCCCGGCTACATTGTTGGCCAAACCCATGGTTTAATAGCCGCAACCACCGACGCTAGTGTTTCTACGTGGGGTTGTTCAGGAACAACAATACCGGACGGTACAGCCCTGGGAACAGGCAATCAAAACACAATTAATATTATGGCTGGATGCGCTGAGCCAGACATAGCCGCAAGAGTATGCGGTAATTTAGTTTTAAACGGTTATAGTGACTGGTATTTACCATCAAAAGATGAGTTGAATATACTTTTCACAAATAGATTTACCATTGGCAATTTCTCTAGTAGCAACTTTTACTTGAGTTCCTCGGAGTTCGACAACTTATTAGTTTGGGATCAGAGCTTCAGTAGTGGCCTCCAGAATACCATCAGCAAAAGCAACGCACGACGGGTTCGTCCTATACGGGCATTTTAACCATGTGTTAATAGTGTGAAGCAGTCGATTTTTAGAAAAGCAGTTGAAAAATAATTGAACGAATAATAACTACCAATGAAATTTTTGTATAATTCTGATATTATGAAAAAAATTATTTTATTACTGATCATCTCATTTCATGGCGCTGTTGGTTTATATAAGAAGCTTTCCTATACTGCCTTTCGATAATCGTAGAGCAGCCATTGTTGGTATGCAGCGCAAGCAAAGCAGCCAAGAGTACTAACAACTCATGTAGCATCCCTGAAAAAAGTTATATTTTTATATTCATGAAAATGAATTTCAAAACTACAGCAGATATGCAGCATGAAACAATACAGAAAGCTAACACACTTTGCTGGGCCTTATTTCTGTGCTAGAGATGAGTTTGTTTTTTTTAAAATTTAGTACGCCATAAAATTGAATCAATGAATTTAAATAGAATCGTGTTGCTTTTTTGTATGTATAGCCTTTATAGCTGTACAAATAATTATGATGATAAAGTTGTTCCAGATAAAATAATTAATAATGAAGATCGTTCATTGTTATCTTTAAATTTAGACTCATCAGATAGTGTATTTTTAATTAGCCAT
>JANNQR010000035.1:0-21105 GCA_031400855.1 Chitinophagaceae bacterium | reverse complement strand
GCCTTTCAATTGCCACAGAGTTCTGCCTTTCAATTGCCACAGAGTTCTGCCTTTCAATTGCCACAGAGTTCTGCCTTTCAATTGCCACAGAGTTCTGCCTTTCAATTGCCACAGAGTTCTGCCTTTCAATTGCCACGGCCTTCAGGCCGTGGGCATAAAATTTAGAGGAGTTTATTTGGCAACCAGTTTCCCGTCAATATAAACTGGCAGCACATTTGCCACATCTTCTGTAAGGCAAAATTTAATATCTTCTATCAATCCAAACCTTTCTACCAGGCGATGGTAATGTGTAAGCTTCGGTGCAAACTCAATTATTTTATTCTTATGCTTTGCATACATTGTTTCAGCCATCAGCGAACTGTCACAGTGTACGGTGAAGTGTTCAGCCATCCTGTTAATCACAGCCCCGGCAAACAAAGTGTCTTCCAGATTGAAACGGTCTTTCCATCCCGCACAGCCAAGGACAACATTCTTTTTTTCAGCTAGCAAGAAATCACAAACAGCAGATAAGTTGGGAAATGAACCAGAAATAATAGTATCTGCATTATTATCCAATGCCATTTGCAACAATCTTGTTCCGTTGGTAGTAGTTAATACCAATGTCTTGTTTTCTATAAACTCACGGGGATATTCCATGGGTGAATTGCCGTGCTGCAGGCCTTCTGCAATCATTCCATCCCTTTCGCCGGCAGCTATACCATCTATACTTTTACTGATTTCAATGGCTTTGGGAACAGAATCAACCGGTATCACACATTTTGCTCCATTATATAGTGCAGAAGCAATAGTAGATGTAGCCCTGAAAACATCAATGATGACAACAACACTGTTGCTCAAATCATATAAATGTAATAAGGCAGGAGAAAGCGATGTATGAAGAGACGGTTTATTACTCATAGTGTTAAAGCAAAAATAATGGAACAGAAGTTATTGTAAGCATCTGGCCTCTAAGCGAAACCTTTAATTCAAATTTTACAAAAAAGCGGCCTGATGCTTATCAGGCTATCAACAGCTTTTTCCATTTATCACTCTCGGCATACTCTTTAATCGTTTTATTTCTCTGCTCCAGCAACCGCTTCATGTAATTGATAAGATATAGGCTGTTGAACCATTGCCCGATAATGCCATAGGGGGATTCAAAATGAAAAAGGTCGATCATGATAGTACCATTTTCACAGGGTTTAAAATGATGTTCATGCTGCATCATTTTAAAGTCTCCCTCCACTTGTTCGCTGATAAATTTTTCTGACTTTTCCATCCCTGAAATTTTAACCCTCAGCAATCTGTTTTTAAAAAGATGCTTTGCCTGCCAGGTTACTGTTTCATCATTTTCTATTAATCCGAAGCGTATTCCGGCCACTGCTTCTTCCTTGAAAGCGGACATAGATTCTTTATGTAAACCAATATGACGGCTAAGGTCAAAGACCACTTGTGACGGAGCTGCAATAAAGGTTGTTAAATGAATAGTTGGCATAAACGAAGTTTGAGGTCAGAAGTCGGAGGTCGGACAGGGTATGTGAAATGAAGTGTCGTTCTGACTTCTGACCTCCGATATCAGTCATCCGACTTCTTCAAAAATCATGCAAAAGGGATCTTTGAAACTTTCGCCTGCAATAATTTATCCCGCACTTTTATATATATGTCTGAACCTATAGATGCAAACGGCAAATGAACATATCCCATTCCAATTGCTTTACCCAGGCTGGGTGATTGAGTGCCTGAAGTAACATGGCCAATCGTTCTGCCCTCGACATCTTTTATTTCATAACCATGCCTTGGTATTCCTTTTTCTATCATTTCAAATCCGACTAATTTTTTTTCAAGTCCCTCCGCTTTTTGTTTTGCAAAAATTTCTTTGGACGTAAACTCTTTAGTGAATTTGGTGATCCAGCCAAGCCCGGCTTCCAGAGGTGAAGTAGAATCATCAATATCGTTTCCGTATAAACAAAATCCCATTTCCAGCCGCAATGTATCCCTGGCACCAAGGCCAATGGGTTTCAACCCCTGTTGTGTGCCGGCAGCAAAAACGGCATCCCATATTTGTTCGGCTTCGCCATCTTTATCTTCAAAATATATTTCTATACCACCGGCGCCGGTATAGCCTGTCGCACTGATTAAAACATTATCTACTCCGGCAAATATTCCTTTTGTAAAAGTGTAATATTTCAAATTCAAAATATCAATCTCCGTCAATGGCTGCAAAATCTTCGTTGCATTGGGACCCTGAATGGCCAGCAAACAGGTTTTATCTGATATATTATGCATCTCTGCATGACCTGTATTGTGTTTATGAATCCATTTCCAGTCTTTCTCTATGTTGGATGCATTGACGACAAGCATATAAACGTTGTTTTCTTCTATACAATAAACCAACAAATCATCTATAATGCCACCTTCGTTATTTGGGAGACAACTATACTGCGCCTGTCCGGCTTTTAGTTTCGCAGCATCATTACTGGTTACCCGTTGAATAAGTTCGAGAGCTTTATCGCCTTTCAGTATAAACTCACCCATATGACTTACATCAAAGACGCCGGCGTTTTTTCTCACAGCCGCATGTTCATCATTAATTCCGGTATATGAAATAGGCATATTGTATCCGGCAAATTCAGCCATTTTGGCTCCGAGGGCAATATGTTTATTGGTAAAGGCGGTATTCTTCATATTGGAAAAATTGTCTGCAAATGTAACTGAAAAAGATTTTTACCCCTCTATAAAACAGAAAAGCCCCGGATTAACAGGACTTTTCGCTCCCTATAAAGGGGATTCAACTTCAACCGAGTTAAAAAATGCAATCTTAATGCCCATAACTTATTACCCTTGAAATTTTCCATTCATTGTTGATCTTTTTCCAGATATGAACATACTTAAATGTGCCACAATCCGGTTTTCCGTTTTCTGTATGACAGAAACGATGCTCACCAACTTGCATTGCTCCAAAATCTTTTAACGGATATACTTCCAGGCTCCCGGGTATTAATTCTCTTTTCAGGTCATTTTTTTTTGCCGCTAAATTGATAAATGACTCTATCGTATGCTTGTAAACGGTTAGCCCGTCTTTATCATGATAAAATTCCAGGTCTTCTGTAAACAATGTTTTTAGTTTTTCTATATCCCGGTTGTTAAATGCATTAAATAATATACTGTCCATATGAAAAATTTCAGCATATAATCCGTTGACAACTTTTTCATTTTTTGGCGGTCTTTCCTCCATAGAATTTTTCATAACAGTACAGGAGCCGATAAATAAAGATATCGCCAGTAAAAGGAGGAAGATCTGTTTTCTTTTATTCATAATTTTTTATTGACCGACAACTTTAAAACCATGCTATCAATGACGACGCTGGTGATAATCCCCTGGCAATGGCACCTTCCTGAGTCTTCTTTTTTACATCTCTATTTAATACAGCAGGCTTAATGCCGGATGTCTTTTGCTTCTCCTGTAATTCTTTTATTTTTCTTTCACTTTCCTTATTCCTTTCTTCCTGTTTGCGTTTTTCTTCTTCTATTTGTTTTTGAATTACATTATTCGCAGCACTATCAGTGGCTTTATACCGGTAATCACCATTAGCCGGGGTTGCTGAGACAGATGTTCCATTTGCATCTTTTAAATATCCATCTGCACTCATCGTGTAATCGACATTTGTTTTGTACCTGAATGAACTACTTTCAACATCCCACTCAATATTCTTTTTCGAATTTTGATAGTTATTCCAGCGCCTTTTTTCATTGACAGATATATTAAAGGAATGAAGTTTTTCTACTGTTTCATCAAACCGGATTTTTTTACCGGCAGGCACCCTGATAAGAACAATTATTTTTTGCCCCCTGAATTTTGCATCCTTAGCAATGGAGATACTGCTTCCCAGGTCAAGTACACTGTCTTTTGAATTGACATTAAATTGTATTTTTTGCGCTTTGCTTTCTGCATCTGCTGTTGTTCTGCCCCGGCTGTATTTCTTTATTTCTACATGATAGTTTCCATCATCGCTTGCTAACACCTCGTCAATTTTAATGTTTACATACTTCAACGTGTCTTTAGTAATATCCAATCCTTCCCCATCAATATCTATCCACGGCATAGAACCACTGTATTCAACTTCGGGTTCACTTACTTTCACCAACAGTTTACCATTTGCAGGTTGGGTGATGGCTATTTCATTAGCAGGGCTTTTATAATTACTCATCCTGAAATCACTAACAAGACTGGCAACAAATAAGGTAACACTTACCCAACCCAATGCCCATAAACCACCAAATGTCCAGCCCAGGTAATTGTTATGCGATTTTACTTTCATAATCCGGCGCAACAACCATACAATAAAGCCAACTAACGGAACACCCAGAAATAAAATCAATGTTCCCCAACCATATAAATTTTGCCATACACCATCAATGATGAAGTTTTTTAAAGGCCATACACTTACTCCTCCGATCAACACACCAATCAATGCAATAAATAAAGCAAATGCAATAGATCCGGCCACAAACAAAAAGAATGCTTTAAATAGTACACCAATTATATGACCAATACCACGACCGCCTCTTCTGGCAGCTTCGTTTGCTTCTGATGCAAAAGCTTTTCCTCTTGAACCTGCAAACTCTTTTGCTTTGGCACTTAAATTTTGAGCAGACTCCTTTACTTCATCGCCCCAGCCTTTCATTTTTTCTTTCATGCTGTCAACTCCCTCTCTTACATTCTGGCGGATACGGTTTACATCCACCTTTTCTCCCCGCATTTCCATTTTCTGATAGTCGCTGTTTGCTTCAGGCAGTACTATCCATAAAATAATATAAGCAAGTATAAATGTTCCGGTCAATGATCCAAATACAATATTGGGAACAAAAGAACTTTCATGAAAAAATGGCCAGCTTAATATGCCAAACAAAATGTTTAATAATATAGGTGCGGCAAAAATGATCCGGATGGTAGAAGCCTTTCTGCCAAAATAAGCAGCTAATCCACCAGCTACACCACTGATCACCTTATCATCCGGATTGCGATACAATCTTTTACCGGAGAAATCACCAAGATCTTTTGGCGGCAATACGATCCATAAGATGATGTATGCCAAAAAGCCTAATCCAAACCCGCCAAAACTGATTATAGCAAACAAAATCCTCACAATGGCCGGATCAATGCCAAGGTAATTGGCTATGCCACTACAAACACCACCGATCATTTTATCACTACTGTCACGATACAAACGGCTTTTTTCTTTTTTGCCATAAGTAAAGTTTGGGGCTGTATAATTCGGTTGAGTTGATGATGATGCGGTTGAAGCCTCCGTATTTTCTTTATCTTCTGCTTCAAAATCTTCTACCGTACCCATAGAAGTAATTACTTCTTTTACATCTTCATCGGTAACAGCAGCAGCGCCTTTACGGATTTTTTCTTCCAGCAATTCGGCGATCCTGCTTTCAATGTCATTAATGATTTCATCACGGCCTTCTTCATTGGCAAAGTAGCGGCGTAAACTTTCGATGTAAGCCTGCAATTTTTCATATGCTGAATCTTCAATCGGAATTACCCGGCCATTTAAGTTGATGTTGATAATCTTTTTCATTTTTCTAATTATTTGGTTGAAGTTTTCTTCTGTTGTTATTGGTTATTCAGTGGTTCATCAGATTTTTTGCTGGTGAGTGCATTCACTCCGTTTGATAGTTCGTTCCAGGTTTGTTCCAGCTCTTTATAAAAATTTCCGCCTTTTTCTGTCAGCGAAAAATATTTTCTGGGTGGCCCCGAATTACTTTCTTCCCATCGATAGGTTAGCATCTCTGCATTTTTCAGCCGGGTAAGTAATGGATACAAGGTGCCTTCCAGAATCTGCAGATTGGCGGCCCGCATTTCTTCCACTATATCACTGGGATAGGCCTCGCCCCTGCGAATAATGGAAAGAATGCAGAATTCAAAAATCCCCTTCCGCATCTGACTTTGTGTGTTATCTATATTCATAATCCCCGTTTTTTTAATTTGATAAGGCAAAGATAGGGTGATGTTTGGTACTATGCAAACTAAAGTACTATATTTTTAGGGTAATGAGGCAAAAAACCATCAGAATTTAGCCTGAAATGCAAGCTGGTATTGATTTTACTCAATTTTCAAACTATTTTTTTCAAAACCTTCAGGATTTATGAATGGTTAAATAAATGGATGAATAACCATTTTCGGGTGCTTTTAGGTTTCTTTGCCATATGAGGCATTTATGTTTTTTATTCGTTTTAGTATTCGCTATTTCATCCTGTTCCGATAAATACCAGGCGTTCAAAAGCCATTACCAGTTTAAAAGCCCCGACGGAAAACCTGATTACAGCAATCTTGATTATTGGGCTGCCCATCCCTGGAAATGGGATCCCTCAGACAGCATTCCTGCACCACTTCGCAATGAACCAACAGATTCAATAGCCGACGTTTTCTTTTTGCATCCCACTACGTACACCAGCAAGAAAAAAATGAAAGGCCAGAATGCTGCTATAGATGATGATTATACCAATGCCAAAACTGATTATTCAACCATCATGTACCAGGCCAGTGTGTTTAATAATCAATGCCGGGTTTTTGCGCCAAGATACCGGCAGGCGCATATTGTTACGTTCTTTTCAACAGATAAAGAAAAAGCTGCCGCTGCATTTGAATTAGCTTATGAAGATTTGAAATCTTCTTTTGAATATTATTTAAAAACATGGAATAGTGGAAGACCGATCATTATTGCAGGCCATAGCCAGGGAAGCTTGCTGGCCGAACGATTATTGAAAGATTATTTTCAGGATAAACCATTAAAAGATCAATTGGTAGTTGCTTACATTATTGGCTGGCCGGTGCCAAAAGATTATTTCACTTCTTTGAAAATGTGTGAAGACTCTTTACAAACCGGTTGCATCTGTAGCTGGCGTACATTCAGAAAGGGTTATGTTCCTTCTTATATGAGAGCCGAACAAAAAACTGAAAAAAAAGATATTTCATTTGGCATGAGTAATGCTTATGTTACCAATCCGCTCAACTGGACCACTGGCAACAATTATGCACCCAAAAAACTAAATCAAGGAAGTGTGCTGACAAAATTCAATACTATTTATAAAGAAACCACTGATGCAAAAATTGAGAACAGTCTTTTGTATGTGAAGAAACCAACATTTCCCTGGAGCTTTTTATACTTCACCAGGAATTATCATATTGCAGATTACAATTTATTTTACCTGAACATCCGGGAGAATGTAAGTAAGAGAATAGATCATTTCAGGAAGAAGTAGGTTATTTTGCATAGCGTATGCAAAAAATTGCTCTCCATTTAAAAAAATTATTTTCTCAAAAGTACGCCGGGATAATATGTTTAGTTATTGCTATTGCTGCAAAAGTCTTGGTTCAACTTGCTTTTTTCAGCCTGGCGGGAGATAAGTCATCACAACTGCTTGCAGCAAAAAATCTCCTTGAAGGGCACGGATTAACAATAAACCAGGTTTTTTTAAATGATTTATCTTTTGAAATATACAACCCACTTGTTGGCTGGCCCCCTGGGTATTCAGTCGTTTTGACTCCTTTGCTTTGGATATTTAATAACGATTATAAAACAGCAGCTCTTGTTTTTGATATAGTGTGTGTATTCCCATTTTTTTACTATTTAATCCGGCTCGTAAACTATCTGAACCTTCAAAAATGGTTAAAGAATCTGTTTATTCTTTTTGCCGGATTTTTCTTCTACCCGGTTGGCCCGGACACAAGCACAGATCTTATCTCCTTAACCTGCATATTAGCTGGCTTCTACTATTTATTGCTGCTGATGCAGGGACACACCAAACCATTGCTACTTGTTATATTAATTAGTTTTTCACTTTCCCTTGCTGGATTTTTCCGGTATATCTATGTTCCTGTAGCTTTTTGTTTTCCGCTGCTGTTGGGTCTCGCCGGCATTCTCAATAGTAAGAAACAATGGATCAGGAGTAGTTTTCAAATTGGCTTTATTTTGGGAGTTCTATTAGTTTCTTTACTGATCTTTCAGCATTATTATACCGGCGCTGCCTTTTATGTTAACACAAGAGAAACAGGTTTTTTCCCGGAAAACCTTTCGAAAATGTATCCGGTTGTTCCTGCCAGTTTTTTTGATGTAGAAAGAGGGTTAAGTTTTTTTTCAAACTTTTCTGGCCTCAGTTATATCAAAATGGGAAAATTGCTGGGGTATATAAATTATGCCCTTCTTATTTTTATATTAGTTTACAGTATATGCTGTTTATGGAAAAATAAATTCCAACTCAAAAAAGATGTAGATTATTTTTCTTTTACAGGGATAGGGATCTCTTTGGCCATCTGCTTTTTTCTTTTTTATCTATCTGCACGGAATTCCCCCTTTTTATCAGCTTATTCTCCCATCTGGACATACATACAGGAATTCAGGTATTTCGCTTTTTTCGTCCTGTTTATTCAGTTGGCAACTTTGATTTTTCTTTTCAACCGATTTGGTGAACTTTCCAGGTTCTGGAAAATGACATCCGCTTTTTGCGCCTTGTTGATGATCTTTCAGTTTACTTTCCGGGTTTATTCGATATCACTTTTGTTATCATCTCCAACTCCTTTTTATAGTTCCACAATTTATAAAACAGAAACTGAGGCTGTGACAAAGATGTTTAAAGATGCAACCAACAAAAATACCGGGTATGAAACAATCATTGCCTCCCCTGATCATGATATCTGCAATTATGCCGCCCTCGAAAACCTTAAAGCGATTTATATTCCAGACAGCATTGCCATCTCAAACCCAATCATTTCATCAGTCCCTGCAAAGATTCTTGTAGTTGTTCCAGCAAAAATGGTAGAAGGGTATGCTGCCTTATTCAGAAACTCTTCCTTTCACTATTACGGACAGACCCGAAATCAATATTTTTACATACTGGATGTTGCTACCCAACCACGATAATACTTATATCATTATTCCCGCATATAATGAGAACAAAGAAGTACTTGATCAAACGATCGATGAATTACTGAAAACATCTTGTCGCATTATTGTTATTGATGATGCATCTTCTGAAAAAATAAATTTACCCGATACCAAAAATATATTTTTATTGAAGCATCCTGTTAACCTTGGGCAGGGAGCAGCCCTGCAAACCGGAATTGAATTTGCCATTCTCAAAAAAGCAAACTACATCGTTACTTTTGATGCAGATGGACAGCATACTGTCGGCGACATTTCTGCCATGCTACTTCCTTTACAAAAGGCTGAAGCCGATATTACCCTGGCATCCCGATTTTTAAAACCCGGCATGCATAATGCATCAGGGTTGAAAAGAGTAATTTTAAGATTCGGACGGCTCGTCAATTATTTTTTTACGGGTATTTATCTGTCCGATGCTCATAATGGCCTAAGGGCTATGACGGCTGAAACCGCTAAAAAAATTCAACTTAAAGAGAACAGGATGGCACATGCAACAGAAATACTTTACCTGATTAAAAAATATAAGCTGAAATACAAGGAAGTGCCCGCCACCGTAACTTATACTAACTATTCAAAAAGCAAGGGGCAATCTGTTTTCAACAGCATAAGAATTTTTTTTGATTTAGTTTTACACAAACTATTCGAATGAACGGCATAAAAATTTTACTGATAACGGGAGTTGCTTTTATTGCCGTTTATTTTTTTATCCGGCTTCGCAACAGTCTTTTTGACCTGTTACTGTTACTGGCTTTAATTGCAACGGCAATTATCTTTATTCTTTTCCCGGATATTACAAATCAGCTTGCCGCTAAATTGGGTGTAGGCCGTGGAGCCGACCTTGTTTTTTATACAAGCATTATCATTTTTTGGTTTGTAATTTTAAAATTGTATGCAAGAATCAGGAAATTAGAACAGATCGTTACAACTGTAGTTCGAAAGGAGGCTTTAGATAAAGAAAAGGATACCAATAAATAAATTCCATGGAGAATTCCAGCCTCGAAAGAATTTATCCTGATACTGAAAATGATTCACAGGAAAAGTCTGCGCAATCCACTCTTGCAATTCATCTTGAAAGATATCTTTATGCAGCTAAGAACCTTTTTCCCGGCTTAATAGCAGATATAGCTTGCGGTTCTGGCTATGGAAGTTTCTTACTTGCAACAGATTACAGCCAGCATATTGAAAAAATTTTTGCGATCGATAATAATAGTGAAGCAATTTCTTATGCCCGGATTAATTATCAGCATACGTTAATTGATTTTCAGCAAATGGATGCGTTTAATTATACGCCGCCGGCAATGCTTAATACAATTATCAGCCTTGAAACAATTGAACACCTGAAAAACCCTCAAAAGTTTGTAACAAAACTATCCGGATTTCTGGTTAAAGGAGGCCGGTTTATTGCTTCGGCACCGGTAACGCCATCCATGGATGCAAATCCTTATCACTTACACGATTTTACTACTTTAAGTTTTAAAAAACTGTTTTCATCCTGTGGACTGATAGAAGTTAGTTCTTTTATACAGGTTCAGACTTATCATCCTTTTCGCTTAAGAAAAAAAATTCAGGACCGTAGTAAAGAAATCAGGAAGGGCTTGTTCAGGTTTTATCTAAATCACCCTGGTAAGTTCTTGTTAAGGATAAGGTCACTGTTTAAAGACGGGTTTAATAACAAATACATCGTGGTTGTTTTTGAAAAAAAATAATTACCTGTACATTGCAAGAAATTGAGAATCTTTATCTCCTACCTTTACTACAGCATATTTTTTAACTCCATGAATTGACATTTCATCAAGCAAGTCAACTACATTTCTGTATGTAGATTCTTTTCCGGGTTTAATAATGATTACCATTTCATTTCTACCTCCTTTTACATGATCAAGTTGCAGTTGCTTTTCCCGGATTATTTTACCAACCCCGTTAATTTCATCCCATGAGGTTTGAATGACATGATTTTTTAGTGCTGCGTCTTTTTCTTCACCATAGTAATAAAATATTTTATCATTGGATCCCGTTAAGAATGTTATTGATTTAGATGCTGGCGCATCCGTTGGCTGCCCATCCTTTGGCAAATATAAATCTATAATAGTTGGTTTAGCCAACTCTGTTGTTATTACAAAAAAAGTAATCAGCAGAAAGCCGAGGTCTACCATTGGAGTCATATCAATTTTCAAATGGTGTTTTATCAACCGCTGTACACCGGCTTTACGCTTTTGAGAAGGTGGGGGGTTATTAATAGCAGCCATTGGTATGTTTTCGAATAAGACGCCGCTACAGAAATATTCCATACTAAATACTCCTGGTAAATTATTTTATTTAGTACCTTTTATGTTTATTAATCATCAAACCAACCTATCATGAAACCAAAACTTTTTTTTGTAGTTATTTTACTTTCCACATCCCTTGTTTTTTTATCCTGCGGAGGAAAAGATAAAAAAGGCGATGCCAAATCTTCGTCGGAAACAACAATAAAACCATCCACCAGCAGTGATGATGGAATGGTGCCAAAAATTGATATTGCAAGTTTGAAAGATGAAGCATCCATACTAGATGCTATGCAAAAAGTGACTGATGGAAGAATTGCTGATGAGAAAAAACAAAAAGAAGACCCGAGCTATAATGGACATTACCTGGAATTTACAAAACTCTATACGGCTGTACTGAACGCTTCTACGGAATATTCTAAAACGATGAAAGATCCTGCCAAGGCTGTTGAGCTTAACACTAAGGTTAGTGCTATCACCGATAAGATGTATGCGAAATAGAACTAAATAAAAAGAGGCGAAGCAACTTCGCCTCTTTTTATTTCTATATGCTTTTATAGTTAAAACTCCGCATTTCCCGGTGTTCTCGGGAATGCAATCACATGCCGGATATTCTTCATGTCAGTATCAAACAACTATCCTCACCCCAATAAGCTTTCTTTTTTTAACGAACCCATTTCCCGCCCTCTCCTTCAGGAGAGGGGAAACGAACTGCATCGGGTTAAAAAATTGATTGTCGGGTGAGGTTAAAACTCCGCACTACCCGATGTTCTGGGAAATGCAATTACATCTAGGATTTTTGTCATGTCAGTATCAAACAACTAGCCTCACCCCAATAAGCTTTCTTTTTTTAACGAAATCATTTTCCGCCCTCTCCTTCAGGAGAGGGGAAACGAACTGCATCCGGTTAAAAAATTGATTGTCGGGTGAGGTCAAAACTCCGCACTACCCGGTGTTCTCGGGAATGCAATTACATCTCTTATGTTCGTCATACCAGTAACAAAGAGAACCAATCTTTCAAAACCAAGACCAAATCCTGCATGAGGAACAGTACCGAATCGTCTTGTATCCAGGTACCACCAGAGTTCTTCTTCGGGTATGCCCATTTCCTGCATCCGGCTTAATAGTTTATCAAACCGTTCTTCTCTTTGAGAACCGCCAACTATTTCGCCGATGCCTGGGGCAAGTATGTCCATAGCCGCAACAGTTTTTCTATCATCATTCTGCCGCATGTAGAAAGCTTTTATCTCTTTCGGATAGTTGGAAAGGATAACGGGTTTTTTAAAATGTTTTTCAACCAAATATCTTTCATGTTCACTTTGCAGATCCATTCCCCAGCCGGTGATGGGGTATTGAAATTTCTTTTTCTTATTATGATTACTCTCCCGTAATATATCAATCGCTTCGGTGTAAGTAATGCGTTCAAAATTATTGTTGAGTACAAATTCTAATTTCTCAATCAATCCCATTTCACTCCGCTTATCCTGCGGTAATTGTTTTTCTTCTTCCGCTAATCGTTGCGCTAAAAATTCCAGATCTTCCTTATTATTATCTATCGCATATTTAATAATGTATTTGATGAATTCTTCGGCGAGGTTCATATTATCTTCCAGATCGGAGAACGCCATTTCCGGTTCTATCATCCAGAATTCAGCAAGATGCCTTGTTGTATTACTATTCTCTGCCCGGAACGTTGGACCAAAAGTATAAATATCACCAAAGGCTGTTGCTCCTAACTCTCCTTCTAATTGTCCGCTAACAGTAAGGTTGGTTGCTTTTCCAAAAAAGTCTTTCGAAAAATCAACTCCGCCTTTATCATTCCTTGGCGTTTCATCAAACGGCAATGTGGTTACTTTAAATAACTCACCGGCACCTTCAGCATCGCTCCCTGTAATGATTGGCGTATGCATGTACACAAATCCTTTATCATTGAAAAATTTGTGAATAGCAAATGCCAGTGCATGCCGAACCCGGAATACTGAACCAAATGTGTTGGTGCGAAAACGTAAGTGGGCAATCTCTCTTAAAAATTCAAGACTGTGTTTTTTAGGTTGCAGTGGATATATTTCTGCATCGCTGTCGCCAAGTATTTCAATGTCGGTAGCATTCAAATCCATTTTTTGTCCCTTGCCTAATGAAGTAACCACTGTACCGGTAACTTTTAATGAAGCGGAAGTGGTGATGCGTTTCAGCAATTCATCTTCTTGGCTGTCGAGTGCTACTACCACCTGCAGGTTATTATTAGTGCTGCCATCATTCAGTGCTATAAACTGGTTGTTGCGAAAAGTTCGTACCCAGCCCATTACAGTTACTTGCTGGCCGGCTGGCTCTTGTGAAAGGAGTTCTTTTATCCGGATTCGTTTGTTGAACATCTTATCTTTTTTTCGAGGAGCAAAGATAAAGCAGGAGGGGCAGGATAGATAGGGATTTCTAATACGATTTAAATGTGCCATAATTGGTATTTTATAATAAATGGCAATAATCTGAAAGTGTCCCATTTAAAATTGTTGATTTACAAACCGAGCCCCGAACGGAGTCCTTCGTTGCCTCGCTATAAACTTGCAACATCGGCGCAATAAGGGGGGGTAAAGCTGGAAACACCCAAAAATTTTTGATTTTCCCAAATTAACCGTATACTTGCAGTGGAAAGAGGCTGATAAACACAAATCTCCCGAACAGTTTTCTCATTTACCCGCCAATTTCATTCAACATAAACTCAAATTTTTTTTCAGATCTCAAGCTTGTTCACTCTTTGTTGTGACTAACATCAAGAATTTTATATGTACGATATCCTCCAACTGAACGACATGCTCGTTCCTGAGCTGCTGGACATAGCCGAGCAGTTAAAAATTTCCAATCCCAAAAAATTAGGTAAACAGGAATTGGTATACAAGATCCTGGATAGCCAGGCTATTGCCGGTGCGAAAGGTGCCAAACCTGCAGAAGACGGGAAACGTAAACGAATCATTAAAGCCAATACAAGTGCAGGCGGTATTGAAGAAGCCGTTGTGGAAAGTGATGAAAAAGAAAAACCAATTATTAAAAAACCAATTATGGCCGTTAAAAAAGACGACCTGCCTACCGGACAGGCAGGCAAAACACCTATTAAAAAAGCCCGGAAAAAGACAGAGGGAAAAGAAGAGGTTCTAGAAAATATCATTGATACACAATCTGCCGATTCCCAACCAACCGGTGAACAACCGGAAGGAACCAGGATGGACGAAAACAAACTTATCGAAGCAATGCTGAATGAAGGCAATCAGCAATCAGCAGAGAATCCTTCTGGTGCAGGACAAAATAAATTCTATCCCCCCCGCCGTGAACAAACGCCTCAATTCAATGTTGAATTTGATGGTGTGATATTGGGCGAAGGTGTATTGGAAATGATGCCGGATGGTTATGGATTCCTTCGTTCATCTGATTATAACTATTTATCATCTCCGGATGATGTATATGTTTCTCCATCACAAATAAAATTGTTTGGATTAAAAACCGGCGACACAGTTCATGGATCTGTTCGTCCGCCAAAAGAAGGCGAAAAATATTTTGCATTATTAAAAGTAGATACCATCAATGGAAAAAGCCCAGAAGAAGTAAGAGACCGTGTGCCGTTTGATTACCTGACTCCGTTGTTTCCTTTCGAGAAATTGAATTTATTTACCACTCCTTCTGATTATTCTACCCGGATCATGGATCTGTTTACCCCAATCGGTAAAGGCCAGCGGGGATTAATAGTAGCACAACCAAAAACCGGTAAGACGATGTTGTTAAAAGCAGTAGCCAATGCTATTGCTGCCAATCACCCGGAATGTTACCTGATGGTGGTGCTGGTGGATGAACGTCCGGAAGAGGTGACCGATATGGAACGTAGCATTAAAGGAGAAGTAATCGCTTCCACCTTTGATGAACCGGCTGAAAAACATGTAAAGGTTTCTACGATTGCTTTGCAAAAAGCAAAACGTTTGGTAGAATGTGGTCATGATGTGGTGATACTGTTGGATTCCATCACCCGTTTGGCAAGAGCACATAATACAGTAGCTCCTTCATCCGGTAAAGTTTTATCAGGCGGTGTGGAAGCAAATGCCATGCAAAAACCAAAACAGTTTTTTGGTGCTGCCCGTAAAATAGAACATGGTGGTTCATTAACTATTATAGCAACTGCTTTGGTTGATACAGGTAGTAAAATGGACGAGGTGATCTTTGAAGAATTCAAAGGAACCGGTAATATGGAATTACAATTGGAACGTCGATTGTCCAACAAACGAATTTATCCTGCTATTGATCTGGTTGCATCATCTACAAGGCGTGATGATCTGTTGCTGGATAAAGATGTATTACAACGGATGAACCTGCTCCGTGTTTTCCTGACAGATATGAATGCAGAAGAAGCGATGAGAGAATTGCAGAACCGGATGAAGGGAACAAAGAGTAATGAAGAGTTTTTGGCTTCAATGAACAGGTAATGCCCCCATCTCCGCCAGTTGGCGGAGAGTAAAATACAAGCCACTGAAAGTTCGGTGGCTTTTTCCTTTTAGCTATAAATGACACTAATTTCACCAACAAGAATTTTTGCCACGAAATCACACCAATTTACACAAAAGATTTTCACTTCGTGTAAATTGGTGTGATTTCGTGGCTAACTATTTTTAAATAATGGCGATTGAAAAACTACATATTGAACAATTCCTGGAGCTGGCGAAACAACATCCTATTTTAGATGTTCGTTCTCCAGGAGAATATCAGCATGCACATATTCCGGGAGCATATTCATTACCATTATTTACAGATGAAGAAAGAAAAATTGTCGGCACTGCATATAAACAAGAAAGCCGTGAACAAGCGATTAAGATCGGGTTAGATTTTTTTGGAGGAAAAATGAGAAAGATGGTGGAGGAAGTTGAGTCGTTAGTCGTTAGTCATGAGTCGGGAGTGGATTCCGAACACCCGACTCATGACTCCAGACTCGTTCTCGTTCACTGCTGGCGGGGTGGAATGAGGAGTGCTGCCATTGCCTGGTTATTGGATTTGTATGGCTTCAAAGTTTATACACTAGTTGGTGGTTATAAAAAATTCCGAAATTATGTGTTGTATACTTTTAAGAAGCCTTTACAATTCAACATACTTGGTGGATATACCGGTTCAGGAAAGACAGAATTATTAAAAACGCTGAAAGAGAAGGGAGAAACTATAATTGACCTTGAAGGTATCGCTAATCATAAAGGTTCAGCCTTTGGTAGTATCGGAATGCCGCCGCAACCCGGTCAGGAAATGTTTGAGAATATACTCGGGTGTGAGTTGCGAGGTGTCGGGTGTGAGGTAAATCTTCGGCCCCTGACAACTGACACCCCACACTCCACATCCGCCATCTGGCTCGAAGACGAATCCCAACGCATCGGTCAGGTGAATATTCCTCCGGAACTCTGGAAAAACATGCGTCTATCGCCGGTGTATTTTCTGGATATTCCTTTTGAAGAACGGTTAAAGCATATTGTGCAGGAATATGGGCAATTAGATCGTGAAATGGTCAAAGATGCTATTAATCGAATTTCTCAAAAATTAGGTCATTTGAACGCAAAAACGGCCATTTTACTGCTAAATGAGGACAAAATTATCGAAAGTTTCGACATTTTACTGAAATACTATGATAAGCATTATTTCAAATCTTTGCACAATCGGGAGGGGATAAATTCGTTATTACATACAGTTAACTGTAAATCCGTAATCCCTGAAAATGCCGACCTGCTTATCCTTGCGCAACTACATCATCTTGAAAAGGCTTAAACTCACCTGCCTTTTTTTACTATCTCCACTATTTTTTTACGGACAAACATTGACAGGTTTATGGACCGGATCTTTAAGTAATGACAGCTCAACGATAAGAAAAGATCAGTCTTTTGAAATTGCACTGACAGAATACAAAGGCAAAGTGTATGGCTATTCCCGCAGTGAATTTATAGTAGATGACACTTTGTATTATATTGTAAAAAGAGTAAAAGGGACTATTACAGATGACGTATGTGAAGTAACAGATGATGAGATTGTAGCGTATAACTTTCGGGGAAAATTGGATAAAGGTGTAAAAGTAATCAGTACGTTCAGGAAAAATCAAAACGACAGCACCTGGTTCTTAGATGGCACCTGGAAAACAAATGCCACTAAAAAATATTATGCCGTTACCGGTAAAGTTGGATTGGAAGAAGAGAAAGATCTAACCGCTTCTAAAATATTTCCGCACCTGGAAGAATTAGGTCTTACCAAAGACATTGCGTTTTACCAGAAAAGAAAAGAACTGCCTGCCGTTGTAAGAATAGTAAAGCCGGAAAAAGTAATAACAGAATATTCTACCAAATCATTACCTCAGTTAAACAATACAGATGTAGTGGTTTCTGTTAGTAAACCAGAATTGCAACGGGCAGAAATAAAATCAGTTCCAGCAAATTCAACTGCATCAGTTGTTACAACCACAGAAGAATCAAAGCCTGATGTTGTTATCACATCTTCCGTATCAGATCCTGATACAATAGTAACAGAAGCCAGTGAAGTAGTTGCCCGTATAAATAAACCAATAAACGATTTACCAAAAACCGATACTAAAGAAATTAATGTTGGTTCTGTTTCAGTTTCTCCTGTATCACCAAGCAGAACAATTGCAAAAGCAACTATACCTGAAGTTATCGCCAAGACAATAAATAATAGTAATGAAGTAGCCGCTCCACCAACCAGTATTGATCAAACGAAACAGGAAACAAAACCTGCAATAGCAAAAAATAGTTCAACAGCACCTTCTTCAATAGCTAAACCGAATACAACAGCAAAAACTGCTGATACAAAACAACCGGTTAGTAATGCTACAAAATCAACTTCATCCGTTGCAGTAAACACAATAAAACCATCAACAGAAACTAAGAAACAAGAAATAGCTGCCGGCACTAAAACAAGTTCAGTTGCAGCAATCAGTCCTGCGCAGGAAAAGAAAGAAATAAAACCCGAACCAGTTGCCCTTGTTTCAATTAAAACAGAAGAGAAAAAACCAACTACTGATATTTTTGCTAAATCTTCAGTGGTTGCCGGTAGAAAATCTGAGTTTTCTCAAATTGTCAGTTTCAAATCTGACAGTCTTGAATTATCCCTATATGATAACGGGGAAATTGATGGCGACACCGTGAGTGTATTTTTGAATGGTGAAGTAATTATGTCCAGACAGGGATTGAAAGCAAGTGCTATTAAGAAAACGATTTACATAACTCCGGGTAATGAAGATTTTACGTTGGTTTTATTTGCAGAAAATCTTGGAAAATATCCACCCAACACCGGGCTGCTGGTAGTGCATGATGGAGAAGATGTTTATAATCTCCGGTTTAGTTCTGATTTTCAGAAGAGCAGTGGTATAGTGTTCAGAAAAAAGAAATGAACCTATTAGCTTTCCTGCATTTTATGTGAAAAACGCAGGATAATAAATTCTGCCGGTCGTATCGGCGCCAAACCAATCTCAACTATCATCCTACCTTCCAGAATATCTATAGCTGTCATCGTTGAGCCAAGACCAATTTGCACATAAAATGCATGTTCTGGTTTTGCTCCTGTCAAAGCCCCCTCCCTCCATTTAAGTGTAAGATAATTTTCAATCATTGCTTTTACTTTTACCCAGGTATTTGCATCATTCGGTTCAAAAACAAATGACAAAGATGCCTTTTTAACCGACTCTCCGACCATATTATAAAATCGCCGGACAGGTACATAACGCCATTCATTATCATTTCCTGCCAAGGTTCTTGCACCCCAAATCAATATTCCTTTACCGGTAAACTTTCTGATTGCATTAATAGATTTTCCTGCATTACTATCCACATTCAATCCATCCTGCTCTCTGTCATTAATAGAAAAAACCACTTCATCTACTCCACTCAAACTAACATTTGCCGGAGCTTTCCAAACACCACGGTTTCTGTCAACTGTACAATATTGTGCTGCTACTGCTGCCGATGGTGGCAGAACTAATGCAGTTCCCGACACTTTCAAATATGGTGTGTAAGCAGCGCCATATTTCAGGTTATCTGTACCAATATTATTCCGGAATTCACTGACAATATTATCATGGTCTGCTTTTGTGTCAGCAAATTTCAAATCAAAGATGCAGAAGCGATCACCGAGATCCGCTGCCTGTTTCAATGCAGTTTTTTGTATATCATATAATTCATTGGCGGGTAAGTTTATCGCATCAGGAAAGAGTAACAAAGATGGTTCATCTTTTTTGCTGACTTCATCCAACCCTTTGATAAAATCTGTTTTTTGAAAATTGCTATTATAATTCCCTATACTTACTATATAACAATCTGCGCCGCCATTTGCAAAAAATAATTGTATGGAAGGATGCAATACAAACTGTAGAGTACCGGCAGAAAGACCATAGAGATTTTCAAACTCTGAAAGCGAAGAAATTCTATAAGGAACAAACAACAGATCATCATTCATTACCTGAATTGCCTTTTCGGTGTAGCCGATAAATGCGGGCACAGCTGATTCCACTTCTGCTACAGAAGGAGGAAATCTGGGATTCTCCTCAATATATGTTCCCGGTGTAATAATCTTTGACAAAACAATTGTTTTTATCCTGATAAAGTTAGACAAACAAATCCGAGCTTTGACGGAATGAATGACTTAATCAAACTCACTCAATATTCGCATGGTGCCGGTTGCGGCTGCAAGATTGCTCCCAAAGTGTTAGATGAAATTCTAAAAAGCAGTATTGCATCGCCGGGTAACCTGCCTGCCGGCGAGGCAGGTAAAAATTTATTAGTTGGTAACCACAGTAAAGATGATGCGGCCGTATATGATTTGGGCAATGGCATGGCATTGATCTCCACCACCGATTTTTTTATGCCGATTGTGGATGATGCGTTTGATTTTGGAAGAATTGCTGCGGCTAATTCTATCAGTGACGTGTATGCAATGGGTGGAAAACCATTAATGGCTATTGCAATACTTGGCTGGCCGGTGGAAAAACTGCCTGTTGAATTAGCACAAAAAGTAATTGAAGGCGGAAGAATAATTTGTGCTGAAGCAGGTATTCCTTTGGCGGGTGGACATAGTATTGATTCGCAGGAACCGATATATGGATTGGCCGTAACCGGTATTGTGCCAATAGAAAATTTAAAGAAAAATAATACGGCGCAGGAAGGTGATTATTTATTTTTGACCAAACCGCTTGGTGTCGGCATTTTATCAACTGCACAAAAAAGAGGTTTATTGAAAGAAGAGCATTTGGAATTGATGATTGAGCAAATGACAACATTGAATAAAATAGGTGAGGAGCTGGGAAAAATTAAAGGGGTAACTGCCATGACAGATGTGACTGGTTTTGGTTTGTTGGGCCACTTAATAGAAATGGCAGAAGGTAGTGGGCTGAGTGCAGAAATCTATTATGATAAACTACCGATTTCCGCAGGGGTAAAAGAATATATTGCTCAACGCATTTTTCCCGATGCAACAACCAGAAACTGGAATGCTTACAGTGATAAACTAAAATTTGAAAAAGGTGTGAATGTGATGGAAGCATTTACACTATTGCCCGACCCTCAAACGAATGGGGGATTGCTGGTAAGTGTGAAGGAAGAGAGTTTGGAAGAAGTGAAAAATGTTTTAGGTGAAATGATTGAACCAATTGGAAAGATGTTAACCGTGGGTGAGAAAAGGATTAGTGTAAAATAAAGGCAGGCATATTTTTCAATTGATAATCAACACCTAACTGTACCCGCTGTTTCGTATATTTATGAGTTGAACCAACATTGCTTTCAGCAATGAGTTTCTCTTCTGCAGTTTCTTCATCATTGTTATATTGTGTTCCTAAATTTTAAATTATGGAAAAAAAACACTATCGCAATTTGCTGTTAATGCATTGCAACGTACAAGCG
>JANNQR010000034.1:0-35826 GCA_031400855.1 Chitinophagaceae bacterium | reverse complement strand
CTGGTATTCAATTTTTTCTGCCCGTAGGGCATCATTGAAAAGTTTCCGCAGGAACTTTAAATGCTTGTGGATTGTGTTGATTTTTAGATGCTGTTTTGTTTGCAGGTATCTTTCATACTTTGCCAAAAACTCGGGGGTTATATCTTGGAACATGATGGCAGCATCATTTACATAATCCTTCAAAGTTTTGATAGTGGAACTGTGGGTTATGTGGGTGCTTATTTTTCCATCTGCTTTGTAATTGCTTACTACTTCATCGGCGAAGGCAAAAAAATCTTCCGGCTTCTTACCGTAGATTTTTTCCTTTAGCTGCCGGGTGGTGGAAGATTTGGAAACGGTTTCGTGTTCAAATACTTGGTCTTGAAGCTCCGCAAATTTGTTGGTTAAAAATGAGTTGAGCCTGGCACTATTGGTATGCTTGCCTTTTATCTTGTTTTTGGCAGAATCCCAATGGTCTTCGATTACCAAAATACCTGATGCGATGTAGCTAATTTTCCTATCTTTGATTATGCGGAAGTGAATAGGGGCTTCGCCCTTTTTGTTTGGCTTATCCTTGCGGTAAACTATTGATACACTTGCCATTTGCTTCGGTTTTGTTGCACCACAAATTTAAGCAAATAAGTGCAAAATGGGGTAAACAATGGGGTAAACATTATCCACATTTCGCTGCTTTTTTCTGCATTAGAAAAAACAGTAAAAACGCTGAAACTCTTTGTTATAAGGCATTTCGGGGCTTTCGGGTAAAATCGGTTACAGGAATATTAGTCCCGTCCGGTCCGCAGAATTTGAAGTAGATAGCTCTGATTGGAATTGGAGTATGTAAGTCAAAAAAAAATTATCCAAAACTGCCCGTCCTGAATTTATTCACGGGCATTTTTTATTGTTAATTCATTTTAACAAAAAAATAAAAATCAGAAGAAATTAATATCCCAGCCCTGCGTTTACTTATTTGTGTTATTGGTTTTTTTTAATGGTTGATGGTTAAATAGTAGTAATGAAGAAAAAACTCAAAGGCTTTTATCTTATCGTATCGTCTTTTATTATCGCTATTCTTCACTTGCCGTTTGCTTTTGCAAAATCGGCAACAGGAGCAAAAATATTTTTTCATCCGCCAAATGATTCGACAAATAAGGTTACTGTTGCCACAGTCCCCGTTTTCCCATCATTAAAATCAGTATATGATAGTCTGCAGTTAAGTCTGAAAGGATTGAGTCAACAGGCTTTTGATTTTGCAAAGCAAGGTTTGCAGGTACTTATTGAAGAAGGCAGGTTATTGAATGATTCAATCATCTCAATAGTAGATTTCAGCCAACACAGTGGTCAAAAGAGATTATACATATTGGATATGAAGAATTATAAAATATTATTCAATACGTTAGTTGCACATGGTAGAGGTACCGGCAAAGAGTGGGCTACTTCTTTTTCCAATCAAAATTCTTCTCATATGAGTAGTCCCGGGTTTTATATAACCAGGGAAACCTACCAGGGTGGTAACGGGTATTCCCTTAAACTGGAAGGAGTTGAAAGAGGGGTCAATGACAAAGCATTTGAAAGAGGAATTGTTATTCATGGTGCATCGTATGTAAGCAATGACTACGTAAACTCACAGGGATATATCGGCCGTAGTTGGGGATGTCCTGCTGTTCCTGTCACGATGAATGCGCCCATAATAAATACAATCAAAAATGGCACCTGCCTTTTTGTGTTTCACCCTTCGTATGTCAGTCAGTCAGCTGTGCTGAAATAGCAAATTTGTTTATAACTCTCTGATATCTCGGTTAACCAATCTTTATCTTTGAAGGATTAATCATTTTCTATGCTAAGGATTGGCGTTATTGGTGTTGGACATTTAGGAAAATTTCACCTGAATAATTGGAAAGAAATTTCTGGTACTGAATTGGTAGGTTTTTACGACCCCAATGATGAAACTTCAAACGAAGTATCAGATAAGTACAACCTTCCCCGCTTTCATGATGCTGATGAATTGATCAATGCTTGCGATGTAATTGATGTGGTCGCCCCAACTAATTTCCATTATGAATGGTGCGAAAAAGCAATTAAAAAAGGCAAGCATGTATTTGTAGAAAAACCTCTCGCCAATACGATGGAAGAAGCCAGGCAATTGGTAAAACTTACCAAAGAAGCAGGCATTAAATTCCAGGTGGGGCATGTTGAAAGATTCAACCCGGCATTTCTCGCTATAAAGGATATGCAACTGAATCCTATGTTTATTGAAGTACATCGGTTGGCACAATTTAATCCGAGAGGCACAGAAGTAAGCGTTATACTTGATTTGATGATACATGATATTGACATCATTTTAAGTATTGTAAAAAGTGATGTAAAAAATATATCAGCAAGTGGCGTGGGAGTAATGACAGAAACGCCGGATATTGCAAACGTAAGAATAGAATTTGATAACGGATGTGTAGCCAACCTGACCAGCAGCCGTATCTCCATGAAAAAAATGCGTAAGATCCGGTTATTTCAAAAAGATTCGTATATCGGTATAGATTTTCTCAATAAAAAAACAGAGATCATCAAACTCAAAGATGCAAAAGACACGAATGTATTTGCCTTTGATATAGAAACCCCTTCAGGCAAAAAAACGATAGCTGTGGCTAACCCGGTCATTCCCGAAGTGAATGCAATTAAAAAAGAACTCGAAGAATTTATAGATGCCATTTTAAATAATACCAAAACAATCGTTTCTGAAATGGATGGCTTGATGGCCATGGATGTAGCTCACCAGATATTAGAAAAGATTGGCAATAATGTTTTAACGCATTAATGAAGGCCGCTAAACAAATATCTATTGGTTGGTATGCCGTGATTGATTTCTTTGTCGCATCACTGGCCTGGGCTACCTTCTTTTTTGTCCGGAAATGGTTACTGCATGAAACAGTTGATGATGAAAGCCAGATAATTTCAAATAATAATTTCTGGTTTGGCATCCTCTTTATTCCACTCGGCTGGTTATCTTTATTTACCCTGGTAGGTTCATACAGGCGGCTGTATAAAAAATCCAGGCTATTTGAGTTTACCAGCACTTTTATCAGCTGCCTGATAGGAAGCATTGTACTTTTTTTTATTTTTATACTGGATGATGTTCAAACAAATTACTCTTATTATTATCTGGCATTATTCTTTTTATTTACCATTCATTTCATCTTTATATTTTTAGGAAGATGGGTGTTACTGAATAAAGTAAAACGACAATTGCTTTCTGGCAGAGTTTATTTTAATACTGTTATCGTAGGCCGTCAGGATACCGCTATCAGGATTTATAAAGAAACAGAAAAAAATCTACAGGATGGTGGTTATCGTTATGCTGGATTTGTGACTCCGGAAACGAACGGCAATGAGAACATATTTCGGCTTATCCCCAAACTGGGAGTAGTGAATGAACTGGAAGATATTATTAAAAAAAATGACATCAGGTTGGTTGTACTGGCTCTGGAAAAATCCGAACAATCACTTTTAGAAAATATCATTAACCGGCTGAGTGAAGCAGATGTAGAGATAAAAATTCAACCAAACACATTAGATATTCTGTCAGGCTCAGTAAAGACCAGTAATGTAATGGGTGCCTCGCTTATTGATTTGCAAACCGGATTAATGCCAGAATGGCAACAGAATATAAAACGGTTAATTGATGTGACTGTTGCTTTGTTTGGATCTGTTTTATTATCACCTCTGATGATTTACGCAGCACTAAGAGTAAAATTTTCTTCGAAAGGACCCGTTTTTTATTCACAGGAAAGGATAGGCTATAAAGGAAAAGCTTTCCGGATGTATAAATTCCGTTCCATGATTAAGGATGCTGAGATACAAGGACCGGCTTTATCTTCTGACAACGACCTCCGCATTACCCATTGGGGAAAAACAATGCGTAAATGGCGCATTGATGAGCTTCCTCAATTATTAAATATCCTTATTGGAGAGATGAGCCTTGTTGGCCCAAGACCAGAACGTCGTTTTTATATTGATCAGGTTATTTCCCTTTCTCCCTATTATCAATACTTACTGAAAGTAAAACCCGGCCTTACCAGCTGGGGAATGGTGCAATTTGGTTATGCTGAAAATGTGGAAGAAATGGTGAAACGCAGTAAATATGATTTGTTGTATATAGAGAATATTTCGCTGGCTCTTGATTTCAAGATATTAATTCATACCCTTCGGATTATCTTTAAGGGGAAGGGCAAATAAAGCGTTCCCGGGCAACAATTGGCTCCGGTTAATTATCGGGATAATCTTTACTTTTGATAAAACTCCAACCTTTTGAGAAAATTCATTTTTTCCCTGCTCATTGCACAAAGCTCTTGGCTGGCCGCTTTCCCGCAATACTGGCAACAACAAGTCAATTACACCATCGATGTATCCCTGAATGATAAAGAACACACATTAGACGGGTTCGAAAGAATTGAATACATAAATAATTCACCTGACACATTAAAGTTTATCTGGTTTCATCTGTGGCCAAATGCATACAAAAACGATAAAACTGCTTTTACTGATCAGCTGCTGGAAAACGGGAGTACGAAATTTTATTTTTCTGACAAAGACCAAAAAGGATATATCAACCGGCTGGATTTTAAAGTAAATGATATAATCGCCGTTTTAGAAGATCATCCACAGCACATTGATATTGTAAAAATTATTTTGCCAACTCCCCTGCCTCCCGGTCAAAAAATTACAATTACTACTCCTTTTCATGTACAGCTTCCTTACAATTTCTCAAGAGGCGGTCATGAAGGGCAAAGCTACCAGGCTACACAATGGTATCCCAAGCCAGCAGTGTATGATAAAAAAGGATGGCATCCGATGACGTATTTAGACCAGGGAGAGTATTATAGTGAATTCGGCAGTTTCGATGTGAATATTACACTTCCAAAAAACTATGTAGTAGCTGCAACTGGTGATCTTCAGAATCCAGAAGAAAAAGAATGGTTGAAAAGCAGATCCACTTTTAATTGGGAGCCAATAAAAGGAAAAGACCTGCCTGCCGGACAGGCAGGGAAAACAACAGGTGGACAAATAAAAACAACTTACCAGCTTTATCCTGAATCAGCAAATGAAAGTAAAACGTTGCATTACAAGCAAAATAACATTCACGATTTTGCCTGGTTTGCTGATAAACGATTTATTGTAAACTATGATAGTTGTCGTCTGGCTTCAGGAAAGGCGATAGATGTTTTTACTTATTATACACCAAAACATAAAGACAACTGGAAAAATTCTGTAACAAATTCAAAAGCATCTATCCGGCATTATTCTTCTTTAGTTGGAGAATATCCATATAATATTGTACAGGTAGTGCAGGGACCAGAAAGTTTTGGTGGTGGAATGGAATATCCCACTATCACTGTTATATCACCAAATAATGATCCTAAATCATTAGATAATACGATTAATCATGAGATTGGTCATAATTGGTTCTATGGAATTCTTGCCAGTAATGAAAGAGAACATCCCTGGATGGATGAAGGAATAAATAGTTATTATGACGAAAAGTATAAAACAAATAAATATGGTTTACAACCAAAATTAGATCGCCTTGCTTTTGAAACAAAAGTAGTCACCAAAACTGAACAGTCAATTGAATTATCATCAGAAAAATACAGCGTAGCTAATTATGGGCTGGTAGCATACTATAAAACTGCTGAATGGCTGCGATATTTAGAATCAGAGCTTGGTACAGAAACATTCAACCTGGCCATGCAGGAATATTACCGACGCTGGCAGTTTAAACACCCGCAGCCGGAAGATTTTAAAAAAGTAATAGAAGAGAGCAGCGGCAAAAATCTTGACTCCATTTTTTCCTTACTCAGTAAAACCGGAACATTGCCTAATCTGCAACGAAAAGGTACAAAAGCAATTCCGATCTTCAACCTGAAAGGACTGGCTGAATATTCAAAGAATCCTACAAAAAATTTAATCCTGATTGGTCCGGCAATTGGGGTAAACAGCTATGATAAATTAATGGTTGGTGGTTTTGTAACCAATATGAAGTTGCCACCTTCGAAATTACAGTTTTTACTGGCTCCTATGTACGCAACAGGATCCAAAGAAGTTACCGGTATTGGATTTGCATCTTATAGTTTTTATCCTAATACTCTTTTCAAAAGTATTGATGTCGGTGTAAGTGGTTCTTCATTTACAATTGACCAGTTTACTGACAATGCTGGCAAAACTACTTTTCTAGGATTTAGTAAAGTAGTCCCCGGCATTAAGCTTGCATTAAAAGAAAAAAATCCACGAAGCAACAAAAACCGTTTTATCCAATTCAAATCATTTATGATCAATGAAGATGGTCTTCGTTTTTTCCGGGATACAGTAATCACTTTACCAGGTCCGGATACCAGCATTTCAAATAAATTCAGAACCATCACCGAAAACAGAACATTGAATCAGCTACGGCTTGTTGTTGAAAATAACCGGGTGCTATATCCTTATAGTGGTGAATTAAAAGTTGAGCAAGGAAAGGATTTTGCACGGGCTGCTTTTACCGGAAAATATTTTTTCAACTATGTTAAAGAAGGCGGACTTGATGTCAGATTGTTTGCGGGAAAATTCTTTTACACCGGATCAAAAACGATTACGAAACAGTTTGCAACAGACAGGTATCACCTGAATATGACCGGGGCAAATGGATACGAAGATTATACTTACAGTGATTATTTCGCAGGTCGTAATAAGTTTGAAGGTTTTTTGAGCCAACAAATCATGGTAAGGGATGGTGGCTTTAAAGTCAGAACTGATCTTTTAGCTGATAAAGTAGCCAAAACGGATGATTGGTTGATAGCAGCTAATTTCAGCACAACGATTCCTTCAAGTATTAATCCACTAAGCTTATTACCTATTAAAATTCCATTGAAATTCTTCTTTGATATCGGCACCTATGCAGAATCTTGGAAACAAAAAGCAACTACTGATCGTTTTCTATTTGATGCTGGTCTTCAGATTTCGTTTCTCAAAGAAACCGTGAACTTTTATATCCCACTTGTGTACAGTACAGTCTATGGAGACTACTTTAAGTCAACAATTGCCAAAAAAGAAAGGTTCTGGAAAAAGATTTCATTCTCAATTGATATTTCCAATTTCAGCTTCCGGAAAATTGACCGCAATTTAGATTTCTGATGGGCAATCCTTCCAACATAAAATATCTGTCTCATCAGCAAATTGACAAAATTAAATGGGATGCCTGTATCAACACTGCAGAAAATGGACTTGTTTATACTTACTCCTATTATCTTGACGCTATGTCAAAACATTGGGATGCTTTGGTGATGTCCAAAGGCCTCCATTCGGAGAATGATTACGAAGCAGTAATGCCATTGACGTGGAATAAAAAATATGGAATCTGCTACCTTTATCAGCCATTTCTTGCAGCTCAATTAGGAATATTCGGCAAAGGGGTTACTGAACAAATGGTTCATTCTTTTATTGAAGCCATTCCATCATCATTTCGCTTTATTGATATTTCGCTTAACAATAAAAATCCCGGAGGATCTATTTCAAGTTTCATTATACAAAGAAATAATTATATCCTTGACCTGAATAAACCCTATGAAACTATTCGTAAAGATTATAGTGAAAACATTCATCGAAATATCAGGAAAGCATTTCAACTTGGCTGTACAGTACAAAAAGGAATTGATGTGGAGATGGTGATTGAATTGGCCACACAACAAATGAAAAACCAGGGTACTGAATTAGTTGAAAACATTCATCATTTCAGAACTTTATTCCACAATCTGCATTCCAGGCAAATGGCAGTCACTTATGGTATTTTTTCTACTGAAAAAGAAATACTGGCGTCTTGTGTATTTTTTTTATCTCACAACAGAGCATATTACATTCTTACAGGCAATCACCCAAAAGGAAAAACAACTGGTTCATCCCATGCCCTTATTGATGCATTTATAAAAGATCATGCCGGTAAAAATATAGTATTGGATTTTGAAGGTTCGGACATTTCCAGTCTCGCCTTATTTTACAGCAGTTTTGGAGCTACTTTGGAAATTTATCCATCGCTTAAGATCAACCGGCTTCCTTTTTATTTAAAATGGTTGAAGAAATAAATTTGCAGTCAGTCATTCAGTTTCCTTCCAACATTTTTTCAGCAATCAGTAAATCAATTGGTCTGGTTATTTTAATATTATTCTCCTCTCCTTGTACCAGTGCTACTTTTATCCCATAAGCTTCGACAACCGATGCCTCATCGGTGAACTTATCTTTATAATCAATCTGGAAAGCGGGTAACAATATTTTACTATGGAAGGTTTGAGGTGTTTGTATCAGCATGACTTTATTTCTGTCAAACGCTTCACTACCCTCGTCGTTCAACATCCGGACGCTGTCTTTTGAAATAACAGCAGGAATTGCCGTTCCGGTTTCTACAGCCTGCTCGTAACAACGATGAATGAGTTCTTCTGAGACAAGACAACGAACACCATCATGAACAAAGATGATAGATTCTTCCACTACTAGTGCCAATCCGTTTTTAACTGATTGAAAACGGGTGTCGCCCCCAGCTGTTATCCGAATTCTATCTTTATCAAAATAAGCATCAATGATTTCCTGGCCCATATCGGTAAAATCAAGAGGCAGTACAAGGATAATGTGGAGGTCGTCGTAGACTTCCAAAAAGGTTTTTAATGTATAGTAGAGAACCGGTTTGTTTTTTAGCAACATGAATTGTTTGGGGATATTGCCTCCCATTCTTGTTCCTGTTCCTCCGGCAACTATGATGACATACTTTTTCATGAATTGGCTACTTATAAATGGCAATTTCATTTTTTCCGGTACTATCAAACATCCCCCTATACATCCCTTCGCTATTAAAAACCATCGCTGCATTTCCTTTCGCATCCACACCAATCATTCCACCTTCTCCATTTATTTGCAAAAGCTTATCATGTACTACTACATTCATAGCTTCTTCTAAAGAAAGTCCTTTGTATTCCATCAAACAGCTAACGTCATAGGCCGTAACAGCTCTGATGAAGGGTTCTCCATGACCAGTGCAGCTGATAGCACAGGTTTTATTATTGGCATAGGTACCAGCACCAATAATCGGACTATCTCCTACCCTTCCAAATTGTTTATTCGTCATACCGCCAGTGCTGGTAGCCGCAGCAATATTTCCGTGTATATCCAAAGCAGCAGCACCCACTGTACCAAACTTCTTGTCTTTCACTGCCACATTATGGTCCAATGCTGTTTCATCAGAGTCCTGCATTTGTTTCCATTGATGATGTCTGAACTCCGAATAAAAGTATTCATCCGGTTCAGTTTTAACTCCATTCAATTTTGCAAAATCATAAGCTCCTTGCCCTGTCATCATTACATGCTGGCTCTTCGTCATAATGGCATAAGCCAACTCTACCGGGTTACGGATATTTCTTACAGCAGCTACTGCCCCGGCCATTAAGTGCTGGCCTTCCATAACGGCAGCATCCATTTCCTGGCTACCATCTTTTGCAAATACAGAGCCCCTTCCGGCATTGAACAGCAGGTTATCTTCCAGTGACATGGTAGCAGCCAAAACAGCCGCTACAGCTGTCTCGCCTTTTTCCAACAAAATATAACCTGCATTCAACGCATCTTCCAGGGCAGTTCGATATGCCAATTCCTTTTCATCAGTCATATCCTGTTTCAGAATAGTACCGGCACCGCCATGAATAACTAAAGTATATGTTGACATGTAACTAAATGAGATTAATAATAAAATCGAAATTAAATATCTGAGTACATAACTTGAAAGACTCTCGCAAGTCTCCTCCCTGGAGGAGATTTAGAGGAGGCTGTCAGGAAAGCAATAACTCACATTCATGCAACAACTTTTCTTTATTGATAGTTACAGTTCCAACTTCTTCGCAAACAAGCCCTCCGGCTATATTTGATATTAGTGCCATCAGTTGCGGATCTTTAGTAGCTGCATAAACCATTGCTGCCACAGCTATCACAGTATCCCCTGCACCTGAAACATCACTTATACTTCGCAAATGTGAAGGGATCAGTTTTGAATTGTCCCCCTGCTGATAAAAAACTCCTTTTTCTGAAAGTGTAATAAATGAAATTTTATGCCTCAACAGATTCCCAAGCTCCGTATGGATTTTTTGCAATACAGAAAGGTTCACACTCTCCACCAAAAAATTCAATGCCTCTTTAACTTCTTTAAGATTTGGTTTAAATACATCTACTTCCTTATACGAAAAGAAATTTTTTCTTTTCGGATCAACGGCAATGAGGACACCGGCCTGCTTGCAGAATCCGATTGCCTCTTTGATGACCCTTTCAGTAAGCACACCTTTATTATAATCTTCAAAAATGATTATATCAGGGGCAATCGTTGAAATATAGTTTTTTATATTTCCCAGAAGAGCATTTTCATCACGATCAGTAAGATCATCGGTTATCTCTTCATCCAGCCGCATCATTTGCTGGTTGCGGCTGATTATCCGCATTTTAGTGGTAGTGATCCTGTTTTTGGTTTTGACAAGATAAGTAGAATCAATATTACTTGTCTTGAATAACTTTTCAAGTAGTGATCCTTCGGTATCATCTCCTGTAACAGATAGTACAGCTACCTGTGCACCCAAAGATTTACAATTCATTGCAACGTTTCCTGCTCCACCAAGCCTAAATTCCTTTTTATGTAATGATACCACAGGTACCGGCGCCTCCGGAGAAATACGATCTACCTGTCCCCACATATAGGTATCCAGCATCAGATCACCAATCACTCCTACTTTAAGAGATGAAAATGAAGCAAATAGTTTTTTAAAATCTTCCATTTTGAAAAATATGTTTCAAGGTAAGTATTTCAAAGCATTTAAAAATACAGGAAAATGTAAAACGTCCTCCGGTATCGAAGGACGTAAGTTAAATGGATTTTATATTAATTCTTTTTGAGTTTATACATTTCGTTCAGCCCTTTTATTACATCTGAAGTAATATTAAAAGCTGTATCCTGAAAATAAAACAATCCGGGATCATCGGACACTACATAAGAATAGTTTCTTGTTTTATTATATTCCTTGATAAAAGCCCCAATCTTCGATTTTATCTCATTTTGTTTTGTCACCATAAAATTATTATACTCCTGATCCATCTGCTGTTTCCGGTTCTTCATTTCGTTATCCATATTTTTTACTTCATTACTGGCATCTTCTTCATCCTCTTTCGATAACTTACCTTCTGACATAAGTTTTTGATAATAATTTAATTTTTGTTGTATAGCCTGGCTCCGGTTTGTCATCTCTGCATTAATATCGTCTTCTTTTTTTGTGAGCTCTTTCTTCAATGTCTTTACAAGATCGAACTGGGAAGCAATAGTATCCATTTCAAAATAAGCCATTCGAAATTGCTTATTTGAAACAGTACTCTCGCCTGATACGGTTTTGACAACGGAATTACCAGCTTTTTTAGAGCTAAATTGTTTGACCAGTAAAAAACCCGTAACGAGGCTTAGAACAACATTCCAAATTAACAATCCATTTTTCATGTATATACTATTATTTTTTTCTTCATGGAATTTACTTTTCCGAAGACCAGTTTGCTATTGCATACCATTTCATTATTGTAATTGATAAGGGTATATTTCTTTCAATCTGGTTGATGCAAAACTAACCCAGAATAAGTGGTCAAATATAATCAATCAATTCACTTTAGGAAACCCTTAACAGCCCATGTTTTGAGAAAAAAAGGAGTAAGATAATTCTTACTCCTTGTATTCGATTTATTAGCTGTAGTCAGCAAAAATTGGCTTTTATTCCTCTTCATCAAAAGCCATTGCCTCTTTTGCTGTCTGCAACAGTTCATACTCTTCTTTACTACCAACGATCATATTTTCAAACTCCCTTAATCCTGTACCGGCAGGTATCGGGTGTCCAGTAATTACATTCTCTTTCAATCCGAGCATGTCATCTGTTTTACCATTAATGGCTGCTGATGACAGCACTTTAGTAGTCTCCTGGAATGAAGCAGCTGAAATCCAGCTCGGTACCCCTAAAGATGCTTTTGTTATACCTAATAAAGTTGGAGATGAAGTAGCAGGTTTGGCATCACGGAACTCTACTGGCTTTCTATCATTCCGGCGAAGTATTGAATTCTCTTCTCTTACTTCACGCAATGAAACAATCTGTCCTGCACGAAGCTTTCCGCTATCACCTATTTCTGTTACTACTTTCTTATCGTAGATGTAATCATTTTCTTCTACAAACTCAAACTTATCAGTTAAATCATCTTCCAGGAATCTTGTATCTCCCGGATCAACGATATTTACTTTACGCATCATTTGACGAACAATACACTCAATATGCTTGTCATTGATTTTCACACCCTGCAGACGATATACTTCCTGTATCTCATTCACCACATATTCCTGAACGGCAAACGGACCTTTTATTGAAAGAATATCAAAAGGTGCAATCTGACCATCGCTTAATGGAACTCCTGCTTTTACAAAGTCACCATCCTGTGCAAGAATTTGTCTTGTCAAAGGAACCAGGTATTTCTTTTGTACACCATCTTTTGCTTCAATGATGATTTCTCGGTTTCCTCTTTTAATGGCACCCATAGAAACTACACCATCTATTTCAGAGACAACAGCAGGATTGCTTGGGTTTCTTGCCTCAAACAATTCAGTAACCCTGGGAAGACCACCGGTAATATCTCTAAGTTTACCAAGTACTCTTGGAATCTTCACTATCACCTGGCCAGCCCTTACATCATCAGCTTCTTCTATGATGATATGGCTGCCTGTTGGCAGGTTATATGATTTATCGTCTTTTCCAGATACGATAATAGAAGGAATTTTGGTCTTATCTCTGGTCTCAATAACTACTTTTTCACGGTGTCCGGTTTGCTCATCAGATTCTTCCCTGTAAGTAACTCCTTCTATAACGTTATCAAATTTGACAACGCCATTTATCTCTGCCATGATAACATTGTTAAACGGATCCCATGTACAAAGAATATCTCCCTTATGGACTTTCTGACCGTCTTTCACATTCAGCGTAGCACCGTAAGGAATATTATTAGTAATCAGCAATCGATCATTCTTGGTATCAATAATCCGAACCTCACCTGTACGGCCGATGACAACTTGTGATTTAGACCCATCCTTAATATCGATGCTAACAGTTCGCAGACCATCGAACAGGATTGTACCATCAAATTTTGCAGCTAAAGTCGATTCTACTGATGCAGAACCTGCCACACCACCTACGTGGAATGTACGAAGAGTAAGCTGTGTACCTGGCTCACCAATTGACTGAGCTGCTATGATACCAACTGCGTCGCCACGTTGAGCCGTATTTCCTGAAGCAAGATTTTTACCATAACATTTCACACAAACTCCACGTTTGCTTTCACAAGTAAGAACAGAGCGGATTTCAACTATTTCAATCCCTGTTTCTTCTATTTTCCTGGATACATCAACAGTAATTTCCTCCCCTGCAGAAACTATCAGTTGCTCATTAACCGGATCATAAATATCATGTAATGACGTACGGCCGGCTATTCTGTCGCTCAACGGCTCAATCACATCTTCATTATCTTTTAACGCAGAAGTTGCAATACCCCGAAGTGTTCCACAATCTTCTTCTGTTATAACCATATCCTGTGATACGTCAACCAAACGACGGGTAAGGTAACCTGCATCAGCTGTTTTAAGAGCCGTATCCGCCAAACCTTTACGGGCACCGTGGGTAGAGATAAAGTAATCCAATACGTTCAATCCACCTTTAAAGTTAGATAGAATCGGATTTTCAATAATCTCTGATCCGGAAGATCCTGATTTTCTAGGCTTCGCCATCAAACCTCTTATACCTGCCAACTGTTTAATCTGTTGTTTAGAACCTCTTGCACCCGAATCCAACATCATAAAGACAGAGTTAAATCCCTGTTTGTCATTAGCCAGCTCATGAATCAATGATTCTGTTATTCTTGTATCCACACGGCTCCAGATGTCTACAATCTGATTATAACGTTCGTTGTTAGTAATAAGACCCATATTATAACTATCCCACACTTCATCTACTTCAACTTTTGCATTATCCAGCATTTCTTCTTTAGTATCTGGTATAATAAGGTCATTAATACTGAATGACAAACCACCCTGGAAGGCTGTACGGAAACCTAATGTTTTAATATCATCCAGAAATTTCGCTGTTTTTGGAACGTTGGTAATTTTGATAATATCACCAATAATTTCACGAAGGTTCTTTTTGGTCAATATTGTATTTACAAATCCAACTTCTGCTGGCACATGTTGATTAAATATTACACGACCAACAGTTGTTTCAATTAACTTATGTTCAAGCAATCCGTCTGAATTTCTGATGTTTGCTTTTACTTTTATCCAGGCATGCATATCAATAACACCTTCATTATATGCAATGATTACTTCTTCATTAGAGTAAAATGCTTTCCCTTCTCCACGTACAGTTTCAGTATCTGTTGTCCTTTTTCCTTTTGTAATATAATACAGACCGAGTACCATGTCCTGAGAAGGAAGGGTAATTGGTGTACCATTTTGCGGGTTCAGGATGTTATGAGAAGCCAGCATTAATAATTGTGCTTCCAACACGGCAGCATGACTTAATGGTACATGCACTGCCATCTGATCACCATCAAAGTCGGCGTTGAAGGCGGTAGTAACTAATGGATGCAGTTGTATCGCTTTACCTTCAATCAATTTTGGCTGAAATGCCTGGATTGATAAACGGTGAAGCGTTGGGGCCCGGTTCAACATAATCGGGTGACCTTTCAAAATATTTTCTAATATATCCCAAACCACAGCTTCTTTCTTATCAACCAGCTTTCTTGCTGATTTTACTGTTTTTACGATACCTCTTTCAATTAATTTACGGATGATAAATGGCTTGAACAATTCAGCTGCCATATCTTTTGGTAACCCACACTCATGTAGTTTTAATTCAGGACCTACCACGATAACAGAACGACCAGAATAGTCAACCCTTTTACCCAATAAGTTCTGACGGAAACGACCTTGCTTACCTTTCAATACATCACTGAGTGATTTCAATGCCCTTCCACCTTCTGCTTTTACAGCATTTGATTTACGGCTGTTATCAAACAAGGAGTCAACTGCTTCCTGCAACATCCTTTTTTCATTCCGAAGGATTACTTCAGGTGCTTTAATTTCTAATAATCTTTTCAAACGGTTATTACGGATAATAACACGGCGATAAAGATCATTCAGATCAGATGATGCAAAACGACCACCATCCAGCGGCACTAACGGACGCAGTTCTGGTGGAATAACAGGAATGTACTGCATTACCATCCACTCCGGACGGTTATTAATCCTCGTATTAGCATCACGGAAGGCTTCAACCACACTCAAACGCTTCAATGCATCTGCTTTACGTTGTTGTGAAGTTTCAGTTGCCGCAGCGTTTCTTAAATCAAATGATAACTGATCAAGATCGATGCGTTGCAGCATATCATGCACTGCTTCTGCACCCATCTTAGCGATGAACTTATTTGGATCATCATCAGGCAGATATTGGTTATCCTTTGGTAATGTATCCAGTATATCTAAATATTCTTCTTCAGTTAATAGATCGCCGGGATTTTGCCCTTTGTCAACACGGATACCAGATTGTATTACCACAAAACGTTCGTAGTATACGATTGTTTCTAATTTCTTAGAACTAACACCTAAGAGGTAACCAATTTTGTTTGGTAAAGATTTGAAGTACCAGATATGAACAACAGGCACCACCAATTTGATGTGGCCCATTCTTTCACGACGAACTTTTTTCTCTGTTACTTCTACACCACAACGGTCGCAAACAATCCCTTTATAACGGATACGTTTGTATTTACCGCAGGCACATTCGTAATCTTTTACCGGGCCAAAAATTCTTTCGCAGAACAAACCGTCTCTTTCAGGTTTGTACGTACGATAGTTGATCGTTTCAGGCTTTAATATTTCACCATAGCTTCTTTCCAGGATAACATCCGGAGAAGCAAGACCGATGGTAATTTTTGAAAAAGCCGCTTTAGGACGATTCTCTTTTTTCATAGCCAATTATTGTTTCAAGTTTCTTTTAAAATTTTTGTTTCCAGCTGAAAGAGTTTCGAGTGGCGAGTTGTGAGTTTCGAGACTTTAACTCGCAGCTCCTAACTCATAGCTCGAAGCTTTCTCTTACTCGAATTTCAGATCAAGACCTAACCCTCTCAACTCATGCACCAATACATTGAATGATTCAGGAACACCTGGTCTCGGAATATTCTCGCCTTTTACAATTGCCTCGTAGGTTTTTGCACGGCCGATTATATCATCCGATTTCAGTGTCAATAATTCCTGAAGGATATTAGATGCACCATATGCTTCCAATGCCCACACTTCCATTTCACCGAAACGCTGACCACCGAACTGCGCCTTACCACCCAGCGGTTGCTGTGTAATTAAGCTGTATGGTCCGATAGAACGGGCATGCATTTTATCATCCACCATGTGGTGAAGTTTGATAACATAGATGATCCCTACTGTTGCTTTCTGGTGGAAACGTTCACCGGTTTCACCATCATACAAGTAAGTGTGACCGTGCATTGGAATATTAGCTTCTCTGCAATATCCTTCTATTTCTTCCACAGTGGCTCCATCAAAAATTGGTGTTGCAAATTTCAAACCCAGTTTTATACCTGCCCAACCAAGGATCGTTTCATAAATCTGCCCCAGGTTCATACGACTTGGTACACCCAAGGGATTCAAAACAACATCTACAGGAGTTCCATCTTCCAGGAAAGGCATGTCTTCATGCCGAACGATCTTAGCTACGATACCTTTATTACCATGACGACCGGCCATTTTATCACCCACTTTCAGCTTACGCTTAACAGCAAGATATACTTTAGCCAATTTTAATACACCTGCAGGTAATTCATCACCGATACTGATGTTGAATTTCTCTCTCTTATAACGGCCAAGTTCTTCATTGAACTTGATATTATAGTTATGCAAGAGGGTATTGATCTGATGATCTATTTTGCTATCGCCTGTCCAACCCAATGGATTGATGTTGGCATAATCAAGACCACGAAGATTCTTTTCGGTGAATTTGGCACCCTTACCAATTTGTATTTCACCAAAGTTATTTCCGACACCAGCAGAAGTATGATTGGCTAAAAGAGTACCCAATTTCTCCAACAAGACTTCCATCAGGTCATTCTCATTCTTCTCATGTTGCTTTTCCAGCTTTTCTATCATGGCCTTCTCTCTCACTTTACCATTCTTATCTTTCTTGGCTCTCTGGAATAATTTCTTGCCGATGACTACACCTTCCACACCGTTCGGAGCTTTTAAAGAAGCATCTTTTGCATCACCAGCTTTATCACCAAAAATGGCACGAAGCAATTTCTCTTCCGGTGTTGGATCAGATTCCCCTTTAGGTGTAATCTTTCCAATGAGTATATCGCCTTCTTTTACTTGTGCACCAATCCTTATGATTCCATTTTCATCCAGATCTTTTGTTGCTTCTTCTGAAACGTTTGGAATATCAGGAGTTAATTCTTCCTCTCCTAATTTAGTATCTCTTACTTCCAGTTCGTATTCAGAAATATGAACAGATGTGAACATGTCTTCTTTCACAACCCTTTCACTGATAACGATTGCATCTTCGAAGTTGTAACCCTTCCATGGCATGAAAGCCACTTTCAGGTTTTTACCAAGAGCAATTTCACCATTTTGTGTTGCATACCCTTCGGTCAGGAAATCGCCTTTTTTCACCTTCTGTCCTTTCTTAACGGCGGGATTCAGGTTTATACAAGTTTCCTGGTTGGTTTTGATAAATTTGGTGAGTTTATAAATTCTCAGATCATCTTCAAAACTTACTAATTTTTCTTCTACATCCCGGTCGTACCGAACATGAATTTCATTTGCATCAACATATTCTACCACACCGTTACCGTCTGAATGAATCTGAATTCTTGCATCTCTTGCTGCCTTACCTTCTAATCCTGTACCTACAATTGGTACATCAGGACGCAGTAGCGGTACAGCCTGACGTTGCATATTTGATCCCATCAATGCACGGTTGGCATCATCATGTTCAAGGAATGGAATCAATGAAGCACTCAAACCAACAATCTGGTTAGGAGCAACGTCCATATATTCAACATCGTTTTTATCAAGGATCGGGAAATCACCTGTTTCACGACTTACAATTTTCTCTTCTTTGAAGTTTCCTTTTTCATCTAATGGCGTATTTGCCTGTGCAATTTTTGCCAGATCTTCTTCCTCAGCACTCAGGAAAGTCAATTCCTTCATGCTAACTTTTCCTTCAAATACTTTACGATATGGTGTTTCGATAAAGCCCATATCATTGATCTTGGCATGTACACAAAGTGTAGAAATCAAACCAATGTTTGGACCTTCCGGAGTTTCAATGGTGCAAAGACGGCCATAGTGAGAATAGTGAACGTCACGAACTTCAAAACCTGCTCTTTCACGACTCAAACCACCTGGCCCGAGTGCTGAAATACGACGTTTGTGAGTGATCTCACTTAAAGGATTTGTCTGATCAAGGAACTGAGATAACTGCGATGTTCCAAAAAATGAATTGATAACACTCGATAATGTTCTTGCATTGATCAGGTCAACAGGGGTAAACACCTCGTTATCTCTGACGTTCATTCTTTCCCTGATCGTTCTGGCCATACGGGCAAGACCAACGCCGAACTGAGCATACAATTGCTCACCCACTGTACGTACACGACGATTACTAAGGTGATCAATATCATCTACCTCTGCTTTACCATTGGTAAGGCGTACAAGATATTTGATGATTAAAATAATATCTTCTTTCGTTAATGTTTTCTTTTGAAGCGGTAAATCAACATTTAATTTCCGGTTGATTTTATAACGGCCAACTTCACCAAGATCGTAACGTTTATCGCTGAAGAATAATTTATCAATGATTCCACGGGCTGTTTCATTATCTGGTGCATCTGCTCCACGAAGCTGCCGATAAATAAACTGAACAGCTTCCAGTTCACTGTTGGAAGTATCTTTATTGAGGGTATTGTAGATGATAGCATAATCTCCACCAACATCTTCCCGCTGAATAAATACACTCTTCACATCCATTTCAGAAATGGTCGTAATCGCTTCTTCATCCAATACAGTATCCCTTTCCATAACGATTTCGTTTCTTTCGATAGAAACTACTTCTCCGGTATCTTCATCCACAAAATCTTCTACCCAGGTTCTCAATACCCTTGCGGCTAATCTTTTGCCAATATATTTTGATAAAGTCTTTTTATCTGTCTTTACTTCATCAGCCATACCAAATAGTTCAAGGATATCCTTGTCTATTTCATAACCGATAGAACGAAGCAATGTAGTAACCGGGAATTTCTTCTTACGGTCAATGTAGGCGTACATCACATTGTTGATGTCTGTGGCAAACTCCATCCAGGCTCCTTTGAAAGGAATAACCCTTGCTGAGTATATTTTGGTTCCGTTCGGGTGAACGGACTGACCAAAGAATACTCCTGGCGAACGATGCAACTGAGATACAACTACTCTTTCTGCTCCGTTAATCACAAAAGTACCACGGGGAGTCATGTAAGGGATATTACCCAAAAATACATCCTGAACGATAGTCTGGAAGTCCACATGTTCCTCATCGTTACAGCTCAAACGAAGTTTGGCTTTGAGAGGAACAGCGTAAGTCAATCCACGTTCCATACACTCATCAATCGTATAACGGGGCGGATCAATAAAGTAATCTAAAAACTCCAGGACGAAAATGTTCCGGGTATCTGTAATTGGAAAGTTGTCTTTAAAAACCCGGAACAACCCTTCAACATTACGTTTGTCGGGAGTAGTTTCTAACTGGAAAAATTCTTTAAACGATTGGATCTGTACTTCAAGAAGATCAGGTGTTTCAGCCAGGTGCTTAATTTTACCGAAATCCACTCTTGAGTTCACTTTTGTTGAAGACATATGCGTAATACCGGTTTTAGAACGTTCAGGACATACAAATCACTCACAGGTTCTCATTTTTTTAGAATAGAAAACCAATGAAAATCAATTAGTTGAGCATGATTTGGGATGTCAAAATTTGTTTGGCCAAAATAAAGGATTGCAAAGGTAAGGATTTTATGTTTCAGAACAAGAAAAGTTTGCTAACAATAACCCGGCCAAAATACCACTAAGTGGCCATTTTTTAAAGACCCCCTGTTCTGTATTTTGCAACAAAATAAGGATAATGAATTGGAAAGAATTTGTGAGTGACTATCTCACTTTTACCCGCCGTGACAGAATAGCTATTATAGCTATCATGTTGCTGATTGCTATCGTATTTTTTTTGCCCAAAGCCATTTCTGATAGTAGTAGTTTGAAACCTGCAAATACCGATACTGCCTGGATAGCCGCCATGAAAAGAATTGAACAGAAAGAATCAGATAATAACAAACAATTCAACCAATACAATAACGATAACAGTTCAGCCTATCAATTTGATCGTCCAATCAACAATTATTACAGTAAGTCAAAAGGTGCATTATTTTATTTCGACCCAAATACGTTGCCCACCGAAGGATGGCAGAAATTGGGGCTGAGGGATAAAACAATCAGTACAATTCAAAATTATCTAAGTAAGGGCGGAAAATTCAAAAAGCCGGAAGATCTGCAAAGAATTTATGGTTTATTTCCCAATGAATTTGAAAGAATAGCTCCTTACATTAAAATTGAATCTGCTGGCGAAACAAATAACTATAAAGATTTTAGTAATAACCTGCTATCCGAAAACCAACCAGCGAAAACTTATGCCCCACGGTACACAATTATAGATATTAATTCATCTGATACTACAGCCTTTATTGCATTACCGGGAATTGGAAGCAAGCTGGCAGTAAGAATTATTAACTACAGGGATAAATTGGGCGGTTTCTATTCAGTAAATCAAATCGGAGAAACCTATGGCTTACCGGATTCAACTTTTCAAAAAATAAAACAATACCTGAAATTGGAAAACATCCCGATCAGGAAAATTAACATCAATACTGCAACCATTGATGAGTTGAAAGCCCATCCATATATCAGGTACAGTTTAGCCAATCCAATAGTGGCTTTTCGAAATCAACATGGGCTATTTGCAAAATTGGAAGATATTAAAAAAGTGATGGTGGTGACGGAAGATGTATTTAATAAAATTGCACCTTATATTTCTATACAATAAAAAACCCTCCGCAAAGCGAAGGGTTTAAAATAATTATTCAGTAATAAGAAATTAAGCTATCTCAATCCCGAAAAAATCGGGATTTCGATTGCCTTAGGCAATCTCAACATCTGCGCCAGCTTCTTTCAGCTTAGCAACGATTTCCTCAGCTTCTGCTTTAGAAATACCTTCTTTGATATTTTTTGGTGCACTATCAACAAGGTCTTTTGCTTCTTTCAAACCTAAGCCAGTCAAATCTTTTACGATTTTAACTACACCCAGTTTAGAAGCACCAGCTCCTTTCAATATTACATCAAAAGCAGTTTTTTCTTCTGCTGCTGCTGCACCTTCACCACCACCTGATGCTGCCACTACTGTAGCTGCTGCTGGCTCAATTCCATATTCTGATTTTAAGAAGTCAGCCAATTCCTGTACTTCTTTTACTGTTAAGGCTACAAGGCCTTCTGCTAATGCTTTTACGTCTGCCATTTGATTTAAATTTTTGCCGCCTTCATTGTTTTTGACTCCGGCGGGGTTATTAAAAAAATTTGTCTGTATATAATTTGCTCATATGCTGATTAGCTATTGTGCTGATGAAACCTTACATTTCCGGCAATTAGCAGATTAGCATATTGGCTAATTAGCTAATTTATTCTGCCACAACTTCTGCACCAGCAGCTTTCTTTTCTGCGTTTTGCAACAAAGCAGCCAAGACTCTCTTAGCAGGTGATTGCAACAAGCCGATAACTTCACCGATCAACTCATTCTTGGTTTTGATCTGTGTCAGTGCTTTAAGGCTATTATCCCCTGTATAAACATCCCCATTAATAAAAGCAGCTTTCAACTCAGGTCTTTCAACATTATTTGACTTACGAAAAGAACTTAGGATCAATGCCGGATCTTTAGGATTCTCGGAGAACATTAAGGCCGTTACTTTATGCAAAGAGTCATACACTCCTGTATATTTTTCAGCGTCAAGCGACTCCATTGCTTTTTTAATCAATGTGTTTTTTGCCACTTTCATTTCCACCTTTTTATCAAAACAGGCACGGCGCAATTTTACCACCTGTGCTACTGACAGAGATTCTGTATCAGTAACGTAGAAATTATTATACTGTGTGAATTTGCCTTTCAGCAACTCTATCACTTCGTTTTTTTGATCTTTAGTCATGACTTTTTATTTTATCGGTCAGTTATCAATCAGGCCGCTTACGACCAGTTAACAAATCAATCTTGCAGCCAAAGCGGCCAGATTGATTTTAATGAACAAATGTTTTTGCGTCAATGGTAATACCGGGGCTCATCGAACTGGCCATACTTACACCTCTCACATACGTTCCTTTGGAAGAAGATGGCTTTGCTTTAAGGATTGCATTGATCAGCTCCAGGCTGTTCTCAGCAATTTTTTCCGGTGCAAAACTTACACGACCAATAGACGCATGTATGATACCCACTTTATCTACTTTAAATGCGATCTTTCCACCTTTCACTTCATTGATTGCATTCGCAACATCATTGGTTACGGTTCCGGTTTTAGGGTTTGGCATCAGGTTTCTTGGTCCAAGCACTTTACCCAACCTACCTATCTTAGGCATAACAGAAGGAGTAGCAATGATCACATCAACATCTACCCAACCACCTTCAATTTTTGTAACATATTCGTCCAATCCCACATAATCAGCGCCGGCTTCTTTTGCTTCCGCTTCTTTATCGGGGGGACAAAGGACCAGCACTTTTTTTGTTTTACCAGTTCCGTGTGGAAGTGATACGGTTCCACGAATAGCCTGGTCTGCCTTTTTAGGATCAACACCCAATCGGATGTGCAAATCCACTGATGCATCAAATTTGCAGGTAGTAATACTTTTTACCAATGCAGATGCTTCTTTCAGAGAGTATAACTTAGTGCCATCCACTTTTGGATTAACAACTTTTCTTTTTTTACTGATGAATGCCATTTTAATTCGTTTTTAGTATTCGCTAAATTAATTTTCCCATGGGGCTTTACCTTCTACGTTCAAGCCCATGCTGCGTGCAGTACCGGCTACCATTTTCATGGCACTTTCCACGGTAAAACAGTTCAGGTCAGGCATTTTATCCTCTGCAATAGCCTTTACCTGTTCCCAGTTTACTTTACCAACTTTTGCACGGTTGCTTTCTTTGGAACCTTTTTGAATTTTAGCGGCCTCCATCAACTGAATAGCTGCAGGTGGAGTTTTTAAAATAAAATCAAAACTCTTATCAGAATAAACGGTGATTAATACAGGGATTACTTTTCCCATTTTGTCCTGTGTTCTTGCATTGAACTGCTTGCAGAATTCCATGATGTTAATACCCTTGGAACCTAAAGCCGGACCGATCGGAGGTGCGGGGTTAGCCTGGCCACCTTTGCACTGCAGCTTTACATAGCCGCTGATTTCTTTTGCCATTATGTTATCTTTTTTGGTTTTAGCGACCTTTCATTCGCCAACTGGCGGACTACTAAATCTCCCAAATTCCTCATTCCTTCGCCAAGCGAAAGTTTTCAAAAGAACTAATTGGGGCGGCAAAGGTAAGGGCAAACAGTGGATTTTGGAAGATTTTTCGCAAATATTTTATGCCTTACTTTCAAGTCGCCTAAAGGGGCTACCTCCGGATAGTTTTTTGCTTAATAAGTTCTCTTTGTTTTAAAAATTCTTACTGTCTGCCTTAATAAACGTCTGCCGGTGTTACACTTTCCAATGATTCATGATACCGCTGGTGGTTGTAATACTCCGCAAACTGATGGACGGCTTCTTTGAGTTCATCCGGACAGTAATAGTTGTCAAGTTTCACAACATTTTTCATGGAGACACGAACCTTGGCCGCTAAGACAGGTTTTCTTATCATTTTATCTTGTATTCCCGTTTTTAAATCCAACATATCCGTTTCGCTGTTTTCCCCGTACTAATTGTTTAATTTCAGCTCGAATGTTGCTTTTTTTGGTATCATATTCAAGTATTATTTCCCGGAGATCATTTAAATGTTGCCAATAATTCTGAAAGATGAGAATTAGTTCAGATTCCATTTTAGTCAGCTCATTCGATTTTAACGATCTGCTTATTCGAATGACCTCAATTTGTGAACAAAACTGTTTATGGCTCTCTTTTGAAATGGCTTGCATTTTACTCTTATTTTCGCATTAAATCAAGTACAACAAATCAATTGTTTTTTGAAATTTTTTAACCCGAACTGCCCTTGAATAATTGTAAATCCGAAGTTTTTAAATTATTATTTAGCCGGGGTTTAGTTGATTTTTTCAAATTGAATTGCCCTTTTTTCACCCCCATTCAAATAAACTAAAATGTAAGGCCCGGCAGCCAGTATGCTAACATCAACAGTTGTTAAAAAAGTATTTTGTGGAACTGGTTTAGAAATCAATAAGCCTCCGTTTATACTAAACACCTGCATGATAGACCCTGATTCCGCTACTGAGTGATTTATGTTAATTGAATTACTGGCTGGATTTGGGAATACTTTCAAATTCATACAACCCGGTGCTTCTATAGTGACCGTTGCAGTAGTAGTACATCCGGATGCATCTGTGACCTGGAAATTCCAAGTACCAGGTCCCCTGTTAAAAGAACCAACACCATTATAAGGTGTTCTTCCACCGGAAGCTGACACTGTTACTTGCGTAGTTCCTCCACAATTTGTAATTCTCGGCGCCGTAGATGAAGCTGTTAATGTAGAAGGCTGAGTGATCGTTAAAGGAGCGGTGTTTTTTGTACAGAGATTTGCATCTCTCACAGTGACAGTATATATTCCTGCGTTAACCGAAAAACTATTACCTGACTGGTAGGCTCCGCCATTCAAACTGTATTGATATGGCGCTGTTCCGCCGGAAGCCGCAACGGTCAATGAAGTGATTCCTCCATTACAGGGAATAGGAGCTGCCTGTGCAGCTGTTGCCGTGATCGCTGCTGGCTGAGTTATAATAACTGATGTTGCGGTTGATGTGCAGAGATTTGCATCCCTTACGTTAACATTTTGTGTACCTGCACCGACAATAAATGTATTGGCTAACTGGAAGGCTCCTCCGTTCAGACTGTATTGGTAAGGGGGCGTTCCGCCGGAGGCTGAAACTGTGAGTGTGGTTGTACCTCCGTTACAGATAATTGTGCCAGCTGATGCAGAACCCATGACAGATGTTGGTTGTGTTATCGTTATAGGGGTTGTTGTTACTATGCAGGTATTAAAGCCTTGTACCGTTATAATATAAGTTCCTGCGCCAACTGTAAAAGTATTACCAATCTGGTAAGTTGTACCTCCATTGATGCTATATTGATATGGTGCTGTGCCACCTGAAGCTGTAACTGTAAGTGTCGTAGTTGCACCAAAACAAGCAATGGTACCAGCCGTTGCAGATGCTGTTGGTGGCAGAGGTTGTGCATTGATAACCACATTCGCTGATGCTAATGAAGTACAGCCATCTGAATTGGTTACCGTAAATATATAAGTTCCTGCTACCAATCCACTGATCGTTGTACTTGTACCTGTTCCAGTCGTTGTTACTCCACCGGGGTTACGGGTCAGCGTCCATGTTCCTGTTGCTGGTAAACCATTTAATACTACACCCCCTGTTGCTACTGCACAAGTAGGTTGTGTAATCGTTCCTGCCACCGGTGCTGTGGGTGTTACAGGTTGGGCATTGATAACAACATTGGTTGATGCTAATGAAGTACAGCCATCTGAATTGGTTACCGTGAATGTATAAGTTCCTGCTACCAATCCACTGATCGTTGTACTTGGTCCTGTTCCTGTGGTGGTTATGCCACCAGGGTTGCGGGTCAGTGTCCATGTTCCTGTTAACGGTAAACCATTTAATACTATACCCCCTGTTGCTACTGTACAAGTAGGTTGTGTAATCGTTCCTGCCAGCGGTGCTGTGGGTGTTACAGGTTGTGTATTGATAACCACATTGACTGATGCAACTGAAGTACATCCTTCTGCATTGGTTACTGTAAATGTATAAGTTGCTGCTACCAGCCCACTGATCGTTGTACTTGTTCCTGTTCCTGTGGTGGTTATGCCACCAGGGTTACGGGTCAGGGTCCATGTTCCAGTTGCCGGCAATCCATTTATTATTACACTTCCTGTTGCTACAGTACAGGTAGGTTGTGTGATCGTTCCTGCTACCGGCGCTGAGGGTGTTACAGGTTGTGTATTGATAACCACATTGGCTGATGCAACTGAAGTACATCCTTCTGCATTGGTTACTGTAAATGTATAAGTTGCTGCTACCAGCCCACTGATCGTTGTACTTGTTCCTGTTCCTGTCGTTGTTGCACCACCCGGGTTACGGGTCAGGGTCCATGTTCCTGTTGACGGTAAACCATTTATTACTACATCTCCTGTTGCTACAGTACAAGTTGGATGTGTGATCGTTCCCGCTACCGGCGCTGCAGGTGTTGAAGGTTGTGCATTGATATTCACATTGGATGATAATGATGAAGTACAGCCATCTGAATTCGTTACAATAAATGTATAGGCTCCTGCAGCCAGGCCGCTGATAGTTGTACTTGTTCCTGTTCCTGTAGTTGTTATACCACCTGGGTTACGGGTCAGTGTCCAGGTTCCTGTTGTCGGCAATCCATTTAATACTACACTTCCTGTTGCGACTGTACAAGTTGGTTGTGTGATCGTTCCTGCAACCGGCGTTGTGGGTGTTGGGGGTTGTGCATTCACAGTGATATTAACAACAGGAGATAAGCAAAAAGCCAGGTCTTGTGCGATCAGTGAATGAGGCCCTGCTGTTATTCCTGTATAAGGACCCGTATATGGGAGATAAGGCAATATGCCATCAAGACTGAACAGAAACCCTGTGGTTGATGAAGTAATGATCATCGTTCCGGTGGCTAGTGTACAGGTAGGCTGGATCACATTTACCATTGGTGCGGAAGGCGCCCCGGGTACACCATTAATTACTACATTCGATGTTGCTATTGATGTACATCCTGCCGAATTAGTAACAGTGAAGTTATATGTTCCGCTTGTAAGACCAATTACCGTTGTTGTGCTGGTATTTCCCGCTACATTTCCGGGGTTAATGATCCAGTTTCCTGCAGGTAAACCGCTTAATACAACAGACCCTGATGATACAGCACAGGTAGGTTGAGTGATGGTTCCAACAACAGGAGTGGAAGGGGTTGGAGGCTGTGCATTCACGGTAATATTAATAACAGGTGAAATACAACCGCTTGTATTCTGGGCAGAAAGTGTATAAGTTCCGGGAGTAAGTGGTGTATAACCTCCAACAGGGTAACCTGCATATCCTGCGCCATTAAAATCGAATGTGAGGCCCGATGTTGAAGAAGTAATTAAAATAGTTCCTGTTGCAACCGTACAGGTTGGTTGAATCACATTAATAGTGGGTGCAGCCGGTGTTGGTGGTTGTGCATTTACGGTGATGTTAGTAACTGTAGATATACATCCCGGAGCATCTTTTGCTGTTAGGGTATGAAGACCCACTGCTACTGTTGAGATGATACCTCCCGGGTAACTTTGATAAGCAGCTCCGTCAAGACTGAATGTTAATCCTGTAATAGAAGATGTGATGGTTATTGTTCCCGTTGCTACCGTGCAGGTTGGATGTGTAACACTAACGGTTGGCGTTGGAGGGCCTGCCGGTAAATTATTTATCACCACATTAGCTGATGGTGATGAGGTACAGCCTACAGCATTTGTTACTGTATAATTAAATGTACCGGGAGCCAGGCCGCTTATAGTTATAGTTGATGTATTTCCAGCAATTGCTCCGGGATTAATCGTCCAGATTCCTGATGGTAATCCATTAAGTTCTACAGATCCTGATAAATCTGTACAAGTAGGTTGAGTAATTGTTCCTACTGTTGGCGCTGCCGGTGTAACCGGTTGAACATTGATAACCACATTGGCAGATGCGGCAGAAGTGCAGCCATCTGAATTGGTTACTGTGAATGTATAGGTTCCTGAAGCAAGACCACTTATCGTAGTACTTGTTCCTGTTCCTGTCGTTGTTACTCCACCGGGGTTACGGGTCAGGGTCCATGTTCCTGTTGCCGGTAAACCATTTAATACTAAATCTCCTGTTGCCACGGTACATGTAGGTTGCATGATCGTTCCTGCAACCGGCGCTGTTGGTGTCACCGGTTGTGTATTGATAACCACATTGGCAGATGATGATGAAGTACATCCATCTGAATTGGTTACTGTGAATGTATAGGTTCCTGTGGCCAGTCCACTGATCGTTGTACTTGTTCCGGTTCCTGTCGTTGTTACTCCTCCGGGATTACGGGTCAGGGTCCATGTGCCTGTGGCCGGTAAACCATTTAATACAACCGTTCCTGTTGCAACAGCACAGGTAGGTTGTGTGATCGTTCCTACAACCGGCGCTGTCGGTGTTACAGGTTGAGTATTGATGACCACATTGGCAGATGCTACTGAAGTACATCCTGTTGCATTGGTTACAGTAAATGTATAGGTTCCTGCAGCCAGACCACTGATGGTTGCAGTTGTACCGGTTCCCGTTGTTGTTACGCCACCAGGGTTTCGGGTTAAAGTCCATGTGCCTGTTGCCGGTAAACCACTTAAGTCAACACTTCCTGTTGCCACTGTACAAGTAGGCTGTACAATCGTATTAACGATTGGCGCTGGAACAGGCGGTGGTTCTGTTACCGTAACAGGTGATGATGTTGCAGTACAGGTTGGTGTGCTGGCTACTCTTGCTGTTACGATATACGGCGAACCTGCGGCATTAACCGGAAAAGTATTACCAGACTGGTAAGTTCCATTGTTTAATTTATATTCATAGGGGCCTGGTGTGCCACTTGCAATAGCCGTAAGTGTGGTGCTGCCGCCATTACAGTTTATCGTTCCGGTTGAGGCCGTAACTGTAAGGGGGCAGGATGGTATAACCTGAATGGTGGTAGTAGAGCTATTATCAGAATTATCATCTCCATTTAAACTACCCGGAGCGGTGCAATTATTTCTAAAATCCAACTGGCCAATAATGGTAGAAGGTCCTCCAACAGCATCTCCACGCAGATTTATTAATATTGTTCTTTCATCAAATACAGGTATAATATCACCACTATTACAAACCTGGATTGATGTACCGGAATTTGAAATAATTGTCCAGCCGGAGGGCAAAACATGACCTGTGGTGGGGATACTAACAATAGCACCGGGAACAGAGACCTGGGCAATTATTTTGCCTGCGGGTATATCATCTATGGGTCCCGAGTTACCAACTGTAACTTCAATAAACACATTTCCTCCAATGGTTACAACCCCGCCATTCTGCGAAAGAATATTTATATAAGCATTGGCCTGTCCGGTTGCGGTTGAAACCGTAAATGATCCGACTAAAAGCAGAATTATTAATTTAATGAGTTTCATATTTTTAATTAAACTGTGTCCAGATTAATTTGTTCTAAAATCATACACTTAATTATGAATTTTCAGTTTTTGACGCCTCCATAATGCCAAAAGCCAGAGTAACCAAACTTTCCATGTCAAAAAATATCTTTATTAAACACACATAGTTCATTCACCTCTCCACTGAAGGGTACCAGCATCTCACAACTTTTTCTTATTCTCAGTAAAATACTTCCCATATATCAATAATTTCTACATCATTTTGAGAAAAGCCGGGATTAGACAATAAAAAGTCCAATGATTTTCTCATATCAAAACATCCATTAACTGAAGCAAAAGATATTGACTTCATTTTTTAAAAATGATTTTCACAACTGACCAATAATTTCCATAGAAAGTATTTTCAAGAAGGTTAAATTGAAAAAATTAAGTGGTGCAAATTAGGGAAGTGAATTCAGGGAGTTGTTAAGGAATAATAATCAAAATATTAATTAATCCAGGGCAACGGGGAAAACTGTAACTCAGACTTTAATAATTTGGTTCGTATAAGGATTTCAAACCAGTTGGAATAAAAAGAAGTACGGTTTAGTAAAAAAGACTGTTTAAAAATCATTTTTGAATAAAGAGAGGACCTCCAAAAGGAGGCCCTCGAATAGGTAGACATCTCTAATTGGGAAATTTTAACTCGGATTCAGCGTTTATAAACCAGGCGACCTAAGTTGAATGCTGTTCTTCTTTAATTCTTTTTCTGAAATGAATTCAACTGCCGAACGTTTATTGCACAACAACTTTTTCGCTAAAAACTGCTTTGTTATTTTTATCTGTAATTCTCACAATAAAAATTCCTTTGCTTGTTAATTCAGGCAGGCTCACAGTAGCCGTACTGTTTTTGCTTCCCGCATTCACATTTTTTGTTATTACTAACTGTCCTTTAGCATCCATCACATCAATTGTATAATTTCCTGGAATTTTGCCTATAAATTGAATCTTAAACTCGTTAGAGGTTACCGGGTTCGGATACAACTGAATACTATCATTAAGGAGACGATCTGCCGTTACAATCATTTCTGGAATCCTTTGTTCATCACCTCCCTCTTCCTCCTCATTTTCATCTCTTTCAGACCTCAAAATGTTCCCGTTGGCAAGATCAGCGGCAAACCATGGATTTCTTGCATCTAATCCCCTTGCTTGAAGATTTCGTATGTTAAAAGTATAAACATCTGACGAATCAATTGAACTTACAATTGCAATCCTGTTGCCGGAATTATCAACTGCAACTCCACTTGTTGTGAAAGTTTCCGGAAGCCCACTGATAGTACCTTTGTATTTAGCTACTTTAGTCCTGATCTTAATTTTGAAAACATGGTTACGGGAAGTAATAAGATAAAGATGCCCGTCGTCATCAGAAATTATATCGCCTCCGAAGCTGCTACAGGCATTGTGAACAGACATTTCATTATTATCAGGCGCATCCACCAATGAACCAAGATCAGTAACAACAGGATTATTTTTTGTGCTGAAACGTACTAGGTGCATGCCATCATTAGTCAGTGCATAGCCGAAATCATCAGCAGTGATGACCATCCGTGTGATTACATTACTCTGATCGGCAGCTTTTGGCATCAGACCTGTAAAATTATTTTTTACGATGATTGTCCTCATTGTTCTCAGGTCAACATAACTAAGCCGGTCCAGCAGCATAGGCGTAAAGTATAATCTTTTATTTTTTTTATCATGCGCAATAGCAGCCACCCCGTTGATAAACCCAGGATTTCCATTAACGGGTGTATCATTAGTGTTTAATAAGCGATGGAGAATATTACTATAAACCCCTCTCCTCAGATCAATACTGCGAAGGTAATTCCACCTTACCCCGTTTCTCACTGAATCAGTAACAGTATAAGTAATGTTGTCTGACTGGCTTTGGGCAGATAATGTGATGAAAATGGCGCCGGTAAAAAATATTTTATAGAGTAAATTAGTTTTCATAATTTAAAATCAGGCAATAATTGTTCGATAATATTTGTAAGCAAATTACTACTATTTTATATTGGAAAATATGAAGTTATTGTGAATATAATGTTTCCAAATTGCAACCGTGTATTGTTGGTACATTGAAAATATTTTTTACTAAAGTTTGTTTTTCTTTTACTATTAAAAGAGTGCATTAAAAAAATTATTACTAACAAAAAGATGCCGTCTCATTTGAGACGGCATCTGTAGTTTTAAAAGGATCTATCCTGTTAATTTGCTTTGATCAACTTCACTACTTTCCTTTGGCCACTCTGGGTGACTTCAGCAAAGTATGTTCCGTTAGCCCATCTTGTATCGCCAACCTTCAGGTTTGTGTTTATTCCAGTCGTATGTATGGAAAGTGCCCTGCCGTTAATATCAAGTATCCTTACAGATACTGGGGCATCAAGGTCTTTACCTTTTACAACAAGAGTGAAATAATCAGGACTTGGGTTTGGACGAACTGATACTTCTAACCCTTCAACCAACAGTTCCGCATCTTCTGATTCTTCAGAAGGCGCTACTACACCTTTTGTATAGAGAGGACATCCCACTTCAGCAATAGTCCATTGTTCATTGTAATTGCTGCCAGTACCTCTTTGTTCAGCATCAGCGCCATTGCTGCTGCTTGAGCTTTCTATTGACATAGCTTTTCCGCTATGCTTGGCTTTAATTACAAAGTAGGAACCACTTGTAGTTAAACTCCATTTCTGGTTGTTGCCACCACCATAAGCGTATTGTTGAACCTTGGCACCATTTGCAGTACTTGCACCTGCCACATCCAGAACCTTGCCGCTGTTTTGATTGATTACCTGGTAGAAACCAGTTTCAACTTGTGCAAATTTCCAGATTTGGTTTGCAGTCCCTGCATATGTCCTTTGTTCAACCTGAGCACCGTTGGAAGTTGAACTTCCTGCTACCTCTGCTGCTTTACCGCTGTGACGTACTATGAGTTTGTAACACTTAGTTGGGTCAACAGGTCCACAAGACGTACTTGTAATTACTACCTGGTCGGTAGCAATACAACCAGCACAGTCAGTTGCTGTAACCTCATAAGTACCTGCTGCGTTAACAGAAATGCTTTGAGTTGTGCCTACTGTAACCCCGTTCTTCTTCCATACGTAACCTACGCTACATACAGGAGCAGGACAAGAGTTATATTTCAACACTTTCACATAATCAAACAATCCTTCTGCCGCTGTGCCAAACGGAGTGCTTTGATTATATGATTCGATGGAATAAGTAAGAGAAGCAGTACCTGCTACTACACTTGGTGCATTCTTATTTACAATATCTAAATTGAAACCAGACTGACCACGGAAATTGTTATCAAGCGGAGTAGATACATCCAATACTCCAGCTATTCTGAACCTCTCCTTTTTGTAGCTGTCACCTTCAAATGCTACGATTGTCAACTTAGCATCTGCAGTACAACCTGCAGGAACGCTTACATTGTTTATCGTAGTCGAATAAGTACCACTAGGGAAAGTGAATACAAACTTCTCTGTATTTACATGAATTCTTGCACTTGGCAATGTGGCTTGCTCGTATATTACGGTCATAGCCCATCCACCATAAGCAGAGTTATCAAAGCAATAAGGACTTCCACTGTTCCAGTTAAGATCCTTGAATGTGTAGGTGCCCGATCCTGTGATTAGATTTGTAACATCAGCCCTTCCTGCAAAGTAATTAAACCCACCAGATCTTACGAAAGTTTTGGTGTTTTCAGCAGTTACTAACGAGAACGACGTTCCAGCGGCATTGCTAAGTTTAACCTGATTATCCAAGCTTCCTGAACCTGACCAATACAAGTATGCTTTCTTAATGACAGCACCTGAAGGAATGGTCAATGTTTTAGAAGAACTGGTAAGTTTTCCACAGTTATTCCTGTCTTCGCCCATGCTTAGTGTATTGCCGATAGTGATCTGATCAATGTTACCACTGAACAATCTCATATCAGCTGTACTCCCCACAACTTCTGTAAAAGGTGTAGCCGGAATAGTTCCTGCTGAAACACCACTTACACTTGCAGTTAATATAGTACTTGCGCCAACGCAAAGCACTTTATCAGCACCAACATTTACTATCAGGTTACAACCATTTGCAGCCACGATTGCGGTTGCTGTAGCTGTACATCCGTTTGCATCTGTTACTACAACAGTATATGTACCCGCTGCTAAACCTGTAGCTGTCTGTGTGGTTTGACCACCAGGAGTCCACAGATAAGTATATGGTGCAGTACCGCCGGTTGCGTTGGCAGTTGCTGTACCGTTAGACCCACTTGTTGCAGCAGTTGTTGTAGTTGTTACAACCAATGCTGCTGGTTGTGTAATGGTTACTGTTGTTACCGCTGAACATCCGTTAGCGTCTGTAACTGTGAAAGTATACGTACCTGCAGTTCTTATAAACGTTCCTGTTCCTGTAAAAGGAGCAGTTCCACCTGTTGCACTTACTGTAACAGTAGATGAACCACCGTTACATAAGATTACAGTTGCAGATGATGACGCAACTAACACTGCTGGTTGAGAGATAACAACCGAAGTTGTTGCTGTGCAACCTCTAGCATCAGTTACTGTAAAAATATACGAACCTGCAGTTCTTGTAAATGTTCCTGTTCCTGTGAATGGAGCTGTGCCGCCTGTTGCACTTACCGTAACTGTAGATGAACCACCGTTACATAAGATTGCAGTTGCGAATGATGATGCAGACAATACTGCTGGTTGTGATACAGTAATTGTAGTTACCGCAGTACATCCATTAGCATCTGTTACCGCATATGTGTATGTTCCTGCACCTACAGTGAAAGAACCTGTTCCTGTATATGGAGCAGTTCCACCTGTGGCACTGATCGTAACGGTTGATGAACCACCAAAGCACAAGATCGCTGTATGACTTTCTGCCGCTACCAACTGCGTTGGCTGAGCTACTGTCACACTAACTGATGATGTACATCCGTTCGCATCGGTTACATTATAAGATTGTGTACCGGCTGCCTGTGTGAATGTTCCTGTTCCTGTATAAGGAGCAGTTCCACCTGTAGCACTGATCGTAACGGTTGATGAACCACCGAAGCACAAGATCGCTGTATGACTTTCTGCCGCTACCAACTGCGTTGGCTGAGCTACTGTCACCGCTGTTGAAGTTGCTGTACAAGTTGGAGTACTTACTTCTCTTGCAGTTACGGTATATGTTCCTGCACTTACTGTAAAGATATTGCTCGTCTGGAAAGGAGCACCGCCAGTAATACTGTATTCAACAGCACCATTTGCACCAGTTGGAGTTGCAGTTAATGTGGTTGTGCCACCATTACATGCTATCGTTCCGGCTGAAGCAGTTACAGAAAGATTGCAACCCGTAACAACTATTACGGTTGTTGTAGAAGAATTATCCTCAGCATCATCACCATTCAAAGAACCCGGACCTGAGCATACTCCTCCACCTGGTCCAAAGCTCAACTGGCCTATAATTGTTGATGGCCCTCCTACTGCATCTCCCTGCACTTTTAGCAATATGGTGCGTTCTTCATTTATACCGATCACATCGCTTCCGTTACAAATAGTGATCCCTGTACCTGTATTGCTCAGAATTGTCCAGCCCGGAGGTAATCCGGTTTGAAGAGCATTCGGCAACAGACTAACTATCGCTCCCGGTACATTGATCTGGGCCCTTACTTTGTTAGGACCTATCGCACCGGTAGGACCGCTATTACCTACAGTCACTTCTATATCCACCGTCTGACCCAAGGTTACCTGGCCTCCATTTGCTGTCAGCACATTGATAAACGCATTGGCCAACGGATCTTCAAGTGTTATACTTGTAATTTTTGAACAACCGTTCGCATCGGTAACCGTAAAATTATACGTACCCGCTGAGCGAACAAAGGGACCTGTTCCTGAGTAAGGAGCGGTTCCGCCCGTGGCGCTTACTGTTACTGTTGTCGTTCCTCCTACTATTGTAATCGGAGGAGCAGTTGACGTAACAACTAGTGCTGATGGTTGTGAAACAACAATTGATACCGCCTTTGTACAACCATTTGCATCTCTCACAGTTACCAGGAAATTTCCAGCACCTACCGTAAAGTTAGGGCTGACCTGGAACGGAGGAAGACCATTGTTCAGACTGTACTGGTAAGGCGGTGTTCCGCCTGATGCCGTTACAGTTAATGTGGTCGTTCCGCCATTACATGCAATCGTGCCTGCTGATGCAGTTGCAGTAATCGCTGTTGGCTGTGTTA
>JANNQR010000033.1:0-160847 GCA_031400855.1 Chitinophagaceae bacterium | reverse complement strand
TGGCTGTTGAAGCGAATCCGCTGGCAGATGTGTAGGAGCCCATGGCTGTTGAAGCGTATCCACTGGCCCATGAAAAAACGCCCATGGCTGTTGAAGCGTTTCCGCTGGCCAATGTAGCTAAGCCCATGGCTGTTGAATTGTCTCCGCTGGCCGATGTAGAGTAGCCCATGACTGTTGAAACGTTTCCGCTGGCCGATGTTAAGTAGCCAAATGCAATGGACCCATCACCTTTACTTTTGTTATTATACCCTGCAGCAAAGGAATAATTTCCAATACTGTCCTTATCCCATTGGGTTGCGTTTACATAACCTACCCTGAAGGCGGCTTTGTCCGCATACCACATCATTCTTCTTCCTGCACCTGAAACAGGGGTATTGCCGGGAGTTATCAGCGCCACTCCGGCAGCAGAAGCAAGTACACTGCTATCTGTAATATGCAATCTTGCCGCCGGCGTGCTGGTGCCGATGCCCACATTCTGCGAAAATGAATTAATAATAATCAGGGTTGATAGTATCAGCAGGCAACTTCTTTTCATACAAGTTTATTTAAACTCAAATATGAAAAAGAAATGCATAGAACTGTATCGCCAATTCGGGGTATACTAATAATAACGTTAAACCAGCCTGTTCTTAATGGCTTTTGAAACGGCTTCGCCTTTGCTGTTTACATGCAGCTTCTCATAAATATGGCGCAGGTGGGTATGTATGGTGTGAAAGCTGAGGTATACTTTTTCGGCGATCATTTTATAGCTCAGGCCATCCACCAGGTGTTTCAGTATTTCTTTTTCCCGTTCAGTCAGTTGCACAAACTCTCCCTGTTGCGGTTTTTGCTGAAAATTGTTCAATACTTTTTTGGCAACGGATGGAGTAAAGAAGGAACCGCCTTCCGCTACTTCCCGGATGGCCTGTATTATTTTGTCCGGGGGGGTGTTTTTTAAAATATAACCGGAGGCGCCGTTGCAAAGCGATGCAAATATTTTATCATCATCATCAAAAACAGTTTGCATGCACACATTTACTTTGGGAAATTTTTCTTTGATCTCTTTTACGGCATCAATACCATTTTTGCCGGGTATGTTAATGTCCATCAGTACTACATCGGGTTGCAGGGCTTCTATTCTTTGTAATAAACGGTTGGTATCTTCAAAGGAGCCGCAGAGCTCCATATCGTTACTGGTAACAATAACAAATTCCAGGCTCTCCCTGAATTGCTGGTTGTCTTCAAAAATAGCAATCTTCATTTTTTTTATTTCTTCCATCAAATATTGCTTTAACTAAGTTTGCCCGGCATCGCCATTTCGGGTGATAATTTTTTGCCACAAACCTGCCTGCCGGCAGGCAGGGATACGAAAGCACAAAGGTTTTTGCCTTTGGCAAAAAAGTTAAACAGTACAATCTAAAGATACTGTTGTTCCTTTTCCTTCAGCCGAATCAATAGTAACGATTCCTTTTATTTCTGTTGCCCTGGTATGCAGGTTTTTAAGGCCATTGCCTTTTCTTACCGTTGTTTCATCAAAGCCGTTGCCATCATCTTTTACAGACAGGGTCAGGTTTTTATTCTTCAGGTTTAAATTTACCCAAATGTTCCGGGCATTGGAATATTTTACTGCATTGTTTACCGCTTCTTTAAAAATGAGATAAGCATTTTTCCGGTGTTCCAATGGCAATACAGTAGCCTTTAGTTTTTCATCTGCTTTAAAATGGAGCGTAATGTTTTTTACAGCACAAATATCAGTAGCATAGTTTTCCATCCGTTTAATAAGTTTGTCACCATCATCATTATCCGGGTTGATGGCCCATACAATATCACTCATGCTGGTGACCATGCCCCGGCTGTTTTCACCCATTTTGTCCAATACATTTTCCAACTGCGGGTTTTTTTCTTTCAATTGATTTTTTAAAGCCTGGCTGTACATACTTATAGAACTTAATGTAGCGCCAATATCATCATGCAGGTCAGTAGCTATTCTTGTGCGGAGCTTTTCCATTTCGATTGCTTTTTGCAGGCGGTAACGGTAAATGGTATACAAGACTGCTGCGATGGTGATAATGGACAATATGATAAACCACCCCGTGCGGTAAAAAGGCGGAACAACGGTAAAATTCATACTGGTTTGTTTACTTTCATCACCTTCGGTATTTATAGTTTTTGCTTTAAAAACATAATCATCCGGCGGCAATTGCTCATACCTGATTACAGATGTTCCTGTTAGTTCTTTCCAGTTGTTATCCCATCCGTCTAACTGATAAAGGATTTTGTTTTCGTCGCCGTTTACAAAATCAATAGCAGAAAGTTCAATCTCAATAGCATCTTTAAAGGAACTGCGGATGCTTGCGGGTTTTAATGAAACCAGGTAGTCCTGTTTTTCACCATATTTTATCCTGCTGATAATAACTTCAGGCGGAGTATTGCTTTTTGGCAAAAGAGAATATTTTAAAATTCCCATTTGCCTATGAACATTAAAAATTATTTCACCGGGGCGGTTCGTGTTCATTTCAGTATAACCCATATCCTCCCCACCTGATCCGGCTGGTATGGGTGTCCATTTTTTAAAGGTGGCATCTGTTTTTAAAAATCCTTTTGATGTGGTTACCCAAATATTACCTGCATGGTCCCCTTTCATCGTTTCAATGGAAAATGAGCTGAGCCCTTCAGATGGAAAAACAGTTACCAGGCTGTCGTTTTTTAATTCATACAGGCGAAGACTGCTGCTGAAAAGCAAACGGTTGTCCTTTGTGACAAGCATTTTAGCGGGACCAATTCTTCCCGGATCAATTCTTTCTTCAAAATCCGGGGTATGTATTATTTTATAAGAATAATCAGTGGTGTTTATTTTATAAAGTTTATAGCCGGCACAACAGTAAATAATTCCATTGTGATATTGCATATCCGTTACTGATATTCCAAAAATGTTATTTGCCTTTGCAGTATCTGCAAGCAGCACATCTGATTTTTTTGTAACCGGATTGTACACAAGGATGCCACTGCGCCGCATAGTAGCCCAAACTTTACCTTCTCCGTCCATAGCAACATATCCTGTATTTACCTGCCCCGATTTTTCCTTAATGATTGAAGAAAGGTCTGTAAGCCTGTTATTATAAATATCATAATAACCAAAGCCTCTTCCTGATGTAAACCAATATCCCCGGCCATCAGGTTGCCAGGAATTGATGTTTTTTAATAAATTATTTTCATTGGTTGGGAGCTGCCAGTTTGTAATATTTCCTGTTGAGGCATTATATTTCCACCAACCTTCTGTGGTGTGGAGATAAAATATGGTTTGGGGTTCTTTAATATCAGGTACAATATGATGAACAGGAGGCTTTGTGCCGGTATTAATTAACAACGGATGAAAAGCCAATCCTTCGGATTTCAATTTGCATAAGCCGGTACCACTGGCCCAAATATTTCCCTGGTTATCGGTGAGGAGTTTTGCATAGCCGTCATCCCTCTTCGTTTGAGAGTTTAGTTGCACGGGCTCCGCAAAATATTTATTATTCAACTGAGTTAAAAAATAAAGTTTGTTATTGACAGGAAATAATAAAGAAAATTTTTCTCCCCATTTTACCTGGATAACAGATGGTATAAAGGAATTTGTGGCGGGCAGGTTTTCAATAGGTGTCTTTTCAAATACTTCTTTTGCCGGATTGTATCTCAATAAACTGCCAGCCCAGGTGCTTGCCCAAATGACCTGACTGCTGTCTTCAAATAAAGAAATAAGGGCATTATCATTCACAGCTTGCCCCCGGGGCTCTGCAAAATGAAAAGACCGGTATGTTTTATTTTCCCGGTTAAATAATTTTACGCCAAAAGACGTTGCCAGCCAGAACCGGCCCTTACTGTCTTCCAATATACCGGTAATGAACTTGTTGATTTTTGCATCTGCCCCATGCAAACGTACCGGAATGTTATTAAAACTATTTGTTTTGCTGTCATACAATGCAATTCCTTTTTCCGTTGTTAACCATAGATTTTTATTTTTATCTGTGTACAGGTAATTGCACCATTTATAGGGAATGGTTCCGGGTCCTTTGCCTTCATAATAATGCGTAACATTTTCGGTAAAAGGGTTCAGTTTATTTAAACCATAAGAAGTGCCAATCCATATATTTCCGTCATCGTCTTCGGCTAAGCAGTTAATGGAAAGGTCAGTGAGTCCGTTTTTTCCATAACTATTATATTGTTTAAAATGTTTTCCATCAAAACGGTTTAACCCATTGCTTGTACCAATCCACAGAAAACCCCGGCTGTCCTGTAGCAGGGTGCCTGTATTATTATCGGTAAGTCCATTGGCTGTTGTATATGTTTCTGTACTAAAACCCGGCGACTGTGATTGTATGTTCTTTGTAAAAAGTAAAAGAAGCGTCCATATCGGCCATCCTGGTTTCATTGCTATACAAATTAGAAAATTCCGAACAGCTTATCAAGGATTGTTCAGGGTTTAATATTATCAGGATAGCAGGAGGCCAAACCAGGGTGTGCCGTTTTACTGCATTTTGCAGGGTTTTAATGATGGACAGTATTCCCTCATTCATTCCCCTCATTTTGCCAAAAATAAAAGACCCGCTGAAATGACAGCAGGTCTTTTGAGCATGAAAGGAAAAAGGGCTAATGAGATGCTTTAATAAATTTTTGTATCCGGCGGTTTCCAATCCGGTCATTCACTTCCAGCAGGTATATTCCGGCTGGCAATTGTTGAATGGGAATTTGGATCTGTAAAGAACCGTTTGTATTTCCATTCCACAATAAACGGCCCTGCAGATCGGTGATCTTTATGGTTTCCATATTACTGCTGAACTGAACATTCAGCACATTGGTTGCGGGGTTGGGGTACACACTGAAATCAATCACCTGTTCAAAATCAACTTTGCGGATCTCGCTGAATTTGGAATGGTTATCAAAATCAAGCTGGTTTAACCGGTAAAAATTTTTGCCATTTAGTGGTGTTGCATCCGTAAACAAATAAGTGTGAAGCGATGAAGAGTTACCCAAACCAGCCATCCAGCCGATCTGGCTGAAATTGATACCATCGCTGCTGCGCTGAATTTCAAATCCCCGGTTGTTTTGTTCAAAGGATGTTGTCCATCGCAGTACTGCTGTTTTGTTTTGCTTGTATGCGTTAAACTCGGTGAGAGACACCGGCAAGGTAACAGTCAGAATCAGGTCAGGAACAGCCGGCGGATCTTCGATATTATCTACAAAATCTTGTGCAATTGAATAGAACTTGTAGGTATTGTAAGGGTGTACTGTAATTTTTGCAGAAGTAGTGTCTGTGGCAACCCATTCCTTGTATGCGGAATCATTCAGGGAAACCATGATCCGGTAAAAATGTAATCCTGCATGTGCATCTGAACCTGTCCAGTGTATTCGAAATGTCGTATCATTTAGTCTCTCAGCATTAGGCAAAACAGTGCTGGCTGGTTTTTCTTTATCAATCGTGTTGAACCAGGTTGGAGTTATAATGGGGGAATTATTGTCAAATACAACAGAGGCTGAATTATTTATTGTAGTTCCGGTAGTCAGATTCTGTTTGGCTTTGATCTGGAAGCCAGCATATCCTAAACCTTCAGTTCCATTCACATTCGGATTAAGAAATCCATCATTGATGGAAGTTGTCAAACGCATGGTCGCCGGATCAAACGTAGAGAAGCGGAAGCTGAGTTTGTTTACGGAATCTAATTTACCGGTTACACGTACAATAGCATTCTTTGCCGGCCTGAGATCAATATCGCGGATAAACAGTGTATCTGCTTTAGTAAATCGTACACTGGTATCTGCAAAGCCAAAACCTGTAAATCGTAAGGAACCGATATCCAGTTTAGCTGTATCCAGGTAATCTGTAAGAACTACCTCGCTTGCAGGTGCAGTTGCCGATGCCTGGTTTTCAAAATGTATATTATAGTTAAATGGATCCTGCCATCTTGTATAATTTAATGTATTATAACCACCGGGACCTGATTTAACATTGGGGTCCCAGGAAAAACGCACTCTGATTGTATCAGCTTTGGGCGGAATTGGTTTACAATTAAAACAATTTTCTAATGCACTATTCAAATTTGTTGCCTTATCAAGTCCATTAGCAACTTTGGCAATTGCCCCTGCCGGAGTCAAACCTCCGATACAGGATAAAGCCCAGCCTCCCCAATTACCTGCATAGTCAATTAATATTGAGGATAAATTCTTTTTATGATCCTTAGCGTCATTGAGCTCATCATCATACTTACATAAAAAATTGTAAGTTGCCGGAACACATCCTGCCGGTGTAAACCCGATAATGTCAAGAAGACATTTTGCACAGGGAGGAGGATCGCAGAATGAGGCTCCCCGGTTCGCTGTTCTTCCTGCAATGAAAGTAGTATCATCAAACCAGGGTTTGCCCGTTTGAGTTTTAATATAAAAAGGAGAAGATGAAACTGATTTAACCTCAAGTGTCAAACTTCCTGTTGTACCTGCCTCAAGGTAGGGGATGAGGAATGAACCCAGCATTGCTGAATCATTAACCGTGCTGTCTGCTGCCAAATAGAACCGCCCTTCAGGTAAATAAGGACGTATAGCAGGCAAAAGGAAACTGTCTTGAAGGGGGTTGATGATCTTTGCCTGTATATTCTTCGGCAGCTTGACAACAATGGGAATCCCAACTGCAGTCTGGTTGCCATTATTTCCAAAAACGATCTGGAAAGTTGACCACCTGTTTATCAAAACTTCTTTTCGGCCATCCAGTCTTACCCATATGCCAGACGGTGTAGCGGGTTCTATCCGTATAGCTGAATCTAATGTCATTTGCCCGGTACCGGGTACATTTACAACCAGGTCATATTTTCCAAGGACTTCGTTTTTATTTTTGAAAATCACTTTTAATGATGTTGAGTCAATAAAAATAGTAGTATCCGCATTAATTACCGGAGATCCTGTTTTTGTCCAGTTTACTGTAGTGCCATTTTTAAACCCTACCCCTTTTATGTAGCCAATATATATTCCGGTAGCCGGGGCAATAGCAGGCAAAATAGATTGAATGCCGGCAACACCGATTATTTTTGTCAACGTGTCATTCCCGCAACTATTAGTGGTAATAAATTTCACTGTGTAATTATTGCCTGTTGCATATACATGGCGGGGGTTGGAAGATGTATCGGATGTGTTGTCTCCAAATAACCATTTGCGGGTTACACTATTGGTAGACGAATCAGTAAAATACACTTCACTGCCACTTACATAATGACTGAAATAAGATTTTGGTCCGTATGCTGTGCAAATGCTGATAGGATATACTTCCGGAAAACTCCAGGTTCCATCTGTGTTTTTTGTTCGCACATATAAATTGTGCATGCCAATACTAAGTGCAGGTACAGGAATGTTTTGAATAAGGATAACTGAATCTACAGGTGTTGCAATGTTTAGCGCAGTGGCCAATCCAATTCCCGGGTCGGTATCAAAAAAATATTCCAGGCCATTTATTTTTTTTGCAGCCGTGCTTATCCATAATAAATTTACTTCAGGGAACGACCAGACATTATTGTTATTGGCTACCCGGATAAACAATAAGTTTACACCTGCCTGTAAATTAGCCGGAATAGAAATGTTATTGATTATGGTAACAGAATCCGCTGCTGTTACCGGGAGGGAAGTGGCTAATCCTTGTCCTGGGTCAGTATTGAAAAAATATTCAGCCCGGGTAATTTGCTGGGCCTGTAGTGATGTTATTGCAAACAGCACAAGGAAGGAAACCATCAACTTTTTTTTCATAAACAATCTTATTAAAGGGTTGACTATTGTGCTTTGGTGGCCTTAATTGTTAGTTGTATGGTGCCGCCAGCTGGAACAGTGGCATTGTTTACCTTAAAGTCATAGATCCTGGGGATGGGTGGTTCAAAACCCAAATTTACCGGGGCTGGGCCACCCCACATCCCTACGTCTTTGCCATCGGTACCATAATTGATACCAGGCGAAGAAGGCTGAAGGTGGAAATTATACTCAAAGCTGAAATTAGATCCTCCAATCGGGTAATTTACAAATTGCGGATTTGCATTTAAATTACCTGACGATTGTGCGTTAACCGGAGGAGGGTTGTTGGTTAAATGGTAAATATTGTTTTTAAATTCACTGGCATCTGAAACACTACGAGGACCGATTGGATTGGATTTAAAAAAAATATTATTCCAAATTCTTACATTAGGTCCAAATGCCTCTCCGTTCTGAATATCTGTAAATGCGACAGTATTAGCATCGCCGCTGGCAAATATATTATTGCGAATAATAGTATTAGTGCCCGGTCTGAGCGCAATGGAGCCGTGTATATAACTATTTTGGATAATATTCCCGGAAGAACCATATCTCGGAAACCGAAATCCCCCACCAATGCCGTTACCGAAAAAAATGCAATTTTCAATTAAAATATTGCTGCCAAAAAATTGACAGATACCTCCATCCTGTCCATTAAACCTGCAATCAGATACGATCAGATTGTCGACTGGGATGATATCAGAACCACTTGTAATAATATTATATAAATATAGACCCGTTAATACTGAACCCGAAGCAGCTGAACTGGTTAAATTGATTGTGTTAACAAAAGATGGTAGCCGGGAAGGTCGCTGTTCGTTAGCGCCACTGCCAATGATCACCAGTCTTTTAGTTATGTTGACTGCTTCGTTATACAAACTCGCAGAAGGATATATATAGATAGTATCACCGGTTGATGCAGCATTAATAGCAGACTGTATGGTACTGTATTGACCCGGGAAAGTAACGTTATTACTTACGGTAAGGATATTTGCCCATGCCAGGCTGTTTATACAACATGCAACCAGGAATGTAATAAGTAGTTTCATATAACAGTTTTTTATTCTTTCAAAATTGAAGAAAGTAATGATGGCGGGCAATCGCCTAAACAGGTGAGTGGGTTAAACTAATTTTTGTTGAATGGCTTTTGCCACCGCTTCACTTTTGAAGTTGAGATGCAATTTTGCATAGATGTTGGCGATATGTGTGTGTGCCGTATCGAATGATATCTTTAGTGAAGCGGCCACCATTTTATGGCTCATACCATCTGCCGCTTTATGTATTTGAGCAGATTGATACTGATGGATGATACTTCATCATTCGTGGAAAAAAGATCCGCATAAATAAATGACCCGCTGAAACTACAGCAGGTCTTTTGAGCATGAAAAGAAAAAGGGCTAATGAGATGCTTTGATGAATTTTTGTATCCGGCGGTTTCCAATCCGGTCATTCACTTCCGGCAGGTATATTACGGCCGGTAATTTTTGAATGAGTATAAGGATCTGTAAAGAACCGTTTGCATAAACCCTTATTTGTTTATGACGGAAAAAAAATTATTTTATTTGTTGCTTTTACTTCTGCTCACTTTATCAATCCCAGGCTATCAAGTTCCGCTACTGAAATAGTGGGCGGCATTATATTATTCCTGATTTTATAAACCGCAAAGTTACCGGCTGCTTCAGCCTTCTGTGCTGACTGAAACCCCTTGTTGCCGGGAACGGCGGGAATATGTGGCTGATGAATATACAAGGCGCCATCCGCATATATATCATATCCCCATCCTTTAATGGTGCTGTCGTTTGGATAGGTTTTTACTTCTAATTTTATTTTGGTATCAGAAGAAGCCTCTTTGTTTGCTGCCGGTTGTTGTATAACCGTATTATCTTCTTTGGCGCTATCACTGTTTGTGCAGGACATACATAAAATGATAGCTATGCTTACAGCGGATATTTTCATTTTTTTATTTATTAAAACTATTAATTACTGTGTACTACTCAGCTTATGCAACATGAAAATTAATTTTAAGAGATGCGAACATGTCTAAACCTGCGTCTATGCCGGGAGCAAAGTAGTAAACATTACCTACTGGGAATATTCCCAGAAATCTTTTTTGTAAGCGCCATCAGATCCTGTCCCGATATACCCTTTGGTGCCGATGGAAAAACCTGTGGCAGTATTTCTTGCCGTTCCCGCGAAGTCGGCTTTCTGTGTCCAGCCATTGCTGCCCGGGTCATATTCCCAGAAATCTTTTCTGTAAAAGTCATCAGATCCTGTCCCTATATACCCTTTGGCGCCAATGGAAAAACCTACGGCATACTGTCTTGCCGTTCCCCCGAAATCGGTTTTCTGTGTCCAGCCATTGGTGCCCGGGTCATATTCCCAGAAATCTTTTTTGTAAACAAAAAATACGCCTTCATTTCCTGTTCCTATATACCCTCTGGCGCCGATGGAAAAACCTACGGCATACTGTCTTCCCGTTCCCCCGAAGTCGGTTTTCTGTGTCCAGGTATTGGTGCCCGGGTCATATTCCCAGAAATCTTTTTTGTAAGCGATACCCAATTCATATCCTGTGCCTATATACCCTTTGGCGCCGATGGAAAAACCTACGGCTCTTGCTCTTGCCGTTCCCCCGAAGTCGGCTTTCTGTGTCCAGGCATTGGTGGCCGGGTCATATTCCCAGAAATCTTTTTTGTAAACGCCACCAATGCCATCACTTCCTGTTCCTATATACCCTTTGGCGCCGATGGAAAAGCCTACGGCATACTGTCTTGCCGTTCCCCCGAAGTCGGCTTTCTGGGTCCAGGCATTGGTGGCCGGGTCATATTCCCAGAAATCTTTTCTGAAAGTGACATCAGCTCCTGTCCCTATATACCCTTTGCTGCCAATGGAAAAACCTACGGCTGAAAAACTTGCCGTTCCCCCGAACTCGGCTTTTTTTGACCAATATATTGAAGGGGATTGAAGAATTTCAATATCGTTAAAAAATATGCCGTTGTCGCAAAAAGACATCCATCCTTTGTTATTCCACATGTCCAAACAATTACGATCAGTATTATAAATCTGCAATCCTGCAGCAGGAGAAGCAATGGCATTTCGCTGGGCAGTGGTCATCCGTGGAAAAAGAAATCCTCCAGTGGTAGAAGAAACATCAAGTGTTGCGGAGGCATTGGGGGATGATGTTGTGCCGATGCTTACTGTGCCGTTTGCTAAAATAGTCAAGCCATTTAAAAAACCTTGTGCCCGAAAAACAGTTTGGGTGCTTGATCCGGAATTTACATAAGCTAAAATTCCATGTCCGGAACTGTTCTGGTCAATACGAAAGGCATAGCCGGTTGAATTGGCTCCAATGTGTAGTTTTGCTCCCGGGGCAGTTGTTCCGATACCCACATTACCATTTCCTTTTATCCGCATATTTTCAGTAAAAGCATTACTGTTACCATAGCCAAATGCAATATCAGCACCTGAGCCATCCGTATATACCTGCATCAGGGAACCTTGTATCCCAAACCCATAATGATTGCTGCTATTGCCAAAGAGAGAGAGCTTATTTCCCAATGTGGAAGCAAAATTGAGCGGTACAGTTGGATTCACTTCTCCGATTCCTACATTTCCATTGTCTTTAATTACTAATCTTGTGGTTAGGCCGGCCAGTCCGGTGGTTGATGTATAAAACCGAAGATCCATAGCCTCTGAACCGGCAACATTGTTATTAATAGTGCCCCCAATAAGAGCCGAAATAATATCCGTAGCTGCAGTATTTTTAATTGAAAACCCAATATTAGGATAATTTGAAACCGGTGAATTGCCTTTAATCAGTAAACCTCCGAATCCTCCGAAATTTTTTTGATCTATTGTTATTTGGCCATTTACATCCAATAAAGATGTTGGGGCTGTCGTACCAATACCCACATTTTGTGAAAAGACATTCACTGAAATAACGAGGCACAGGAAAAGGCATATCTGTTTCATACAGCAGTTTTTTTATTCTTTCAAAATTGAAGAAAGTAATGATGGCGGGCAATCGCCTAAACAGGTGAGTGGTAAATGACTAATTAATTTTCCGGCTTAATTCTTTTACAATTTTTTCCAGGTTATTAATACGTTGCTGTTCTTCTTCATAAAGTTTCTTTAGCTCTTTATTTTCTTTTTGCTGAGTTTCTATCTGTACCTGTTGTTCTTTTACTGCATTGATCAGCAAAAAAACATAGGCCTGGTTATTTACTTCCCGCAGATCAGTAAACTGCTGGTACGATTGTTTGGAAACCATGTACGGTGCAATTTTTTCCAGCTCCTGTGCCACGATTCCTATTTGTTCATCATCAGATTTAAACGGGGCTTCTTCATTGTACCTGAATTTAACCGGGTTTATTTGTTTAATGATATTTAACCCGTCTGTAAATTCACAGGAAATGCTTTTAACCCTATCATCTGAAAATACGCCCCAGGTACCGGTAGCATTATTGGCAGCACCATTAACAGAAAGTTTTGCTGTGGGCGCCGTGGTTCCGATGCCTACATTTCCATCACCTTTGATACGCATCTTTTCTGTAAATGCTGCACTGTTACCATAGCCAAATGCAATATCAGCACCTGAGCCATCCGTATATACCTGCATCAGGGAACCTTGTATCCCAAACCCATAATGGTTGGTACCGTTGGTCCAGAGAGCAATTTTATCACCGACTGTGGAAGCAAAATTGAGTGGTACAACAGGGCTTACCGTACCAATACCCACATTACCATTTTGTAAAACAGTCATGGCATTGCTGCGTGCATTATCGGCTGTGCCGTTGCCTATTTGAAAAATGCGGTTTAAAGAGTTGATGAGATTTGGATCGGCTGCATTTGTACTATCATTATAAAGGCCTGTAGTAAAACCACCACATGATTTTGATTTTGTAGAAAATCCCATTGCTGTACTTGAAAAGCCACTGGCGGTTGCATTTAGACTCATTGCTGTGCTGAAATCGCCACTGGCTTTTGTTGTATAACCCATTGATGTACTTGCAAAGCCACCGGCTTTTGTATTTTCTCCCATTGCCGTACTGTAAGAACCACTGGCTGTTGATAAATAACCCATTGCAGTACTGGCAACACCACTGGCGGTATTAGATTGACCCATTGCTGTACTGTTATCACCACTGGCGGTTGATAAATAACCCATTGTTGTACTGTTATCGCTACTGGCGGTAGTAGATTGACCCATTGCTGTACTGTTATATCCACTGGCGGTTGTAGTTTGACCCATTGCTGTACTTGAAAAGCCACTGGCGTTTGTAAAATAACCCATTGATGTACTGGCAGCACCACTGGCGATTGTATAGCCCCCCATTGCTGTACTGATAACACCACTGGCGGTTGTATTTTGATTCATTGCTGTACTGTTATCGCCACTGGCTTTGCAATTAACTCCACTGGCAAATGAATAAATGCCGATATTGTTATCATCCCACTGGGTGCCGTTAACCATACCTGCTCGAAACGCTGCTTTTTCAGGTATCCACATCATTCTTGTACCAGGGCCACTTATTGGAGTTGTGCCAATCGTGCTGTCAAATAATACAGCTCCTCTTTTTACATGCAGTAATGCATTGGGTGTTGTTGTGCCAATACCTACATTTTGCGAAAAGACATTCACTGAAATAACGAGGCAGAGGAACAGGCATACTTTTTTCATATAGCAGTTTTTGTATCCTTTCAAAATTGAAGAAAGTAATGATGGCGGGCAATCGCCTAAACAGGTGAGTGGGTTAAACTAATTTTTGTTTAATGGCTTTTGCCACCGCTTCACTTTTGGAGTTGACATGCAATTTTGCATAGATGTTGGAGATATGTGTGTGTGCCGTATCAAATGATATGTTTAGTGAAGCGGCCACCATTTTATAGCTCATGCCCTCCACCAGTTTTTGTAATACTTCTTTTTCCCGGTCGGAGAGATTAATGTATTCAGCAGGATTGCTGTTTTGATTGGCAGCCATCTTTAATACCTTTCTGGCAATAGAAGGAGTAAATGCGGCGCCACCTTCATGCACTTCTTTGATGGCTTCCAGTAATCGCAATGGCGCAGTATTTTTTAATACATAACCGGAAGCACCGGCACAAATACTGGCAAATACTTTATCGTCCTCTTCAAAAACAGTTTGCATTAATATCTGTACATGGGGAAAATGTTTTTTAATGATAACAACCGCTTCAATACCATTGATGCCGGGCATATTGATATCCATCAGCACCACATCAGGTTCACATTCTTTGATAAGTTGCACTGCCTTTGATGCATCAGGCCAGGCGCCGACCAATTGGAAAACAGGATTGCTTTCGATCAGGGCACTCATGCTTTCTCTCAGTGCCTTATTGTCTTCAAAAATGCATACGTTAATCATTGTATATTCAAAGTTGATGACTATTACCTTCGTCAGCAATCGCCTATTCAGGTGATAGTGGTTTTGAGTAAAACATGTGTTCCTTTATTTTCTTCCGAATCAATTATTAGTTCCCCTTTGATCTCTGTGGCCCGTTGCCGCATATTTTTTAACCCGTTGCCGCCCTGGCTGTTTTCAGCAACAGCCGTTTCATTAAAACCTTTTCCATCATCCTTTACGGACAAGACTAAAGAACGGCTTTCTTTTCTTAAATCGATTCTCATATTGCTGCAACCTGCATATTTCAATGCATTATTCAGGGCTTCTTTAAAAATAAGGTAAATGTTTCTTCGTTGCTCCATGGGCAGTTGCAGCTGAATTAATTTTTCATCGGCGGTAAAATGAAGCTGAATGTTTTTAACCGCACATAATCCGGCAGCCAGGTTTTGCATACGGCCCAGCATTTTTTCAAACGAATCATTTTGGGGGTTAATGTCCCATACTATATCACTCATGTTGCCGACCATCTCCCGGCTGGTTTCTCCCATTTTATCAAGCATGGGTGTCAGTTGCGGTAATTGAATTGCGGTTTGCTGTTTGATGGTTTCACTATAAAAGGAAATGGAGCTTAATGTTGCGCCAATATCATCATGCAAGTCGGTGGCAATTCTTGTCCGCAGTCTTTCCATCTCAAGGGCTTTTTGCAGGCGGTAACGATATGTGGCGAACAAAATACCGGCGATAGTAAGAATAGCTAATGAAATAAACCACCAGGTACGGTAAAAAGGAGGAACAACTGTAAAGTTCAACAAGGTTTCTTTACTTTCGGCGCCTTCTGTATTTACTGTTTTAGTAATAAAAGTATAATCCCCCGGAGGCAACTGTTCATAACGGATGAAGGAAGTTCCGGTAAGTTCTTTCCAGTTTTTGTCCCATCCATCCAACCGGTAAATTATTTTGTTTTCTTTCTGATTCAGAAAATCAATGGAAGACAATTCTAACTCAATGGCGTCTTTGTAAGAACTCCTGATGGTTACCGGATTCAGAGAGACCAGGTTGTTTTGTTTTTCTCCATAGATAACCCTGGTGATAATGACAACAGGGGGCACACTGTTTTTTTGTAAAAGGGAATCTTTCAATACGCCGATCTGCCCGTTTCCATTAAAGAGAATTTCGCCGGGCCGGGTTGTATTGATCTCGGAAAAACCCTCATCTTCATCTTCCCATCCTGTCCTGGAAGATATGTTTATCCATTTTGTAAAAGTAATATCTGTTTTAAACATGCCTTTTGATGTATTAACCCAGATAAAACCTGAAGAGTCTGCTGTAATATTTTTAATAGTAAAGGGGCTCAGACCGGTTGCAGGAAAGATGGTTGTAAGCCGGTCATTTTTTAATTCATATATCCGGAGATAACTGCTAACCAGTAACCGGTTGTCTTTGGTGACGAGAATTTTTTCCGGGGTAATTTTAGCCTGATTTATTTGTTCTTCATAAGCAGGTGGCCGGATAATTTTATAAGAGTAATCGGATGTATTTACTTTATACAGTTTATTGGGAACACACAAATAAATATATCCATCGTTATGGTATTTAATGTCCGTTACTGATTTCCCCAAAATATTATCGGTGCCGGAAGTATCTGTAAACAAGACATCCGATTTTTTTGTAGCGGGGTCATATACAAGAATACCGGCACGCCGCATAGAGATCCAGAGCTTTCCCATTGCATCTTTTGTAATAAACCCGGTATTAGGCTGGCCCGATTTTTCTTCAATAACAGCAGTAAGGTCAGTAAGATGATTGTCATAAATATTATAATATCCAAAACCTTCCACCGAGGTGAACCAATATCCTTTTTCATCAGTAGTCCAGTCATTAATGTACTTTAATAATTGATTTTCATGGGGAGGCAATTGCTTTGTTGTTATAGTACCGGCTGCGGCATTATATTGCCACCAGCCATTGGTGGAGGTCAGGTAAAAGATAGTTTTGGGATCTTTAATATCGGGAATAATATGAAATATGAAAGATTTAGTACTGTTGCTGCTATTGACTTTGAACCATTGAAAGGCAAAATTTGCCGGTCTGATTTTGTACAAACCGCCGTTGCCGCTGATCCAGACATTTCCCTGCCTGTCCGTCATCAGGTTTGAAAAGATATTATCAGCCGGAAAATAATCGCCTTTATTCAAGGCATGGAATTGCACCGGCTCCAGGTAATATTTGTTATTTACGAGGTTCAGAAAATAGAGCTTGCCGTTTATTATAATTGATAAAAGTTTATTATTGTTTACCTGTATTTCTGAAATATCCGATACGCCAAGACTTCCGGCTGGTGAGTTTTCAATTCTGAGTTTTTCGAAAATATTTTTTCCAGGATTAAACTTCAATAAACCACCACCCCAGGTGCCTGCCCAAATAGTTCCCTTATGATCCTCCTGCAAGGAAATGATAACATTCTCTTTCAATGATTGCCCCGCTGGTTCATTAAAATGATAAGACTGGTAAGTTTTTGTTTTACGATCAAATAATTTTACACCATAAGATGTCACAAGCCAAAAACGGTTTTTGCTGTCTTCAAAAACCCGGTAAATGAACTTATTGATTTTTTCATCTGCGCCATAAACGCTTACCGGGAAATTTTGAAAGCTGTTTGTTTTTTTATCATACTGTGCAATTCCTTTTTCAGAAGTCAGCCAAAGCGTCTTGTTGTTGTCAATATACAGGTAATTGCACCAATTGAAGGGTATGGTTCCCGGGCCAGTGCCCTGGTAATAATGGGTAATAGTTTCAGTAAAGGGGTTGAGTTTATTTAGTCCACTGTTGGTGCCTATCCAGATATTGCCTTCACTGTCTTCGGTAAAACAGTTGGTGCTAAGATCGGTAAGTCCGTTTTTTCCTAATGAAGTGTACTGTTTAAAAAGACGGCCATCATAGCGGGTTAATCCATAACCGCCGATCCAGACAAAACCACGGGTATCCTGAAGAATGATATTGGTATTATTATCCGGGAGTCCATTGGTAGTAGTGAATTTTTCAAATCGAAGCTCCGCTACCTGTGAGTGAATATTCCCGGTAAAAATTAAAAGAAGCACCAATATTGTCCATCGTAGTCTCATTGCAGCTACAAATTAGAAAATCCTGAATAACAAATGCTGTCATTCAGGATTTTCTTTTTACCCTGCTTCAGGCGAAACCATAAACTATTTACTCAAATACATACTTCTATCCTTATACAACTGCCTGAAATAGGGGTCTCTCAGGTCTTTTATAAAACGTATTGCCTCACCGGTACTTTTCATTTCCGGCCCCAGCTCTTTATTCACGCCGGGAAATTTATTGAAAGAGAACACCGGTTCTTTAATAGCAAAACCCTTTAGCTTTTTCTCAAAAGTGAAATCCTTCAGCTTATGTGTGCCCATCATTATTTTAGTGGCAATATTCAGGTAGGGTATCTGATAAGCTTTGGCAATGAAAGGAGTTGTTCTGGATGCTCTTGGATTTGCCTCTATCACAAACACTTTATCATTCTTAATAGCAAACTGGATATTGATCAGTCCTAATATTTTCAACTCTCTTGCTATTTTTTCTGCATACTCTTCCATAGTATGAACGATCAATGGCGTAAGATTGAATGCTGGTAACACGGCATTACTGTCTCCACTATGGATGCCGGCCGGTTCTATATGCTCCATCACACCCATTACATGAAAATCTTCTCCATCGAAAATGGCATCTATCTCTGCTTCCTGGCAGCGGTCAAGAAAATGATCAACCAAAATTTTATTGCCCGGTAAGTGTTTTAATAAACTCACTACTGCTTTTTCTACCTCTTCATCGTTCAGTACAATCCGCATTCTTTGCCCGCCCAATACATAAGAAGGACGAACCAATACCGGATAGCCTACTTTATTCGCAACTTTTACCGCTTCATCCACATCTTCAGCGGTTCCATAATCAGGGTAAGGAATGTCTAATTCTTTCAGGCGGTCACTAAAGCGGCCACGGTCTTCGGCAATATCCATGCTGTCATATGATGTCCCGATAATCTTTATACCTTTCTGATGAAGTTTCTCTGCAAGTTTCAGTGCCGTTTGTCCACCGAGTTGTACGATTACACCTTCAGGTTTTTCATGTTCAATTATTTCCCACAGGTGTTCCCAATATACCGGCTCGAAGTATAATTTATCGGCCATATCAAAATCGGTACTCACTGTTTCAGGGTTACAATTGATCATGATGGATTCAAACCCACATTCTTTTATCGCCAACAAACCATGCACACAGCAATAATCAAATTCAATTCCCTGCCCGATACGATTAGGACCTGAACCCAAGACTATTATTTTCTTTTTATCAGAAACTTTGCTCTCGTTGAAATTACCTTCTTCGAACGTTGAATAGAAATAAGGAGTTTTTGCTTCAAACTCTGCGGAACAGGTATCCACCATTTTATAAACCCTTGTAATACCGGCGGCTTTTCTTTTATTGTACACATCTTCCTCATCACCATGTTCAAGAATGCGGCTTATTTGTTCATCACTAAAGCCATTTACTTTGGCTTCTTTCAATAACTCAAGTGGCAAATCTGCTAAATCATATTTAGCCATTTCTTTTTCGATGTTACAGATTTTCTGAATCTCGTATAAAAACCATCTGTCAATACCATTCGTTGCTTTTGAAATGGTGCCAACAGATATGCCGGCCATCAATGCATCTTTAATACGGAAGATGCGATCCCATTTTGGTGTTTTAATATACTCCAGTAATTCATCGGCATGCATCAGGCTTTTGCCATAATATCCTAAACCAACTGCATTGTTTTCCAAACTCTGACAGGCTTTTTGAATGGCTTCATTAAAACTTCTGCCAATGCCCATTACTTCACCCACACTTTTCATCTGGAAGCCAAGCGTATCATTGGCCCCTTTGAATTTATCAAAATTCCAACGGGGAATTTTTACAATTACATAGTCCAGTGCCGGTTCAAAATAGGCAGAGGTTGTTTTAGTGATTTGATTTTCCAGTTCATCCAAATTATAACCAATAGCCAGCTTAGCTGCAATTTTAGCAATAGGATAGCCAGTGGCTTTACTTGCCAAAGCGGATGAGCGGCTTACCCTGGGATTTATTTCAATAGCAAGAATTTCTTCGGTATCTGGATTAAGAGCAAACTGAACATTACACCCGCCGGCAAAATTTCCCAGGTCCCTCATCATTTTGATAGCTGTATTCCTCATCAGTTGCATAGCTGTATCACTCAATGTCATAGCAGGCGCTACTGTTATGGAGTCGCCGGTATGCACACCCATGGGGTCAAAGTTTTCAACTGTGCAGATAATACAAACATTATCCGCCATGTCGCGCAACAATTCCAATTCAAATTCCTTCCAACCTAATATTGCTTTTTCCACCAGCACTTCATGTATAGGACTTGCTGTAAGTGCTCTGTTGAGGGCTTCATCCAATTCATCTTTTTTAAAAACCAGTCCACCACCCGTGCCGCCCAGTGTAAACGAAGGACGAAGTACCAGTGGAAAACCTATTTCCTGTGCAAATTCTTTTCCTTCAAGAAAGGAATTGGCAATTCTTCCCTGGGCCACTGTCACCCCAATTTCAATCATCCACTTTCTGAATTTTTCTCTGTCTTCAGCCTTTTCAATGGCTTTTATATCCACCCCAATCAATCGTACATTGTACTGTTGCCAGATTCCCAATTCTTCAGCTTCTTTGGCAAGGTTGAGTGCTGTTTGTCCGCCCATAGTAGGCAGCACCGCATCAATCTGATTTTCCTGTAATATCTGTTCAATACTTTCCACTGTCAATGGCAAAAGATATACCCTGTCAGCCATCATCGGGTCGGTCATGATGGTGGCGGGGTTACTATTAATAAGAATAACTTTTACCCCTTCTTCCCGAAGGCTTTTGGCAGCTTGGGTGCCGGAATAATCGAACTCGCAGGCTTGTCCGATAATGATGGGACCAGAGCCGATAATGAGAACCGAAGTAATCGAATTGTCTTTTGGCATTTTTTTTTTGATCCCCTTGAAGAGCCTGTCCCGCTGAATGCGGGAGGCGGGGGGTGGGTGAACAAATTGCGCAAAACTAAGGGAATGGGGGGAAAAAAAATACATATTGTCAACTGACAGTATTTATTTTTAACCGCATTTTATTCACAAGAAGGATGTCTGTCTGGTTGTTTCATTACTTATAACATTACGAAACTATTTTTGTGGAAAAAATTATTAAAAATACCGTCAGGGATATTGCATTATATATGGTTCTTTGTGCCGGTACATTTTTAATGCTACGGATCATCACCGAACATTTTTCTCTGGAACCGGATACGGGTTTTTTGGCTGTAAAGCAGGAATATATTCATAACAAAGTCTGGCGGACAGCTTTTTACATTCATGTATTCACCAGTATCCTGACTTTTTTAGCAGGCTTTACACAATTTTCTTCTTATCTGCTTAAAGAACATAAAAATCTCCACCGGGTAATGGGACGGATTTATGTAGTAACTGTTCTTTTTGTCAACTTTCCTTCAGGAATGATTTTGGCTATTTATGCCAATGGTCACCTTTCTTCAAAAATCGCTTTTATTATTTTAGATAGTTTATGGTTTTGGTTTACCTTAAAAGCTTTTGTAGAAATAAAGAGAGGAAATATCCTGGCGCATAAACAGTTTATGATGAGAAGTTATGCATTGACTTTTTCTGCAATCACTTTACGGGCCTGGAATTTGATTTTATCCGGAATATTTGTAATTGCTCCGGTATCATTATATATGATAGATGCATGGATGGGCTTTGTTCCAAATTTATTGTTAGTGGAATGGTTGATAAGGAGAAAGAAAAAAAGAATGAGAAAATCTATCGTTTGAGCATGATATTATTAATGATCAGGAAAAAAACAGCAGCGCCAATGATTGCAAAACTCAGTATAAAGACAATAGTGGCTGTTACACCCGGGTTTTTGTAGTTATTCCTTAACTGGCTATTATATACTGCCCTTGAAATAAAAAATGAACATAAACCCACAATAAGGAGAGTAAAAAGCAGTAAGCCAATAGAAAATCAGTTAATTAGGTTTAAGCGGCACAGGTTTTGGAATTTTACGATAAGATAGTGAATATTGGTCGTCATAAATATTCTTTGCCTGACCAAGCGATTCTGCCACTAACGACTTTAAATCTTCAGGGGAATTAAAAATTTTACGTGTAGGGGAAATACTTTCTGTAATTGTTTTTACATCTAACGTATCGTGACGTCTGTTCAAATAAGAAATATAGTACACTTTTTCTTTTTTATATACTGGTGGTTTTTTACGTTGTGGTATTTTAATGACTATTGATCCTTCTATATTCATAAACCGTTGCTCGCCGATATAGGAAATATAACCAGTGAAATAAGCTGTATCAGGAAGAATCATGTCTTCTTTTATCGCTTTGCCATATCGGGTGATAGCATAAACCGAATCTGATTGTTTGGAAATGTCTAATGCCTCAATACCGTACATATCACTAAAATCTTTTATAATACCATACCAATATCCCAATAATGTTGTATCCACTTTCTCTGATGGCGCAGAGGCTATCGGAACGATTGATTCAAATGGGCAAGCTGTTAAAATAAACGAAATGGGTATTATCCAAAAAAACTTTTTCATTGTCAGATATAATAAGTCAAAAGTTACGAATATTGTATCGATTTGGCTTACGCTTTTCAATACGTAATTACTATGTTACTTATTTTTGCATATGCGATTGAAATTATTATTATTGACGTGTTTGATTGGTTTTTCGTTGTATTCGCTGGCGCAGCTCACCTCAAATCCACAAGACTATTTCCAGAACCCCCTAGGCATTCCCATGCAATTATCGGCCAATTTTGGTGAATTACGTCCTAATCATTGGCATATGGGACTTGATATTCGAACGAATGCAAAAGAAAATCAACCAGTGTATGCGGCCGCGGCAGGATATATCGCTAAAGTAGGAATCCGGGCACAAAGCTTTGGCCGGTTTATTATTATTAATCATCCCAACGGTCTCTCCACTTTGTATGCTCACCTGAATGATTTTAATACTGAATTGGAAAAATATGTAACGGAGCAACAATATAAACAAGAGAGTTGGGCTGTAGAATTAGACTTTACACCAAACCAATTCCCATTAACCAAGGGTGCTTTTATTGCCTACAGCGGAAATACGGGGGGCTCAAAGGGGCCACATCTTCATTTTGAAATAATAGATATTAAAACCGACAAACGACTGAATCCAATGTTATTTAATTTCCCAATTCAGGATAACACGCCGCCAGTACTTCTTCGACTGGCTATGTACGACAGAAGCCGCAGTGTGTATGAGCAATCACCAGTTTTATTTTCAATAAAAAATACGGATAGCGGATATATTATTCCGAAGCTACCACTATTAAAAACAGGATTAAGTAAGGTTAGTTTTGCGATGCAAATGATTGATAAAATGAATGGAGGTGGATCTGATAATGGTATATATGTTGCAAAATTATATGTGGATGACGAACCGCAGCTTGCATTTGTATTAGATAGCATAGATTATGATGAAACAAATTACATGAATGCACATATAGATTACAAACATGATTATAATGGAGGAGTTTTTTTACAACACCTTTCTCTGTTGCCTGGGCATTTTGGAGCAGAGTACAGAAAAATTAAAAGTGATGGAGTCGTAAATCTTACAGACACAGTTATCCGCAACATTAGTATTGATGTAAAAGATGCATATGGTAATACATCACAGCTAAATTTTGCTATACAGCATGATGATAGCATTACTGTAAATAATTTTTATAGTATGGCACCAAAACTAAGTCCTGCAAAAGAAAATATATTGAAGAAAAGTGGCTTTGAAGTATATATGCCAAAAATCAGTATTTATGATAGTGTACCGATGGTGTATGGTAATACTTCTTACACAGGATATAATGCTGCATCAGACGGTTACCAGTTTGGCAACCCTATGTACCCGGTGCATAGTTTGTTTACAATACGTTTAAAGCCAAACAAAACAATTTCAAAAGAAGCAGAAAGCAAATTAGTAATTGCACAATCTGGAGGGAAAAGAAATTTCATAAAAAAAGCAACGTTGCAAAATGGATGGATAACGGCGGAGGTCGGCAACTTTGGAATTTATCAAGCCTATATGGATTACTCGCCGCCAGTTATAAATAGTTTAGGGAGTGGTGATACGGTGAATTTAAGTTCAGCATCAAGAATCGTATTTACGCCGTCAGACAATTTTGGTATAAAAAATTTCAGGGTTGAATTGTATAGTTGCCCTTCTGATACAACAGGATTTCTTTGTGATTCAATCCCAAAGCAATTTCAATGGCTTCGGTTTACCAACGACAAAAGCCGTAACTGGATTTATAAATTTGATGATCGCTGCCCGTATGGTGTACACCAGCTTACCGCTACCGCCACAGATCTGGTGGGAAATGTAACAATGAAAACCTGGTGGTTTAAAAGGTATCCTTACACTCCGCCGCCAAAGAAGAAAGTGATTAAGAAGACAACCGGCAAAAAGAAAGAGGCAAGTGGAACAAAGAAGAAAATAACAGCAGTCAAAAAACCGGCTACGAAGAAGAAAAAGTAAATTTGAACTATTATTAACTAAAAGCTCCGCCTCCGGCGGATTGAGGTATTATGGTAACATTGAAAGAAGGTGATAAAGCCCCGGCTTTTACCGGCAACGATCAGAATGGAAAAAAAATCTCTTTAGCTGATTATAAAGGAAAAAAAGTTGCCTTATATTTTTATCCGCAAGACGATACGCCTACCTGTACCATCCAAGCCTGTAACCTGCGGGATAACTATGGGCTTCTCAAAAAAAATGGTTTTGAAGTAATTGGGGTAAGCCCCGATGAAGTAAAAAAGCACAAAAAATTTGAAACAAAATTCAGTTTGCCCTTTACACTGATTGCTGATACAGCACATGCCATCCTGGAGAAATATGGTGTATGGGATCAGAAGCAAATGTTTGGTAACAAGTACATGGGAGTGTTGCGGACTACTTTTGTAATAGATGAAAAAGGGATTATTCGTAAAATTTTTCTCCGGCCAAAGAATAAAGCTCATGCAGAAGAGATTTTAGCTATTGTAAAGTAACAGGTTTAACTCCCTGAAACACTTTTCTTTCAAAATGTCAGAGTTTTATTTTAATTTATGGTTTAATTAAAGGCAACCCATTAAGGTTGGCTAACGATTATTCCTCATAACTAAATCAATGACATGAAAAGGATTTTACTTATTTCAAGTTTCACCATTTCACTTCACTTTTTTGGGCAGGACAATACAGAGAAAAAACCCATTCAGATTTTTAGTTCAGAAAAAGCTATCAATGCAATTACAACAGAATTGGTGGGTAAAGGTAAAATGGCTTTTAAAGTTTCCCATAGTTTTGGCGATTTAGCCGGGGAGAACGGTGGTATTAAGAATTTTTTTGGCCTTGATAATTCAACCGATGTTCGTATTGGTTTCCAAATAGGCATTGGCAACAGGATAAATCTGATAACTGCCCGTGCTAAAGGTGCCGGACAACAACAGCGGTTATGGGAATTAGGATTAAAATTTAAACTGCTGGAGCAATTAGAAAATGACCCTTCACATCCGCTTTCAATTGCATTATATGCCAATACGGTAATAGCATCCAATAAGGCAACTACATTTCCAAACCTGGATCATAGTTTTAAAAAATTCTCTGATCGGGTAAGCAATGTGCTGCAACTTATCATAGCCCGGAAGATGGGTAAGGTAAGTCTGCAATTAAATCCCACTTTTTTGACCCGGGGTTATTCCATCACTTATGATCAGAAGAGTATGTTCGCATTGGGCGGTGCTATTAAACTTCCGTTGATAGCAAACAGACTAAATCTATTGGTTGATTACTTTCACCCATTCCGCAGGCAAAGTGTAGAAGATTCTTTCAAGGTTAATAATAATATTGAATTCTCTGATCCATTGGGTATCGGGTTTGAGATCATTACTTCAGGCCACATTTTCCGTTTAAATTTTACCAACTCAACAGAGATACTGGAAAACCGTTTTATTCCCCGTACAGTAACTTCATGGGGAAAAGGCCAGTTCCGCTGGGGCTTTACTATTTCGAGGAACTTTACATTATGGAGAGAGAAAAGAAAAGTGAAAAGTGAATAATGTTTGGTGAATGGGAAGCATCCGGAACTTTAAAGAAAAGCATTTTTGTTTTGCAACGGAAAAGGGCTGGTTGAAGTCATACAAATATGAAAGTGTGGATAAAAGAAAATTCTTGGGTGGCAAAAATAGCAGCTGCTAAAATGAAAGCGGATCAGGTAGCGATTGTTTTCGGCCATACTATACATCTCCACAATACCAGCAAACAAGAATTTTTACAGGACAGTGATTGGGTCTGTCATGAATTAAAACATGTAGAACAATATAAGAAAAATGGTTTTACAGGCTATTTGGTGAAATATCTGTTTGAATCAATAAAAAATGGTTATTACAATAATAGATTTGAAGTAGAAGCAAGGGAAAGTGAGAAAGATATTGAGCTATTAAATAGGATGAAAATTATCTGATTTGCCACTCCACTTCTCCGAAATCAAATTCTTCCTGTAAAGCATGCCGGGTTATTAATTTACCCGTTGGTGAAACACCTTCTATCACTGCTTCAAAAACCTTACTCCCCTTTTTCAATTTAACCCTTTCGTTTCTTTTATATAAATGAGCCAGGTAAATGCTGTAAATATTTTCAAACCCTTCTTCAATTAATTCAGTAAATCGTTTTTCAAAGAAAGTACAAAGTTCTTTTGCCATTTCCACTGGATTAAAAACTTTACCTGTTATTTGTTTCAATGAAACAGGGTTTGTCAAATGAGATGGAAAAACTGTTTGATTAATATTAATTCCAATGCCAACAAGAGCCCATTCCCAACTCCCGACTCCCGACTCCCGACTCCTGACTACCGACTCAATCAATACTCCTCCTGCCTTTCTGTCCTGCCAATAGAGATCATTTGGCCATTTAATTTTGGTTTCGTTCCCCGCATATTTCAAAAAAAAATCATGGACGGCTACTGCCACACAGGCAATTAATTGAAATTGCTGTGTAAGTTGTAAAGGCCGTGGGTTTATAACTATGCTCAAAATTATATTTTCCCCTTTTTCAGTCAGCCAAACCTTGTCCCGTTGCCCCTTTCCAGCTATTTGCTCATGTGCAAAAATGGTCAATCCATGCTGTGCCAAACCAGCATGAATCTGCTGGCGGGCATAGTTATTGGTACTGTCAACAGATTGCAGTTCAATGAATGGCGAACCAATAGGTTTTGTGGTGAAAGGTTCTGGCAATTAATTGCTATTTTTGGCAAAGTAAACTGGTTTCTTGTTGCTGGGGTCTTGTTGCTGGAAAAAGTTCATAAAAACGGACGATTTAGCCATTGATAATGTACCAGTAACAGCTACACAAACTTAAAATTAAAATATTTTCATTTTTTGGAACAACTGGCATCTCTCACCAACCGCAAGAAAAGTGCATCTCGGTTAACGAAGAATTCAAAAATCATCAAAACCATTATTGCTGCTATTCAGGAAAAAAAAGGTGAAAACATCATCTCCCTTGATCTGAGAAAAATAAATGAAGCAGTTTCTGATTTTTTTATTATTTGCGAAGCAACCAGTTCAATACAGGTAAGAGCCATCGCTGATAATGTAGAATACCGGGTACACGAAAAATGCGACGAAAAACCTTATCACCATGAAGGGTTTCAACAGCTGCAGTGGGTACTGGTTGACTATGTAAATGTGGTCGTGCATGTAATGCTGACGGAGACCAGGAAGTTTTATCAATTGGAAGAAATGTGGAGTGATGCAGCAGCTACTTTGCATAAAGAATAGATAATGTTAAATATTACAGATACAAGAACTTTTTGTTATATAATTAGTAATTAGCAGGAATACTTAGAGAAATAATAATATGTCACAAGACCCAAATAAAAGAGATAACAAGCAACCTAGGTTTGGTAATCGGCCCGGTGGTGGAGATGATCCCAATAACCCAACCAAAAAAGGTCCGAAGTTTAGTATTTACTGGATATATGCCATCATTTTTGCTGTGCTCATAGGCTTTCAGTTATTTGGCCCTTTTTCACCCAATACAGCTAAAACAAACAATCTTGCTTTTAAGCAAATGTTGCTATCAGGCGAGATAAGTAAATATGAAGTAATAGAAAACAGGAAGACGGTTAAAATATACCTCACACCGGCAGGGTTTGAAAAAAATAAGACAAAACTGAAGGAAGGGATTAATGGCAAGCTAAGTGAGAAAGGCCCACACATGACGTTTAAATTTTCTGGTGACTTTGAAAAGCAGATAGACGATTTCTATAAAGAAAACTCCGTTCCTGAAAATAAAAAAGTTGTCTATGAAGTAAGAACCGAGAAGGATATATTGGGAGGGGCGTTACAATTTTTATTGCCTATCCTGTTGTTTGTGGGATTATGGATCTTGTTGATGCGCAAAATGAGTGGTGGCTCAGGCGGAGGCGGTGGTCCCGGCGGTATTTTTAATATTGGAAAATCAAAAGCTACCCTATTTGATAAAGGAACAAAAGTCAATATCACTTTTGCTGATGTAGCAGGGTTAGATGAAGCCAAAGTTGAAGTGATGGAAATCGTAGACTTTTTAAAAAATCCCAAGAAATATACTAATCTGGGCGGTAAAATTCCAAAAGGTGCTTTACTGGTTGGCCCTCCGGGTACTGGTAAAACGTTATTAGCAAAAGCTGTTGCTGGTGAGGCGCAGGTTCCATTCTTTAGTTTAAGTGGATCCGACTTTGTAGAAATGTTTGTAGGCGTTGGTGCCAGCCGGGTAAGAGATTTATTTAAGCAGGCAAGAGAAAAAGCTCCCTGTATCATCTTTATAGATGAGATAGATGCTATTGGCCGTGCCAGAGGAAAGAATGCGATGATGAGCAATGATGAAAGAGAAAGTACGTTGAATCAGTTACTGGTGGAAATGGATGGTTTTGGAACTGATGTAGGTATTATTGTTCTTGCTGCTACCAATCGTCCCGATGTATTGGATACAGCCTTACTTCGTCCCGGTCGTTTCGACAGACAAATAACAATTGATAAGCCGGATTTGGTGGGTCGTGAAGCTATTTTCAAAGTCCATTTGAAACCCATTAAAATTTCAAAAACACTGGATGTACATAAATTGGCCGAGCAAACTCCCGGGTTTGCCGGTGCAGATATTGCCAACGTTTGTAATGAAGCAGCATTGATTGCAGCCAGGAAAAATAAAGAAGCGGTTGATATGTCTGACTTTCAGGACGCCGTTGATAGAGTAATCGGTGGTTTGGAAAAGAAAAATAAAATTATATCACCCGACGAGAAAAAAATTATTGCCTATCATGAAGCCGGACATGCCGTCTGTGGCTGGTATCTGGAACATGCCTACCCTTTGCTGAAAGTAACCATAGTGCCAAGAGGAACTGCCGCATTAGGGTATGCTCAATACACACCCAAGGAGCAATACTTATACAATATTGATCAATTAACAGATCAGATTTGTATGACATTGGGTGGCAGAGCCAGTGAAGAAATTTTCTTTAAAAAGATTTCAACGGGTGCACAAAATGATTTGCAGCAGATTACAAGGATTGCTTATGCAATGGTTACTGTTTATGGGATGAATGATAAAATTGGTAATATTAGTTTTTATGATCCGCAGCAGGAAAACACTTTTACTAAACCATACTCTGATGAAACGGCAAAAATGATTGATCATGAAGTAAGAAAATTGATTGATGATGCTTACGAGAAGACCAAAAAATTACTGGTTGAAAAAAGGGAGGATGTTGAAAAACTAGCGAATGCATTATTGGAAAAAGAGGTCTTGTTCCAGAGTGATGTAGAAACATTGATTGGCAAAAGACCGTTTGAAGAAAAAAAGCCACTGACAGATGATGTGCCAATAGCAGAGGTGGTAGATGGAACAGTGGCAGCAGCAGAACCAACAATGGAAGATGAAAAAGCAACAGGTACAGGTGAGCAAACCGGTGCTATTGGTTTGGCGCCCTCTATTTAACAGGTAAATATGAACCTTTCCACTTCAAAGGAAAATATTTTAAAAAAAATCCGCAAGGCGTTGAGTCATTCAACGCCTTTGCCGTTTCCACAAAGTGAAGGCAGCCAATCGGTGTTTCAACCATTAGAACAGGAACCTGAGGTGGAATTTGCCGAACAGTTTACCAAACTTCAGGGCAAATTTATTTACTGCATCAACCAACAGGAATTTGCTTTTCAACTGAGCAGCCTTGTTAAAAAACAGAATTGGGAAAAGGTATTTTGTGTAGAAGATAAATTGATAACCGCTGTAGCAGCACAATTATCAGAAAGATTGACAAAAACTGAATTAGCCAGTTGCGATGTATCTATTACCGGTTGCGAAAGTTTAGTAGCCAGAACCGGAAGCATTGTAATGAGTTCGGCACAAACCAAAGGCCGTACTACCAGTGTGTATGCGCCTATTCATATTTGCATTGCATTTACCAACCAACTCGTTTACGATTTGAAGGATGCTTTACAGGCAGCAAAAGATAAATATGGTAATAACCTTCCCTCTTTAATAACCTTTGCTACAGGCCCCAGCCGAACCGCTGATATTGAAAAAACATTGGTGGTGGGGGTGCATGGGCCGAAGGAAGTGTATTTGTTTTTAATAGAAGCCTGAATTTAAAGTTGAAAGCAAATAAAGTAAGTAAAGTATGTTGAAGGTGCCAGATACTTTTTACTTTATATACTTTATTTCCATTTTCCCCTCTTAACGTATCTTTATACCATGTCAGATCCCCATATATATCACTTATTTGTATATGGCTCATTGCGCAGTGGTTTTCAAAGCCCGGTGTACGAGTACATTAGCCGCTTTTTTAAATTCATTGGCGAGGCAAAAGTCAAGGGCAAACTTTATGACCTGGGTACTTATCCTGCAGGAGTGTTTATAGAAGAAGACAGTTTTATTGTGGGTGAATTATACCAGGCAAAAAATGAACATGAATTTTCCTGGGCCATTGGTCAGCTGGATGATTATGAAGGGGTTGATGTGGAGATCGATGAAGTACAATTATACCGCAGATGTATTACGGAAGTATTTATTAACGGTGAAACCATACAAGCATGGATTTATTGGTATAATGGTGATATTTCCGGTAAGCCGGAAATAACTTCGGGTGATATGCTTGAATATTTTGCCAAAAAAAATAAAGAATGAAGCCATACACTTTTATTAGGATGATAGGTATTTCATTGCTCCTTCAATCTTGTGAGTTTAATTGCTCTGTCGGTAAAAAAGATGAAGAAATTGAAAAGCCAAAAACCTTGAATGGCAGGATAAAAAATGATATTCAATTAGAAACGAATGGAGTTAAAATTGAAAAGGCTTATCTCGTTTTTGAAGACGGTATGAAAGTACCTGAGGATAATGTAGTTGACTTTTCAAAAAAGATTAAAATGTATGTTTTTATTGATAGCGGCTGGACAGTAATTGATGGGAAAGTAAAATTGGGGGCTTCTGAGAAGATAACTGCATTGGGAAAAACATTACTGGATGAAAAAGATTTATTTAATGAACTATCTGATGGCGTATCTCCTGAAGATGCAAATGTTATAAGCTTAAGTGCTACTATCAATTTGAAAAAAGAGGTTCAGCCACTAACTACTTTTCAAGTTTCTTTTAAAATATGGGATAAAAACAGTGAAGCTTTTATAACAGGAAGTTATAAACTGTTTTCAAAATAGTACATGGCCTTCAGCTATAGAATTATTACCTGTGACTAAAAAAATTTACTTTCTCTCTGACTTTCATCTCGGCATACCTGATCATACCAGTAGCCTCAAAAGGGAAAAATTACTGGTAAAATTTCTGGACGAAATAAAAAACGAAGCAGCAGAAATTTTTATTGTCGGCGATATGTTCGATTTCTGGTATGAATATCGCAAAGTTGTTCCTAAAGGCTATGTAAGATTATTGGGCAAACTTGGCGAACTGACTGATTCGGGCATTGCCATTCATTTTTTTGTCGGCAATCATGATATGTGGATGAAAGATTATTTTTTTAAGGAACTCAACATACCTGTTTACTTTAAACCAAAAGAGTTTGAAAGAAACGGAAAGAAATTTTTAATCGGCCACGGCGATGGCCTTGGGCCTGGCGATCATGGATACAAAAGACTAAAAAAATTATTTCGAAACCCTATCAGTAAATGGCTATTTGGCATTTTCCCGCCTATAATGGGTATTGGGCTGGCCAATTACCTGAGCCACCGTAGCCGTGCAGCCAGCCTGGAAGAAGAAATTTTTCTGGGCGAGGATAAAGAATGGCTCCTTATTTATTGTAAAGAAGTACTAAAAGAAAAAGAAATTGATTTTTTTGTGTTCGGGCATAGACACTTAGCCATTGATTATCGTCTGAATGAGAGCAGCAGGTATATTAACCTGGGTGACTGGATGCTTTATTATACCTATGCTATATTCGATAGTGAAACAATGGAATTAAAATCTTACATGGGAAAAGAGGATAAAATCATTCGTAACTAAATGAAACAGTTTGTAAACATACTCCTTAGTTTATTGTTGCTGCCGGCAATAAGTATAGCACAGGCTGATCCGTCTTTTCTTTACATCAAAACTCTTAAAGGGGACATAATTGACTTTACTGTAGACAATCTCGATAATATTTATATTCTCAATAGCAGAAATCAAATAAAAAAATATAACTCTAACGGGGATTCGGTAGCCATTTACAACGACGTTAAAAAATTTGGACAGGCTACACTGATTGATGTTTCAAATCCTTTAAAGATATTATTGTATTACCGGGATTTTGCCACCGTTGTTATGCTGGATCGTTTCCTGAATGCCGTAAACAGTATTGACTTGCGTAAGCAAAATATTTTTCAGGCAAAAGCCATCGGGCAATCCTATGATAATAAAATATGGGTGTACGATGAAATAGAAAATAAACTCAAAAAAGTGGATGAGGACGGAAAACTTCTGCAAGAAACACCTGACTTCAGGCTGTTGTTAGGTGCAGCACCCACACCGCTAAAAATATTTGACGAAAACAAATATGTTTATGTATATGATTCAATTTATGGAGTTTATGTGTTTGACTATTATGGTACGTTGAAAAATAATATCATGATTAGCCATTGGAAAAATTTTAAAGTGGCTGGTAAATATATCTTTGGTTCCCGCAATGATACACTTTACCGCTATGAGATCAGCACTTTTCAGTATGATGAATGGAAGATGCCTGAAGCTCTTTATATGAGTCATACATTTAATTTTACCAGTACCCGTCTATATGCCCTCAGAAAAGAAATGGACGGAAAAGCGAGTAGTATTTTAATTTATAGTTTAAAATGAATAGTACACTTTTCAGAAAATCTTTTTTATCGGGTAGGCGACAGCGTAGCTTTTCTGGTTATTACTCCCAGGATAGCCGCCAGGTCTTTATCAAACAAACCGGATTTACCATATTCTATTACCCGGCCGGCTTCCTTGCCATTTTGCATAACAATGATTGTTGGCACATTGGTAACGTTTAATGCTTCTGTAAGATGTCCAAGGGTTTTCTTTTCCCGATCCACGCCAATCAGTGTAACATGGTTATTAGAAAAACCAGCAGCATCCAGTAAGGAATAGAATTTGGGTATGATATTATGCGAGTCATCGCACCAGGTACCCATAAAAACCACCAACTGGATAGAGTCTGCCAGGCTTTTTAAACCCTTAACAGCATCGGCATTAGGAGTATAGCCTTTCAGGTTCTCCGCATACCATTTAAAGGAAGTATCTTTCTGCAATACTTCACGGGAAATAATGCCCTTTAACGATTTTTCATTTGGCTTTTCTACCAATACCTGGTACTGATTTTGAGCAAATGCCAGGCTAGTTAATAATAAGGCAGCAGCAACAATAAGTGTAAATTTCTTCATGGTGTAGTTAAATAGATGACAAATGTAAAAGCCTGCCCGCCATCCTTCAAATTTTATTGTGGTCAGGCGGGGGAACAGGCAAAAGATGAAGGAAGAGGTATTAAAGTTGCAGTGGGTTACAAACTAGCTTTTAACTCAAGTAAAAAGCTTTTAATCTTTACCAATGATTGAATCATTGCAAATTTTTCCTCCGGTTTCTTATTTCTTTTCAAATAATCTTTGGCTCCTTCAATGGTGAATTTGCGGCGGCGTAACAAATCGTAAATCATCACCAGGTTCTTGATATCTACCGGACGGAAAAAACGGTCACCCTTTCTATTTTTACGTGGCTTCAGGATATCGAACTCCGTTTCCCAATAACGTATCAGGGATTGATTTTCCCTGAACATAGCGGCCACATCGCCAATTGCATAATATTGTTTTTTGAAAAGAATATCATCTTCCGGCACCTGAATCATATCTGCATCCAGGGCAATCTCTTTTAAAGACTTACGACCCCGTTTACCTGTTGCGGGAGATGAAACTGGCTCTTGCTTTTCCTCAGTTTTTGTTACCACCGGTTCATTTACTTCCATTGTTACCCTTTCTTCCTTTACAACGGACGAAGTGGGCTCTGAAGTATTCACCGTTTCCTCCACAGTAGCAAACTCAAATGTTATTTGTGATAAAGATTTTCCCATGCCATGTAAAGATACGATGCGGGAACACCTTATTTACAGCAGAAACACAGTGTGGAAAAGTAGCAAACTATGAGCTATGAAATTCGAGCTACGAGAAAGATATCCTGATTTTAAACGACCAAACTCGTAACTCACAACTTTTCTCTTAATCCAAACTCTGGTTACTTGCAGCCGCTTTTTTCAGCAGCAGATCAAACTGTGCCGGAGAAAGATCATTATAGAAAAAATAAATCGGGTCGATCTTATTTCCATTCTTATGTACTTCATAGTGGCAATGAGGTCCGGTTGATTTTCCGGTGCTACCTACCCATCCTATTACTTCACCTCTTTTAATAGTCTGGCCATTATTTACTTTTACTCTTACCATATGCCCATAAAGTGTTTCATATCCATATCCATGATTGATGATAACATGATTGCCATAGCCATTTCCGGTGCTGCCTGCTGTAGTTATCGTTCCATCTGCCGTGGCATAAATGGGTGTGCCTTGTGGTGCAGCAAAATCCAGCCCATAGTGAAACTTCACCGTTTTATAAACCGGATCAATCCTGCTGCCAAAGCCCGATGCAATCCTGCTGAGGTCTTTATTGCTTACCGGTTGAATAGCTGGCGTACGGGAAAGAAGCTCTTCTTTATTTTCTACCAGTTTATCAACTTCGTCGTATGATTTTTTTTGTGCGACAATTCTATTCATCAGGTTGTCAAGTGTTGATCTTATCGAGGAAGCTAACTGGTTATCTTTTATTTTTTCAACGATGGCCGCTTCTTTTTTATCTTCCAATTCTTTGGCCCTTGCACTATCTGGCACTGGTGTTGCTTCAAAAATGGCCCGGTATACATCATTATCCCTTTTCTCCAACTCCTTCATTTGCTGTTGTACGGATTGTAAATCGGTTTCCATTTCCTTAAAATTATTTTTAAGGGCTTTATTCTGATCTTCCAGAATTTTTTCATTTGGAGAACCGATGAATCGAAACGCTACATATGAAATAAGGGCAGCCGTTACCAAAGCAGCAGCTATAAAACCAAAAACCCTGAGCAGTTTTACCCGCAGGGGTGTTTCCAGCTTTTCGTACCTAAGCGTATTGGTATTATAGTAGTATTTAACTTTCTTCATATCAGCAAGCCTTATCCCGGCTTCGACCAACAAATCCGACTTGAATAATTTACCTTTGTCCCCGTTTACGGGGCTGACAAATATAGTCCGTTAAACTGCAAAAATCAACCCAGTTTGTCCATTGATAATCAGGGAAAAATGCGATAAAGACTTATGTTACCACCTATAGTACTACTATCTTCACCTGTTGCGTCGCATCCTAAATGCTTTCGGGATGCTTTATTAATTCTACTGAGCAATGAGAAAAAGTATTTCTGTAAAACCCCATTCACTATTCACTATTCACCATTCACCCTATGATGACCAACGCAGCTATACGACAGGCTTTTATGGATTTTTTTGAATCAAAGGGACACACTATTGTGCCTTCAGCCCCCATTGTGGTAAAAAACGACCCAACCCTGATGTTTACCAACGCCGGCATGAATCAGTTCAAAGATTATTTTCTGGGGAATAAAGTACCGCCTTATGGCCGGGTGGCCGATACACAGAAATGCCTGCGGGTTAGTGGAAAACATAACGACCTGGAAGAAGTAGGTGTTGATACTTACCATCATACCATGTTTGAAATGCTGGGGAACTGGAGTTTTGGAGATTATTTTAAACATGAAGCCATAAGCTGGAGCTGGGAATTATTGACGGAGGTTTATAAAATCCCAAAGGACAGGTTATATGCTTCTGTTTTTGAAGGCGATAAAAAAGAGGGACTACCCGCATCTACAATAGCTCTGGCCAAGTGGAAAGAATTTTTACCGGATGATCATATCGTTTTTGGAAATAAAAAAGATAATTTTTGGGAAATGGGTGATACGGGTCCCTGTGGCCCTTGTAGCGAAATACATGTTGATTGCCGGCCAGATGAAGAAAGAAATAAAATACCCGGTCATACATTGGTGAACAATGACCATCCGCAGGTAATAGAAATATGGAACAATGTATTTATACAATATAACCGGAAAAAAGATGGAAGCCTGGAGCCCTTATCTGCCACCCATGTAGATACCGGAATGGGATTAGAAAGATTAGTAAGGGTGATACAGGGAAAACAAAGTAATTATGATACCGATTTGTTTACCGGAACAATTGCAGCAACAGAAAAAATCACCAACAAGAAGTATAGCCCTAACTTTTCGGAGTCTGAGAATCCGCCACTTGGCGGAGGCAGGGGGGCCGTAGCATTCCGAGTTATTGCCGACCATATAAGAGCTATCAGTTTTACAATTGCTGACGGGCAATTACCATCTAATACAGGTGCTGGTTATGTTATTCGTCGTATCCTTCGACGTGCCGTTCGTTACTATTATTCTTATTTGGATTATAAGCAGCCATTACTTGCACAATTGGTACCAGTATTGGCAAAACAATTTGAGAATGTGTTTCCTGAACTGCAAAAGCAAGTTGATTTTGTGAGTAGAGTGGTGAAGGAAGAAGAAGAGGCTTTCTTAAGAACAGTAGATAAGGGGTTAGCAATGCTTAGCCACACATCCAATGATATTTCAGGGGAGGAGGCATTTAAGCTGTATGATACTTATGGATTTCCGCTTGATTTAACCATTCTGGTAGCAGGAGAAAAAGGACTTAAAGTAGATGAGCAGGGTTTTGAAAATGAAATGAAGCAACAAAAAAACCGCAGTCGTGCAGCAGGTACTGTAGATACAGAAGACTGGATTATATTAAAAGAAGGTTCCAGCAAATTCGTCGGTTATGATTCTTTAGAAGCAAAAGCATCCGTATTAAAATACAGGAAAGTAAAAGCAAAAGGTAAAGAGTTATATCAAATCGTTTTGGATACCACACCTTTCTATGCAGAAAGCGGTGGACAAGTTGGTGACAGAGGCACACTGACCATTGACGATTCACTATTCACCATTATTGATACTAAAAAAGACAACGACCTCATCATTCATTTCACCGAATCAATTCCGGATAATTTATCAGGAGAGGTCATTGCAAAAGTAGATGCTTCAAAAAGAAAGAACACTGAATTGCATCACTCTGCCACTCACTTACTACACGCCGCATTAAGAAAAGTGTTAGGAACTCATGTGGCCCAAAAAGGGTCACTGGTAAATGAAGAACATCTTCGTTTCGATTTTTCTCATTTTGCCAAAGTAACAGATGAAGAAATAACTAAAGTAGAAACATTGGTAAATGAAAAAATAAGAGAGAACATTCCTGTTGTAATAAAGGAAATGAATAAAGATGAAGCGATAGCCTTAGGTGCAATGGCTTTATTTGGAGAAAAATATGGTGATGTGGTAAGAGTAGTAATCATTGACCCAGACTATTCAGTCGAATTATGCGGAGGTACGCATGTTGGAGCCACCGGTGAATTAGGCTTGTTTAAACTCACCAGCGAATCAGCCGTGGCAGCTGGTGTTCGACGGGTAGAAGCTGTTTGTGGTAAACAGGCGGAAGATTATGTAAACGAAGAATTAGCTATACTGAAGGCAGTAATCCAAACACTGAAAAATCCAAAAGATATTGAAAATGCACTTATTGATCTGATTGAAAATCGAGAGGAACTTAAAAAAACAAAAGAGCAATTAGAAAAAATGCAAGCTCTTGGTACTCTTGACAGACTTGTATTGAAAAAAATCATGATCGGGCCTACTGCTTTCTATCAGGATATAATTTTAAATGTTGACAATAATGTTTTAAAAAAGGTTTACACCGAATTGAATATTAAAGACAGAAGAGAAAATGCAGTTACACTTCTATTAAGCAGTAAAAATGATAAGACATATGTCCTGCTTGGTTGTTCTCAAGGCTTCAAAGAGTTTGACTGCAACAAAATTATCAAAGATAAGATAGCAAACTTAATAGACGGCGGTGGTGGCGGGCAAAAGTTCATGGCTGTTGCCACTGGAAATGATTCGGGGAAATTTGATAGTATTATAAACCTTGTTAAAGAAACCCTGAACACCCCCCTTTAGGGGATGGGGGCTAAATGGCGGCGGTGGCGGTCAAAAAACATTAGCAACAGCCGGGGGACAGGAAGCTGGAAATCTTCAACAGGTAATTGAAGTCGTTAAAAAATTATTGTAATCCTCAGGGACGTAGACGACGGAATTCATCCTCCTCGTCATCATCTTTGGGTTTTTGGGGGATCATTTTTTTGGACTCTTTTAAAACTTTAAGACCAAAAACGATAATTATAATACAGATAATTACAAAAATGCCCGCAATTAAATATTGCATAAATGAATATATTGAGGTTTAATACCAAATAGACTTTAAATTAATATCCTTGCCAGAGGTATTAATACCGATAGACAACAGGTATGACTGAAGGACATGCTTTTAATGTCGTATCGGTATAATTAGGTACTTCAAACATGAGTTTTTCTAATTCCTATACAATACCACTTTCAGGTTAGTAAAAATTCTGTCAGGCTTAGCTTATGAATATCATTATCGAAACAAAAAGATTATTGCTTCGGACTTTTACAGAGGTTGATGCTCCTTTGATTTACAAACTCAATCTCCATCCGGATGTTACAAAGTTTACCGGCGATCCGATCAGGGACTTATTACATGCACAAGAGGTGCTGGAGCAAGTCGTTTTACCTCAATATGCTTTATATAATCATGGCCGCTGGGCGGTTCATGTAAAGCAGGATCTTGATTTTATCGGTTGGTGTGGCTTAAAAAACAGACCTGAAAGAAATGAAATTGACCTCGGCTTCCGGTTTATGAAAACGGCCTGGGGTAAGGGTTATGCTACCGAAGCTGCCTATGCTTGTATTCATTATGGGTTCGAAAAATTACACCTGCCAAGAATTGTAGGAAGGGCTATGCCGGAAAATATTGCTTCATTACGGGTTTTGGAAAAATGCAATATGCGATATATTGGGGATGAAGTTGTCGATGACCATCCAGCAAAAACCTATGAAGCCCTTAATCCCCGCTTGAATCCCGCCCGGATAACCCCCGACTGAATGATGCAGCCGGGCAGGCAGTCATCCATCAATAAAACCCTTCAAAATTGAGCGACTTTTAACATTTCCGAAACATTTCGTATTTCAAAAAATGTCTTTATATTTGATCTACGAAAATAAACGTAGATAAAATCATTAAAACAATAAAAATGAAAAAGACCTGGTTAAAAATTACAGCTTTTACCATTGCAGCAGCATTGCTGACACCGGCATCATTGCTTGCACAAAAAGAGGAAAAGGAAAAAAGTGATAAGGATGCAAAAGAAAAAAAAGAGATGCAGCAGATAATCATCACCCGTAAAGGTGATAAAGATGAAAAAGTAGTAGTGGAAATAAAAGGTGATAAAGTTACCATTAACGGAAAGCCGTTGGAAGAATACAAAGATAAAGACGGGGATATCAGTGTAAAGCTTGGCAAACTAAGGAGTATGGAGTACTTGACCAGCATACCCCGTGTTAGTGGTACCTGGAATTTCAATAAGGACGACAATACTAACTTTCGATTTTTTAATGAAGATGGTAACCGGGCTATGTTGGGTGTTACCACCGAGAAAGTTGATGGCGGTGCAGAAATAAACTCAGTTACAAAAGACGGAGCCGCTGAAAAAATTGGTTTGAAAGAAGGCGATATAATAACGAAAGTCGGGGATGTAAATATAGAAGATGCAGATGATTTGTCGGCGGCCATTAAAAAACATAAGCCAGGCGATAAAGTAGAAGTAAAATATCTCAGGGATAAAAAGGAACAAAAAGCCACGGCTGAACTTACCAAATGGAAAGGCTTCAACGTTTTTGGATCAACAGCACCGGGTGAAAATTTTAGAACTGAAATGGGCGGATTAGATTTTGACAGAAAGTCTCTGAGAGAATTGACTATTCCCCGTGTACCCGGCGCATATGGTCAGAACTGGAGTTGGTCTGGCGGCAGTCCAAAACTTGGGTTGTCTGTTCAGGATACCGAGGACGGTAAAGGTGTGAAAGTAATAGAGGTGGATGAAGAAAGTAATGCAGCAGAAGCAGGTATTAAAGAAGAAGATATAGTGACAGAAGTAGATGGAAAGACTATAAACAATACTGATGAAATGGTAAAAGTGATTAAAGAAAGCAAAGACAAAACTTCGGTGATGATTAAATTACAACGGGGTGGAAAATCACAAAACATAGAAGTAAAAATGCCCAAAAAAATAAAAACAGCAGATCTGTAACATTTAATAATAGTTTTCCCTGATGTGTGCAATGCCCCTTGTGTAAAAACGAGGGGTATTTGTTTTTAACGAAACCCATAACAGCCTCTGCTGTAAATGGGCTATTTTTACTCCTTTCAATGATGGCAGAGCAAAATGAATATGAAATAGTAGTAGGGTTGGAAGTACATGCACAATTACTTACCAAGAGTAAATTGTTTTGTGGAGATAACATTGCTTTTGGTGCCGAACCGAACACACATGTAAGCCCCATCACATTAGGCCATCCGGGCACACTGCCAAAAATGAACAGGAAGGCAATCGAGTTCGCAATTAAAATGGGGCTTGCCTGTAATTGCACAATAGAAAAACATAATTATTTTGCCCGTAAAAATTATTTCTATCCTGATTTGCCAAAAGGTTACCAGGTTTCTCAACACACCACACCAATTTGCGCAGGCGGATTTATAAAGATTAAAACAGGTTCTTCTGGAAATGAAAAAAGTATACGGCTAAACAGAATTCATTTGGAAGAAGATGCAGGAAAAAGCCTGCATGATGTGGATGCAGAGAACACCAGTATTGATTACAACCGGGCAGGTACTCCCTTAATTGAAATTGTAAGCGAACCCGATCTCAGAAGTGGTGAAGAAGCATTTGCTTATTTAACTGAAGTGCGGCAATTGGTTCGTTATTTAGAAATATGCGATGGCAATATGGAAGAAGGCAGCCTTCGTTGCGATGCGAATATTTCTGTCCGGAAAAAAGGTGATCCAAAACTTGGTACCAGGGTGGAAGTGAAGAATCTTAACTCCATCCGGAATGTAAAGAGAGCTATTGAAGTGGAAGCAAAACGGTTGATTGATATATTGAAAGCCGGAGGAACTATCATTCAGCAAACCAGAAGTTTTGATGCTAACAATGTTACTACAACTTCCATCCGGGATAAAGAAGATGCGGATGATTACCGGTATTTTGCAGAACCAGATTTAACGCCATTTCATTTACAGGATGAATTCATTGAAAAAATCCGCCTGAGCATCCCGGCCTTACCGGAAGAAAGAATAAAAAAATACATTTCAGAATTTCAGCTTTCAGAATATGATGCCACCGTGCTTACCGAAGAAAAAGCTTTTTCTGATTATTTTGAAAACCTCACCCCCAACCCCTCTCCACGCAGTGAAGAAGGGCAGGGGATGAGAATGGGGGTGAAGTATAAATCTGCAGCCAACTGGATGCTCGGCCCTGTTAAATCATGGCTGAATGAAAATAGTAAAGAGATCGATTCATTTCCCATCAACCCGGAGCAACTGGCAGCAGTAATTACGTTGGTGGATACCGGTAAAGTAAGTTTCTCGGTAGCATCCACAAAATTATTTTCACAACTGCTAAAAAACCCGGCTAAAAAACCTGAGCAGATTGCTATAGAAGAAAACCTGATTCAACAATCTGATGTGTCGGCCATCGGACCAATCATTGATATCGTTTTAGAAAAATTTGCAGATAAAGTAACGGAATATAAAAAAGGTAAAAAAGGGTTGCTGGCATTATTCGTTGGTGAAGTGATGAAGCAATCGAAAGGCAAAGCAGACCCCAAAATCACCAGCGAAATATTGCTGGAAAAATTGAAATCATAACTATTAATATAAAGACACATGAAAAGAATCTTATTAGTGGCAGTTGTTGCAGCAGCTTTGTCATCCTGCAAGGATCAATCAACAGAAAAGACATTTGAAGTAAGCGGAACGATTACCAATAACTCAGCTAAAATGATTTACCTGGAGCAGTTGCCAATGGCTACCATGCAGGCAATATTGGTTGACTCTTCTTCTATCGGGAAAGATGGAAAATACACCCTTAAAGGAGATGCCGGCGAATCAAGTATGTTTAATCTCCGGCTTGATAGAAGTAATTACCCGTTTGCTGCAGTTATCAATGATGTAAAGAAAGTAACGGTTGATGTTTCTTTCAGCAATGGTAACAAGGAGTTTCCAGATAAATATGAAGTGAAAGGTTCTGAAGCAAGCACCCAGATGAAAGAGTTTATGTTTTCATTCAATGGACAATTGCAGGCAATTTTTTTAAAAAATCAGTTGATAGACAGCCTGCAAAAAACAGGAGCTGCAGATAGTGTTTTAATTCCTTTACTAAATGAGCAAAAAGTGTTGGCTGCAGATGCAATAACTAAGCTGAATGAAGCGATAAAAAAATCCAATAACCCTGCTTTAACCATGTTTGAACTGGGTTACTATCAATCAACGGCCAATAATTCTAATAATATATTAACACCGCTTAATGATAATGAAGTAGAAAAAATAATAGATGAGCTGGCTAATAAATTTCCTTCAAATAAATCCATAGCAGCTATAAAGACGCAATTAGAAACGCAGAAAAGAGAACAAGAGCAGCAGCAGGCTTTATTAAAGGGAAGAATTGGTACACCAGCTCCGGAATTCGCTTTGCCTGACCCCTCCGGAAAGGAAATTAAGCTGAGCTCTTTCAAAGGGAAATATGTACTGGTTGATTTTTGGGCAAGCTGGTGTGGTCCTTGTCGGAAAGAAAATCCCAATGTGGTAAGAGCCTATAATAAATTCAAGGATAAAAATTTTACCATACTTGGTGTTTCATTAGACAAGCCGGGACAAAAAGATAAATGGTTAAAAGCCATCATGGAAGATAACCTGACCTGGAAACATGTAAGTGACCTGATGGAATGGAGCAGCCCCGTCGTTCCTTTATACGGCATCAACGGTATCCCTTATAATGTATTACTTGACCCGGAAGGAAAAATAATCGGTGAAAGATTATTTGGTGCTGAGCTTGAAGAAAAACTGGCTGAAGTGCTGAAATAGGTTTATGAATTCTTATAATGCAAAAAACCCTCTGGTTTTATACCAGAGGGTTTTTTATACAATTGAATAAAAATATTAATTATCCCAGAATACTCTATCCTGTAAGCTAAGGCCTTTTTGTCCCGGACATTTCGGATTGAAATCAATTTCTGATTGGGGATAGAATAGTGTACGGGGTACTGAGGTAACTCCATTTATAGCATTGGTTGGAATTGAAAGGCCCGGATAGCCGGTTCTTCTCCAGTCGACCCATGGTTCAACAATTACACCAAACAAAGCAATGTATTTTTCTTCGATGATCTGCCGGAGCATATTAGCATTTGTGCCGGTCAATGTGCCGTTTGCAACAAGATAGTCTGCGATCTGAAGAGCAGAAACACCGACTTCCTGCATACTTGCAGTAATGCCGGCAGTAAAGAATGCCTGGGCGCTGCCAGGAGCACCCATTAATGCTGCTTCGGCACGGATGAAATTATATTCAGCAAAAGGCAGCATACGCTGGACGGCTGCACCTGAATAAGTAAATGGAGGTGCGGCTCCGGCAGTTACTGCGCCACGTAAGAAAGTATGAATCCGGCTGTAATTATTACTTGGAGTACCAGGAGGTGCGGCTGCAGATACAGTAGTAAATGTATTAGGTGCAACAACAATGGAAGCACCTGAAGCAACTCCGCCACCGGTTACATTATTACTTAATGTAATTGTGGTTGCTGTAACTGCAGTTGCAATTGTATTTGGAGGAATATTTACTCCCGCAACAACCATATTTGCTGCGGCTGGGCCACCTGGTGTAGCTGTAGATATAGTAGAACTGAATGTAAGCACATTACCTGCAACTGTTGCAGCAGAAGTACTTAAAGTTATAGGAAGTTGAATTCCCTGGTAAGGGAAAGACGTAAAATAATAAGGTCTGCGTGGGTCACCTTTTGAGGTCATCAAATTAACCATAGCTGCATCAGCAAATAAGTAGTTAGGCCGGCTTACTTCAAATGCTGAGATCGGGTTGCGCTGATTGGCAACATCATAAAAAGCCATCTGGTAACTATCCGCATTGGAAGCCATAAATGTAATGAGGGGTGTGTTCACTAAAGCAGTTATCTGGGCTACACAAAAAGTAGGGTTTATTTTGCTGTAATGCAGCAATAAACGTAACCTTAAAGTATTGGCTAATTTGATCCAGTTGGCTCTTATCGTTGCAAACGTACCTGTGTACATAACAGAATTGGTACCTGGTGTAAGTAAACTTGATGGTGCGTTGAGCTCATTTACAGCATCATTAAGCAGGGTAATCAGCTTTGGATAAATAGTGGCGTCATCATCATAAGCAGGTTGCAAATTAACGGTAAGCTGCTGTGCTTCTGTATAAGGAACATCGCCCCATACATCTACTGTCTTAGCATATTCATATGCTTTCAGAATTTTTGCAATACCGGTATAATAAGGACTTGCGCCACCCTGTTTGATGATAAGCTCAATGTCGCTCAGTGTTGATGCATGAATACTACTCCATACATTGTTCTGGTCGGTTCCGGTAATATTATAACGATAGTATTCGAAGGTCTGGTTTGGTTGTGAGGCCAAACCTGACATCTGCTGCATGATAACAGTACTAAACCGGAACAGGTCGCTACCACCTTCAAAGCCTAGGTTCACTTGTGCTGATGTTAGCAACTGGGCGATTGGGCTATTGGAATCAGGAAGACGATCAGGATCTTTATTAATGTCCAGAAACTTTTTGCAAGAACTAATACCCACAATTCCCGTAAAGAGCATAATCAATTTAAAATATCTGAGTTTCATAATTATTTTTTTTACTAGTTAAAAGCTGAGGTTTAATCCAATTCCCATGGTACGGGTCTGAGGTAAAGAGTTAAACTCCAAACCCTGTGCATTGCTGACCCCTAATGCATTTTGTTCAGGATCAAGGTGCGGATAAAAAGGAGCATTCATGAAAAGGTTTCTTCCAAACACACTTAGTGAAGCGCTGCCAAAAGGCGTTCTTTTCAGGAGATCTGAAGGAAGTGTGTAGGAAACAGATGCTTCTCTAACACGGAACCAGCTTGTTTTATAAATAAATCCTTCAGCAGCAGCATATTTACCACTGTTGCCAAAATAATCCTGTGCAGAAACATAAGTTGTATTTGGCTGACCGTTAGTATATACTGCATCAAAAAGATAAGGCTTTTGCAAAACGCCAGCGGCATCATACCTTGGAAATTTTGCTGTTTCTATGGTTACTCCATTACGTTGAAGGTCGGCCAGATTGCGACTGTACTGATCGCCACCTTCTCTGATTTCCATCAGGAATGTGAACGCAATTGCTTTCCAATTGACTGTATTGGTAATTCCCATTGTATATTTCGGATTAGGATTTCCAATCTTTTGCGTATTCGCTGTTACTAGCGGCAGACCATTGGCACCAACAACAATTTTATTTCCTTTCGATGGGTCTCGTACATAGGCATTACCATATAGTTGTCCGTATTCTTCACCTGCAACTGCACGGGTATTTGGAGTTACGAATCCGCCGAGGGCAATATTAGTAACGCCAGGAGCGAGGGTATTCACGATTGCTTTGAACTGTGTATAAGCTAGGTTGATGGACCAGTTAACAGATTTTGTTTTGATCGGGATAATGTTAACACCAAGTTCTACACCATTGTTGAAAAGACTTCCGGCATTTCTAACCTGAGAAGTGACGCCAGAAGTAGCAGAATAGGGTACTGAAAATATGAGATTTCTTGATTCTTGTTTGTATCGTGTCACTTCTATTGTGAGGCGGCCTTTTACAAAAGAAAGTTCTAAAGCGATCTCTTTATTTTTAGTAAACTCTGGCCCGAGGCCCGGGTCGCCTGCTTGATTACTCAATGTAAAACCCTGTATACCATTAAATGGATAGGCTATGGTGGGGCCGAAACCATCAGCAGAAGCGGCACCTGCAAAATAAGAATCAGTTGAATAAATAAAATCACCTGCTTTACCTACTGTGGCAATATTTCCCCTGATCTTAATGTTATCAATGATCTTGCCTTTTAGCTTGGGGAACAGTTCGGTGATATTAAGGGAAGCTCCAACACCGTTATACAGGTAAGAGTTGTTGCCAATTTTGAAAGTAGATGACCAGTCATTTCTTAAAGTAACATTCGCTGTTAAAATACTTTTATAGCTTACAGATAAGTCGCCATATAAACCTAACAGTCTTGTTTTTGCTGAACCGTTTTGAGGGGCAGGGCTAAAAGTGGTTGTGTTGGCCAATTGTTCAAAGTCTCTCACAATAATTCCTTTGCCATCCAACTGGGATGCTGCATTGTAAATTTGCTGGAACTCTGTTCCTGCAATCAATGTTCCGGTCCAGCCTTTAATCTTTTTATTAGCAGTGAAATATCCATTGGAATTAAGATTGCGATTAATATTTCTTGTTTCACGTACAGCGCCTACTGCATTGGCAGTAGTATTAGCACCACCACGGGCACCTATCTGGTCGTAAGCATGGCGGAAAGTGGAGAAAAAGTCGGTACCCACTTTATAATCTGCCTGTAACCATTTCGTTAATTTAAAATTAAAGGAAACATTACCAATGAACCGGTTGATCTCGTCTTTGTAACGGTTGTTTTTGATGGTCCAGTAAGGATGATCTTCTCCCAAAGGATATAATTGGTTACCCGCTGCATCTTCCCATTGCAAACCCGTCAGGTTATAACTACGGGGAGTAAACCATCCACGGAAAAGCGGATTACTCAACTGATTTCCCTGCTGTGATCTGCGGGACGCATTATTGGAATAATTGCCGTTTACAGCTATAGTCAGGTAGTTATTAACTTTTGAACTGGCATTGATTGAAAAATTATGACGGATCAATTCGTTGTTTTCAATAACACCTTTGTTTTTCAGGTAACCGTAAGAAAAACGGAAAGTATTTTTATCTGTACCACCTGAGAAGGCAATATTATTTTGCCAATTTGAACCCTGCCGCATGATATCTCTTACATTATTTGGGTAAGCCGCCAGAACTTCAGTTCTGTTATTAGCATTGGTCGCCGGGTTATAAGCGTTTGTTACTGTCTGGCCAACAATACGGGGTCCCCATGATGCTTGTCCAACAGGAGAGAAAACACCACTATTTCCCTGCGCATATTCATTTTGATAAGAAGGAAAACGATTCACTGATTCTATCTGGTAATTGGTAGAATATTGAATGGAATTTTTCTGTCCGGCCTTGCCTTTCTTCATAGTGATCAATATGACACCATTGGAAGCCCTTGAGCCATATAATACAGCAGCAGAAGCACCTTTTAGTACACTAATGCTTTCAATATCATCCTGATTAAGATCTATAGCCCGGTTGGATACAGAGGGACCATTCTGAAGCGGACTTCCACCACCGCCGTTATCAATAGGAATACCATCCACCACAAACAACGGCTGGTTAGAAGCACCTATAGTGTTATACCCACGGATAAGAATGCTGGAACCGGTAAAAGAACCACCACTACCCTGAATCCTAACACCCGGAATTTTTGATGCCAGCGAATTGGTAACATTGGTTTGGTGTGTTTGGGTCAGTTCGGTTCCGCTGAGTTGGCTAACACCATAACCCAGATCTTTTTTATTTTTCTTGATACCAAATGCAGTTACCACTACTTCAGACATTGTTCTGTCTTCGTTTTTTAAAGTGGCATTAACTTGTGCACCTGTACCAATAGAAACTTCTACCGGACTCATGTCTACGGAAGAGAAAACCAATGCCTTGGCATTAGCAGGTATTTCTATCGAATAAGTACCATCAGCTTTTGAAGTTGTTCCGGTAGTGGTACCTCTTACCAATACTGATACATTAGAAACGGGATTGCCTTTTTCATCGGTAACCTTACCGGTGATAATGCGTTGTGCCAATGCCTGGGTGGCGAAAAACACAACTCCCCAAAGGAGTAAAAACAATTTTCTCATGAGCATTTAGTTTTAGTATATAATTGAAATCAATACCTCCTAGAGCCTACCTGCCCCCGATAGCTATCGGGGTGGTCTAAGGACCAAAAGGGGCTTGAAATTAAAGAACCTTTAACACAAAATTCGAAAAATCAGCAGGTTTTTAAAAAATAGCTTTTTTCAAAAGGATTTTCAATAAACCAAGCCACTTTAGAGACAATTCCTTGCAATCAATTGCTGCTTGGATTTTTGGTTGTTTACTATCTCCGAATTGTCCCGTAAAAATAGTGAAATAGGCTATTTCTTTATTCGGATGACAGAAATTAAAATTGAAGGTAAAAGCACCAGGTTAGTGAAAGTTGCGGTTACCAACGTCAGAGAGGTTAGCCAGCCTAAAGCTTTGGTACCATCGAAGCCGCTAAAACAGAAAATTACAAAACCAGCAATCAGAACAAGGGAGGTATAAATAATGCTGATACCAGTGCTGTGTATGGTTTCTATAACCGTCTGCTTCTTATCAAAATTATTATTTGGCAATTCCTGTTTATAATTGACTAAAAATCTGATAGTTACATCAATAGCAATCCCTAAAGCAACACTAAATACCAATACGGTGGAAGGTTTAAGGGGAATGCCTGTCCAGCCCATGATGCCCGCTGTAATTAACAATGGAATGATGTTTGGGATAAGCGAACAAAACAGGATACGAGCCGATCGGAAAAGATAGAGCATACAGAAGGCAATTAATAGAAAAGCCCAGAAAATACTATCCTTTAGTCCATTGAGAATATACTTGCTGCCTTCCAAAAAGGTCACACTGGTACCGGTAAGTTGCACATCATACTTATCTTTGGCAAAAAGTTCATTAGCCCTGATGGTAATACTATCTAAAATTTTTGGCAGCCGTTTACTACCAACATCAGCCATGCTTACACTGATGCGGGCCTGCTGTTTGGTACTATCCATAAATGTGGTAATCAGTTTGGCAAAAGAATTATTTAAATTGGCTGAATCTCTTTTAAAATTCAAGTATTGCGATAAAGCCGGCATATCGTAACTGGAAGGCATGGTATAATTGTTACTATCCCCATCAAAAAAAGCTTGTTTTGCAAATTTCAATCCTTCTACTATGCTTAATGGCCTGGCAATGTCTGGCATTTTTGCAATAAACTGCGACAAGGAGTCTATCCGTTCAAGGTTATTAAGATTGCGGCTAACACCATATTTCTTTTTTGTGTCCACCACTATCTCCAGGGGCATAACTCCTTTGAAATTAATTTCAAAAAAACGCAGATCGGTGTAAATTTTATCTTCCTTGGGGAGGTCATCTATGATGAAGCCTAAAGATTTTAATTTAGTTGCCCCTGCTATAGATATTGCTACTATAACTGTTGTAACTATGTAAATCAGCTTCCGGTGGTTAAGCGACCATCTTTCTAACCTGTCGAGCAAACGGTTCAGACCCGGGTTATGCAAATATTTTGTATGCCGTGATTTGGGTGATGGCAAATAACTGAGCACTGTTGGAATCAAAACCAGTGAAATAAAAAATAAAACAAAAATGTTTATACCCGCTACAACTCCAAACTCTTTCAATATCTGGCTCTGTGTCAATGCAAATACAGCAAAACCAATAGCAGCGGCCAGGTTGCAAAATAAGGTAACGACCCCCATTCTGTCCACCATCATGACCAATGACTTTTTCTTTTCTCCCGTTTCGGAATAGGCACTATGGAATTTGTTGAGAAAATATATACAATTCGGGATACCAATAACTATGATTAAAGGTGGTATCAGTGCATTCAGAATGGAGATCTTATAGCCCATCATTTCAATAGTAGCAAAACTCCAGATAACGCCTAACGTTACGACGGCTAATGAAAGAAGCATGGCACTAAGAGAACGGAAAAAAAGTAACAGGATCAATGCAGAAAGAAGTATCGATGCAAAAATGAACATCTTCATTTCATTGACAATCCTCAAAGAAAGCATGGTACGGATATGCGGCAGCCCACTATGGTAAACAGTCAGGTTATTGTCTTTGCCAAATTCATCTGCCATACCGTTAATGGTCTTTACAATATCCATCCGGCCTTTGGAGGCCATCAGGTCTTTATCAATGCGAACACCCATCAACCATGCGTTGGTTTCAGGGTTGTATAAAAGATGCTGGTAAAATGGGAGGTTTAAAAAAACAGCAGCGCCGCTATCAATTTCTGCCTGCGTCAATTTTCTGGAAAGAAAAATTGTATCCACTTTCAATTTTTCAGTTTCCGCAACTTTTACCAGGTTAATGGCTGTTGGTACTCCGATAACATCTTCTACTCCGCTAACTTTTTTTAGATTTTGTTGCAAAGCGGCATAAGAATTGAAAATTTTTTCCTGGAAAAGTTTATCGGTTTTAATTCCGAGTACAAGCAAGTTGCCATCTTCGCCAAATTTTTTAAGAAAATCTTTGTAAGCCTTGTATTTGGGATTGTTGACAGGAATAGCTCTGGAAAAATCATAACTCAACTCTACTTTGCTGGCCCTCCAGGTCATCAACCCGGTTAATGCCGCCAGAATTAGTAACAGTGGCAGACGATAGTTCAGAATAAACCTTCCGATTCTTTCCCACATAGAGAGATAGTGATGGTGTGTGGGCAAAGAAACGTAAAAAAGCCCAATAGGGAGATTTCAGTTTGTGATACTTTTGGAGTGTGAGATATTGCATTTTTATACTTTTAATATTTGCTACACTTAAAACAGTTGCACAGGATCTGATACCACCAATCGGACTGTGGCGGGAGCATCTACCTTATAACAGTGCTATTGATCTGACAGCCGGCGATGGAAAAGTATATTGCGCTACTACATATAGTTTGTTTTCGGTCAATATTGCAGATAACAATACAGAGAGATATAGCCGTGTGACCGGGCTGAACGAAACCGGTGTAAGTGTAATAAAATATGACGAATCAAATAAAAAACTTTTTATTGCTTATGCCAATAGCAATATTGATATAGTTTACAGAAACGATATTTATAACGTACCGGAAATAAAACGTTCCAATATCGTTGGCGATAAAAGCATCAATAATATTTATCCGTTGGCCAAAAATTATTATCTCTCCACCGGATTAGGTGTTATTGTAATTGATGGTGAACGATACGAAGTAAAAGATTCCTGGTTTATAGGCAATGGAGGCAACCAGGTAAAGGTGAATGGCTTTACCAGTGATGGCACTTTCTTTTATGCAGCTACAGAAGAAGGATTGAAGAAAGCTTCTATGACAGCCGCCAATCTTGCTAATTATGCCAACTGGCAAACAGTAAGTGGCAGCAATGGTTTGTCTGCAGGTGTTTATAAAAATGTGGTGACGGTACAAAATAAAGTGGTCGTACAGAAAAACGATTCACTTTTTGTGCAAACCGGAACTAACTGGACATTGCTTTATACTGATTCATGGCCAATTACAAACAGCAATACAACAGAAAATAAAATTCAATTATGTGAAAGGCAATTGAATGGAATCAGCCGGGTAATTATATTGAATCCGGATGGAACTGTTTTCCGGTCACTGGCTAATTCAGGTGCGGTGTCATTTCCCCGCAAGGCAATCTTGGTTAATAACGATCCTTGGGTGGCTGATCAGTTTGCCTGTTTATCACATTTTGGTACTACACAAACCTATCAGCAGTTTATTCCCAATTCTCCGCAGCAAATAGCCAGTGGCGAGATGCTTGTTTACAATAATACATTTTATGCAACGGCTGGCTCAGTTAATGATGCCTGGAATTATTTATATAATGGCGATGGCATATATACTTTTTCAGCCGGAAGCTGGAATAACATCAACCGATACCGGTTTAATCCTATCGATTCTTTACTGGATTATGTAACTATTGTCATTGATAAAAGAGATGAAACTATCTGGGCAGGATCTTATGGCGGAGGATTGCTGCATATAAAACCCGGACCTGCGTTTGAGATTTTTAAACAAAACAATCTTGGAGCTACTGTTGGTGATCCTTCAAGTTACCGGGTGGCAGGTTTGGCTTTTGATAAGGAGAATAATTTATGGATTTCAAACTTCGGTGCTTCACAACCATTACGGGTTCGTAAAAATGATGGTAGTTGGAAAAGTTTTTCGTTGCCGTATGTTTTATTTGCGAATGCCCTGTCGCAGATTCTTATTGATGATAATAATTACAAATGGATAGTATCACCACTTGGTAATGGATTAATTTGTTATGATCATGGTGTTTCTATTGATAATACAGGCGATGATAAATGGAGAAGATTTGGTTCCGGATCCGGTACAGGAAATTTACCAAATGGTGGGGTGCAATGTGTGGCAAAAGATAAAAACGGTTTCATTTGGGTAGGAACTACGGATGGTATTGGGGTGATACAATGTCCGCAGGATATTTTTTCGCCGCAAACCTGCGAAGCCATATTGCCAATTGTTCCTAATGGAAATTTTGCCGGTTATTTATTCAAGGGGCAAGAGGTAAAAAGTATAGCCGTAGATGGTTCAGATAGAAAATGGGTGGCAACAAAGAATGGAGTATTTCTGATCAGCGCAAGTGGTGAAAAAGTAATTTACCAGTTTACAGAAGATAACAGCCCATTGTTAAGCAGTGATGTAAAAAAAATAACGATTGATGGAAAAACGGGAGAGGTATATTTTGCAACGTCAAAAGGAATCTGTTCTTTCCGGAGTACAGCAACAGAAGGAGGAGAAACAAATGAAGATGTATTGGTATTTCCTAATCCGGTACCACCGGGTTTTGCGGGTACTATCGTTATACGGGGATTGGTGAACAATGCCGTTGTAAAAATTACGGAACTGGATGGAAGATTGGTTTATCAGACAAGAGCATTGGGCGGTCAGGCGGTGTGGGATGGAAAAAATTACAAAGGTCAAAAAATTTCCAGTGGTGTTTATTTAGTGTTGGTGAGTGATGAACAACGGAAAGAAAGAATGGCAACAAAGATTTTTTTTATTTCCCGGTAGAGACGCAACATTTTGCGTCTCTCTGTCAAAAAAAAATTTCATAACAGACGCAACATTTTGCGTCTCTCTGTCAAAAAAAAATTTCATAACAGACGCAACATTTTGCGTCTCTCTGTCAAAAAAAAATTTCATAGCAGACGCAACATTTTTCGTTTATTTTAATAGTAAATAATGTCTGACAAATATCAAAATAAATACCGGATACCGTCTGCCCGTTTGCAGGGGTATGATTATGGACAAAACGGCGCCTATTTCATTACCATTTGTACAAAGAACCGGGGTCATTATTTCGGAGAAATTATTGATTCTGTAGATACGCAACATTTTGCGTCGCAGAAAACACATGATAATTTGCAGCAACATACACAAAATGATGTGTCTCTACAGGCGACACCTATTGGCGCTGTCGCCAATGAATATTGGCAACAAATACCAGAACATTTTACTTTTGTGATTCTTGATGAATTTGTGGTTATGCCAAATCATGTGCATGGAATTATTATCATTTCCAAACTGACAGATTATGATGCGTTGGGTTCCAAGACGCAAAATGTTGCGTCTCTACAGGAAATTGTATACACAAATAAATTTGGTCCACAATCCGGAAACATTTCATCGGTCATCAGGGGATATAAGGCTGCAGTAAAATCATTTGCTACAACTAATAAAATTGAATTTGCCTGGCAGCCCCGTTTTTATGACAGGATAATCAGGGATGAGGATGAAATGAAACGGATCAGAAAATATATTGTTGAGAATCCGTATAATTGGTTTCGGGACAGAAATAACAAAGAAGACCTTTATATGTAAAAACGTAAAGACGCAATATTTTGCGTCTCGATTTTTGCATCTCAACCAACCATGTCAGATAAACTCCATAAAACAAAAGGCATTGTACTCCGCACTGTGAAATACGGAGAAACAAGTATCATCGTTACCATCTTTACTGAATTATTTGGAGTACAATCTTACCTGGTGAATGGCGTAAGAACTTCTGCCAAAAAAGGAACGGGAACGGCAAGCTTGTTTCAACCTGCGGCTATTTTAGATCTGGTGGTTTATCACAATGAATTAAAACATTTGAACCGTATCAAAGAATTTAAGTGGGGTTATCTGTATCAGCATATTTTATCGGATGTTCCAAAGAATGCGGTGTCATTATTTATAGTGGAACTGCTGACCAAATGTTTAAAACAGCCGGAAGGCAATCCGGAACTTTTTCATTTTGTGGAAGATATATTTATGAAACTTGATGAATGCAATGATGCAGTCATGGCAAACTTTCCTTTGTTTTTTGCCTTGCACCTTCCTTTCCATTTTGGTTTTAGGATTACAGATGATTACAGTGATAAAAAATCTTATTTAGATTTACAGGAAGGAAGTTTTGTGCCTGAACAACCCCGGCATCCGCATTTTTTAGAGGACAGGCAGGCCGCCATTACTTCTCAACTATTAAAAGTGATGCAGCCGGAAGAACTGGAAGACATTAAACTCAATCATGATTTTCGCCGCAACTTATTGTATGTATATGAAACCTATTATGCGTTGCATATACCCGATTTTGGAACGATGAAGAGTTTGCCGGTGTTGCGGGAGATATTGGGTTAATAGGATTCAATTATTTTTTCTACTGCTTCTAAAATAATTTTTCTTTCTGAATTGTAACCTAATACAAATACGGCTGGAAAAACCAGGAATAATAAACAACGTATGATAATGGATTCAAAATCAATATGCCAACAGCCATATGCCCAAAAGGCAAGGAAGGAGGCAAGGAATATTTTACCAGCGATATTGATTTTTGGTTTTAATAAAACTTTTAGAGGCTCATTATTTTCAATAAATACTCCTTGCACTACTACATGCATAATTCCACTTTGTCTCCTTGAACATGACCATATTTTAAAACCATTTTCAGAAACTAGTCCGCTTAGTTCTCCATCTCCATTCCACCAGGATTTCACATGATTAACGAAAGTGTCTTCCCTAAAATGAGTTATACCCTTTTGGATTAAATTTTTTATCAGCTCTTTTTTATCATTCATAGTAGCCGTTTGATAAAGCCAAGTCCAGGTTGGAGAAGAAGCATACCCGGCTTTTTCCCCTTCTTAAAACTCCCCAACAAAGAATCCATCTGCAAAGCCTTTGCTCCATTACTTGTTGCCCATTGCAACATCGTTTCCATTCCAATATTTGGAAAATGTTGTTGAATAGTTTTTATTTCTTCCAGAATATTTAACTGGTGATTGGAAGCAAGGCTATCTGTTCCTAACACAATATCACAACCATGTTTCATCAGTAAATCTACATTGGGTAATTGCCGGGAAATATATAGATTAGCATTCGGACAAAGACACCAGTGGAGTTGTTGGTTATTATTTTTTGCAAACAAAATATCTTCTTCTGATGTATGTACATTATGCACCAGTATTACCGATTGATTTTTCAAGAATTTCGGCAAAAAGGTCTGAAAGCTGCTTTTACCAGAAGGTTGAAAAAAAGTTGTATCAATGTTCATAGCAACATATACTGCTGCCAATTCTCCTTGCTTTTTTATAAACCATTCGTTTTCTCCGGCTGTTTCCTGGTTGTGAATGGTTAACAGATGATTGCCTGGGAAATTGATTATCAACTCCCATAATTCATCGGCAACAGAATAAGGCCCATGAGGTACAATACTCCCAGCCCCTAAAGGGGGGTGTTGGTCGCTTCTGAAAAAAACTTCACGGTATTCTTCATAAATATCGGTGGCTCGTTGAAATCGTTGTTGAGCAATGGCAGGATTAAAACCACTTGCTTCTATAAAATTGTGATAATATAACCTACCTTTTGTTTTTTGACTAACGCTAAATGCATTATTACAAATATCTCCTACGGCTACTATTCCATTGGCCAGCATTTCATCTTCTGCTTTTTCAATGGCTTTCAGAATTTCTTCTTCCGGCAGGTGACGTAGTTGAACTACATCGAGAACAAATTTCCCCAAACCGTTTCCTTCGGGAATTAATCCTTTGATATGACTCAGTTCGAGGTGGCAATGACAATTAATAAAACCGGGTGAAAGGATGCCGTTGAACTGCTGAATATCGGCACCAGCTTCAACTTGTTCTACTATATCATGGATCGTTCCTGCTTCATCGGTAATAAGGACTTTATCATCTTCCAAAAAATGATAGCCGTCAAATATTTTATCAGCCTTGAATTTTAAATAAGCCATGAAGTGATTTCTTTTAACTTTGCAGCCCTTAATATTGATGCTTTGACAAAAGCTCAGCAGAACCTGCCTGCCGGAAGGCAGGTTACCGGACGATGATCCGCAAAGGCGGACGCAAAGGACGATCAATCAAGGTACATCGGCTGGTAAACAAAAATAGAACATTGCATGTTAGATAAATTAGACGCCATAAAAGCAAGATTTGATCAACTGGGAGTAGCATTGACCAATCCTGAGATAGTCAGCAATAACAAAAAGTTGACCGAAACAAGCAGGGAATACCGCAGTTTGGAAAAAATTGTAAATGCTTATTCGGTTTACAAAAAAGTACTGGAAGATATAGACTTCTATAAAGAAGCAATTGAAGGTGACGATGAAGAGATGCGGGAATTGGCTAAGATGGAATCTCCTGCTTTGGAAGAGAAGAAAACACAGATGGAATCATTTATCCGGCAGATGCTGATACCGAAAGATCCGCAGGATGAAAAGAATGCAATTCTTGAAATCAGGGCAGGAACAGGTGGTGACGAGGCAAGTTTATTTGCCGGCGACTTACTGAGAATGTACACCCGGTATTGTGAAAGACGTGGTTGGAAGACGGCTATATTGAGTGAAAATGAAGGAACTGTTGGAGGGTACAAAGAAGTGCAATTAGAAGTTACCGGCGAAGATGTATATGGTACCCTAAAATTTGAAAGCGGCGTACACCGGGTTCAGCGGGTGCCGGATACTGAAACAGCAGGCCGGGTGCATACTTCTGCTGCCACTGTAGCGGTGATGCCGGAAGCAGAAGAGGTGGATTTTGAGTTAAATCCTGCTGATGTAAAAATGGAGACAGCCCGAAGTGGTGGCGCCGGTGGTCAGAATGTAAATAAAGTAGAATCAAAGGTATTGCTGACGCATATTCCGACAGGGGTAGTAGTAGTGTGCCAGACGGAAAGGTCTCAGCTTGGGAATAGAGAAAAAGCGATGGGTATGCTGCGAACCAAATTGTTCGAAGAGAAAGTAAGAAAGCATGAAGAAGAGATTTCACGGCATAGAAAAAGCCTGGTCAGCACCGGTGACCGTAGTGCAAAAATCAGGACTTATAATTTTCCGCAAGGTCGTGTTACTGATCATCGGATCGGACTGACACTTTATAACCTCGATGCAGTTTTAAATGGAGACATCAATGAATTGATTGATGCTTTGCAATTTGCTGAAAATTCAGAAAAACTGGCCAAACAGAATTAAGTAAGGGATTCGGCATAAAAATCAAAGCCTTCATCGAATTTTATTAGTAGCAGGAATCCGAACACTATACATTTTTTTAAATAATATTTTTTAATTCCATGCCTCAAAGCGGCATTGGGCAAATCAATTTTTATGTTAGATCAACTTTTCAACATTGTAAAGCAATTCGGTCAGGAAACGGTAGTTAACAACCCTGAAGTACCCAATGAGTACAATGAAGATGTAATGGCAGATGCCACTAAAACAATTGCCAGCGGTTTTAAGAATGTACTGGCAGGTGGTGGATTTCAGAATATTCTGGATCTTTTCAAAGGTGGTGGCGGAAGCTCTGCTGGTGCAAGTTCAGGTGGTGGTATCGGTGGATTATTGAAAAATCCAATGGTCTCTATGATGATTGGTTATTTTATCAGCAAACTGGTAGGAAAATATAAAATGAGCCCATCTTCTGCCAGTAGTGTTGCTAACAACCTTATACCAAATGCTTTAAGTAATCTGATCAATCAAACCAACGATCCTAATAACCCTAAGGCTACTCTTGACGGGTTAATTGGTTCTCTGACAGGTGGAGGCGAAGAATCAGCATCAAATGGTGGAGGCGGTTCTCAATTACAGGATATTTTGGAAAAATTCACTGGTGGTGGAAATGGTGGCACTGGCGGCGGCGGTTTTAATTTACAGGATATTATCGGAAAGCTTACCAATAAAGCTCAAAACAGTTTTCAGGATAATGATGGTGGCAGCAGTGGTGGTGGCGGCTTGATGGACATGATAAAAGGATTTATCAAATAAATACACTAACTCTCAATCAATAAACCGGTTCCATAAAAAAGAAACGGTTTTTTAGTTTGGGAAAAAAAATAAAGTTTGGCACGGAATTTTGAAGGTATACAAACAGTTGCTCGTCTAATTAAGAGTATAAGTTCTTTGTCTGTTGATTGTCATGTTTTTGAGATGTTTTTATCAAAATTTGGCGGAGATGTTGTGTAATACTTTGCTATCAAGCATCGTATGAGTACTAATGAGTTAATGAATTTTTACGAAAAGGGGAATAAGGGGAAACACGGGGTCGGCTCTTTTAAACTTTCATTAACAGCAAACATCATACTATCGGCAGTAACTTTGCGTTATTATAACAACAACGATTATTTGAACTCAATATAAAAGACATTAAAGTTTCTCATAAGCAGTTAGTTTTGGTTGCGACCCCTGTTTCTACAGGGGTCAATTTTTTGTGTAATACCAAAGCGAATTAAAGCCCTGCTAGCTCATTCCTTAAGACTATTTTAAATTCTGCTTTGGTATATACCTTTTGCTACTGAAAATAAATCCTGCCAGGCATCCCACGCCATCAGCTATTATATCCCCCGGATCAAATGAACGATTTGTCACACAATATTTCTGGACAAATTCCATCCCAATTCCATAAGCTAACCAGAGCAGGGCAATAAGTATAAATACTTTTTTAAATTTCTCTTTCGTAAAGTTCATTCTCAGCATTGCCCAGCACCAAAGAAATACCATGATGGCAAACATGCCGATATGCACCCATTTGTCGAACCAAATCTTCTCCAGCCAGTTTTCTTTTGGGAAAGCACTGCCGGGAATAGTCAATAAAAAAGTAGAAATGATTACCCAGGCTAAGGGAAATACAAAAGAGGGTTTGATTTTTTTCAAGAAAAAAGTTTCCGCAATATTAAGTAAGATTCCAACGTAAAGATTTTTGATTATATCCTTTTGAGTTGGGGTATAAGAAAAGGAGCCCCAAAAGAGGCCCCTCTATTTAACCAACTATAGAACCAAAACTACTATAGCAATAGTTTTTCCTTTTTAATTACGGGAAAACTAATATTTCAGATTGATAAAGGAAGGAAGTCTTAAAGTTTGCCCATTACATACATGGTGCCTTCAGGTGTAAGGCTGCCACCTTTCTTTTCCAGAGTGATGGCAAAAGCTTCTGCCCCCTGTGCATTTTTTGCTTGTATAAGGAGTTTTTCTTTCTTCATATCGAATACCCCGAGGTCAACAGGTTTGCCATTTAAAATTGCCCAAAGCTGGTATTGCTTATCACTGGCTGGTATGGGTAAATTATTGGTAAGCAGATACACATCATGTGAAGCAGTATCCCAGTATACAGTAGCATAAGACTGAGGTGCAACATCTAATCCTTTCATCGAAGCCATTTTAACATTAGGATTTCCTGTCAGGGTTTGAATATCTTTCTTTAAATCACTTAGTTCAGATATTGTATTGTTGTAATTATTCTGCAGGCTCTTATTCTTATTCGACAAGGTAATATTCCAGTAAATGCTTCCAGCCAATAAGATAACAGAAGCCGCTGCCGCATATTTGGCCCAGTTTATTTTTCTAACCGGAGTAGATTCAGAATGCATTGAAACAACTTTACCTGATCCGCTAATCTGATCAAAGATTTTGCTTTTGACATCAGCAGAAGGTGTAATAGCATTTTCGATGGCTTGTTTTTCCAATGCCAGTTCAAAAGCAGTTCTTGCAGACAGCACTTCGGGATATTGAGAACACATTTGCTCAAACTCTCTTCTTTCTTCATCAGAAGCAAGTCCGAGCACATAGCTCTCTACAATTCCGCTTGATATGTATTCCTGTACGTTCACTTTTTTTAAATCATTGTTCTTAATTGTATCAATGCACTTCGTATTCTTGTTTTTACTGTTCCCAAAGGGATATTCAGTGCTTTTGAAATTTCTTCGTGGGTAAATCCCTGGAAATAAGACATATCAATTAATATCCTCAATTCACTTTTCAATTTTGTCAATACTTTTTTAAGTCCCACATCAGCTATTGCCGGGCTGGTGAAAGCTCCCGCAAAATCTACGTTTTCACTCAAAGATTGGTTTTTTTGTGAATCCCTGTACCCCTTTGATCTTATTTCATCTATCGATGCATTCCTGGCTATGTTCAACATCCAGGTAAACAGTCTTCCTTTGCTTGCATCATACGACTCTATCTTTCTCCAGATGTTAACAAATACATTCTGTAGTACATCATTTGCAATATCCTTATCGGTAACGATGGAATTAACAATGCCATACAGGGCACCAGAGTAGTTATCGTACAAATAGCCGAAGGCTTTTTCATTACGCTGTTGCAGCAATGCCACCAGCTCCTGCTCGCTGTATGTGGTTTTGGAATTCAATATAAGTTGGTTAAGATACAGTCATTCACAAAATAATTGTATCCAGGTTCATTTACGAATGGATGATAATATTGGATTTATGCAACCAGTGCTTCGTATGCTGCCGCATCCATCAGCGCCTCTACATCTGCCAGATTATCAACTGTCATTTTTACCATCCAGCCTTCACCATATGGGTCATTATTTACTGATTCAGGAGTTCCGGCAAGTTTTGGATTCAATTCCGTTACCGTTCCTTTAACCGGCAAAAAAAGGTCGGAGACTGTTTTCACTGCTTCCACAGTTCCAAAAACGGCACCAGCTTCCAGTTCTTCGCCGATTGTTTCTACTTCAACATAAACAATATCGCCCAGTTCTCTTTGCGCATAATCCGTTATACCGATAGTAGCTACATTGCCTTCAAGGCTTACCCATTCATGGTCTTTTGTGTAACGTAAATCAGGAGGAAAATTCATATTCAGATATTTTGAACCTGCCTGATGTTAGGCAGGTTGCAAACCTAAGGTAAATATGACAAAAAATTAGTTGGCCAGGTATTACTTGTTTTACAAAAACTTATTTAGGTTTTGCGTTTTACCGGAAATTTAATGCCGTTCATGCCAACATTTGAACCACTTGTCGGTTATCACTTTTACAATTGCATGACACGGGGGTATATTTGCAATCTAATCAAAAAATGAATTGAAAATGAGAAAGTTAGTTATGATTTTAGGAGGATTTATGTTGATTGCCGCCTCTGTAAAGGCTCAACAAATATCCGGTGTGGTAAAAGATGAACAAGGCAAGGGTCTGGAAAAAACCACTTTGTCTTTACTTCGGGCCAAAGATTCTTCCGTTATTAAGTTATCGGTAACTACTAAAGAAGGTAGCTACTCCTTTCAGGCAGCGAACGGTAACTATTTGCTGAGTGTTAGCCATGTTGGTTATGCTCCGCAATATTCCAAACCATTTGAAGTGTCTGGTGATATAACTGTGCCAACAATAACAATGGCCAAAGCTTCAGGTAACCTGCAAGGAGTTACTGTTACTGCTCAAAAACCAATGGTAGAGGTAAAAGCAGATAAAACTATTCTGAATGTGGAAGGCACTATCAACTCAGTAGGAACCGATGCATTGGAACTATTGCGCAAATCTCCGGGTGTAACGCTTGATAAAGATGATAATGTAAGTTTATCAGGAAAAAATGGCGTACAGATTTATATTGACGGAAAACCTTCCCCGTTATCAGGAGCTGATTTAACCGCCTTCTTGAAAAATCTTCAATCGTCACAAATAGAAGCGATTGAAATTATAACCAACCCTTCTGCTAAGTATGATGCAGCGGGTAATGCTGGTATAATTAATTTCCGGTTGAAAAAAAATAAGGCTTTCGGAACAAATGGTTCAGTAAATGCCGGTTATGCAGTTGGTGTTTATCCAAAGTACAATAGTGGCATATCATTAAATAACCGTGGAAAGAAAGTAAACATTTTTGGTAATTACAATGTCAATAAATCCAGAAATGAGGGAAATATGAATTTTTACCGGGAGCAATTAGATACGGTATTTAATCAAAAAAATATAATCACTTCAGACAATGTAAGTCACGGTTTCAAAGCCGGGCTTGATTATACTATTAATCGTAAACACATGGTGGGCATTTTGGTGAATGGAAATATTTCTGATAACGGAAATGTAAGTGATAGCAAAACACCCATTTCATACAAACCTACAGGAGTCGTTGACAGGGTATTAACAGCTAACAATGTTAGTGATGCAACAAGGAATAATGCAAATTTTAATGTTAACTATCGTTTTGCAGACACTGCCGGACATGAGTTAAATATAGATGCTGATTATGGTATATACCGAATCAAAAATGATCAATTACAACCGAATATATATACCAATCCTTCCATGACATCGGAAATAAGCCGGACTATTTATAATTTCATTACACCAACGGATATTGATATCTATACGTTGAAAGCAGATTATGAACAAAACTATAAGGGTGGTAAATTGGGTTTAGGGTTTAAGTCCTCTCTTGTAAATACCGCAAATAATTTCGGCAGGTATGATGTAGTTGGTAGTTCTAAATCACTGGATGTTGAAAGAAGTAATCAATTTGATTATCAAGAAAATATCAATGCCGTTTACCTGAACTACAATAAACCATTCAAAAAAGGCTTTATGATACAGGCCGGTTTACGGATGGAGAATACTAATAATACCGGTGATTCTTATGGTCTGAATAATAATGGAACCATTAATACTTCAAGCAAAAAATCAGTTAAGCGGAACTATACGGGTTTGTTTCCAAGCGGTTCTATTACGTTCAATAAAAATCCGATGAAGCAATGGAGTTTTTCATATAGTCGCAGGATAGATCGTCCGGCTTACCAGGATTTAAATCCGTTTGAGTTTAAATTGGATGAGTACACTTTCCAAAAAGGAAATATAGACCTGAGACCGCAATACACCAATAGTATTTCTGTTACTAATATTTATAAATACCGGTTAACAACGACTTTGAATTACAGCCATGTTGCAGATGTATTTACACAATTGGTAGATACTGCTGAAAAATCAAAAACTTTTATTACTAAAAAGAATCTGGCAACACAGGATATTGTAAGCCTGAATGTCAGTTATCCATTCTCCTATAAAAATTACTCAGTATTTGGAAACCTGAATACCTATTATTCAATGTATAAGGCTGATTTTGGCGGTGGTAACAGAAATATTAATCTGGATGTATTTTCATTTAGTCTTTATATGCAGCATAGCCTGAAGATAGGTAAAAAGAAAAACTGGACTGCTGAAATAAGTGGTTTTTATAATGCTCCTTCCATTTGGCAGGGAACGTTTGAGAGTAAACAAATATGGGCAATTGATGGAGGTGTACAAAAAACCATTTTCAAAGGCAAAGGAAATCTGAAAGCTTCTGTTAGTGATATATTCAGAACTCTTCGATGGAGTGGTAGCAGCAATTTTGCAGGACAATTTATGGTAGCAAGTGGAAACTTTGAAAGCCGTCAATTTAAACTAAACATGACATATCGTTTTGGAAGCAGTCAGGTAAAAGCTGCCCGTCAACGTAAGCAGGCTTCTGAAGAAGAAAGCAAACGTACACAAGGTGGAGGACAAGGATTATCACAATAATGAAAATTTGAAATAATAAAAAAGAGGGGCTGCATATTATTTGCAGCCCCTCTTTTTATTAATAGATCAGTTAGTTGGTTATACCGATACGACTTTAAAAGCATGTACTTCAGTCATACCTGTTGTCTATCGGTATTAATACCTCTGGCAAGGATATTAATTTAAAGTCTATTTGGTATTATTTACTTTTTTTTCCTTTTAATCAATCTTGCTTTTATAATTCGAACATCTTCCAGAGGCCTGTTACTGCTATTAGTTTTCACAGAAGCAATCTTATCTATGATTTCTATTCCATTCACAAGTTCTCCGTAAACAGTATAATCACCGTCAAGATGGGGTGCCCCACCAATAATCTTATATAATTCTCTGAAAGCCGAAGGAATTTTTCTTCCTTGTAACCGTTGCGTTTCCATCATATCCAATTCCGTATCTGTAAATACTTTTCCCTGTGCAAGATAAAATTGGCTGCCGTTGCTTGCTTTTTCGGCATTTGCATAGTCTGGTTGCCTGGCAGCTGCAATCACCCCTTTTTTATGGAAAAACGTTTTCCTGAATTCAGCAGGTATCGTATAACCCGGTCCGCCACCACCTAACTGAATACCGGTTGCCGCATTTTTACTGGCAGGATCACCACCCTGGATCATAAATCCATTCATAACACGATGAAACAGCAGACTGTCGTAAAAACCAACTTTCACCAGTTTTAAAAAATTATCCCGGTGCAGGGGAGTAGAATCAGATAACCGGATAGTCATATCTCCCATAGTCGTTTGCATGAGTACATCTTTTTTGCGGTCTTTTTTAGTGACGGTAGAATCCTTCTGGGCAAATGAAACAGCAGTAAAAAAGAAAAAGGTCAATAACAGCGATATTTTTTTCATCGTATTTATTTAATCGTTTAGGTTATGAGTCTCAAAATAAAGCAAGATGTGGTCTTTTAAAAAATTTTCCTGTTCAATCGCATTCATATCCGGCATTGGCTTCAGTTGTTTGAAATGTGGCCAGCCATCCCGATCCACACTTTCCAGTTCATAGTAGCCACTTGGAGACAGCAAACTACAAACGGCAATATGCATCAGATCCTGTTTTTGCTCTTTGGTAAATTTATCTTTAATATCACCAAATTCCTGCACACCAATAAGAAACAGAACCGTTTCTACATCAGGTTTTTTCCCAAACCTCTCTACCAGCTTAGCCTCAAGGTTCCACCAGCGTTGTTGTAAATCATCTTTTGCTATCATCAGGCAAAGATAAGAGTGCTGCCCCGTCTGTCTTGCAGCAACTATCTTCTCCTTTATCTTTGCCAAAATTGAAATTAAGATGTTGCAGATACAGGTTTTACGGCAAAACCCACAGGAAGTAAAGGAAAGATTGGCGGTAAAAAATTTTGCCGAACCTCAGTTAGTTGATACAATCATTGCTCTGGATGACGAAAGAAAAAAACTTCAATTGGAGTTTGATAATAATCAGGCAAAAGTGAACAGTACCTCCAAAGAGATTGGGGCATTAATGGCGAAAGGGCAAAAAGAAGAAGCTGAAACAAAGAAGCAGGAAGTAGCCGTATTAAAATCTTCATTACAACCAATCACAGAAAGGTTAACGGTAGTTGAAAAACAATTACATGACGAATTAGTAAAACTTCCAAATCTTCCATCTGCACAGGTGCCTGTTGGCAAAACACCTGCCGAAAATGTTGTGGTTAGAGAAGGAGGGAAAAAGCCTCAATTGGCTGGTGATGCTGTGCCACATTGGGACCTGATAAAAAAATATGACATTGTTGATTTTGAAGCTGGCGCAAAAATTACAGGAAGTGGTTTTGCTTTATTCAAAGGGAAGGGAGCAAAACTCCAGCGGTCATTAATACAATATTTTTTAGATTTTAATACTGCTGCCGGATACACAGAATATCACCCGCCTTTTATGGTGAATGAAGCATCGGCGTATGGCACCGGCCAGTTGCCGGATAAAGAAGGGCAGATGTATTATATGCCGGAAGATAAAATGTATATGATTCCCACATCAGAAGTACCCATTACTAATATTTTTCGGGATGAAATGGTGAAAGAGGAACAGCTACCAATAAAGATGACGGCTTATTCACCTTGTTTCAGAAGAGAGGCCGGCAGTTTTGGTAAAGATGTTCGTGGCCTGAACCGTGTACATCAGTTTGAGAAAGTGGAGATTGTTCAGATCGTTCATCCGGAAAAAAGTTATGAAGCACTGGATCGTATGGTACTGCATGTTGAAAAATTATTAATGAGTCTTGAACTGCCTTACCGGATTTTAAGACTATGCGGTGGTGATATGAGTTTTGCTTCTGCCATTACTTACGATTTTGAAGTATATAGTGCAGCACAGGAAAAATGGCTGGAAGTAAGCTCAGTTTCTAATTTTGAAACTTTTCAGAGCAACCGGATGAAGATCAGATTTAAAGACAGTAATGGTAAATCTCAATTAATACATACTTTGAACGGAAGTTCGCTGGCATTGCCAAGGATCATTGCCTGCCTGTTGGAAAATAACCAGGCTCCAGATGGAATTTTATTGCCTGCTATATTGCACAACTATTTTGGAGCAAAAGTAATTTCCTGAAATACAGTATATTTATTTAATAATAAAATTAACAACATGAAGAAATTGATTGTAATGACATTTATTGGTACAATGGTAGTTATCAGCTGTGGTAAAAAAATTATACCCGAAACCGGAGCAAATAATCCTTCAAGACCTGTCAATGAAAAAGAAATGAAGGAAGGGACACAAACCGCAACTACAAATAATTCAAGAACTACTACGCCTTCATTTAATGATATGAAGGGGAGTAATAATGATTTTTCGGAAGGATCAAGAAATATTTCCATGGAAAAAGGAAAAACTATCTATGTTACTAAATGCGGTGGTTGTCATTCACTCAAAAATCCTGGTGATTATACAACGGACCAGATGAATAATTTCCTGAAAATCGAAATACCAAAAGCCAATTTAAGTAAATCAGAAGGAGACCAGGTGACAGCTTATTTACTGTCTAATACAAAAAAATAGAACACTACTTACAATAATCTTTCTGAAATAAGTAGTGCCTGGTATTACTCAGTAAACAAAAATCCACAGCCAGAAGGAGGGATGACATTTTATCTTACATGATTCCCCGGACAAGACCCAATGATGAATATGGTATTCATGTTACAGCTTACAGTAAAACAAATCAGGCTACGTGGGTTCTATTTTTTGTAATTTCTTAATCTTTCTGTTCATCACATAAAACCAGGCAGGAGGAAAAAGCGAAAGTAATATCATTCCCGGATAGCCAGTTGGCATTTGCGGCGAATTATCATGATGCCGGAGAATTTGGTATTTACGACTTGCCAGATAATGATGATCACTATGCCTGCTTAATTCGAATAGCATTAATCTGCCGATTATATGATCACTATTCCAGCTATGTTCCGGCATCGCTCTTTCATATTTTCCCTCGCCTGTGGATTTTCGTTGCAGTCCGTAGTGTTCGATATAGTTGACTGATTCCAACAAAATAATACCTATGAATGCAGCAGCAATAAAATAAAGTGTAATAAGCCAACTGGTCATCAAAAAAATCAAACCTATCAATGCCAATTGGATGAAAGTGAATTGAATCATTTCATTTTTTAAAGAGAAAACCGCATTTCCTTTTTTTCTCATTTCATCATTTGAGATGTGCCATGCGCTGATATAACTGAAAATAATTGTCCGGAAATAGAACGTATAAATCATCTCACCATACCTGGCACTGCTTGGGTCTTCCGGTGTGGCCACTCTTTTATGATGTCCTTTATTATGTTCAGTAAAAAAGTGCATATAAAGTGATGTCAATAATAATGCTTTGGCTAATCCCTGTTCAAATTTATTGACCCTATGCCCCAACTCATGGCCGACATTTATTCCAAATACACCACACAATATTCCCATGGCTGTAATTCTTCCGGCAATATCCATTGTTGTTAATTCATCATGTATAAATCCATATAAAAAACCGGATAGAGCTAAAAATTGTAAAGCTACAACAAGGTATATGATCATGTCATAGGTTTTGTCAGCTTTTACCACTTCTTCTTCAGCTGCATTCAGGTTACTGGAATTTGGGCTGATAAATAATTCCAAAATGGGAATAACAATAAATGCATAAAAAAGAGGTATCCAGACTTCCCAGCCTGTTGCGGTAAATGCCCTTAAAGAACAGGCATAGAGTAAAAATGGAGAAAGGTATTTTAATGCCCGGAGCTTCATAACTTTAGTTAAGAGTTGTAAAAATAAAAATAACTATTCTTTTTTAACGTTCATAGAAAGATATTAAAGCATCCTTTTTAAACCTACATACCTCATAATAGTCTGAAACTAAAATGTTAGCCCCATGTCATTGACGAATCAAGTAAAAAACCAGCACCTGATGTGGCGTGCCGGCTTTGGTCCTGCTGTTGAGCAACTCGGTGATCTTTCAAAATTTACCCCCAAACAATTTTACACAGGCCTTTTAAAGGCTTCTTCAAAAAAACCTGAATACATTGATGTGGCAGATGATTACCTGAAAGGGTTAGTGATGGGGATAGAAGAAGCAGGTCGTCAGCAGAAAAAAGAACTAAGCGCCGATGAAAAGAAACTGAGACAACAGAAAAGCCGGGAAGGTGTCCGTAACCTGAATATATACTGGATGCATGAAATGGTGAACTCGGCCTCACAACTCCGGGAAAAGGCCGCTTTCTTTTGGCATGGACATTTTGCCTGCCGGAATCTGAATGTATTTTATCAGCAGGGATTACTGGACATTCTTAGAAGAAATGCGTTGGGCAATTTTGGCACGATGCTGAAAGAAGTTTCCAAATCAGCAGCCATGCTGAATTTTTTGAATAACCAGCAGAATAGAAAAGATCATCCTAATGAAAACTTTGCACGGGAAGTAATGGAGTTATTTACATTGGGCCGTGGCAATTATACGGAACATGATGTAAAGGAAGCAGCCAGGGCATTTACAGGCTGGAGTGCTGATGTAAAAGGCGATTATGTATTCCGGCGGTTCCAACATGACTTTGGAACTAAAACCATTTTAGGTAAATCAGGAGATTTTGATGGAGAAGAAGTGCTGGATATTTTACTTGAGCAAAAACAAACAGCAAAATATATAACCCAAAAACTGTATAAATTTTTTGTCAATGAAAAGATTGACAAGGACAAACTGGATTGGCTGGCAGACAGATTTTATAAAAGCGGATATGAAATTGGCAAACTCCTCGAAGATATTTTTACCAGCGAATGGTTTTATGATGAAAAGAATGTTGGTGCCAATATCAAATCCCCTGTTGAGTTAATAGTCGGTATTCAACGAATGCTTCCTATGAAACTGGAAAATGATGAAGCTTTAATGTTATTGCAAAGAGTATTGGGTCAATTATTATTCTATCCGCCAAATGTAGCCGGGTGGCCGGGTGGTAAAGCCTGGATTGACAGCTCATCCCTGATGATGCGGATGCGGATTCCTAAACTGATTAACGATATAGATGAGATGAATGTAAATGCTAAGGCAGATGATGATACGATGATGGGAATGAAAGATGGGGAAGACCAGGCGAAAGGAAATAAAAAGCCCGGAGGGAAACAAGCTGCGGGTGCATATGCCGGGATGCGTCGTCAGGTAATCAATGCGGATGTAGATTGGAAACAATATGTGAAAAAATTCGAATCAGTGATTCGGGAGAAACTCGGAGAGGAAATTTCAAAGACCTTGTTGCAGGTAAAATCCGGAGTAAGTATGGACCTGATTAAACAATTTTCAGATGAGACCGGTAGAGAAAACTTTATCAGAACTGCAACGCTGCAGATCATGAGTATGCCGGAATATCAATTATGTTAAACAGCCGTTAGCTGTTAGCTAACGGCTAATAGCTAACAGCTCAAAGCTTTTTCTATGTATATCAAACGAAAAAAATTTATTCAGATCGGTTCATTAGCCACCGCATCTTTACTGGTGCCAAAATTTCTGAAAGCTTTTGAAAGCAAAAGCATGGTGATACCGGGCAATAAAGTAGTTGTGATACTTCAATTAAGTGGTGGTAATGATGGGTTGAATACGGTGATACCATTTAGAAATGATTTGTATTACAAGGCAAGACCAAGGCTGGGTATTACAAAAGATAAAGCATTGAGGCTAACTGATGAGGTTGGTTTAAATCCAGCCTTAACTGGATTCAGGGATCTGTTTGATGATGGCGGTCTTGCTATTTTAAATAATGTCGGTTATCCCAACCCTGACCGTTCGCATTTCCGTAGTATGGATATCTGGCATACAGCCAGTGAGAGTAATGAGTATCTGACCAATGGCTGGATGGGTCGCTACCTGGATTCACAATGCAAGGGTTGTGATAAGCCAACGCAGGCTATTGAAATAGATGATGTTTTAAGTCTCGCTTTAAAAGGGGAAAATATAAAAGGTATTGCAGTAAAAGATCCGAGGCGTTTATATGGAACAGCCAATGAAAAATTCTTTAGAGAGATCCTGAAAAATCATCAGGATGAAGCCGGAGAGCAACCGGTTGATTATTTATACAAAACGATGGCTGAAACATTGTCAAGCGCTGATTATATTTTTCAGCAAAGCAAAATGCACCCGACCAATGCTGTTTATCCAACAACCGGGCTTGGAAACAGTTTAAAAACAATTGCATCGTTGATTTTTTCTGAGATCAATACAAAAGTTTATTATGTTTCTCTTGGAAGTTTTGATACACATATCAATCAGGAAGCACAACAGGGTCGTTTGTTTACCGAAATGAATGATGCAGTAAAGGCATTTGTAAAAGACCTGAAGGCGCAGCACCGCTTTGAAGATGTCATGTTATTTACTTTTTCTGAGTTTGGAAGAAGAGTGCAGCAAAATGCCAGTAACGGAACTGATCATGGTACTGCCAATAATATGTTTCTTGTTAGTGGCGGACTGAAACAAAAAGGTGTTTTAAATGCAATGCCCGACCTCGGCGACCTGAATGAAGGTGACCTGAAATATAATGTTGACTTTAAAAATGTGTATGCAACTATTTTAAATAAATGGCTAAAGGCTGATGATATTGCCATTTTAGGAAAGAAATACGATTGCCTGGGGTTTGTATAAAATATCCGTTGACCTGTATCCGGAAACTGAAATGACCCCGCATTAGCAGGGTCATTTATTTATTATACAAGTTGCCTTGCTTTTATATAGATTCTTTTTTTCTCATGGCAAAGCGGTATAGAATATAACCCATCAAGGCAAAGAAAGCAACGCCCAGCCATTTATACCCTTCGCTGCCCAATGCATTTGTTACAGCATGTTCACTATTTATTTTACCTAACGAATTAGTGACACTTGGTATAGATGAAAGGATGGCCACTACCACACCTGCCAGGGCGCCTCCCGCCACCAGGCCAGTTGCGAACAAGTTTCCTTTACCAAGATCTTCATCTTCCGGAGCAATCTCTATCTTTTTCTTTTTCTGCCGCCACTCCACAAAACCCCTGATAGCGCCACCAATGAAGATAGGAAGCGTAGTTGATAAAGGCAGGTAGATACCGATAGCAAAACTCAATGCCTTGATACCACAAAGTTCCATAACAATTGCAATGAATACACCTACCAATACAAACTGCCAGTCGAGGTTGAAGGAAAGAATGCCTTTTATTAGGGTGGCCATCAATGTTCCCTGTGGTGCAGGATAAGTATCTGTACCAATCGCATGATGGATGCCTTGGGCAGCCATAGCAGCTGTTGGTGTATCAAGAATTTTAATTGTAGCACCGATAGCTAATGATGAAACGATGGCGCCGACAAACAACGCTATCTGTTGATACTTTGGTGTAGCGCCAACTATGTAACCGGTTTTTAAATCCTGCGAAGTTGCGCCGGCATTTGCAGCTGCAATACAGATCATCCCCCCTACGACTAACGCCATGGGTTCATAAAAATGTCCTGTCCATTTTACTGCAATAAAAATAAGACAGGTTCCCATTAATGTTGCAATGGTCATTCCAGAAATAGGATTATTGGATGAACCGATTAATCCAACAATGCGGGACGAAACAGTAACAAAGAAAGCTCCGAAGATGATGACTAATAATCCCAGCAATAATTTGCTCCCGATATTACTTCCCGGAATAAGCGTATTTGGCATTAGTGCAATGACCAATAAAAGTATAAGACTGCCGACACCAACTACTTTCATAGAAAGATCCCTTTCTGTTCTTGGTACATGTGCATCACCTTTAATACCATCTTTCTTTAATGAACCAACACTTCCTCTAAATGATGAAATAATAGTGGGAATCGTTTTTATGAGCATTATAAAACCACCAGCAGCAACAGCGCCTGCACCGATCTGCCTGATATAAGCCCGGTAAATAGCCGAAGACCAATCTGCAAAATTATGCGTAACCGGATCCCATGATCCGGCATTGCCCGGACCTGCTTTGGCAAGATCAGTTATATATCCAAGCTTATACAATTGCCCGGCAATTACATCAGCACTGATTAATGAGGAGAGAAGAGGGATCAATACAAACCAACTCAATACACCCCCTGCTACAAGTACTCCTGCGATCTTTGGGCCGATGATGTAACCTACACCCATATATTCCGGTGTGATCTCACCACTAACCCTTGCTGAAGGAAAGATTTTATCCGATTGTCTTGAGGCAAATGCGGGAGCTTCAGCGATCACATGTAATATTTTCTGCAGAATAGCATAACCAAATGCTACCAAGACTCCCCAAATAGCTGTCATGGCCAATGCTCCGCCTTTTACACCTGCTTTCAATACAGAAGCACAGGCCGTTCCTTCCGGGTAAGGGAGAGTGCCGTGTTCTTTTACAATCAAAGAACGACGCAATGGGATCATCATTAATGTTCCCAGTATGCCGCCGAAAATTGCGAGGACGAGAATAGTGAAATAATTAAAGAAATTGGCGCTGTCCGGATTGCTCAAAAATAAAAATCCTGGTAATGTAAAGACAACACCTGCTGCAATACTTTCACCGGCAGAACCTGTAGTCTGAATGATATTATTTTCAAGGATGGTGGTCTTTAAAAAAAGTTTACCCAGTAAAATAGACATTACTGCAATAGGGATGGAAGCTGAAACAGTAAGACCAGCTTTTAAAGCAAGATAAACGGTGGAAGCACCGAATATGATTCCGAAAATAGAACCGGTAATAATAGATTTGATGGTGAACTCGGCCATTTTTGTTTCCGCAGAAACAAAAGGTTTGAAATTAGTTTGCTCAGACATGGCAATTGTATTTTGGTGATGGGAAGATAAGGAAAAAGTTACGAGCCATTAGTTACGAGTTACGAGACTTTAATTCAAGTGTTTCTTGCTCGAAACTCATAGCTCATTACTCGCAGCTTTTCTCTAATTTACTCCTTTCTCTTTCATTACTTTATTCAGCCAACGTAATAATATAAACAGGAAAACAGCAGCTGCACCCAATAGAATAAAATTTAACCAGAAATAACTCGCTTTGTTATCATACTCATCCCATTTGCTTGCAAGAATGCCACTGAGTTTATTACCGATAGAAGTTGACAGAAACCAGCCACCCATCATTAATGATGTAATTCGTACAGGACTGAGCTTGGAAACCAACGACAATCCCATCGGGCTTAAAAATAATTCGCCAATAGTGACCACACCATAACTGCCGATAAGCCACCATACACTTACTTTATCTGCTCCATTATTTCCGACTTTTACTGCGGCAACCATTATTAAAACAGATAAGGAAGATATTAATAAGCCAAATGCAATTTTAGTTGGAGTGGAAGGCTCTTTGCCTTTTCGGCGAAGCCAGGTGAAGAGAGCAACGAGTAACGGAGTTAATGCAATAACCCAAAATGGATTAATCGATTGGCTTAAACTTGGAGCCCACAGTTTTAAACTTTCGTTTTGAGCAGGGAAGTCAGCAGGATTAAGGTTTTTGAAGTATTCAGGATAGCCCCATTCTTTTTGTTCTTTCCCATCAACTTTTATTTTTCTGAATAATGCATCCGTTTTTACAACTGAGTCAAGCTTATAAGTTGCCGTTTTTGTTTGTTTTAATGTACTTAAAACGGAGGCAGCAGTTCCACTGATATGTCGTTCTGTATATTTATTTGCCCATGTGTTTAATGCAGTTCCATTTTGCTTAAAAATTGCCCAAAACAAAATAACTACTGCAAATATGGTGAGCATCGCTCCCATTGCGGGTCGTTCATCTTTGTTACTTCTTATTAATAGAAGGGCATAAAAGGCAAGAACAGGGATACATGCAAAAATGAAAGCATCAGTGGAATCAGAATCAAAAATATAACCACCGGTTCCTTTTATATACCAACCAATAACTCCAAAAATCAAAGAAGGGAGAATTACCAAGGCTAAAATTTTTGAAAGTGATAAATCTCCCGGTTGTAATGGTTTTCGTACATCGTATGCAGCGTAGTGTTTGGTTCCGCTGATAAATACAATTACTCCTACAAGCATTCCCACACCAGCTAACGCAAAGGCGCCGCCCCAGCCAAAAATATTTTGCATAGCTGCGCCAAAAAAATTGCAAATGAATGCGCCGATATTAATTCCCATGTAAAAAATGTTATAGCCTTCATCTTTCTGATGCATGTGCTGCGGGGTAGAATATACATTGCCAAGCAAAGTGGAAATATTAGGTTTGAAAAAACCATTGCCAACAATTACAAAAGTCATGGCCACATACAGCATGTTTAAATTATGAACACCCATTAAACAGTAGCCAACTGCCATCATTAAGCCTCCAAAAATGATTGATTTTCTATAACCTAAATACCGGTCAGCAATCAAGCCTCCAAGAAATGGAGTAAAGAAAACAAGGGCTATGAAGGTTCCGTAAAGACTGGCGGATTCCTTGGTGGACATATTAAAACCTTTAGTAGCATCCTCGAGGTATAAAGTGAAAACGCCAATCATCAGGTAATAACCAAAACGTTCCCACATTTCAGAAAAGAAAAGAAAAGGCAATGCTTTTGGATGTTTCTTCCACATAATCAGAATGTTTAAGCAGTTAAGATAATGAAAATGGGGTTAGAGAAAATAAAAAAGGTGACCGATGGCCACCTTTGTATAAGAGATTAATTTAATTATTCTGCAGAGCCCGTTTTGTCTTTTACGATCTTGTCCAATGATTTTACACGGGAGAAAATCAACAATCCACCCAATATTGCCGCAACGGCAATAATGCCGAAGAATATTCTTTTGTCATGCATGCTATCCCAGGAGCTGGCCATTATGCCTGCAACCTTTCCGCCGAGAGATGTTGAAATAAACCATCCTCCCATCATCAGGGCTGTTAACCGTTGCGGAGCCAGTTTTGATACAAAAGATAAACCAATTGGACTTAAGCAAATCTCACTAACGGTGAAAATACCATATGTAAGGAATAGCCACATGGAGCTGGTCTTATGTGTGTAGATACTGGGTACAGACATGACAGCGAACACCATCACTAATGCACTTAAACCTGAAATGATGAGGGCCCAGGCGAATTTGCTGGCGGTACTTATTGGCTTTTTACGTCGGGCTCTCCATGCAAAAAATAAAATTAGCAACGGTGTAAAAGCAACTATAAAGAATGGGTTAATGGATTGAAATAATTCGGTGTTGCCAACTTTGGCTACACCGCCCGGAGGCCATTTATCTTTGGGTATATTGACAAAATAAGGATCAGGTCCCATTGCTTGAACTGCTTTTGAACCTGTATCTATCCTATTTCCATTTTTAGTAATTCCATATATACTGGTATCGGAAATGAGTTTATCCTTTTTCATTTTAGTTGTGATAATAGTATCCTTTCTTTCGATTGAATCTTTATCTCTCACCACTACCATATGTTCATCCAATTTATCACCGAGCCGGTTGGTATCGGACAATGTTTGTAACGTATATACTGCATCTGCAGGCTTTTCCATGAATTTTGGAATGGACCGATCCGTATGCGATTCTGCCCAAATTGTCAAGCCCGTTGAGTTCTGGTTATAGATCGTCCAGAATATAACAGATACGGCGAAAATAAATAATAATGCTCCGATACCTTTTTTGTCTTGCCCTTTTTCTTTTCTCCAGAGATTGACATAGAAAAAAATAACCGGAACACAGGCAAGTATGAAAGCATCAGACGAATCGCTGCCGAAAATATTACCTGGAATTATCCAACCCAGTGCTGCAAACACAATCATTGGAAGGAATACGGAGCCCAGTATTTTAGATGTAGGCATATCTTCAGGCAGCATCGGCCGTTTTACATCATACTCTTTTATATGCTTTAGATTAATCGCCAATGCGATAAGACCGATTATTAAACCAATACCTGCTGCTGAAAATGCAGCCTGCCACCCGATCTGGTTACGAAGAATGGCAGCAACGAAATTGCAGAAGAAGGCGCCAAGATTAATACCCATATAAAAGATATTATACGCATTGTCTTTTAAAGGTCTTAGATCTTCCCTGTTATACATATTTCCCAAGAGGGTAGAAATATTAGGTTTGAAAAAACCATTTCCAATAATGATTAACCCCATACCTATATATACGGTGTAATCTCCGGGCAAGGCAATGGTTAGATATCCTGCCGCCATTAATGCGCCACCAATAAAAATAGATTTAATATAACCGAGGTAGCGATCTGCCAACAAACCGCCAATGAAGGGAGTTAAATAGACCAGTGCAATAAAAGTCCCTACAACATCTGCACCCATCGCATTGGGTAAGCCCTTACCGGTGCTTTTTGTCAGAAACAGGAACAAAATTCCCACCATCAGGTAATAACCAAACCGTTCCCACATTTCTGTAAAGAATAGTACATATAATCCTTTAGGGTGCTTGCCGAGTTTTGCAGGTTGAGTCATACAATTTTTTTTAAATTATAAATCAGAGTCCTTTGATTAGCAGCAACCAAAATACAGAAATTTAGTCACCAAAAATTTTTTCCATGAATCTTTAACGGATGTGGCCGATATTCGCAACACATTAAAATCCACCACCTCAATCAACTATGCACATTCTTCTATTAGGCTCCGGTGGCAGGGAACATGCCCTTGCCTGGAAACTTTCACAAAGTCCTCTTTGCGAAAGTCTCTTTATTGCCCCGGGAAATGCTGGTACTTTAAAATGTGGAACTAACTTGAATTTCGGAGCTACCGATTTCGATGCTGTTAAAATAGCCTGTATTGATAAAAAAATTGATCTTGTTATCGTTGGTCCTGAGGAACCATTGGTAAATGGGATAACTGATTTTTTGATCAATGATCCGGCACTGAAAAACCTGGATGTAATTGGCCCCGATAAAAAAGGTGCTCAATTGGAAGGGAGTAAGGCTTTCGCCAAAGCATTTATGATCCGGCATAATATTCCAACTGCAGCATATAAAGAATTTACACTGGAGAATTACAGAGAGGGGGTTGCTTATATTAAGAATCATACGCTACCCATTGTAATGAAAGCGGATGGATTGGCTGCCGGTAAGGGAGTGGTGATTTGTGGAAATTATCTGGAAGCATTTGCTGAATTTGAATTGATGATTCAACGGGCAAAATTTGGTGATGCTGGCAAAAAAGTTGTCATTGAACAATTTTTAACGGGAATTGAAATTTCCGTGTTTGTCTTAACGGATGGGAAAAATTATGTGCTATTACCTGAAGCAAAAGATTATAAAAGAATCGGTGAAGGAGATACAGGGCCTAATACCGGTGGTATGGGTGCAGTAAGCCCTGTACCATTTGTTGATGCTGTGTTGATGAAAAAAATTGAAGAAAAGGCAATTCAGCCAACTATTGAGGGATTGCAAAAAGAAGGATTGGAATACCGGGGATTTATTTTCTTCGGTTTTATGATAGTGGATGATGAGCCGTATATGATTGAGTATAATTGCCGGATGGGCGACCCTGAAACAGAAGTGGTAATACCAAGATTGAAAAATGATCTGGTAGAATTGTTTGCTGCAGTAGCCAATCAAAAATTAGATACCATAAAAATAGAAACTGATCCCAGAACGGTTTGTACAGTAGTAGCTGTAAGTGGTGGTTACCCCGGCGAATATGAAAAGGGATATGAAATTGCAGGTATTGATGATATAAATCCTGAAGACAGTATGTTGTTTCAAATGGGCACGATGCTGAAAGATGGCAAGGTGGTTACCAGCGGAGGCAGGGTTTTTTGCATCACTTCTTATGGTAGATCCATTTTTGACGCTGTAGAAATATCAAAAGACGAAATGAAGAAAGTGTCTTTTACTGATATGGATTTCAGGAGTGATATTGGCTACGAGTTTGAATAACATCAATTATCACTAATTTGCAACCATCCTTTTTTTCATCTGCTACTATTACATATGGAAGTACATTACCACGAATACTTACAGCTGGATAAAATCCTGAATGCACAATCTCCGGAAAGCGATAAGCATCATTTGCCGGCGCATGATGAAATGTTGTTCATCGTCATTCACCAGGTTTATGAACTCTGGTTTAAGCAATTGCATCATGAAGCAGATTTTGTTGTCGGTATAATGAGCAAACCGGCACTGAATGATAATTCCCCTGAACTACAAACTGTTGTTCACCGTCTCAACCGTTGTGTTACTATCCTGCGGGTATTAGTTCACCAGATTGATATTATGGAAACAATGACGCCGATGGATTTTCTGGATTTTCGGGATATGCTTCGTCCGGCATCTGGTTTTCAAAGCTGGCAGTTTAAAGAGCTAGAGGCTAAACTGGGATTGAAATTTGAACAACGTCATGGTAAAGAATATTATACCGCACAACTTTGCCCGGCACATGTTGATATTATTAAAAAAGCAGAAAACAGTCAATCATTATTACAATTATTAAATAGTTGGTTAGAAAGGATGCCTTTCTTAAAAGAAGGGGCTGATCATTCTTTTTGGGATAATTATAAAAAGATTTACGGGGGAAGCCTGGCCGAAGCAGAAAAAAATAACCAGGCTGCTTTTGAAGAAATTTTTAGTGATGCTTCATCAATTACTGATCGTTCCTTATCGCCATCGGCTTGTCGTGCAGCATTGTTCGTCATGTTATACCGTGGCTATCCATTGCTGCAATTACCATTTCAGTTATTAAATTGTTTATTAGAAATAGATGAGCAGTTAAGCAGTTGGCGTTACCGCCACATGAACATGGTACACCGGATGATAGGAACAAGAATTGGAACTGGTGGAAGTACCGGAAAAGATTACCTGAAAGCTGCAGCAGACAAGCATTATATATTTAGAGAAATAGCACAGCTCAACAGCTTCCTCATTGAAAGAAGAAAATTACCCGCACTTCCTGCGGAAATAGAAAAACAACTGGGCTTTGGTTCAGTTTAGAAAAATCTCCCTTCCCCGTCAAAAATCCTGTAAGGATTGGAAAAAAATCTGTCTACGACTTTATTAAAATCATCTTTATATACAATCGGTGTGCTGTGACCAGAGCCCGGCAAAATCCACAAATAAGATTTTGGAATATTTTTATAAATAAGCATGGTATGTTCTTCTTTTATCACATCATGATCGCCGCCAATAACTAAAGTCGGGCAGGTGATTGTTTGTAAATCAGCAAGCGGAATATGTGGTTGTTCTGCCAATAATTTATAAAGCTTGAGTGATTTTTTTTCTTCGTTGGTTTTATTGGGTTTGTTTTTTAATTCTGTTAAAGCAGGAATAACCATATCCCAGATTAATTGAGGCACTGCAGTGGTATCTGGTTCAAGATTGGCACCTGTTATGGCAAGCTTCTTTACTTTTTCTGGATGACGAATAGATAACAATAGTCCATTAATGCCTCCATCACTCCAGCCGATTACATAAGCAGAGTCAATGTTCATCGCATCCAGCAAAGCAGCATAATCGTCAGCCATCATTTCATAGGTCAGGCTATCGCCGTTGTCCTTTGATTTTCCCTGTGCCCGGCTGTCAGCAACAATTACTTTATATTTTTTACTGAAATATGGTATCTGGTAAAGAAAATTATTGATTGAACCGCCATTTCCATGGATAATTAAAAGTGGTTGGCCTTTTCCAAATGTCTCAGCGTACATTTTTATTCCACGGATATCATAATATTTACCCGTCGCTTTATTATTACCATAGGGAAAAATTTTTGAGTTGGCTGCATCTTTATTATATTGCTCAGATATCTTTTTGGGGTCCTGAGCCTTAACACAAATAATGATCAGCTGGCTGAATAAAATGAAAATTATTTTTTTCATATCCTGTATTTTTTGAGAAGATATGAAAAAAAAGACCGCATTACTGCAGTCTTTCATTTTTTGCTGATAACCGAATGCTATATATTAGAAGGTATATCGGATACCCAATCCACCCCAGCTGCCCACAAATCCCCGATTGTCGCCAAACTCAAAAGATGGCTGCCAGTCAAGAGATATATTGATAGGAGCTCTTTTAAATTTATAGTCTAATCCCAGGACTCCATCAAGACCTATAAAGGAAGCATCACCATATTTAGAATTATAAAAGCCCACATGTGCTCCGGGGCCTATGTACCATAAAAGTCCCGGTGCACCGGTTATTGATCCATGTATTTCATACAGGCCGGTTATTCTTATCCCCCTGTTCCAGAAATAACCAATCAGTTCAATCGCATTTTTGCCGGTTAAAAAATGTTTGAATGAAATACCTCCGCCATCCCAGACTTTAACCCCTAAGGCGGTTTTGTAAGATGAGCCATTGGTACTTTTACTCTGGGCATTTGAAATTGTAACAGTTAACATTGCAACTGCAGCAATAATAATTTTTCTCATATGTTGTTTTAATTGAAAGAATAGATTGTAAAACAACATTAACTATTTCTATGCCAGAATTTATATTCTGCGGAAAAGCAATAATAAAAATTTAATTCCTCCTGATTTTCAATAAAAAATAAATGAAGACAATAAATGAAACAGCAGAAGTCGTAATAAAAGTGGAAGAGCTTCCCCAGTTTGTCCATAATGCTCCCGCAATGATACTTGCTAGCAAAGCACAAACACTTTCGCAACTTGTATAGAAACCAATTGCAGTCGCTGTATTTTCTTTATGTGCTAAATTGGTTATCCATGCTTTGATGACTCCTTCCGTTGCAGCAGCATAAATGCCGTAAACAGAAAACAGGATAAATATTAAAGTTATTGATGGATGAAAAGCAAATCCGCCGTAAACGATAGTAAATAATGCAAAGCCCAGGAGAATAATTTTCTTAAATCCGAGCTTGTCAGCTAAAATTCCCATTGGGTATGATGCAGCAGCATAGACAAGATTATAAAACACATAAGCTGCAATAGTAATCGTATCAGCATTGAAAGTAGCTCCCCCAAAACTTAACGTATTGCTGCCAATTGTTTCCCTGGTAATGAGTAATAAAAAAATATCAGAGCTATTAAACAGGGCAAACAATAATAAGCCGGTAACAACTTTTCTGAATTCAGGTGTTGCTGCTTTCCAGTATTTAAAATAAGAAAAGAAATTTCCTTTTCCCAACGTAGAAACAGGTTGCTTTTTTTCTTTCAGTAAGAAAATAAAAAGAATAGAAAGAATGCCGGGTATGAAGGCGATATAAAAAAGTGTTTTGTAATCACCCGGATAAAAGAATAAAAACAATAAAGCTAATAGTGGGCCGATAGCAGCACCAACTGTATCCATACCCCGATGAAATCCAAATACTCTTGCTTTTGTTGCTGAGGTAGCTTCCTGCGAAAGCAATGCATCTCTGGCAGCAGTACGAACACCTTTACCTAACCGGTCAACTGTTCTTACAAAAAATATCCAGAGTGGATAAGTAAAGGTGGCAATCAATGGTTTTGAAACAGCGCTTAACAGGTAACCTAATTTTACAAATGGTAAACGAACACCTTTTTCGTCACTTAGTTTTCCAAAATAACCCTTGCTGATGCCCGCAGTAAAATTGACCACACCTTCTAATACACCAATCCAAAAAACAGTAAAGCCGATTTCTTTTAAGTAAACAGGAATAACAGGATACAGCATTTCACTTGCAATGTCTGCTAGCAAGCTCACTACTGATAAAATCAAAACTGTTCTTGTAATGATTCGCATGCAATGAAGTTATACCAAATTGTACTTATAAATTAGCCCAACTGCTTCCGGGATAATACCGATATAGTTCCGAAAGCTTTCGGGTGACTATTACGGTTGCACAATCGGTATTAGATTAATTTATCATTTTGTTTGCTTTATAAGATGGCAATTCATTTATATTAAAATTTAAAATTGACCGGTAGTTTCATTTAGTGAGAATTTTCAGTAATTACAATCAGAAAATTTCTTTTAACTACAATTTGACAAAAGAACAAATTCAAAAAAAATCCTTATCCCGCAAGGTTTTGCTTTGATTATTCAAATTTTTTACTCCACCTTTGCTTCCATTAAATCCAACAATAATTAATGGGACTTTTTAACTGGTTTACACAAGAAATTGCTATCGATCTGGGAACTGCAAATACGTTGATAATTCACAATGATGAGATAGTAGTGAATGAGCCCTCCATTGTTGCCCTCAACCGGAATAATCCGAAAGAAGTGCTTGCAGTGGGCAAAAAGGCATTGATGATGCATGAGAAAACTCATGAAAGTATCCGCACCGTCCGTCCGCTGAAAGATGGTGTGATAGCGGATTTCAACGCTGCTGAGTTGATGATAAGGGAGTTGATCAAGTTGGTTTATCCCAAAAAAAGATTATTTCCCCCAAGTTGGAGGATGATGATTTGTATCCCGTCTTCAATAACGGAAGTGGAGAAAAGGGCTGTTCGGGATAGTGCCGAACAAGCTGGTGCCAAAGAAGTATACCTGATACATGAGCCAATGGCAGCTGCATTAGGTATTGGTATTGACGTAGAAGAGCCTGTGGGCAATATGATCATTGATATTGGTGGTGGCACAACAGGTATTACTGTAATAGCTTTGGCAGGTATTGTTTGCGACCAGTCTATCCGTATTGCCGGTGATGAATTTACCGCAGATATTATGGAAGCACTTCGCCGGTACCACAGTTTATTAATAGGGGAACGTACAGCCGAGCAGATAAAAATACAAGTGGGTGCTGCGATGAAGGAAATTGATAACCCACCAGATGATTACCCTGTAAATGGCCGTGACCTTGTCACAGGTATTCCGAAACAAATAATGGTAAGTTACCAGGAAATTGCCGAGGCATTAGATAAAAGCATCTTCAAAATTGAAGAGGCTATCTTAAAGGCGCTTGAGCAAACCCCTCCTGAACTGGCGGGGGATATTTACCGGCGTGGACTTTATATTACCGGTGGCGGGGCCCTACTAAGGGGGCTGGATAAAAGACTGGCCAACAAGATTAAATTACCCGTTCACATTGCAGATGATCCACTAAAAAGTGTGGTGCGGGGAACAGGAATTGCCCTGAAACATTATGACAGATATCCATTTGTAATGCGGTAAACAGGCTACGGGTTTTAAATCTTATAGCTCGCAGCTCAAGGCTCACAGCTTTTCTTCTATGCGTAACATATTCCTTTTTATCCGGCGTTATAGAACATTATTCACTTTCCTCATTCTACAGGTGGTGGCGTTGTCGTTTTTATTCAGTTATAACCGTTTTCACAGAGCCAGATTTTTGGGTATTGCCAATGAAGTAACCGGAAGGATAAATTCTCTTTATAATGAAGGCGAGGATTATTTTACCCTGCGGGAAGAAAACCGCAGAGTACACAGGATGAATGATTCTTTATTGAATTTACTACCCCGGAATTTTATGCTCCGGGACAGCAGTATGCAGTTTGTTCAGGATTCCATTCCTTATGATACACTGGGAACCTACCGACGCTATTACTCCCGCCCTGCCACAGTCGTTTATGCTACAGTTAATGCACAGAAAAATTATATCCAGTTAAACAGGGGCGCTGCCCAAGGTATTAAAGATAATATGGCAGTTATTAGCTCTGATGGAAATGTAGTTGGAGTGATCGTAAATGTTAGCGCCAATTTCAGCCAGGCAATGAGCTTGCTACATGTTCAGAATTCAGTAAGTGCTTCGTTGAAAAAGACCGGCGAAGCCGGAAATATAGATTGGGATGGCAAGGATCCCCGGTTTCTTACGTTGAAACAGATTCCTAAAACCATTGAAGTTAAAAAAGGGGATACCGTGCTGACCAGTTCAGTTTCATACAATTTTCCCCCGGGTTACATGATTGGCACTATCTCAACAATAGAACTGGATAAAACAACCGGTATGTATTTATTGAAAGTGAAAACAGCTGCCAATTTTTACAACTTGCAACAGGTGCACATCATTGAGAATATCGAGAGGAATGAACAGGTAAAACTTTTTGAAGAGACCAGAAAGAAGATTGAACAAATTAAAAAAGGCAGCAAGTGAGTGATTTTATCAGAAATATACTTCGGTTGGCAGCATTTATTCTGATACAGGTTTATGTACTTAATAAAATTCCTCACCTCCATCGGTTCATTACCCCCTATATTTATTTTCTTTTTCTACTCTGGCTGCCATTCTCAGTAAGCCGGATGTGGTTGCTGGTTATCGGTTTCTTTACAGGCCTTATTCTTGATTATTTTATGATGACACCGGGACTGCATGCAGCAGCCTGCTTGCTGATAGCATACGTAAGACCATTTATTATCAGCATCCTTACTCCAAAAGACATAGCTGAACTTAACTACCGGGAACCATCTCCCAAAGCCCTACAGTGGACACCCTATGCGGTATATGTTTTCATTCTCACCTTACTTCATCATGGTTATATGGTATTATTAGAGTGGCTGGATGTTGGAAGTTTTCTCGATTTCCTGATTAAAGTAGTGGCGACTACCGCTATTAGCCTTTTACTCATTTTTACTGCAGAATTATTGTTTCCCAGAAAATTAAAATTCCGTACAAATACAGCATAAGAAATTTTGAATCGATATGATTGTCTAAAAAAAAATCATAAATCAATCTTATTTTGTAATTAGATTTGGAAACCGCTATTCGTAATTCGTACTTTGCATTGCTTTATCTATTTCTTCAATTTTTTATTGCTCTCCATTAATTTTTCATGTCTGTATTTAATCAATCAAGAAGCCGTATTATCCGCCTGATTTTTCTCTTTACATTTCTCATCATTATCGGTCAGTTGTTTTACCTGCAGGTCATTTCCGGAAAATTCAAACAACTTGCAGACGATAATGCAATTCTCAAACAGACTATTTATCCTCCGCGGGGTCTGGTACTGGATAGAAACAAGCTGACCATCCTGAATAATACACTCACTTTTGATCTGATGGTGACACCTTCCCTGGCAAAAGGAATAGATACAGCATTTTTTTGCCGCTTGATGGAAATCGATATGGAGGAATACCGGAAAAGAATTGTAAATGCCATTTTAAAAAACAAATCTTTTCGTCCTTCAGTTTTTGAAGCTTCACTGCCACCTCAGAAATATGCCCGGATACAGGAAAATATATGGCGTTTTCAGAATGGATTTTATATTCAGGAACGCCCCATCCGATCTTATCCATTTGATGCTGCAGCCAATATTGTTGGTTATATAGGAGAAGTGGACTCTAATTACCTCAGAAAGCATGCTGAAGAGGGTTACCAAAGCGGAGATTATGCAGGGATGACTGGGCTTGAAGCCAGTTATGAAAAAGTATTGATGGGAGAAAGAGGGATGCAGGTATTTTTAAAAGATAACTTTAACCGCATACAAGGCTCCTATGAAAATGGAGCGATGGATATGCCAGCGGTGGCTGGCAAAAATTTGTATACAACGCTGGATATAGACCTTCAAAAATTTGGCGAAAAATTAATGACCAATAAGGTTGGTTCAATTGTTGCCATTGATCCGAAGACGGGTGGTATCATAGCGATGGTAAGCAGCCCGACATACAATCCCAGTTATTTATCAGGTACGGAAAGAAGAAAACACTTTTCAACTTTATATACTGACCCAAGATTGCCTTTGCTTAACAGGGCTGTAAATGCTAGCTATGCCCCCGGTTCTACTTTTAAAACATTACAGGCCCTTGTTGGTTTGGGTGAAGGAGTCATTACTACAAAGACCACTTTTGGTTGCTCCGGTGCATTTTATGGATGTGGAAGCAGCAAGCCTATGGGATGTCTTGACCCGGGTACTTATTATCTGAAAACAGGGATTACTCATTCATGTAATACTTATTTCGCTAACGTCATGCAACGGGTGATCAACAATCCTAAATATCCTGATGTTGATAGCAGCCTGCGGGCATGGAATAAATATATGTATGCTTTTGGTATGGGGCATAAGTTGGGGGTGGATGTACCCACAGAGCAGAAAGGAAATATCCCAACACCAGAATATTTTAATAATCCCAAAAGATTCGGGCCTGGCAAATGGGGGTTTTGTAGTTTTCGTTCTGTCAGTATCGGGCAGGGTGAAGTAACGGCCACACCTCTTCAGGTGGCTAATGAAATGGCTTATATTGCCAATAAAGGGTTTTATTATATTCCTCACCTTGTTGATTCTATTGATGGGGGAGATAAATTTGGTTTGCTGGATAAGTTCAAGGAGAAAGTTATTCCGATCAATTTAGCAGATAGCATTTTTGAGGCTGTGCATGATGGTATGCAAGGTGTAGTGGAAAGTGGTACGGGACGTGGAGCCAGGGTCCCTGGCATTATCATCTGTGGAAAAACTGGGACAGTGGAAAACTCTTATCGCGGTGTAAAGCAACCTAATCACTCCTTCTTCTGTGCATTCGCCCCGAGAGATAATCCAAAAATTGCCATTATGTGTGTGGTAGAAAATAGCGGAAGATTTGGAGGAACTTACGCAGCTCCTATCGTTAGCCTGATGATTGAAAAATATATTAACGATACGATTGACAATAAAAGAAAATATTTAGCGGAAAGGATGGAAAAACTTAGCCTTATTCCACCTTTAATGTTACAAAAGATGCGGTCAAAAGATTCTCTTCAAAAAGTAAAGGAAGTGGAGAAAACACTGAGGAATGAATTAAAAAATATTAAAGATACCCTGCAATCTGAAGACAACCCTACTGAAGCGGAAGTAACTTCTGAAAATACAAATGAGGATAAGCAACCTGGTGACACTCCGGGCAAGCAGCCTTTGAAAACCCCAATGGTTGCACCAGAAAAACAACGGAAACCAATCTTGAATAAAAAGGATAAGACCGGAATATAATGTACCAACGGGAACCTGCTATATCAAAAGGAATTGACTGGTTAATGGTCTGGCTTTACTTTGCTTTTTGCATCATAGGGTTAGCTTGTATTTATTCTGTTGAATACCGTGGGGAGGGCAATTCACTGCAAAGTTTTTTTGAATTTAAAAAAGAGTATAGTAAACAATTTTTTTTCTTTGGTATCAGCATTGTTGTTGCTGTTTTTATACTAATAACGGACAGTAAATTTTTTACAGCTACTGCTAATCTTTTGTACTTGTCCGGTCTCTGCCTTATTATGGCAACTTTTGTTCTTGGAAAAGAAGTTGGGGGATCCAGAAGCTGGATCCCCCTGGGATTTATGAATATTCAACCTGTTGAGGTTTGCAAGATATTTACATCTCTTGCTGTTGCTAAATACCTGTCTTTGCAGGAAATTGATTTATTAAAAACTAAAACGCAAATTATAGGAGCCGCTATTGCGTTTGCGCCGGCAGTATTATCCGTTTTACAAAAAGAGCCCGGGGCTGCTTTAGTTTATTTTTCTTTCGCTATTGCTTTTTTCAGGGAGGGGCTTCCGGCAAAATTCCTGGTTATATTTTCCTCATTTATCATATTGATCATTGCCAGCATAGTGGTTCAACCCAATACGCTATTTATTATTCTTACAATCATTGCAGCCTTGTTGATTTATTTGTCCAGAATAAGGGTTAAAAAGAATAGAAAGACGATCATTACAATTTTAACAATCTGGCTGTTATGTGTAGGTATTCAAAGGTTTCTTGTTCCAACATTATTTGAAAAAGTATTGAAACCACATCAGGTGGTAAGAATTTTTTCAACCTTTGGAATTGATGATTATCCATTTAAAAATAAGGAACGTACGTTAGAAATTAAAAAAGAGTATGCAAAGCTTGGAACTTCGGGAAAAAATAAGGGCGAAAAGGTAGAAAGTTATAATGTGAAGCAATCGAAAATAGCAATCGGAAGTGGAGGTTTTTGGGGGAAAGGGTTTTTACAGGGAACACAAACCCGGGGTGATTTTGTTCCTGCTCAGAATACAGATTTTATTTTTTCTACTATAGGTGAAAATTTTGGCTTTTGGGGCAGTACATTACTAATGATTTTATATTTCGGGCTTATGCTAAGAATTGTTTTTATAGCAGAAAGGCAACGAAGTGTGTTTAGCAGAGTTTATGCGTATTGTGTTGTTGGTATCCTCTTTATTCATGTTGCACTCAATGTATGTATGACACTTGGATTGGCTCCATCACCGGGCATCACTCTTCCTTTTCTGAGTTATGGAGGCTCTTCCTTACTTACTTTTACAGTTCTTCTTTTTATTTTAATTCGATTGGATGCTGATCGGCAAATGGTGCTACGGTAAGGCCTCCCCCGAACTTCGTTCCTTCCCTTCTCCCGCCTCCTCGGAGGAATCGGGAACCTTCGGGGGAGGGGCTTATTAATCTCGTAATTTTGAAGATTCAACCATTTGTTCAGTATTCCAAACTAAATTTCTCCGCCGCGGCGGAGACAGCGGCATGAAAATCATTCCACTTTCAGAAGGCACTTTTACAATTGATAAAACAAAACTGTTTGTTCCTTTTGATGATGATAAAGATAGTATCGGGGCAAGGACTGTCGGAAGCCTTTTGGTAGAAATTCAACCCTTTGTAGTTATTACTGAAAAAGACATCTTGTTATTGGACACCGGGCTTGGTTTCGAAAAAAACGGAATATTACAACTTCATCAAAACCTGATGAATGCAGGCATCAATCCTTCAGAGGTCACAAAAGTATTATTGTCGCATTTACATAAAGATCATGCAGGGGCAGTAGGTATTGAACGGGAGGGATTAGGAGGCCGGCTGTCATTGCCAAATGCAATGTATTATGTACAACAATCTGAGTTAGCTTTTGCATTTAAAAAAGGGTTCCCATCATTTATAACGGAAGAATTAGTTTGTCTTCAAAATGCAGAACTGGTTACCTTATTGGATGGTAATGGTACGATAGATGATTATATCCACTACGAAATTACCGGGGCTCATTCGCCAAATCACCAGGTATTTTGGATAAAAGAAAATGATGAAACAATTTTCTATGGGGCTGATGATGCCCCCCAGTTACAGCAAATGAAACATAAATTTGCTGCCAAGTATGATTTTGATGGGAAAAAAGCGATGGAACTGCGGCAACAATGGTGGGAGAAAGGAGAAAAAGAAAAATGGACATTTCTTTTTTATCATGATGTAAAGCATCCGGTATATCGGTTTCAATAATATGCAAATAAAAAACCGCCGGGATATTAAAGCCTGCGGTTACTATTATTCAATGATTTTTATGAAATTATTTATCACAAAAGAACAGCCCTGGTTCTTCGTGGAGGCACCCGGTCTCTTCTGTTTTCATTGATAATGCGAATTGCTTCCCTTCGGAAATCGTCTTCATATTTAAAAACTTTGTTAGCCCGTTGTTCATCCATAATCTGCCTGAATTCACCACGATAACGTAAACGAAGCTCAATGATTTTTTGCTGTAATATTAATTTATCGGGTCTGTATTGCCTGTGTGTTTGTGAAAACTCTCTGAAATAACGAACAAAAACCGGTGTAAACTTTACTGCTTCTGCCCTTGATAGTCCCAGTTTGTTTTGGATATACTCTTTCATACGGGCCTGAATTTTACCGCCTTCCTGTTCTGGTTCATCATTCTGAGCCAATGCTGCAAACCCGGGTAATAAGAATATAGATAATATGAGTAACCACTTTTTCATTTTCGATTAGTTTGTCATTAACACATCTTCCAGGTCTTCTGATTGCTCCTGGAAATCATTCAACTCTTCTTCAGAAATGCCCTGCAACAGATTTTTAACTTCATTAGTTTTAGTATCAATATCAACCTGTGCTGTTTCTTTAGCGTTCATATCAATAAAATAAATCAGATCGTCTTTTTGTGTTTCATCCATTTTCTTTACATCACGGGTAAATTTTGCCAACGCATCGCCACCCGGCTTTTTCTCACCACCTATCAATATAAATCCGGTCGTAGCGATAATTCCAATAACAACAGCCGCTGCTGCATAGCGGAACCATTTGCGGCTGGTAATTGAAATAATTTTTGCTACCGGTTTGTTTTCTTTCCTGCTGATATTTTCAGTCAGTGATTCAAAATAACCTTGCGGAACAGCAAAAGGCCCGTCCGAATGGCCTGTCCGGGCGGTCATTTCCTTTTTCAAACCACTCAGCAATGGTGATAGTGTTGCTAATTCTTCGCTGGCTGTCTGGTTGTAGTTGCTTTCATGAACAGACTGCATTGCTTTTTCTGCAAGTCCTTCAAAATATCCTTGCGGAACGGAGTAAGGCCCGTCAGAATGGCCTGTCCGGGCGGACATTTCTTTTTTCAATCCACTCAACAAAGGAGAAAGTGTTTGCATTTCCTCTTTTGCTGTATAGTAATCGCTGCTTTCAAGAATAGATTGTATTGCTTTTTCTACAAGCCCTTCAAAATAACCTTGCGGAACAACATATGGAACCTGTTTTAACATATTGCCAAGCATTGGAGACAAATGACCCAATTCTTCTACTGTATTGCAAGCTTCTAAAGCTTTGATGTGGTTAAGTATCTGTGCAGCCAATCCATCAAAATAACCGGCAGGAACTGTATAGACATTCTGCGGAGCAATGGTTGACAATGTGCTGTTCAACTCACTCAATTCTTGCAATATGTTATCTCTCTGTGTCATTTTACTGTTCTAAGATGGATTCTGCTCTCCAAAGTTTAATGATTTAGCATATAATCCTCAACTTTTTTGACTGCGTGATGGTAACTGGCTTTTAAAGCCCCTTCGCTGGTTTCCAACACCCTGCTCATTTCTTCATAAGGCATTTCATCATAGTATCGCAATCCAAACACAACCCGTTGTTTTTCAGGCAATTGCTGGATAGCCAATTGAAGCTTCCACTCAACTTTATTTGAATCGAAGTGCTTATCTGCTTTTATTTTGTTACTAAGACCGCTTTCCACATCACTCAGGCTGACGGACGATCTTTTTTTCTGTTGCTCCAGATAAGTCAGGCATTCATTGGTAGCAATACGGTAAAGCCAGGTGTAGAGCTGACTATCTTCCCTAAATTTTTCAAGGCCGTTCCATACCCTGATAAGTACGTTTTGCAGCACATCATTGGCATCTTCATGCTCTACAACCATACGGCGTATATGCCAGTATAATTTCTCCTGGTATTTTTTGATAATGCTGGTATAAGCTCTTTCTTTCGTATCAGGGTTACGAAATTGTTCGAGCAATTCGGTATCGCTTGTTGTTGTCAGGGACATTGATGTTGGGCTTTGGTTCTGTTAGAATAATGGAAACGGGTTTTGTTTAAAGTGATTTTCAATCCTTAAAAATAAAAAAGATGAGGGAGAATTTCACTAAAACCCGGTTATTTCTTCAATCGTTTTCGGATAAAGCGGTTCGAACGAGCCTGATGAAATACTGCAAATACATTGATTTTTTCACCATCAACCCTGTAAATCATTTTGTAGGGGAATTTTTTAAGTAGTATGCGCCGAAAATCTTTGAAACTGACTTTTGAAAAAGCAAAAGGATTTCTCAGTAAATCTATTTCTGTTTTTAAAACTGCTTCTTCTAGTTTGGCTTTTAAAGTAGTATTTATTTCCTCATAATGTTTGGCAATTTCCGAAAGATCTTCTATTGATTCGCCGGAATATTTGAGAATATATTTTTGGGAAAGCATCAATTATTTTTTGCCAAATACTTTCTTTTGCATTTCCTTACTTGAGTAGAATTTTGTTTTACCTGAGATATATGTTTCCCAGCGTTGCTCAAGAATTATAACTTCTTCTTTTGATAATTTGACTGTGGAATTACTTGGAGAAAGGCTGTCCCACAGTTTTTCAGCTATCTTTCTCCTCTGATTTTGAGGAAGGGAAAGTAATTGGTTAATATCAACAGCCATAAAATACTTTTACTAAAGTTAAGCATTTTTTCTTGCCATCACCTTTTCCGCTGTAGACACGATATCCGGTATATCCAAGCCATATTTTTTCAATAAATCCATCGGCTTTCCACTTTCACCAAACGTATCTTTTGTGCCAACATACTCGATAGGTACAGGAAAATTTTTGGCTGCAACCTGTGCAATCGCATCACCCAATCCGCCGATAATATTGTGTTCTTCGGCAGTTACTGCACACTTTGTTTTGCGGAGTGATTTGATTACTGCTTCTTCATCCAACGGTTTGATCGTATGTATGTTTATTACTTCAACGCTAATTCCTTTTTCCTCTAAAATAGCTCCGGCTTGTATTGCATTCCAAACCATATGCCCACAAGCAAAAATGGAAACATCTGTTCCTTTAGAAAAATATTGGGCTTTCCCTATTTCAAAAGATTTATCAGCTGTAAAAATTGGCCATACTGGTCTGCCGAAGCGTAGATAAACCGGTCCCTGATATTCTGCAATAGCTTCTGTTGCTGCTTTTGTTTGAGCATAATCACAAGGAACAATCACCGTCATTCCCGGTAGCATTTTCATCAAACCAATATCTTCTAGTATCTGGTGAGTGGCACCATCTTCTCCCAACGTAAGTCCGGCATGAGAGGCACATATTTTTACATTTTTACCACTGTAGGCAATGGATTGACGTATTTGATCATATACTCTGCCTGTTGAGAAGTTGGCAAAGGTTGTTGTGTAAGGAATTTTCCCTCCGATGGTTAATCCGGCAGCGATCCCCATCATATTGGCTTCCGCAATTCCTACTTGTATAAATCGTTCTGGAAATTCTTTGATGAACTGATTCAGTTTCAATGATCCTAACAAATCTGCAGTAAGCGCAACTACATTAGGATTCTTTCTTGCTGCTTCTACAATACCATCACCAAAACCACTGCGGGTATCTTTATTTCCGGTCGGTTGAATGTCCTTTAATAACATAATTGAAAATTAAGTGTGGCAAATGTAAGCTAAGAGTTTAAAAAAGAAAAAGGGAATACAATGAGCTAAAAGTTCAAAGAGAAAAGAAGAAAAATAGAATACAATTGGCTAAGAGGATAAAAGAGAAAAAGAGAAAAGGAGGTGAAATACTTGATGATTATGAGCTTGGAAAGCTTGAAAAAATTCTGAATTATCTCTTACTCTCATTTCCCCCTTTTTTCTTTTAGCCCTTAATTCAACTCTCCTGGCTGACTTGTAAAAACTGTTTCATCTGCTTTTAACCGCAATTCCCATTTCCAGGCAGTAGCCATAATGTCATCTACAGAAAATGCAGGATTCCAGCCCAATTGTTTTTTGGCAAGGTCATTATTTGCATAAACAGCTATTACATCGCCATCCCGCCGGGGCCCAAGTTCATAATTGAGTTGTTGACCACTTACTTTTTCAAAACCTTTTATAGCTTCCAGAACTGTTATACCATTGCCACTGCCCAAATTAAAAATTTCACAAAGCCCGGTATTCTTTTCTTCCTCTAAATATTTTAAGGATAGAGTATGAGCATGAGCCAGGTCACAGACATGTATAAAATCCCTGATACAGGAACCATCTCTGGTGTCATAATCAGAACCATGAACAATCATTTTTGGAATACGGCCAATTGCGGTCTGTGTTATTGCAGGAATAAGATTTGAAGGTCTGCCGATTGGCATTTCACCTATCTGAGTGGATGGGTGTGAGCCGGCAGGATTGAAATATCTTAATAAAATGTTTTGTGTGCCTGAGCTTTTTGCAAACTCATTTACAATTTGTTCACCGATCTGTTTGGTATGACCATACGGCGACTCTGCCGGTTTCAGAATTGTGTTTTCTGTAACCGGAATTTCATCAGGGTTGCCATACACCGAGCAAGAAGAAGAGAAAACAAAATGCGGGGTATGGAATTCCTGCACACATTTCAGCAGATTGATCAAGGAAGTGAGATTATTTTCATAGTACATCAACGGGTTTTCTACCGATTCACCTACAGATTTATAAGCCGCAAAATGAATGATGCCCCCGATGTCTGTATTCTCCTGGAAAATAGCAAACGTATCATCAAAATTGCAAAGGTCAACCTTGTAGTTTTTTACTTTTTTGCCGGTTATCTGTTCAATGCCCTTCAGCACATTGTCACTGGACCTTGAGTTATTATCTACAGAAATAACATCGTAGCCATGTTCTAATAGGTCAACGATTGTGTGAGAGCCGATGTAGCCGCAGCCACCTGTTACTAATATTTTATGCATAATCCCGGCAAAAATCAGGATTTTTTTTCAATGGCTGAAGAATGACTTAGAATAGCATATTGACAATAAAATAAATTCCGGCAGCCAGCAAACCACTGATAGGAATGGTCAATACCCATGCCCATATCAGACTGAAAGTAACACCCCACCTTACTGCAGATAATCTTTTAGTGGCACCCACTCCCATAATGGCACCGGTGATGGTATGGGTGGTACTAACAGGAATTTTTAATGCTTCCGTTACAAACAATGTAACAGCACCGGCAGTTTCGGCAGCCACCCCTTCAAATGGAGTTACCTTGGTGATTTTAGTACCCATTGTTTTTACAATCTTCCAGCCACCGCTCATCGTTCCTAATCCGATGGCTGCATAACAGGATATAGGTACCCAGTCGGGCATTTGACTGAATTCTGTAATGCTTCCTCCGGCAATTAATGCAGCGGTGATGATGCCCATTACTTTTTGTGCATCATTACCACCATGGCCAATACTGAAAGCGGCAGAGGAAATCAACTGCAACTTTTTAAACCATTTATTGGCACTGTGGGTATTCAGTTGGTTGAGGTATAGAGCAAATACGGCCATAATAACCAGTATTAATGAAAGCAGTATCCATTTAAAATTCTTGGAATACATGATTACATTTAAAATATACGAATCGTAATCAGATTTAAGTTTTGCCGGATCAGTCTGCATGCTACTATAAAGAAAGATTGCAACAAAAATAAGTACGAGTATAGAGAAGATTTTTGATGTCCATCCCTTTTTAAAGGAACTGAGGAACCATAATGACATTAAGAATGCCATGATCATTCCGACGATGGGGGCTAAAAAAATAAAAGCTGCTGTTTTAATAATGATAGGTGAATTAACTGCTCCAAACCCACCCGCAGCTACAGCTGCGCCCGCAAACCCGCCTATCAAAGTGTGGGAAGACGAAGAAGGGATGCCAAACCACCATGTCAGTAAGTTCCAGCAGATGGCTGCTATTAGCCCTGAAAAAATTACTACCATCATATGACCACCAACCAGGTCTGGTTTTACTGTTTTAGCCACTGTATCTGCCACACCATGATCTTTAAAAATGAAAAAGGCAATCGAGTTAAATAATGCTGCCCAAAGTACAGCTTGAAAAGGGGTAAGCACTTTTGTAGATACAATTGTAGCGATTGAATTGGCCGCATCATGAAAGCCGTTGATGTAGTCAAAAATAAGAGCCAATGCAATGATAGAAATAAGAAAAGGTGTCATAATAAAGGTGCAAATGTGCAAATGTGCAAAGGTGCTGATGATGTTTCTACAAAGGTGAAATTCACTGGCAAGTTATCACATTGGCTAATTAGCTAATTGGTTTAGGCGTATTTAATGATAATAGATTCTATCACATTGCTTGCATCTTCACATTTGTCTGTTACAATCTCCATTACCTGGTAAATCTCTCTTTTCTTAATTACTTCTTTGGCATCCGGCTCGGTGGCAAAGAGTCTTTCAATACTGAAATCAAAAATATCATCGGCCTGGTTTTCTATACTGTTGATTTTTACCAGGGCTTCGGTTATGTTGCGCATATTTTTCATATCCCGCAATTCAACCACTGCAATTTTTACCTGGGCAGCTGCCTGCTCTATTAACTCGGCAAATTTTTGCATTCCAATATCATTAGGATTCACCCGGTAGAAATTAATTTTCTTTCCGGCTGCGTATATGTAATCCGCAATATCATCTAACGAAGTGGCGAGGTAGTGAATATCTTCCCTGTCAAACGGGGTAATGAAGTTGCGGCCCAGTTCTGTAAACAGATTGTGTGTCAGCTCATCATTATCATGTTCCAGATCTTCTAATTGGGTGATGAGGGCACCCCTTTTATCAAAATCGGGTTCTGCCACTACATCTTTCAGTATGGAGCCCATTTTTTCTACATTGTTAGCTACTTTTTCGAAGAGTTCATAAAAGATTCTGTTCTTCGGCATGAAGATTTTCAGGAAAGATTGTAGTGCCATTAGTTTTAGTTTTTATACCCGAAATAAACGGGATGGTTGCGAAATTACCGGAGTAGATTAAGGGATTAGCCCGGGAATTGATAATTAATTATTTACTAATACAATAATAATGAATTCCTTTTACTCACCTGAAAAAAAACAGTATTTGGTTATCTGAAGATTTGGTCATTTATCGCAATTGTTCAGGAAAGGGGCATAATACTAAGCAGTTTCATATATTATCTGGCGAATTAATTCAAAATAAAAGCGATATACCAGTCTAAACACTTAGCAATCAGTAGAAACTGGTAACAGTAGAGGCCGTAACATTCCGGTAATATTGCCATCACAATTGCTTAACATGGCCGTAACATACCGGTAACCTCACAAGGCCACCTTTGCCCGAAATAACAAGGTATGTATTTCAGGTTGCGAATATTGATGAGTGTGTTTTTAATCTCCACTTTAGTTACACTTCAGGCACAAGCTCAAACGATTAAACTTTCCGGTAAAGTAATGAATACAAAGAACGAAGCTTTACCCGGAGCTACCATAGTAATTGATGGTGCCGGCAAACAGGTACTTGCCGATATAGAAGGAAAATTTTATTTAAACCTGGATGCAGGAAAAAAATACACTCTTACGATTTCCAACGTTGGCTATGAAACAAAATCTGTTTCAGAGGTAGATGTAACAGCTAACCAGGAAAACTATTTAGAAATTGTATTACAGGACAAAGCAAATCTGGAGGGGGTTGTAATAAAAACAACATCAAGAAGGCAGGAAAATACTACAGCCTTACTTACTTTTCAAAGAAGTAATACAGCATTATCCAGTGGTTTAGCTGCTGACTTTATCCGACGTACACCAGACAGAAACACCGGTGAGGTGTTGAAAAGAGTTAGTGGTGCCAGTATCCAGGATGGAAAATTTGTTATCGTTCGTGGATTAAGCGACAGGTATAATTCAGCTGTAATCAATAATGCACAATTGCCCAGCACAGAGCCTGATAAAAAAGCATTTTCTTTTGACGTTATACCATCTTCATTAGTAGATAATATTATTATCAATAAAACAGCTACACCAGAACTGCCCGGAGAATTTGCCGGCGGGCTGGTTCAGATTAACACGAAAGATGTTCCAACCAGGGATTTATTAACTGTCAGTATTGGTCTTGGTTTCAATACACAGTCAGTGTTCAAAGATTTTACCAGCAATGAAAGAAACGGAACTGACTGGATTGGTTTTGATGACAAGACAAGAGGACTGCCTTCCGGGTTTCCAAAGACACAACAGGAATACCGCAGCGGGACCACACAACAGCGACTTGCCTGGAGCAAATTGCTAAATAGTGATGTTTATAATGAAGTAAATAATAGAGCACTACCTACCCAAACCTATAGCATTACCTGGGGCAAGAGTACTAAATTCAAAAACGGTGGGGTGTTGGGAACGATTCTTTCTGTACAGTATCGCAACAGTATGTTGATTTATGATGTGCAAAGAAAATTGCATGAACAAACTGGTGAAGAAGTAGTAGTGTTGACAGATAACCAGAATAAGTACAGTGTAAATGTGGGTGCATTGGCCAATATCTCTTACGTAAAAGGGAAGCATAAAATATCTTTTAAGAACCTGTTCAACCAGTTATTGGAAGATAATTATTATACAAGAGGCGGTTTTAATAATGATCGAATACAGGATATTAATTTCCGTTCATCAGTACTCAATCAACGTTCACTCTATAGCGGACAGTTGGAAGGTGACCATCAGCTAACTACCAGCGGTATCAAATTAAAATGGAACGGAAACTTTGCCTATAACGCAAAAACACAACCTGACCTCCGCACTATTTCTTACAATAAGCCCAAAGGAACTAACAATCCTTATGAGTATAATGATGATGACACCCGCCGCTTTTTCAGCGATCTGGAAGATTTTAGCTATGGCGCCAACGGAAGCCTTTCTATTCCGTTTACGATGAATAAAAATAAACAGACCTTTAAAACAGGCGGTTCTACCCTTATCCGTATCCGTGATTTTAAAAGCCGCATTTTTCAATACCAGCCTGCTTCTCCAACACAGTTTGATGCCACAAAGGCAAGACTTCCATTCAACCAGATTTTTGCAGCTGCAAATATTGCCAATAATGGATTTGTAATAAATGATTTTACCAATAACCAGGATAAATACTTTGGAGTATCGATACTGAATGGTATGTATGGAATGTTTGATAATAAGTTTGGTGAAAAAATCAGGTTGGTATGGGGTGTAAGGGTGGAGAATTTTCAGCAATTTCTTACCACTAAAGATGTGACTTCTAAAAGAGTGGTGGTCAACACAGAGAAATGGGACGTACTTCCTTCTTTCAACTTTACACTTTCTCCCAATACAAAAAACAGCATTCGTATAGCGGGTAGCCGCACGGTGGCAAGACCTGAATTCAGAGAGATAGCTCCATTTTCTTTCTATGACTATGAAGCTAACTATGGTGTAAATGGTAATGTTGATCTGAAAAGAACATCTATTCTGAACGGTGATATCCGGTATGAATTTTATCCAAAAGGTGGTGAAGCCATTACTATTGGGGGCTTTTACAAATATTTTGATTCGCCTATAGAATTGCGTCTTGATAATTCCAGTGTATTGGATAGAAGAAACTATGGCTACAGCAATGTGGACAATGCTTACACAATAGGTGCCGAATTTGAAGTAAGAAAGAACCTTGACTTCGTTAATAAAACGCTGGACAACTTCAGTGTGTTTGCAAACTTCACTTACAGCTATTCAAAAGTTACATTGGCAACAACAACTGCAGGCGGTGTAGCTACCTCAGTAAACCGTCCTTTACAGGGTCAGTCGCCCTATCTTGTAAACCTTGGATTGCAATATAACAGCAAGCAGGGTGGATGGAGTGGATCTGCTCTATACAACAGGGTTGGTCAGCGTCTGTCGTTGGTAGGCAATCAGGATTTTGCAGACATCTACGAAAGGCCCCGCAACCAGGTGGATTTTCAATTAGCTAAAAAAGTAATGAAGAATAAAGGAGAGGTAAAACTTACCTGGGCCGACCTGCTGAACAATGCATACTATTTCTATGAAAATGTGGACAGCAAAAAAGCTTTCAGTACTGGCAGCGACAGGTTGTTCAATTCCTACAAACCTGGTTCCACCATCAACTTAGCGTTTACTTACGATTTTAATATCGGGAAAAAATAAAAACTACAACTAACTATAAACATTTTAAAAACTACAAAAAACAAAAATTGATATGAAAAAGATTTTTTTAGGTACGCTGATACTGGTAACTATCTTCAGTACCACTTCATGTGTTAAGGTAAATTTTGATGACGGCGGTACAACCATTGCCCCGGTTGACCCTACCAGCAACATTATATCCGGTATAATCTCTTCCAGCAAGTTCTATGCAAGAGGCAAATGGATTCTGAAAGGATATGTGTATGTTACGAACGGGGCTACTATTACTTTTGAAGCAGGTTGTGTTGTGCAGAGTGACATTACCGAAAAAGGAGCTTTGATTATTGAAAGAGGTGCCAAGTTGATAGCTTCAGGAACTGCAGCAATGCCAATTGTATTTACCAGTGGTAAAGCAATTGGTGCAAGAACTCCCGGCGATTGGGGTGGAATTATTTTATTGGGTAAAGCACCAACTAACCGTCCGCTTGACCCCGCTCCAACTATTGAAGGTGGTGTAGGCCGTCAGTATGGTGGTACAGATCCATTAGATGAAAGCGGTATCCTCCGTTATGTACGTATTGAATATGCAGGCATAGCTGCAGAGCCAGGTTCTGAAATCAATGGTCTTACTTGCGGTGGTGTAGGTTCAGGTACTATTCTGGAAAATATCCAGGTATCATTTGGTAATGATGATGCGTATGAGTTTTTTGGTGGTACAGTCAATGCAAAAAATTTAGTAGCCTTTGCTACAGCTGATGATGATTTTGATTTTGACTTTGGATATACCGGAAAAATACAGTTTGGTGTTTCCTGCCGCAAACCAGATTTTGTAGATGCTGGTGATGCTGGTAATGGTATTGAGTGTGATAATGATGCGGCAAGTTCATTAGCTACGCCACGTACAAAACCTCAATTGAGTAATTTCACTATTATAGGGCCAAATAATGCCACTGGAACTGCACTTAATCATAATTATTCAAACCGGTGGCGTCGTTCTACCAATTTCATACTACGTAACTCAATTTTAATGGGTCATCCGGATGCAGGTTTCTCGTTGAGAGATGCAGTAACCTGCGCTGACTACCTTGCAAATTTGTCCGAGTTTAAAAATAATCTGGTTCATGCTAATTCAAATCCTTATTTTTCTGAAACAACGGCATCTATAACTGCGGCTCAAATTCAAACAAAAGCAGAAAGCGAAGGATGTATTACTTACGCCGATCCGGCTACCATTCTATTAACCAGCCCATTCTATTCTACAGCTCCTAACTTTTTACCTGCTGTAGGTTCACCGGCTTTATCAGGAGTAAGCTTCACTGGTATGAATGCTTTCTTTACTGCTACTACGTATCGTGGAGCTTTTGGAACAACTAACTGGACAACTGGTTGGACTAATTGGGATCCGCAGAATGCAGCTTATTAATTTTATCTAATGATACATATATTTGAACGTCCTGATTTTTTCAGGACGTTTTTTTTAGTTCATTTTGCAAAAAAATAATATGATGAAAGTAAACAGCCTGGTAATTTTATGTTTTTGTTTAATCGCTGGCAGTTGCAAACAAAAGACTGTTAAGATAAATATGCTGCCCGCATTAGCCGGTAGCGATAGTACAATAGTAATGTATTATCACAGCCCCGGTGATCCCCGTTTTTTTAATATGATAAAAGTAAAAGGTAAAAACCCATTGCCGGTTATAACTACGGATGTAAATGATCAGGTAATTAAACCAAAAGATACTTGTACTACCCAGGGGAAAATTTATTTCTATGGGGAAGCCGGTGCAGTAGAGACAATCTATTTTTCCCGAAACAAAGATTGTATGACATTGTCATTTATTAAAACAGGAGAAAAGTATTTCACCAAAATGAGTGATAAAACGAAGATGCTATTAGATAGTTTGGAGACGAATGTAACGGTGTTACCCGGCCGGGTAGAATAAATTGTTACTGGCGGGTTGGGGTGTATGCATAAACAACTTCGTATGTTTCTTTCCGCAAGGATGGTAATAATTGTCCAACTGCCAGATCCTTTTTCTGTGGGGTGGGTTCGCAAACCGAGTACTTCATTCCATTATAAATAATCGGAGTGCCTACAGGTTTATTGAACTTCACAGCAATGGTTACATGTTCAGGATAAGCCAGCACTATTACCGGCAGGTTATAAATTTCTTTTACTAAGTAAAAAAATAAGGCAGCCCTGTCTTCGCAATCACTTTGCTCATATAATAATGTTTGCTCCGGAGACAATCGTTTTTCTTTTCCAAATACTTCAGAATCCGTTTCAAACATGAAGGCATACCGGGTAAACCGCATTAGATAGTCAACACCATTTTTGGTATTCATACCTTTCACACTCTTCTTCAGCAATGGGATTAGGGAAGTATACGTTACTTGACTAAGTGGTATATTAAAATAAAATTCATAATCCACCACCGGGTAGTTTGCAAAAATTGCTTTTATCTGTGGATTCAGTTTTACTTTGAAATGATAATTATTTTCCCTGTAATTGAATTCTAAGTCTTTAACCTTGTAATCGGCAGGTCTGAAATCAGGCAAATGAGTTACTTTATACGAAAAGCCTTTATATGACCCCATCTTGGGGAAGTCCACCTCTTTAAATTTTTCTACTGAAAAATCAATATTACCACCATAATCATGATAGTTAAGACAAACATATTGTTTGCTGTCTTTCATGTAAAACGGAATATTATAAATGCTTTCATCGGTTTGTACATAAAATAGCAATTTCTCTCCACCGGTTTTCAGCGTAGCATCATAACCAGACCGGGTCAGTAAAAACCATTTGTACAAAGTATAGCGGTAATAATTTTCTGCCTTTGGGCTTATTTGCTGGGCAGTTTTGCGGATAAGCTGGTAGTAAAGCCAGTCGTCTAATTGGTATTGATTTTTATAATCCAATAATGCTTTTACAAGGGTTCCGGCGTTTGCTGTAGCTATAGCCGATTGGAAAGATTGCAACGATTCCACACTCAGCGGTTCGTTATAACTGATAATGAATGATTTATCCAGCTTTAATTCAATCGGATCGCCATAAAAGTCAAAAGAAATTGGGGTATAACTGGTCTGCTGGCCAATAGAATATTTTGGCAAAAGGCTTAAAAAAAGCAAGAGGGACAATATGGAACACCTGTTTTTCATGGAGGCGGGCAGATTAAAGCTACAAAAAATTAACAATAAGGTAATATTAAATTTTTTGAGACTGAGAATTTACCCCTATTAAAGCTTTGAAGTGTCAATTTTATTAATCCTAAATTAATCTTGCTCTAACAACTACGTAACATACCGCCGGCACCTTTACATCAGTTCTTATCTTCTATATTCCCACAATCGCATCTCCCTTGTTAGTAAAATTATCAGCAGGTGCAGATTATCTCATGCAGTTACCATCCCGCAGCAGGACAGGCTACGGGGTGGTTTTTTATGCCATAAAGAAATTAAATTGTCAATGCAGGAAACTAAGCATACCGGAAGGGGTAGCAAGTAAAGGCTTGTTTATGGTTTTTTCCTGTTCCGAAAAAAGATGATGTAAGCATTGGTCAATACTGTTGTGGTAGTTTACCTGCACCTGTTGCGGAGATTCAATCCATTTTATAAATTGTTCTTCAAAATCATGACTGATTTTTTTCAGACAAACAACACCCATTTCCTTTAAAGCAGCAGCATTGCACTGCTGTTCATACTGGCCTTTTATGGGAATGCACATAAGTTTCTTTTCCAGCTGCAATGCCTCGGCAGGGGTTTCAAAGCCAGCTCCGGTAATGATGCCTGTACAATCGATAAGGCTTTTATTAAAAAGGGTCTTATCAACGGGTAAAAAATGGATATTACGAAAATGATAAGGCTGCTTTGTTTCCCGGCAAAAAACTTCAAACCGGGTATCTGAGAGTGGTTTCAGTAAATCTTTAAGTTGCTGTTCGCAAAAGGATGGAAGATAAACAGTGATGTATTTTTTATCTGTAGGATCTGCATCCAGTATTTCTTTTTTTATAATAGGTGGAAAGATAAAATCATCATAGCTTTTGAAATGCAGACCGATATAATGGCTTGCTTTTGCATAATTTTTCAACACCCATTCCCCCGCTATACTTCTTTTTTCAGGTCTTGGTGTACGGTCTGATTGAAAGCTGGCCTGGTGTCCAAAGTTGACAGAAGGAATTTTCTTTTTGGCGCAGGCGGCTGCGGTGATGTATTCAAAATCATTGATGACAAGGTCATATTTTTCAACCGGTAACTCCCGGATTTCTTTCTTTAATCTTGACAATTGAAATGCTTTGGTAATCTGCCAGTAGTCTAAACCGCCAGAACAATTATAATAAAGACTTAAGCCCTTACTGCGGTATTTAACCGGAGCATCCATGGCCAGATTACTGTTATCGCCGCTTAAAAAAATATCTACTTTACCATAGTGCTGCAGATAAGGCAGTAATTCCATTGCCCTGCTGATGTGCCCGTTGCCGGTGGCCTGAACTGCGTAGAGGATTTTCATGATGTTGGTTTTATTAACGTAATGAATTAATGAAAAGGCTTACTTCGTCAGTTACCACAGTTAGTTCAGGGATTTTGCTTTCCATCCGGATAATGCTGGCAGACTCAAACTTTGTTTCATCATAATGATAAATTGTCCATTCGTTATTGCAATACTCTAACGAAGTCAGGTTTTCTATCCAATCACCACTATTCATGTACATCACTTTCCCGTTCTTTGTTTCTACCACTTTCATTTGTGGCTGATGGATATGTCCACAAATAACAAAATCATATTTTTTTTCAATCGCCAGTTCGGCAGCCGTTTGTTCAAAATCGGCAATCCAGCTAACTGCTTTCTTTACACTGTTCTTTACTTTTTTGCTAAAACTCATTTTAGGGCGACCCAATTTCTTAAGCCACCAGTTGACAAAACGGTTCGTCAAAATCAGCCAGTCGTAACCATAACCACCAAGTTTTGCGAGAAATTTTGCACTGCCTTTGGTTGTGTTGTCAAAAACGTCTCCATGAAATATCCAGGCCATCTTACCGTTTATTTCTATCACAGCTTTATCAGTCAGTTGAAAATTGTGGAGTTGAATATCGCTGTACCGCCGCAGCATTTCATCATGATTGCCGGTGATGTAGATAACCCGGGTACCACTACTGAGGAGATTCATTATTTCTTTTATCACCTGCAGGTGCATAGCCGGAAAATATCTTTTGCTGAACTGCCACCCGTCAATAATATCACCGTTCAGAATTAAAATTTGCGGAGATATACTTCGCAGGTAATTAACAATTTCCCGGGCATGACAACCATAGGTTCCAAGATGAAGATCAGAAATGACGGCTACGTCAATATTTCTTTTTTTCAATGTGTAGCGGAGTTTTACAAAGTACCGTATTATATATTACTGCAATCGTAATTAAAGTTTATGAAATTGTAATCACTGTGTGATATAATTATTACGGAGAACAGTGCTGCAGAAATGTTACCTGTTAGAAATAATTTTTTAATACTACGTTGTTTTCATTTTAAGATTTAGTTCACATTGCTCTTGCAATTTCGCCAAACAATTAAGAAAACTTCAATCAAACTAAGTCTTATGCTAATTTCAATCAATCTCCGCTTTAAAAAAACGATTTTTACTTTATTGTTGCTTATGTTGTCATGCTTTGTCATGGCGCAAGGGACCGTAAGCGGTAAAGTAACTTCTTCTGAAAATCAGCAGCCGGTTGCAGGGGCTACTGTTATGCTTAAAGGCACTAATAAAAAAACAACCACAGATGCATCGGGTGTTTTTAAAATTACTGCTACTGAAAATGATATATTCATTATCAGCAGTGTTGGTTATACAGATCAACAGGTGAATGTTGGCGAAGCTGCTGCAATTGTTCTGCAAATAGATTCTAAAAGCATGAATGAGGTAGTTGTAACCGCTTTAGGTATTAAAAAGGAAACAAAACGATTAGGCTACTCAGTGCAGGAAGTAAAAGGTGCAGACTTGTTAAAGGCAAGAGAACCCAATGCTATTAATGGGCTTGTAGGTAAAGTGGCTGGTCTTTCTGTTGGAGCTTCCTCAGAAATACTTGGCCGTCCACAAATTTTACTAAGAGGCAACAGCATTAGTTTTTTTGTAATTGATGGTGTGCCGGTAAATTCCGACACATGGAACATTAGTCCTGATGATATTGACAGCTACACCATATTGAAAGGCCCAACTGCCGCAGCTTTGTATGGTAACAGGGCTATTAATGGTGCTATCATTATCAATACAAAAAAAGGTTCGAAAGATAAAAGAGGATACAGTGTGGAATTTAATTCCAGCACTATGTTCGAAAGAGGCTTCAACGCTATTCCTAAAGTGCAGGATGAATACGGTCCTGGTGACCATGGACGTTATTCATTTGTAGATGGAAGAGGCGGTGGATTAAATGATGGCGATTACGATATTTGGGGGCCAAAATTTAATGGGCAGTTAATTGCTCAGTACGATAGTCCTATTGATCCAGTAACAGGAAATCGTATACCAACTCCCTGGACGGCAAGAGGAAAGGATAACCTGAACAGGTTTATCCAAACAGGGTTATTGACTACTAATAATATTTCCATTTCTTCCAGCACAGAGAAATCTGATCTCCGTTTTTCTTTGTCAAATACATATCAAAAAGGAATTGTTCCCAATACAAAACTGAACGGATTTAATTTCAACACTTTTATCGGTCACAACTTTTCTCCCAAGCTTCGTTTTGAAGCCAATGTAAACTACAACAGGCAGGCTACTCCTAATGTGCCAGATGTACAGTACGGTCCCAATAGTATGATATATAATATTACCATCTGGGGCGGTGCCGACTGGGATATTAATGACATGAAAAATTACTGGCAGCCAGGTAAAGAAGGTGTTCAACAAATCTATGCAGAGTATCAGCGGTATAACAACCCATGGTTTTTGGTAAAAGAATGGGAAAGGGGTCATTACATGAACTACCTGAATGGATATACCAGTTTAAATTTCAAGGTTAACAAGAACCTGGAAATATTGGGAAGAACGTCCATCTCTACTTATGATATGTTACGTACTGAAAAGTTTCCTTACTCAGCCACTTCTTATGGCCGTGAAGAAGCAAGAGGTGATTACCGGGAAGACATCAGAAAATTATTTGAAAGCAATACAGAGGTGATTGCAAAGTTTAATAAGAAAATATTTACCGATTTTAATGTGTCTGGCCTTGTGGGTGGTAATGCCCGTAATATGCGGTTCAATTCTAACTTTACCACAACAGATTATCTGAACGTACCCGGTGTTTACACATTTGCAAACTCCCGTAACCCGGTAAAGGCAGCTAATTTTTCTTCAGAGATGCTGGTCTTGAGTGCTTATTCTTCACTTGATCTTTCATATAAAAATTATATCAATGTAGGAGCCACAATCCGTTGGGATAAATCTTCTGCTATACCTGGTAGCAAACCCGGAACCTATCCATCTATTTCCGCAAGTTCTGTGGTGTCTGACTATGTGAAACTACCAAAAGCTATATCATTTTTGAAATTGAAAGGCTCTTTTGCCAGTGTAAGAGATGGTGGCACACAGGCTTATATCGGGCCAGCGTCTTATCCTGTTGGTTATGGAGCTGCGTATTCCACTGCTTATGATGGGCCAAGCTATAGCCTCGTAAGTAAAGTGTATAATACCAGATTGGATTATAATAATACAAGTGCAGCATATTATACTGATAATTTGTATGATGATATTGAAACAGCTAACCGCTCCAACTATGAAGCTGGATTTGATATTCGTTTTTTAAAGAATCGTCTCAGCCTCGATGCCGTTTATTTTACTTACATAGATGGACCACAGATTTTCCGTAACCCAATTTCGCAAGCTACCGGCTATAGTTCTTTATTTATCAATGCTGCTAAGTATGCTACTAAAGGTGTTGAGTTTACAATTAACGGCAACCCCGTAAAAACGAAAAGTGGATTCTCCTGGGATGTATTGTTGAACTGGTCAACATACAGGCAGACCTATAAGGAATTGCCTGCGGATTCTATTCTTGTAGGAGATATATATGTAAAACCAGGCGACAGACTTGATTTATATCAGGGGAGAGCTTATGCCCGTACTCCTGACGGACAGATTATTAATGATGCAGGTGGTCGTCCGGTTGTATTACCCAAAAACCAGATATTGGGGTATTCCAATCCAGATTGGATATGGGGATTCACCAATAAATTTCAGTATAAAAATTTCAATCTTACAGTACAGGTTGATGGCCGTGTTGGTGGTGAAATGGAAAATTATATCCGCAGACAAACTTTCCGTGGTGGCCGTCATCTGGAAACAGTGCAGGGAGCAATGGGTGATGCCCGTTATCAGGATTTCCTTGGTGTAAAGTCATGGGTGGGTGAAGGTGTAGTGATAACGGCCGGTACTCCTACTTATGATCCTGTTACTGGTCAGATAACTAATTACAAGGACCTCACATTTGCACCTAATACAACTAAAACATTTTTGCAGGATTATATCAGCCGCTATAATTCACAGGCAGAAGGAAACCTGATGAGTAAAACATTTGCAAAACTGAGAGAGATTACATTGGGCTATACACTTCCATCTAAAATGCTGAATAAATCATTTATCCGCAGCGCTTCCATATCATTTGTGGCAAGGAACCTTTTCTACTTTGCTGATAAGAAGCATAATGATGTGGATATTGATCAGTATGCAGGCAGCCAGACTTCCAGCAGCCTTCAATCTCCTACGGTAAAAAGATTTGGTTTCAATATCAATCTTGTTTTCTGATAAAATATTCCTTAACAATCAAAACTGAGTATATGAAAAAAATATTAGTACTTCTCGCAGCTGTGGTGCTGATGGCCACATCCTGCTCAAAGAAATTTGAAACATTGGAAAGCAACCCCAATCTTCCCGAAAGTGTTCCGGGGGCTTTGGTGCTGAATGGTATCGAAACAAGCCTCGCTGGTTTCCAACGTCCCTGGAACCTGGAACAACGCTGGAACCAGTTTGCCTGTTGTAATTATAATTATTATGGGAACCAAGAGTACAACTGGGGTGGGGCGTCTTTGTTTTACACCACACTCAAGAATGTAATTAAAATGGAAGAAGAAGCAATAGCTGGCGGTGCAGGAGCAGTAAATCCTTATTCTGCGTTGGGCAAATTTTTCAGGGCTTATTTCTTTTATGAAATGACAATGCGGGTAGGCGACCTGCCAATGAAAGAAGCCCTCTCAGGAATTAAGAACCTTACTCCAAAATATGACACACAAAAAGACATATTTATACAAGTGTTAAAGTGGTTGGAAGAGTCTAATACCGATTTTACTTCGCTGATAGCATCTGCCAACAGTACGTTGCTTGGTGATTATTATTTCAACAATGATCTGCGCAAATGGCAAAAAGTAGTTAACACTTTTCGTCTCAGGGTGTTGGTTAGTTTAAGCAAAAAATCATCGGATGCCAGTCTTGGAATTGCCACATCTTTCAACGCTATCATGGGTGACAAACCAAAATACCCTGTGCTGGTGGATATGACAGATAATCTTGAGTTCAAATGGGTGAACCCTTTCAATAAGTATCCTATCAATCCGGATAATTTTGGATTTGATGCGACCCGTTATAATATGTCTTCAACGCATATAGGGTTATTGACTTCATTAAAAGATCCCCGTGTATTTGCTGTAGCAGATCCTGCTGGTTCTAAGTTGAAAGCCGGTATTCTTCCATCAGAACATGCTGCTTTTGTTGGTGCAAGTCCTGCTGAAGACCTCGCTGATATGTCAAATAAAGCAGGTACAGATAATGGAACTGGTTTTGTACCCGGTCAATATTCTTTCTATGGCCGCTATCGCTACTACAGAACTTATACCGCAGAGAATACAATGATCGTTGGCTATCCTGAAATGTGCTTCAACATTGCGGAAGCTATCAATCTGGGATGGATAACTGGTAATGCAGAAGACTGGTATAAAAAAGGAATACAGGCATCCATTGGTTTTTATGGTATAAAAGATGGCTTGAATGATTTTTATTACCTGAAAGCAGGAGGAAGAGTAGCAGAGAGTGCCGATTATATCAACTACAAAGTGAATTTTATTTTTAATGATTATTATGCTCAACCGGCTATTGCTTATGCTGGTAACAACACAACCGGCCGTGAGCAGATAATAAAGCAAAAGTACCTCGCCTTCTTCCAGAATTCAGGATTTGAAGCCTATTATAATTATCGCCGCACCGGTATTCCTGATTTTGCAAAAGGTGGCCCTGGAACAGGAAATAGCGGACTGATACCAAAAAGATTTCAGTATCCTGGCACAGAAAGAACCACGAATGGTGCCAACCTTGCCACATCATTACAATTGCAGTTTGGAGGCAACGACAATATCAACGCAAACATTTGGGTTAACAATTAACAGGTAAATCAGTTATAATAAGCAATCATGTGCAGTCCGGCGAAGCTTTTCTAAGTTTCGCCTTTTTTTTCTTTAACTTTCTTTCATATAAAATATCCTTATGCAATTATCTCCGCTTCGGATTTTACTAATGCTTTTCACAACTGCTGTTACACTCTCTGCTGTTTCGCAGACAAAAAAAATTAATATACTGACAGTTCCGTCAGGTAATGAATATGCGGTTATTAATGAAAAAGGGGTATCTATTTTACCCAGCGGCCGTTTTGTAAGCCCGGCAGGACAAACAATCCGCATTACCCATGACCCATTTGGCATGGCCATTTCTCCCGATGGTAAAAAGGCAGTGACGCTGCATAATGGTGTGTTTAGTATTATTGATCTGGAAGCCATGAATCATACAAGGGTTCCTTCTTATGATGGCAAAATTGTTTCTCCATTGTCAAATGGTTCTTTTTTGGGAGTAGCTTTTTCACCCGATTCAAAAACTATTTATCTCAGCGGTGGAGATAATGGAGCTGTTATTGTTTATGATATTTCAACGTTGCAAAGACTTGATTCTATTACACTGAATGGAAAAATAAACGGAGAAGAGTTTGATGACAGCTTTACTTCAGATTTATTATTGAATGAAGGTAAAAATGAGTTGTTGATATTGGATCGGGGCAACTTCAGAATGGTGCGGCTTGATCTGGCTAATAAAAAAATTACTGCTTCCATTCCGGCAGGTCGTCAGCCATTTGGTATTGCATTAAGCCCAGATAAAAAATTAGCTTTTGTTGCCAATGTTGGTATGTACTCCTATCCGTTAGTGGATGGAATGGATTCTACAAATTATAATTCGATGATGATTAACTGGCATCCATATGGCGATAATACCAAAGCATCCATAGAAGGAACAATGATTGACGGAAAGAAAATTCCGGGAGTAGGTAGTCCTTTATCAACAGATGCCATGAGTGTATTTACCATGGACCTGGCTACTAATAAAGTAATTGACAAATTTAAAACAGGACACCAGGTAGGACAAATGATTGAAGATGCAGAAGTAGTGGGTGGTGCCAGTCCCAACTCCATTGCTGTAGGTAAGAAATATGCTTACGTAACTAATGCCACGAATGATAATATTTCAGTAATTGATTACCGGACCAGAAAAATCGTTTCACACATTCCTATTAAAGTTGACAAGCGGATTGATAAATACAGAGGCCTGTTGCCTTTTGGTATCACACTGAGTAAAGATGAGAAAACATTGTATGTGGCCTTGCTTGGTTTTAATGCAGTGGCAGTTATTGACGTTAAGACAAAGCAAACAAAAGGGTTGATACCTAGTGGTTGGGGACCGGCAAGGGTACAATTGAGTAAAGATGAAAAAGAAATGTACGTCATCAGTTGCCGTGGCTTAGGTGCAGGCCCTAATGGCGGAAAGGATTTTACAAAACCAGTGCAGGGAACTTATGTTGGAGATATACAGTTAGCTACTTTTCAAAAAATAAAATTACCAGATGCAAAGCAATTGGCTGTATATACCAGACAGACCATTAATAATACTATGCAGGCAGTGAGTGTAATGGATAATGCGAAGAATCCACTGCCTGCATTACCAAAACTCCGGCAAAGCCCTATAAAGTACATCGTATATATCACCAAAGAAAACAGAACCTATGATGAAGTGCTGGGGCAACTAAAAACTGGCAAAGGCGATTTGACACTGGCAAGATATGGAGTGAACGTAAATGTGTATGGAAAGAATGATACACTGAAAGTGGCTAATGCAGATGTCATGCCCAATCATACTAAAGTGGCGAATGAATTTTCTTACAGCGATAATTTTTATTGTGACAGCGATGCTTCTATTCACGGCCACCACTGGATGGTGGGGGTGATACCGAATGAGTGGGTGGAAACAAACAGCAGTGTAAATAAAACAGCAAAGATTTTTTCCAAAGCACCTGGTCGCCGCTATCCGGGTAGTACTGGCAGCATGGATCCGGAAGACTATGCAGAGATTGGGGGCTTGTGGGAAGCATTGGAAAGAAACAACGTTTCCTTTTACAATTTTGGCGAAGCCAATGAAACAGCACATGTAAGGGAAGAATGGAACGATACACTCACCGGTGCAGCACATGCGGTGATGGTGCCAATGCAAAAAGCATTGTGGAGCAAAACTTCACATAACTATGCAGGATACAATACTAATATTCCCGATCAGTTCCGTATAGAGCAGTTTGAAACAGAGTTTACTAAAAAGTGGATTGATGGAAAAGAAAAATTGCCTCAATTAATAACCATGCAGGTACCAAACGATCATGGTGCTGGTGCAAGACCGGAAGATGGCTATCCCTATGTTCATTCTTATATGGCGGATAATGATCTGGCGGTTGGACGAATTTTACATTTTCTTTCCCGTACAAAATACTGGAAGAATATGCTGGTGATTGTGACCGAAGATGATCCGCAGGGTGGTGTTGATCACATAGATGCACACCGAAGTGTATTAATGATGGCTGGCCCCTACGTAAAAAGAAATCATGTATCACATACCCATGCCAACTTTGGCTCCATCCTGAAAGTGATTTACAATATTCTCAATATTAATTATGTGAACCAGTATGATATAACGGCTTCGCTGCTCAGTGATTTTTTTACAGATAAACCTGATTACACACCTTACACATTAGTAAAGCCGGATATAAGGGTATTTGATCCGCAAAAAGCAATGAACCGCTATAATAAAAATATTGACTGGAGAAAAATAGAGAAAGGCCCAAAGATGGATGACGAAGATGAACAGCGGACAGATCATTACAAACAAAAATCAAATTAATTGCTATGCGAAATACTAAGTTGTTGTTTTTTATTGTAATGGTAGTTGCCCAAAGTTGCTGTCCCTTTAAACTAAAAGCCCAACAGACAGTGACTTTACCAAACGGTTGGACATTATCACCGGCAGGTCGTTCATTTCCATTGGGTGATTTACCACTCAATATTGCTGTATCGCCTGGCAACAGATTGATGGCGGTTACCAACAACGGACAAAGTGTGCAAAGTATTCAGCTTATTAATCCGGTATCAGAAAAAATACTGGATAATGTGATTGTACCCAAATCATGGTATGGATTAAAATTCAGTGCTGATGGCAAAGTGCTTTATGCAAGTGGCGGTAATGACAACTGGATTTTAAAATATTTCATTATCAATAAAAAACTACAGTTAAAAGACAGTATCAGCCTTGGGAAAAAGTGGCCTGAAAAAATTTCACCTGCAGGTATTGAGATTGATGATGCAAATAATAAAATGTATGTGGTTACAAAGGAAAACAATTCGTTGTATGTAATTGATTTATTCACTAAAAAGATTGAAAAACAACTGACTTTAGGTGCAGAAGCTTATTCTTGTTTATTGTCCCGGGATAAAAAAGAGCTATACATTTCTCTATGGGGCGGCGATCAAGTATTAGTATTTGATATTGCTTCACAATCTATTACTGCTGGAATTCCGGTTGGGGACAACCCCAATGAATTATTGCTGAACAAAGCCGGCTCTATTCTTTTTGTAGCCAACGCCAATGATAACAGCGTTTCGGTTATTGATAGTAAGCAAAGAAAAGTGTTAGAAGTACTCAATGCAGCATTATATCCCGATGCTCCGGCAGGTTCTTCCAGCAACGGCCTTGCTTTGTCTGCTGATGAAAAAAATTTGTATGTGGCGAATGCTGATAATAACTGCCTTGCTGTTTTCGATATGTCGAAACCTGGATTTAGTAAATCAAAAGGATTTATTCCCACTGGCTGGTATCCAACGAATGTAAAAGTAGTTGGTAAGAAAATATTTGTAAGTAATGGTAAGGGATATTCTTCTCTGCCCAATGTAAAAGGCCCTGATCCTACAAAAAAAGAACAGGAAGTGAATTATCAGCACGGTGATTATAAAAAACAACAAAGTAAAATCCAATATATCGGTGGCTTATTTAAAGGAACAATGTCTATCATCAATGAGCCGACAGAGGCGCAATTAAGTGTTTACTCAAAATCAGTTTATTCCAATACACCCTACACCAAAGAAGGAGAACTAAATGCAAAAGGAGAAGCCGGGAATCCAATCCCGATGAAAGTTGGTGGTGTTTCTCCTATTAAGTATGTTTTTTACATTATTAAAGAGAACAGAACCTATGACCAGGTGCTTGGGGATGTAAAGGAAGGAAACGGCGACACCAGCCTGGTATTGTTTTGGGAAAAAATTACACCCAATCAACATAAACTAGCAAAAGAATTTGTACTGCTGGATAATTTTTATGTAGATGGAGAAGTAAGTGCCGATGGACATAACTGGAGTACATCTGCTAACGCCACAGATTACCTGGAAAAAACATGGCCTACCGATTATGGTGGCCGTGGTGGTAGTTATGATGCAGAAGGCAACAGGGCCATTGCTAATCCAAAGAAAGGGTTTATCTGGGATTATTGTAAAAGGGCTGGAGTTAGTTTCAGAACATACGGCGAATTTGCCGATGATTATAAAGCCAACATCAAAGTATTAGAAAATAATTTTTGTCCCTACTTCACCAGTTGGGATGAAAGTGTAAGGGATACAACAAGATTTTACCAATGGAAAAGAGAATTTGATTCGCTGCTGGCAGTCAATGCAATTCCCCGGTTTAATTCATTGCGTTTTATCAATGACCATACCGAAGGACAACGAATTGGAAAACCAACTCCCTTTGCCCATGTGGCTGATAATGATTGGGCTTGTGGTTTGTTTGTGGAATATTTATCTAAAAGCCCGATATGGAAAGAGACCGCCATCTTTATTATCGAAGATGATGCTCAGAACGGCCCCGACCATGTGGATGCACATCGCAGCACCGCTTATGTAGCCGGAGGTTTTGTAAAAAGAAATTTTGTTGACCACACCATGTATTCCACTTCTTCTATGTTGCGGACGATGGAATTAATTCTCGGCCTGCCACCAATGAGCCAGTATGATGCGGCAGCAGAACCCATGTGGAGATGTTTTACGGCCACCCCGAATCTTACTCCCTTTCAATCTGTAGCAGCAAATGTAAATCTGGATGATAAAAATGTAGAGCAAACACCCAGTGCCAAACTGAGCGAAACATTTGATTTTAGTAAAGAAGATATGATTCCTGATTTAGTCTTTAGCGAAGTAATATGGAAAGCAGTAAAAGGCGAAGGCAGCATAATGCCTGCACCCAGGCGTAGTGCTTTTGTGAAAATTGCCAAAGAAGAAGAGGACGATAAAAAAATTAATAATAAAAACTGATGAAACGAATAGCAGTTTGTAGTTCATTGTTTATAGTTTGCCTTTCTGCTACTGCACAATCAGGCAAACAGAAAAAAGATACTACCGGTCAATCATTAGAAGAAGTTGTAATTACAGCACAGCGAAAAGAATCGCAACCATTGTTGGTTCCATATAGTGTGCAAAAACTAAACCGGCAACAATTCAATGATTTTAACCCCCGCACCACACCAGAAACGTTGATGATGTTGAACGGTGTGTTTGTACAAAAAACAAATCATGGTGGTGGTTCACCTTTTGTAAGAGGATTGACTGGCAATCAGGTACTGATATTAGTGGATGGAATAAGAATGAACAATTCTACGTTTCGCTATGGCCCCAATCAGTATATGAATACAATTGATGTTTACACTATCAATAAAATAGAAGTTGCCAAAGGAACTGGCTCGGTACAATACGGTACAGATGCTTTGGGAGGAGTGATACAAGTGTTGACAAAAGAACCATCTTTCTCACTGGAGAAAAAAAACTGGACAGGCAAAGTACTTGGCAAGTATATGTCGGCAGACATGGAAAAAACTGCAAGAGGTGAATTACAATTTAGCGGTAAAAAAATAGCGGTACAGGCAGGTATTTCCTATAGAGATTTTGGCGATCTTATCGGTGGTGATACGACTGGTAAGCAATCTCCGTCCGGGTATAAAGAACTGGCAGCTGATGTAAAGATGAAATTTTTAATAAGCGAAAAATGGCAATTCATCCTGGCTCACCAATCCTTACAGCAGCATCATGTACCAATTTATCATAAAGTAGTGTTGGAAAATTTTGCTATCAATGAAATGGATCCGCAGAAAAGAATGTTGAATTATGCAAGACTAAAAGGAAATGCAGTAAACCGGTTTTTCAAAGAAATCGAATTAACAGCTTCCTGGCAGCAAAGTATAGAAGGAAGAAGTAGTCGCAAGAATGGCAGTACCACCTTGCGAAAAGAAATTGATAAAATCAACACATTGGGATTTACTGTTGATGTACTTAGCCAGGTCAATAAATGGTGGAGTGCTAACTCTGGTATTGAAATTTATACAGATAAAGTAGAAAGTACCAGAGAAGATATTAATCAATCAACATCCATATTCAAGCAACTTCGTGGATTGTATCCTGACGATTCGAAGTATGGCAACTACTCCTTATATAGTTTGCAGCATTTCAGTTTCAATAAATTTATTGCGGAAGTTGGAGTACGGTTCAATGTGTTCAATATTAATATTGCAGATACTACATTGGGCAATGTAAAAATTTCTCCGGCTGCTTTTGTTGGCAATGCAGCTTTACTTTACCAGTTTAGTCGTCTGCACTCGGTTTATGCATCAGTAAGCAGTGGTTACCGTGCCCCCAATGTGGATGATATGGGTACACTCGGCATTGTTGACTTTCGGTATGAAGTTCCGACAAGTAACCTTGAGCCAGAAAAATCAACTCATACTGAAATAGGTTACAAGTTCAGCAATAATAAAATAAAAGGAAGTATCAGCATTTACCAGCTGCAATTGCAAAATATCATTACCAGGGTAAAAGTGGATGGGCAAATCATCAGTGGCTACCAGGTGTATCAAAAGGAGAATAGTGAGAAAGCAAAACTAAAAGGCATTGAAGCAGAATTGAACTGGCAGGTAATTAATAGACTGAATATTTATGGAGGAATCTCTTATACACATGGAGAAAATATAACTAAGAACGAACCACTTCGGCGGGTGCCGCCATTTAATGCAAGAATAATGAGTACATATCGTAAGAATAATTTATTTGCATCAGCAGAATTACTTCTTGCTTCCAAACAAGACAGGCTGGCACAGGGTGATAAAGATGATAACCGTATTCCTAATGGCGGCACACCGGGTTGGGAAGCAATGAATATCTACGCCGGATATAAATTTTCCAAACTACAATTGAATATGGGCTTGCAGAATATTTTTAATGAAGACTACCGGACCCACGGCTCGGGTATCAACGGCGTTGGTCGCAGTATTTTTTTATCAGCGGCAGTAAATTTTTAAGCAATGAAACAGCAAAAAGCACAGAATGTAGTTGACGAAATTTTTTCTTTGTATGAACAGTATGGTGCAGATGATTATATTGGCGAACCGGTATCGCAATTAGAGCATATGTGCCAGGCTGCACAGCTTGCACAAGCTGAAGGCCACGATGATGAAGTGGTATTGGCAGCTTTTTTTCACGATATCGGCCATTTGTGCGAACATATTATGACCGTTGGACAAATGGATGGCTTTGGAGTAGTTGACCATGAAATACTGGCTGGTAACTATTTGCGCCAAAAAGGATTTTCTGGTAAAATAGTTCGTCTGGTGGAAAGTCATGTACAGGCTAAACGATACCTTACTTATAAATATCCTGATTATTACAATAAACTTTCTGAAGCCAGCAAAATAACATTAGAGAAACAAGGTGGTGTAATGAATAATACCGAGGCAGAATTATTTGAACAGGATCACCTGCATTTATTATTTATCAAACTACGCCAATGGGATGATAAAGCGAAACTTCAGCATCAGCCACTGCCATCATTAGATAAATTTAAAGAAATGGCTTTTTATCATCTGATGCGGCAAAATTAAAAGTTTCTTCATCTTATGGTAACATACTCTTTTCTTCTTCGGCCTATCTTTCGCAAAACATTTATATGCAGATTCAACTCGCTGTCTTTGACATGGCCGGCACAACCGTATTGGATGAAAATAATGTAGCCACCGCTTTTCAAAAAGCATTTGACCTTAATGGTATTGCTATTGAAAAGGGAATAGTTAATCCTTTGATGGGTTATCACAAACCATTGGCAATTCAAATGGTGCTGGAGCAAATGAGTATTCAGTTTGATGCAGACCTGATTGAAGAAATTCACTCTGACTTCGAAGCAGAGATGCTTGATTTTTATGATTCAGACAAATCAGTAAAGCCAATGCCGGGTGCAGAAGATATTTTCCGTTACTTAAAAGAAAGAGGGGTTCGAGTTGTTTTAAACACAGGGTTCACTCATTTAATAGCTGAATCAATTGTATCCCGGTTTCAATGGGAAGACAAAGGGTTGATAGATGACTATATAGGTAGCGATGAAGTAGAAATGGGACGGCCTTATCCTTTTATGATAAAAGAGCTGATGCAAAGAAATGGTATTGAAGATCCGCAACTGGTAGCAAAAATAGGGGATACTACTGTTGATGTGGAAGAGGGATTGAATGCTGGTTGTAAGTATGTCATAGCTATAACAACAGGGGCCTGTGCTGAAGCAGATTTGCTGGAAAAAAAGCCTACACATCTTATTCACCATCTTTCTGAACTTCCTGCTATACTGCAATAAATTGTCATCCGGCACTTCATACAAACAACGAGGCTGGGTGGTAACATTATTGGCAGCTTTATCTGCCTTTTGTGTTTACACCTGTATGTATGCTTTCCGCAAACCTTTTACAGCCGCTGGTTTTGATAACCTGCGATTTTGGGGTGTTGATTATAAAATATGGTTAGTCATTGCACAAACTATGGGCTATACCATCAGCAAGTTTGCAGGTATCAGTTTTATTGCTGAAATAAAAAATGAAAAAAGGGCAACCGGAATTATCAAACTTATCGGTATTGCCTGGATTGCTTTATTGTTCTTTGCCATCACTCCGGCACCTTACAATATTATTTTTTTATTGTTGAATGGTATTCCACTTGGTATTATTTATGGTTTAGTGTTCAGTTATCTCGAAGGAAGAAAAACAACTGAGTTGCTGGGTGCTGTTTTGGCCACTAGTTTTATTTTTGCTTCCGGCTTTACCCAAAGTGTTGGCAAGTTCATAATGCTGGATTGGAATGTAAACCAATGGTGGATGCCCTGGATTACCGGCTTGATTTTCTTTGGGCCATTAATATTTTTTACCTGGCTACTGGATAAAACTCCTGAACCTTCTTTTGCCGATATAAGTTTGCGTACCAAGCGACAGCCGATGACTAAAAAGGCTAGAAGAGATTTTATAAGGACTTTTTTTCCTGGATTGGTGATGCTCATTATCGCATATGTCTTGCTTACCATCATCAGAGATTACCGTAGCAATTTTGCAGCAGATATATGGAAAGAATTAGGTTATGGTAAAGATGCATCAGTATTTACCCGGAGTGAATTGCCTGCTTCATTAATTGTTTTAGTACTGATGAGTTTACTGATGCTGGTGCGAAATAATATTCATGCATTATTGATTAATCATCTGGTTATTATCACCGGTTTTCTGTTGGCTCTTGGCTGCACCCTTACATATTTGAACGGGCAGCTTTCGCCTTTCTGGTGGATGACACTGACAGGGGTTGGGTTATATATGGGCTATGTCCCGTTCAACTGTATGCTATTCGACAGGCTGATAGCCAGTTTTAAATATGTAAGTAATGCAGGCTTTATTATTTATGTTGCCGATTCATTTGGTTATCTCGGCAGCGATGCGGTACTGCTTATGAAAAATTTTATGCGATTAGATATTTCCTGGACAGACTTTTTTATCGGAATGGTCTTAATTGCATCAGTAGCAGGGTTGCTGTTAGTATTTTTTTCAGCTTTGTATTTCAGAAAAAAGCATAAAAAGTATTTTCGTTTTACTTTTTCAAAATAATTATATGCATAAAACTGCTATTGTTATAGGAGCTGGTATTGTTGGTCTTGCAACAGCAAGAGCTCTGGCAGTGCGGGGTTACAAAGTAAAAGTGATTGAAAGAAACCACCGTGCTGTTGGTGCTTCTATCAGAAACTTTGGAATGATATGGCCGATAGGTCAGCCAGATGGAGAATTATTTGAAAGAGCCATGTTATCCCGTAGCATCTGGAAACAGGTATGTGACGATGCAAAAATCTGGTATGATGAAGTGGGCTCATTACATACAGCTTATGATAGGGATGAATGGGAGGTATTATCGGATCTGGCCGACAGTTATCAGCATAGGAAGTATAAATTATTATCTGCTGATGAAACGGAATCCAAATCTCCGGCAGTTGTAAAAGAGAGATTATTGGGCAGTTTATATAGCCCCGATGAAATGATTGTTGATCCCCGTGAAGCTATTCAGGTCATACCAAAGTGGCTGGAAAAAAAGTATAAGGTAGAATTTATTTGGGGAAAAGTGGTGACGGAAATTGATTACCCGGATGTATATATAAATAATGAGATGATGTCTGCTGATAAAATCGTTGTTTGCAGTGGAGCAGATTTCGAAACATTATACCCAACAGTTTTTGCGGAGCAATTAATTACCAAATGCAAACTACAAATGATGCGGCTGATGGCTCCTGCTGATGGATTCAGGATTGGGCCGGCATTATGCGGCGGACTTTCACTGATTCATTACAGTAGTTTTAAAACGGCTACTTCTTTACCTGCTTTAAAAAAAAGATACCAGGAAGAGTATGCAGACTATATTCAATGGGGAATTCATGTAATGGTATCTCAAAACCAGGCTGGAGAATTAACCGTTGGTGATTCACATGAATATGGTTTGACACATGACCCCTTTGATAAGCACTTCATCAATCAACTGATACTTGATTACCTGAAACAGTTTGCAAATTTTAGTAATGGGAATATTATTGAAACATGGAACGGTATTTATCCTAAACTTACAAATGGCAATACGGAGTTAGTACTGTACCCAGAGGACGGTGTCACCATCATTAATGGCCTGGGAGGTGCGGGAATGACCCTATCTTTTGGCTTATGTGATCAAATGATAGCCAGTGACGATTAAAATGTTATTGATTTACAGCGATTTATAAAACTTAACATTGACAATATTAATTTTGTGTTACTTTTAAATAAATAAATTTTAAAACCTTAAAAGTAATGTATGTCAGAAATTGCAGTTGTACCACCTCCTTTCAAAACATCTAAGAAAGATATCCGTAAAGCTATCCAGGAAAAATTATCACTTTCTCTTGCTGATTACAGAAGTATAGTTGGCGAAAAGAAATTTGATAGCCGGATCCGCAAAACAGCCAGGGTTCTTGGTCAGGATATTTTAAAAGCAACTCCCAAAAAGAAAAAAGGGAAAGTGAAAGAAATAAAAGTAAAAAGCTCCTAAGGGGGCTTTTTTAATTTTCAGGCGTGAGGGTATGACGTAATAGAATGGTAACCTCTTCTTAACAGCGGGGTCATATATGTTTTATTGCTTTGCAAAACCGTTACACATGAAAAACATCTTAGTTAGTTTTTTCTTGTTGGCATATGTTCCGTTTTCACCCCTTCAAAAAAAGGAAAAAACTCCATCTCCCTCACCAGCGCTTGCAGCAGGTAATATCTTTATCATTACCATAGATGGTTTTCGTTGGCAGGAAGTTTTTACCGGAGCCGATTCTGTTCTTATGTCTGACGAAAGATTTACTCCAGACGCTGAGTATAGTAAAATGCTGTATGGGGGAAATACGGCCACTGAAAGAAGACAAAAACTGATGCCTTTTTTCTGGAACATCCTGGTGGCAAAGGGGCAACTGTATGGCAATCGTAATTTTGAAAATAAAGTAAATACAGCCAACCTGTATTCTATTTCTTATCCGGGGTATAATGAAATGCTGACCGGCAATACCGATGTAAATATTTCATCCAACAATAAAATTGAAAATCCCAATATCAATATTCTTGAATACCTGGAAAGCAAACCTGCTTTTAAAGGAAAAGTGGCAGCCTTTACTTCCTGGGATGTATTTCCATATATATTGAACGGGGATAGAAATGATGTGGTTATCAATAGCGGCTATACCGCGATGAACCATCCTTCAAACTCTTTGCAGCAACAATTGATCAATAAAGTGCAGGAGGAGGCTGTATATGAGAAAACGGCTACCCGCTATGATGAACTTACTTTTTTAACAGCAAAGGAATATCTAAGAGAGCACCGGCCACGGGTACTTTTTCTTGGTCTTGGCGAAACAGATGAACTGGCACATCAAAAAAGATACGACCTCTATCTTGAACAGGCCAACAAAACAGATAAGATGATTGCCGAACTCTGGCATTGGGTACAAACAACCCCCGGGTATAAAAACAACACCACTTTTATTATTACTACCGACCATGGCCGGGGGAAAAATAATGGTAAATGGACTTCTCATGGAGAATTTATCAGGGGTTCATCGCAGACATGGCTGGCTGTTATAGGTCCCGGTATTAGTCCTGCAGGCGAAATAAAAGACAGACAGCAATTATACCAGAAGCAGCTTGCGCAAACAATTGCCGGCATACTTGGAGAAGAATTCTCCCATGAAAATACGGCCTCGTCTATTACTCTGAGGTAGTAATAATGGACTTATTATTCAATATTAAATAATTGTTAGCAGGATGTAAGTCATTGTCGGTTTCGTTTGTAAGTGTCACTTTCGGTTTTCAAGAACAAGAAATATATGCCCGAAGACTTGGTTAAGCTTTCTGAAGAACTCGGTAAGATTGATGCTTTTATGGTTCGTGCAGAAAATGACTTTCAATACCTGTTGGAAAAAGTACATCCTGCCAACAAGTTGAATGCAGTCAACCTGCTGCATTATCTTTCTTTGCGAAGCCTTGATATCCGGGAATTACAGGATGCATTACATGCCAGCGGCCTTTCCTCAATGGCAAGTTCAGAAAGTCACATCAGGGGGCAACTGCTCGCTATAATGCAACGCCTGGGAAAACAAATAGAAATTCTGGAAAATGTTTTTCATTATGAAAACGGAAAAAAGTCATTGGCAAAAAAATCCACTGACTTATTTGGGAAAAAACAAATTGAGGCAGTTCCCTATATCATGGTGACGTTTGAAACCAGCCTTGCAGATGATTATGCCAGTGTTAAGAACTTGCTGCAGTCAGGCATGAATGTAGCCCGCATTAACTGTGCACATGACGATGAAAGTATCTGGTTCAGAATGATACAGCATATTAAAAGGGCATCGAAGATCACTGGCTTAGGGTGTAAAATTTATATGGACCTGGCGGGGCCAAAAATACGTACTATCATCAAAAATAAAGGAAAACTGAAGGTAGAGGAGGGGCAGATCATTTACCTCGCCGATGAGGAGAATATGGATGATGAAAAACAAACAGTTGGCTGTACTGTACCGGGTATTTCTGAGCAATTGAACTCAGGCGAAACAGTATTGTTTGATGACGGACTGATAGAAGCAAGAGTTGAAAAAATTGAACCTGGCAAGGCAAAATTGCAGGTGCTCAGGATTTCTTCTAAAAAACCATTTATCAAGAATGAGAAAGGGATTAATTTTCCCGACTCTTCATTATTGATGCCTGCCCTTACAGCCTATGATAAAAAATGCCTGTCTTTTATTGGTAAAAATGCAGATATGGTTGGCTACTCTTTTGTTCGAAACACAAAAGACATTTTACAACTACAAGAGGCTTTGCCAAAGAACCGGAAATTAGCATTGATAATGAAAATAGAAACTCCCGAAGCTGTAAAGAACCTTCCGGATCTGTTGTTTTGTGGTATGCGGGAAGAAAATATCGGGTTGATGATAGCCAGAGGAGATCTGGCTGTGGAAATCGGTTTTGAACGAATGAGTGAAATACAGGAAGAAATACTCTGGATTTGTGAAGCGGCTCATGTCCCGGTAATATGGGCCACACAGGTACTGGAAAACCTCAACAAATCAGGAGTGGCCACCCGTTCCGAAGTTACTGATGCTGCACATGCTGCTATGGCTGATTGTGTAATGATCAACAAAGGAACACATATCATCCGTACGATGGAAGTGCTTCGGGATATCCTCAACCGCAGCGGCGGACATCATGTGAAGAAGAGGTTTACATTCCGCCCACTGGCGATTGCTTCAAGATTTATGACAAAATAGGGTTCTGTTAATCGTACAGGCAAATATTTGTGGTATAAATTTCTGCGGGTCTGTAACGTGTAAAAAATTATTCGTATCATTAAGAAAAAATGAAACAGATAATTTTTATCGCCTTTATTTTCATACTGGCTTCCTGCGGCAATAAGTCTGCCCTCAGCAAACAACTTTCCGGCAGCGACAGCCTGGTGATAAATTTTAATACTCCGCAATCCAATACGATTGAAAAGACAATGACCACTACGGAAAAGAAAGCCATTCAAAAACTGAGCAACTATGTGGATGGCAAAGCAAGCGAAGCATACAAGTGTGGCTATGATGGCAATTTAATGTTCTATAAAAAAGGAACACTGGTGGGCGATGTATCATTCAATTATTCTGGCGATGATTGTCGTCATTTTATTATGTTGTTGAATGATGAACTTGCTCCTACTACTATGAGTAATGAAGCAGTCAATTTTTTACAGAGTTTGAAGGAAGGGAAGGGGTGGTATTAATCCCTCCTCGCATCCAGCGTAAACCCAACCGTAGTACCCACCGCCTCTGTACTCCGTACATGTATCGTTTGTCCATGGGCTTCTATAATATGTTTACAAATAGATAAGCCAAGGCCGCTGCCGGTTACATCTATGCTGCGGCCTTCATCGGTGCGGTAAAACCGTTCAAACAAACGGGGCAGGTGCCGTTCATTAATGCCGATACCATCATCACTTATTTCAATCAGTATATGCTTGCCATCTGTTTTGTACATACTGGCGGTAATGGCGCCACCCCGCTTACCATATTTAATGGAGTTTTCAATAAGGTTAATAAACACCTGTCTTATTTTTTCTTTGTCAGCAAACACGGTTAGCGGAGATTCACAACCCTTTTTTATGCTGCAATGAATAGAAATGGCTTCAGCTTTTATGGATAAGCTTTCAAAAACATCCTTCACCAATTCCTGTATCACAAAATTCTGTTTGTATAAAACTAATTCACCCCGTTCCAGGCTGGATATTTCATCAAGGTCGTTTAGCAGGTGGGTAAGCCGGTCCACATTCTTAGCTGCTTTCTCCAGGAATTTTTTATTCACCTCAGGATTGGCTAATGCACCTGCTAACAAGGTATCAACATAGCCTTGTATAGCAAACACCGGCGTTTTAAATTCATGAGAAAGGTTTTGCAAAAACTCCCGGCGAAACTGTTCATTCCTGCGAAGCAGATTAATCTCCTGTTTATTTTCTTCGGCCCATGCTTCCACATCTTCCCGCACTTCATCAATACTTTTTTGTGGTAGTATATATTTATAATAGGTTTCTTCTTTTCGGGTAGCCTTGGTTTGGTGAATGAATTTATAAATGAGTTTTATTTTCCGGTAAATAAACCGTTCCAGTACAAATGAAATCAGAAAATAAGCACCACCTGCAATAACTACGAAAGCACCAACTGCCCAAAGCCAATTATTAACAATAATATATACGAGCAGGCCAATAGGTAAAGCCAGCACCAATGCAGTAAATGTCGAAAGCTGACGGGGAGAAATATTTTTAGTGGAAAACATACTACGAAGATAAAGACACAAGGTTCAAGGCACAAGAAATACAAGGCGCAAGCGATGAAGCGACTTCAAATTATAGGACACTTGTGCCTTGACTCTTGCACCTTGTGCCTTTTCATTCAGAGTTCAAATTTATACCCAACCCCTTTCACCGTAGTAATGCAATCGACTCCCAGTTTTTGGCGGATTTTGCGGATGTGTACATCAATGGTGCGGTCGCCAACTATTACATCATTGCCCCATACCTGATTCAGTATTTCATTACGGAGAAAAACCCTGCCGGGTTTTAATGCTAATAAATAAAGGAGTTCAAATTCTTTTTTGGCCAGTATCACTTCATTCTCTCTTACTTTAATGATGTAACGTTCCGGGTCAATGGTAACATGGTCAATGGTTAGTATCCTCGCATCTGTTTTGTTTAACCGGCGGAACAAAGCATTTACCCGGCTCAAAAAAACTTTTGGGCTGATGGGTTTGCTGATGTAGTCATCAGCACCGGTCTCCAGTCCTTTTATTTGTGTGCCCTCATCATTTACTGCAGTCAGGAAAATAATCAGTGTTTCCTTAAATGCTGCCTGTGCCCGGAGCAGCTGGCAAACTTCCACTCCTGTTTTTTTAGGCATCATCACGTCCAGTATGATGAGATCCGGCTGGGTGCGGCGGGCTTTCTCCAATGCTTCATCGCCGTCTTTGGCAGTAATGACTTCGTACCCTTCATTAGAAAGATTGTATTTCAATATTTCAAGAATGTCCGGTTCGTCGTCTGCTATCAACACCTTTCGGGCCTTATCCGAAAGGACTCCTTTGGAGGTTTCCATGAAATGGTAAGTTTTCGCAAACCTAATTGGAAATTAGGTGGCAGTGAAATCTTAGTGGGCTTGTTTACGTAGACTTAATGATAAATTAATACCAATTGTATTTGTAAATTAGCCCAACAGTTTCCGATATAATGCTTGCCTGTCCCGACAGCCGGGAATGTAGCAGCCGTTTCCAGATTAGTTCGGGATTACGGATGCACAATCTATAACCTGCTCCGTTCAGGCGAAATATTTTAATTGACACACAGACAGCTAAACAGACGCTAAATCCGTCTATATCAGTATAAAAGCCCTTAAAAAGCCATTTATTTCCACCTTTGTAACTTTGTGTCTGATCCTTATGACAGCAAAACTTAAATACCTGATTCTACCGTTCACTTTTCTTAGCCTGTGCCAGCAGATTTTAGCACAACCAATTTTCGCATCTGGCATGATTACAACTGATCAGCAATGCATCCCTCCAAAAAACAGGGAACTATTTCATGATTATATTGATGCCCAGCAAAAGCTGATCCTGAAATCGGATGGGAAAAACGATAGCCAATATGCACCATCCGGCGATGAACAAATTAATTTCTACCTCACTCAATCTGTCATTAACCGGGTTGACGAATTACAATGCAGGATAGAAACTGACTCACTATTAAATGGGCAGCATAAAGTTCGTTACCTGAGGGGTGTTGATAACCTGCTAAATTTTTTTATCATCAACTCCAGATCTAAAAAAATACGGCCGATATATTTCCCTGATATTCTGATGGCCTTTGAAAAATGTGTGCAGCTTGATATAAAGGGGAAGCCGATTGATAAATTATTTTCTGACCTCTCTTATGAAATTGCTTATTCTGTTATAAAAGCTGATAATAACACATTTAATGATAATAGCGGATACAAAAAGGCTTTGGAAGCAGTGGTATTAAAATATTGTATTCGTTATCCCGATAGAACCTTGCCTACGTTAAAGGAAAACCCCGATATGTCTTTTACTGACAGTTTAGTAAGGTTATTGGCCCGGAAATATCCCGCACAGTTGTATGATTATTCTCAGGCAAATAATAGATTGGGATACATCATCAGAAATATTACAGATGACGATTTTATAAAGACCATCGTTAAGATGTCAAGGAGTAAAAGCGGGCAACAATATTTTGTATTCCTGGATAATATTTTAAAAGGGAAAATGACGATAGAAGAAATAGATGCGGCTAAAGATGACTCATTGCGGTACTATAAATTAATGATAAAAACCATGCTGGATTATACCGGCAGAGCAATCAATAAGGATACGGCTTTTGAATTTAATGGGTTAAGGGAAAGGTTGGAGAAAAAAGCAAGAGAAAATTTTGTCAATATTATTAATGGCCTGCATAATGAGAATGCCGAATTCAGGTTCCGGTCTATACAACAATTAAGCGCCGAGGAATTATATTACCTGGCTGTATCGGCAGACGGATCCATCTATACTTCCAGTTTTGTAAAAGGAGTATACCCGTTGATGATGAAAAAAATTAATTACAAAGGCGATTCATTGCTGATGTCTTTGCATTTTGATAAGTACAGGAGGTTTATCAAGATGGCGGCTGGCTTTAATATGCTGAGTGATTTCTTAAGTACTTTCCCGCCTAAAAAAACACCAGATGAAGAAAGTGATGCAGAAAAACTAATGAAGGCTTTTGTCGGAAAACTGGAGCTGGGAAATGGTCTTGAAGACGGGGTAGATGTAGCTGATTCTTATGCAAGCATTGTTGAATCCATCAATCCCTTGGCCAATGAAATCCTGAAGAATATTCAATTCAATTATCAGTTAAATGAAAAATCCGGTAATAAAAGGGGAATGGCTATCTATAATATCCTGAGTAACCTTTTTCTTTCTGCTGATTCCACTAAGCATATAGACCTAACAAAGGCATTGGGCATTCCGCCGGTATATGGAGTGCCTTTTAATACACTGGCAAATGATAGCGGCAGGGTTATTATACAGGTATTTATATATGGTGATAAAGATGGTATGGGTGTATTTCCCAGCATCCTGAATTTGTTTGGTAATGCAAACTGGAAAACTGACCGCAGCAATCCTCAATGGGTTACTATTTCATCATTGAAAGGGAAACCGGTTTCCATCTATCTCAACAGACCGCTACCAGAAGAAAAAAATGAAGATGCAAAAGCACAGGAAGCTTTATGCAAATACCTTGAGAAGAATAAACTTTTTCCAACCGTTACTGTAAACCGTGGGCATAGTTATAATGCACCGTATACGATTGAACAGATGTTTTCAACATCAAAAATTGTCTTTATGGGATCTTGCGGCGGCTACCGGTCTATACATGATATTCTGGAAAAAGCTCCAGACGCACATATTATCGGTACCAAACAAATTGCTGATGCGCCTGTCAATAACCCATTTTTACAACTTTTGGGTGAAAAACTAAGGGAAGGAAGTGATATTGAATGGATACCTTTCTGGAAAGAATTCCGGATAAAAGCACCTGATAAAATTTTTGAAGACTATGTTCCGCCGTATAAAAATCTCGGAGCTTTATTTATTAAAGCTTATAAGATTGCAATGGACGAATAATTACAAAAAGATTAGAAGGGAGAATGTGGTAAAAGAGTTAAGCCTGAAGTTTCTTTTTTTATTTTGAATTTTCTAATAGTGTGAGAATTGAAATGGCTGAAACTGTATTTCTCCTTTATCCTCTTAGCTTTGCTTTTCTCAAATCCTTTTCACATTGTCAGAACCCCAAAAAAGTTTTTTTGATTTTGCACTTCTCCGGAGGGTGTTTCAATTTGCTGCTCCGTATAAGAAAAAATTCTATCTATCAGTCGTGTTGGCTATTCTGCTTGCTATCATTACACCCGTTAGACCCTATCTGATTCACCTGACAGTTGATAAATACATAGCAGATTCAATGACGGCTATGCTCATTAACATTACCCTGATCCAAATCGGGTTATTATTGATAGAAACAGCCATGCGTTTTCTTTTTTCCTTTACTACAGCCCTGCTAGGCCAGTCAGTTGTAAAAGATCTGCGGGTGGCTACCTATAAAAAAATAATGGGTCTTAATCTTTCTCAATTTGACAAAACACCAATCGGCACACTAACTACACGGACCATCAATGATATTGAATCCATCAACGATATTTTCTCTGATGGACTTGTTCCGATCATTGCTGATCTGCTTTCAATTGTTTGTGTATTGAGTGTTATGTTATGGATGGATTGGCAGATTACACTTATTGCATTAATTCCTTTCCCTTTAATGATTATAGCTACTTATTATTTTAAAACAAGTATCAACAAATCGTTTTTTAAAGTAAGAAATGCTGTGGCCAGTCTGAATGCTTTTGTACAGGAACATTTAACCGGTATGGCAATCGTTCAGGCATTTGCCGCTGAGGAAAGAGAGTCTGAAAAGTTTACAAAAATAAATAAGGAACACCGCAATGCAAATATCAGGGCCATTTTTGCTTATTCTGTTTTCTTCCCCATCGTAGAGATTGTTTTAGCACTGTCAATCGGCTTGCTGGTTTGGTTCACGGCAAAAGACGCTTTGCATCTTCAGGAAAATAAGCAAGGGGTATTAGTATCATTTATTTTATTTCTGAATTTATTATTCCGTCCGCTGCGGGTACTTGCTGATAAATTCAACATTTTGCAAATGGGCATCATTGCCAGTGAAAGAGTATTTAAGGTACTGGACAATAAGGATTATGCAGATGACAAAGGAGAGTATTCGCCAGATATCGTCAAAGGGAAAATAGAATTTGAAAAAGTTTGGTTTGCCTATAACGATGAAAATTTTGTTTTAAAGGATATCAGCTTCGAAGCAAAGCCCGGAGAAACGATTGCTATCGTAGGCCATACCGGAAGCGGGAAATCAACCATTATCAGTTTGCTGAACCGGTTATATCATATTCAGAAAGGACAGATAAAAATTGATGATGTAGATATTGAAAACTATCAACTTGACGGATTAAGAAAAAATGTTGGAGTAGTACTGCAGGATGTTTTTTTATTTTCAGGATCAGTTATAGATAATATTACTTTACGGAATCCTGAAATTTCCAGGGAGCAAGTAATTGAAGCAGCTAAAATGATCGAAATGCATGATTTCATTCTTCGCCTTCCGGGAGGCTACGATTATCATGTGATGGAAAGAGGGGCTACTTTGTCGCTTGGACAAAGGCAATTGTTATCATTTATCCGTGCCTTATTATACAATCCATCCATTTTAATTTTGGATGAAGCTACATCCTCGGTAGATACTGAAAGTGAAATGCTGATTCAACATGCTATTGATACTTTAATAAAAGGAAGAACTTCAATAATCATTGCTCACCGGCTTTCCACCATCCGTAAAGCAAGTAAAATAATTGTACTTGACAAGGGGGAAGTGAAAGAAATGGGTACCCATGAAGAATTGATACAAAAAGGTGGGTTTTACAGCAAATTACATGAAATGCAGTTTGAGAAAAAACTTTCCGGCTTGCCTGAAAAATGACCTGTAATTAACCTCCAAACAAGATAATATCCGGATTCGCAATGGTTTGCCGGTCTTATTTATATAAGTTGGCTACATGGGGTATTATTTTGATGAAAATATTCAAATTCCCAACGCTGTATTCCTTTTTTAACTCCTGCCCCCTTATCTTTGCCGCAAATTTAGGATAGGTATGATCTCTGGACGTTTAAAATCCTTATTGGTAGCGGCTTTCAGCGTTTTCTTTGTAACATTTTCCGTAGCTGTTTTTGCGCAGGAAGGACATGAAAAACATGACCAGCCAACCGAGCAGAACGGGGAGCCTCAAAAGAAGAAATTATTTGATGCCAATGAGGTCATTTTTGGTCATATTATGGATGCACATGAGTTCCATTTTATGTCTTACGGGCCAAAAGATCACCAAAAACATGTTACAATCCCACTCCCGGTAGTTCTGTATTCTCCACAAAGAGGGCTAACTACTTTTATGTCGTCAAAATTTCACCACGGTCACGAAAGCTATAAAGGTTATAAGGTGCTGACAGAGCACAACAGGGCTGAAATGAAACTGGATCCCAAAAAATTCTTTATTGGTTCTATTGTTCCGGTTTCAGAAACTGGTGAATTTGACCCCACCGTTAAAGTGTATGATATTTCGCTTACCCGAAATGTAGTTCAGATGATCCTGGCATTAGCATTACTTATATGGATCATGCTATCTGTGGCCAGAAAGTATAAAAAGGGTGAAGGAGTAACTACAGCGCCTAAAGGAATGCAAAACACCATAGAAGTTATTGTAAACTTTGTTAAAGACGAAGTGGCGAAACCAAGCCTTGGACATAAATACCCCAGGTACCTGCCTTTGTTGCTGACTATCTTCTTCTTTATCCTTATTAATAACCTGTTTGGTTTGATACCCGGCTCTGCAAACGTAACGGGCAATATTGCCTTTACATTAGTTCTTTCTGTTATTTCTTTTGTGGTGATCATGTTCAGCTCTAACAAACATTATTGGAGTCATATTTTCAATCCACCGGTGCCAATGGGCGTTAAGCCGATCCTGGTTCCGGTAGAGATTTTGGGAGTATTTACCAAACCATTTGCCTTGATGATAAGGTTGTTTGCCAACATGGTGGCGGGTCATATTCTTATCATTTGTTTGATATCGCTGATCTTCATTCTGGGAGCATTGAATCAATCAGCCGGATTTGGTTTTGCACCGTTTTCAATTGCATTTACTGTGTTTATTTATTTTATCGAGATACTGGTGGCATTTTTGCAGGCGTTCATTTTTACAATGCTGACCGCTGTTTTTATTGGTCAGGCATTTGAAGGTGAGCATCATGCAGAACCTGCCTTGCCGGCAGGCAGGGAAGCGCATCATTAACAACGTTTTTTTTAATCAATATAAAATCACAATTATGGATTTATTTCTTTTAGCAGACATGGCAAATGCAGGTGGTGCAATTGGTGCTGGCCTTGGTGCAATCGGTGCTGGTATTGGTATTGGCCAGATCGGTAAAGGCGCTATGGAAGCAATTGCCCGTCAGCCGGAAGCTATCAATGACATCAGAAGCAATATGATCCTTACTGCCGCATTGGTAGAAGGAGCAGCATTGTTTGCGATCATCATTGGTTTCCTTGCGATGGTGCTTTAAAAATTTACTGCATCCGATGCACAGGGCGGAGGATGCAGTTTTTAACCCTTGAGCTTGGCGAAGGGCTCAATTGAGCATTGAGTATTGAACATTTGACAGGAAGAATACTCAATATTCAATGTTCAATAAAAAATATTCAAGTAAAGAAAATATCAAATTCGTTTTATGCAACTACTTACACCATCATTTGGTTTGCTGATCTGGACAATGCTGGCATTCCTCATTGTATTTTTTGTTCTCAAAAAATTTGCCTGGCCTTCTATAGTTGGTGGGTTGAAAAAAAGAGAGGAAACTATTGCAGAATCGTTGGCAACTGCTGAAAAAATTAAAGCAGAGATGGCACAGATGAAGAATGAAAATGAAATAATTCTTGCTTCAGCCCGGGAAGAAAGGGGCAAGATGTTAAAAGAAGCAAGAGAAACAAAAGATAGAATCATCAGTGAAGCAAAAGAACAGGCAAAAGTAGAAGCGAATAAAATACTGACTGAAACCCAGGCAGCCATCAATGCACAGAAAATGGCAGCAATAACCGATGTAAAGAACCAGGTAGGCAAATTGGTGATTGAAGTGAGTGAAAAAGTACTAAGAAAAGAATTAGAAAACAAAGAAGCACAGGAAGCTCATATAAAAGGGCTTGTTGAAGAGATAAAAATGAATTAAAAGAGAGAAGCTATTAGTAATTAGCTGAGAGCCGTTAGCTAAAACGGATCAGCTAAAAGCTAAAGGCTCACAGCTAAAAGCTATAAAATGCCCAATCCACGTTTAGCAACAAGATACGCCAAGTCACTGATTGACCTTGCCATTGAAAAAGGTGAACTGGAAAAAGTATATGCTGATATGCAATGGCTGAATGCTGTTTGTAAAAGCAACAAAGATTTTGTAAACCTGTTGCGTAGCCCGATCATTAAAGGAGAAACAAAAAAGAAAATCCTGGAAGCAGTTACTACAGGTCATATCAGTGAAATGACAGCAGCTTTCAACAGGTTGCTGATTACAAAAAGCAGGGAAAGCAATTTGCCGGAAATAAGTCATGCATTCATTACAGCTTATAAAGAGAAGAAGAATATCCAGACAATAAAATTAGCAACAGCTTCTCCAGTTAATGATTTGATTAAAAATGCGATTATAGAACAGATAAAGAAAACTACCGGATATAAAAATATAGAAGTAGAAGAAAAAGTGGATACTGCTATTATCGGAGGTTTTGTTTTGCAAATGGGCGACCAATTGGTGGATGCAAGCATTGCATATGACCTGAGAACCATTGCTAAACAATTTGAAAACAATGATTTTATTTACAAAGTGAGATAGTGAAGTAGTGAGTGGGAAGTAGGTAGTGGGGAGAAGTGAATGCGAAGTAGGCAGTAGTGAGTTGGAAAGACCCCGGAAGGGTTAAATTTGAATTGCTTCGGGTGAAACCCGGAGATTGTAAAAGAATGTAAGATGTATTGCAACCCCGAAGGGGTTAAATCTGAATAGCCCCGGATGCAATCCGGGGAAATGAAAACGACGAATGTATTAGAACCCCGAAGGGGTTCAACAATTGGCGAATAGAATTACAACAGTACAAGAGTGCGATGCAACGAAGATGATAGTAGTACTGAAGCTGGTAACAAAAAATAAAAGTTTCAAACCCTGAAGGTGTTCATATAAAAAGAAAATTTTCCAAACCCTCCGCCGATTGGCGGAGATGGGGTAAAATAAAAAACGAAAAACAGAATATATGGCAGAGATTAAACCAGATGAAATATCAGCAATTTTGCGTCAGCAGTTGAGCAATTTTAACGCCGGTGCAGACCTTGAAGAAGTGGGTTCTGTATTACAAGTGGGTGATGGTATTGCCCGGGTATACGGGTTGGGCAATGTTCGTTATGGTGAGCTTGTTGAATTTGAAAGTGGTGTAAGAGCTATTGCATTGAACCTGGAAGAGGATAATGTGGGTGTGGTATTGATGGGTGAAAGTAAGGGTATCAAAGAAGGTTCACAAGTAAAACGTACCGGCCAGATCGCTTCTATCAAAGTTGGTGAAGGAATGGTTGGCCGGGTAGTAAATACTTTGGGACAACCTATTGATGGTAAAGGCCCGATCAGTGGTGAATTGTATGAAATGCCGCTTGAAAGAAAAGCTCCCGGAGTTATCTTCCGTGAGCCGGTAAAAGAACCTTTGCAAACGGGTATCAAAGCAATTGATGCGATGATTCCTATCGGCAGGGGACAAAGAGAATTGGTGATCGGCGACAGGCAAACCGGAAAGTCAGCAATTTGTATTGACACCATCATCAATCAGAAAGAATTTTTTGAAGCAGGTAAAACTGTTTATTGTATATATGTAGCAATCGGGCAGAAAGCATCTACCATTGCACAAGTAATGAAAACATTAAGTGATGCCGGTGCGTTGGACTATACCATTATCGTAGCTGCTTCTGCTTCTGACCCTGCTCCGTTACAGTTCTATGCTCCATTTGCGGGTGCTGCAATCGGTGAGTTTTTCCGTGATACCGGTCGCCCTGCATTGATCATTTATGATGACCTTTCAAAGCAGGCAGTAGCTTATCGTGAGGTATCGCTGTTGTTACGTCGCCCACCAGGACGTGAAGCATATCCCGGTGATGTATTCTATCTGCATAGCCGTTTGTTGGAAAGGGCTGCAAAAGTTATCAGTGATGATGCAGTTGCTAAAAATATGAATGATGTTCCGGATAGTATCAGGCATTTGGTAAAAGGTGGTGGTTCTTTAACTGCTTTGCCGATCATCGAAACACAAGCTGGTGATGTATCAGCCTATATCCCGACTAACGTAATTTCTATTACTGACGGGCAGATATTCCTGGAGGGTAACTTGTTTAATGCAGGTATTCGTCCAGCCATCAACGTAGGTATATCGGTAAGCCGTGTGGGTGGAAATGCACAGATCAAATCCATGAAAAAAGTGGCGGGTACATTGAAGCTGGATCAGGCATTGTTCCGGGAGTTGGAAGCCTTTTCAAAATTTGGTGGCGACCTGGATGCGGCAACTAAAAACGTAATTGATAAAGGTGCCCGTAACGTGGAAATATTAAAACAACCACAGTATTCACCTTTTGCAGTAGAGAAGCAGGTTGCTATCATCTATCTTGGTACCAATGGTTTATTGAAAGAAGTAGCTGTAAAAAGAGTAAAAGAATTTGAAGAACATTTCTTAATGGAGATGGACAACAAATTACCTGATGTAATGGCTGAGTTTAAAAAAGGTAATTTACCTGAAGAGGGATTGAAGAAGATGGTAGAGATGGCAAATGGTTTAATACCTCAATACAAATCATAAATTGTTTTTTTTATAATTTAAATCCTGCCATAAGGCGGGATTTTTTTTGCCTGTCAGCAGTTTCAAACCATGACGGTGGTAACTTGTCACATCATCATCGGGATTGTCCCGAATTTTCAACCGCAGCACTTGTCAGGAAAGGCACTTACCGCCTAACTAACACATCACCAACTAATACAAACGTATCTGTCAGCACTGCAAAGTACTCTGTCTGCTCTGCAATGGATTGTGTACCTGTTGCAATATCAGGTGTGGGTAATACAATGGCATGTATCAGTCATGCAAAGCATACTGTCAGTTATGCAATGGATAGTGTACTTGCTGCGAGAGTGGCTGGATGTGATGCAGTGTCATTGATACAATGTCAGGTGTCACAGTTGCAAAGCACAACTATCACCAATAAAAAAACATTACTCTTTTATTCACATGGTTATCTATTTTTATACCATGGCAGCCGTCCGGTATTTCATTTACTTCCTTTTAATTATTACCACTGTCTTCATCAGTTGTGCAGAAAATAAAATGGATAAAACGGATTTCAAAAGCCTGCTACCTGAATTTATCAATGACAGTATTTACCTCAGCAACGAAAACCCATTTACAATAGAGAAAGCAGAACTCGGCCGCTATTTGTTTTACGACAGGCGGCTTTCTATCAATAATACAAAAGCCTGTGCCAGCTGTCATGCACAGGAATTTGCATTTACAGACAGCTATAACCGTTCTATCGGTGCATCCGGAGATTTGCATCAGCGAAATTCAAAACCATTAATCAATATTGTTTTAGAAAAATACCTGACGGCCGCTGACTCTTCAATTCATTTTCCTGAAAGCCAGATTAATAATCCCATGTTCAATGAACATCCGGTAGAGCTTGGGTTAAGGGGTAATGAACAGGAAATCCTGAAAAAGATAAAAACGGACAAATATTATCAGCAGCAATTCAAAAATGCTTTTCCATCAGAACGGAATCCGGTAAGCATCAATAATATTCAATATGCAATCACCAGCTTTGTAAAAACTATCTTGTCTTTTAATGCGCCGTATGATAACTATGCTTTTCAAAAAGACACCACCGCCATCAGCCAGGCGGCAGTAAACGGGATGAAAATGTTTTTCTCAGCAAAACTGAATTGCAGTTCCTGTCATGCCGGAATTAATTTTAGTACACCACTGATAAAGACAGCCAGCGGTGCTATTGATTTCTACTTTAATACCGGCCTCTATAATCTGGATGGGAAAGGTAGCTATCCGGGTTACGATCAGGGAATGTTTGATGTCACCAATAACCCGGCGGACATAGGTAAATACAAAGTGCCAACGTTGCGAAACCTTGCTTTTACTGCTCCCTACTTTCATGATGGAAGTGCCGCCACTTTAGATGAAGTAATTGCAGTGTATGAAGAGGGAGGTAGAAACGTATTGAAAGGGCAGGTAAAAGGCGATGGAAGAAAGAATCCATATAAACATCCGCTGGTAAGCGGATTCAAATTAAATTCGCAGGAACGAAAAGACCTTGTGAGCTTTTTACTGAGTCTTTCAGATTCATCCGTTTTAAAAAACCCGGCATATGCCAATCCATTTTCCGATGATGAAACAAAGAAGAATAACCTTTAGATTGTTTTATTTATTTTTTTGTTGCATAGCATTTGCCTGCAATAGTAATCAACCGGCTGAAAAATTGCATGCAGGCTACGATGCAGATGCCATCAACGCTGTGCTTATTGATGCAGATAGTCTTTATACATTTCCGTTTTTAGAAGAGAGGGTTGCTGAAATTAAAGCTGCCTTAAAGAATCCAAGACCAGTCCTTTTATGTAAGGATAGTTTAAATAAAGAACAATCATTGGCTCAGCTTATCGCCTTAAATGATTCAGCATTTACACAATTTTTAATTGATCCGTTTTCAAAACAACCCTACCGCAATGAGATATTCGGAGTTTATCCTGCCAGGCAAAGTGATATGAGTACGGTGAAAGGAGCGTATAACCTGGCTTCCACATACAGGGTAGAGATGTATAATTATGCACTCAACAATACTACAATTGCCCTTGTTGATATACAATTGCAGAAAGTATTGGCTGGCTATTATACAAGTAACTCACAACCTGATATTCCATTTTATCTCAGAAATCTTGCTGTTAAGATTGCCGTTGAATCGCCAGAAGTGCAAAATGCGTTGGGAGTAAAACCGGATGAGAAAGATGCATTGATGGCCAGTACCAAAACATCACTTAACAGAACCCGCTGTGAAAGAAGCCGCCATTTATGTGTAGCACCAACTTTTGTAAAAGGCGATAAGGCACTATGGGCTATTGTTGATCTAACCGATCATCGGCTTGTGGGTATCCGATGGACTGATGTAGGAAACAGCGGCCCCGCTGCACCGATGGTTACAGAAAAAAGGTTGCAGGATGATAAAATAACTTCCTGCTATTGTGAAGTAGAGCAGAAGTTGAATAAAAATGGATGGAATATGAATTATATGCTTACCAGTAGTGATGGTTTAAGAATTTCAGATGTATCATTTAATAATAAACCTGTTGTAAGAAGCGCTAAACTGGTAGATTGGCATGTAAGCTATAGTGGCACCGATGGTTTTGGGTATAGTGATGCAGTAGGTTGCCCCTACTTTAGCCAGGCAGCAGTTGTGGCATGGGAAATTCCAAAAGTTGCAGAATTGAAAGATGATAAGAATAAAATACTTGGTTTTGTGCTGGAGCAAACTTACCGCAGCGAAGCATGGCCTACACCCTGTAATTATAATTACCGCCAGCGATATGAATTTTATAATGATGGGAAATTCAGGGTGTCTTGCGCAAGTATAGGGAGAGGTTGTGGTAATACAGGAACCTATCGCCCTGTTTTTCGAATCGCATTTGCGGGAGAACAAAATAATTTTTATGAATGGAATCAAAATACCTGGCAGCCCTGGCAAAAGGAAAAATGGAATGCACAGGGTAGTTTAACATCGTATACTCCCGAAGGTTATCAATATAAAATCGGAAATGCGCAATCTGGCTATTTTATGGAACCGGGCAGAGGACAATTTAAAGATGGAGGCAGGGGAGATTTTAATTATGTATATGTGACCAGGCAGGTAAATGGCAGGGATGAAGGAGAAAATGATTTAGTCACCATTGGGCCATGTTGTAATACTGATTATCACCAGGGGCCGGAAAAATTCATTGAACCACAACCGGAAAATATTCAGAATTCATCTTTGGTAGTTTGGTATGTGGCACAACTGAGGAATGATGATCGCAAAGGAAATGAATATTGCTGGGCTGAAAATGTACTGGAGAATGGAATATGGAATACAAAAGTGTATCCCTGTTTTTGCGGACCGATGTTTATACCTGTCATGAAAACCGGAAATTAATAATGAAAGGATGAGAAAAACGTATATAATAATTGTGTTTATTGGCCTTGTACTTTCTTCCTGTAAAGAAGAAAGAGTGGATTTTTCGCCTAATAACTGCAAGAAAAATCCTGCTTTTATTCAATCAATGGGTTTTGATACACGGTTTTCTTTTTTCAGTACATCAGATATAAAAACGATGGGGTTGATATTACAGCAAAGTGAACAACCCGGAAACCCTACTGCAAGGATTGTAAAATCATCTCAACATCCCAGTTGGAGAATAGGAGGGTGGCTGGCGCCGATATTAATTGATAACAACGGTAATATTTATACGGCACCCGCCCCTTTTATCAGTATTCTGGATAATCCTGTTACCAATCAGAACACCATTTACCGGGTAGATGGAAGAACTGGTGTAATGGAAGTATTCATGAAGTTGCCCTTAACAGATACTATTACCGTTCAAAATCCATTTGGTATCATTGGTATGATCTTGTTATGCGAAACGAATACACTGTATGTTTCCACTCTTTCTGGTAGCGACAGACAACATGAACGGGGAGCTATTTATGCCATTGATATAAACGCCAAAAAAATAATTGATAAAATAACCGCCACCGATGCAATGGGGATGGGTATCACATATTCAACCGGCAAAAGGAAACTTTTTTTTGGCACTGGCAGATCCAGCGATGTTTATTCCATTACACTGAATAAAAAAGGAAAATTTTCGGGTTCTCCGCAAATAGAATTTTCATTGACAGGACTCGGCCCTGATGGCGATGATAAGGTTCGGCGTATTCGTTCAGATCCATACGGCAATTTAATTATTCATGGAATATCTTTTAACTATAACCTGATACCGCAGCGGGAAAAAAAGGAGACACTATATAACTTTTTCTACGATGCTGAAAGTAAAAAATGGATTCAACGTTAATAAAAAATTTGCAACCTTAAAACGACCCATAGCAGTTTATATTAAATGCTGTTTTGGTTATAAGAATCTAACAGGAACTGATAAGATTTTCAAACCGCTGAATCATGCAGGCAATCATTTTTTGCAAACCCGATATGGCTGATTGATATGGGGTATTTACTACTTATTCAATCGTATTTATTCTGATAAAACGGAGGATATCTCCTCTGTACTAAGTGGATACATTTATTATTTTTGTAGTGTAAATTCTAAATGAGATTTGATTATTCAGCAAGTCATTTTACTTAATGACTGAAAAGAAAATCATTTTTCATTTTTTTATCCAATCTTATTTAAAACCAGTAATGAAAAATCTATTAAGGTTTGCTATCTGCTTTTGCATTATTTTTCAATATCAATTTACAAATGCACAGACAACCGGTACTGTTTTCCGTGATTTAAATGGTAATGGCACACGCCAAACTTCGGCTCCGAACGAGCCACTGGTTAAAGGCATTATTGTGAATGCTTATAACAGCATTGATGTATTGATTGCATCTTATGCTACAACTGTAGCTGGAACTTTCAGTATTCCTTTAACGGGCAGTACTTATAACGGGACTCCGGGTTCAAATACCGGTTCGGTAGCAAATGCTGCAGCCATTCGGCTGGAATTTGTTATTCCTGCATCTGGTGCATGTGGCCTTGATCCAAATATTGATTATAGTTCCGGAAACGGATCAACAGTAGGTTCTTCGGTTCGTTTTGTAACCGGAGGAACAACAGCGATAATCTATGCAATTCATAAGCCCTCTGATTTTGTATCAACTACAAATCCCATGGTTTATATGAGCAGGCATACCAACGGTAACCCGCTTGGTGGGGGTAATTCAGGAACTTCACCCTGGTTTGTTGGATTTCCTTATAACAGTTCAGGAACCACTGCCCCAACATTATCCTTAAATGGTACAACCATAGGTTCTACCTGGGGAGTTGCATACAGTAAGCAGGCAGGTAAGGTTTTTACGGCTGCTTTTTTGAAACGCCATTCAGGCCTGGGTGTATTAGGAAGTGGTGGAATTTATATGCTTACACCTACAGCAACCAGTTTTACTGTTACAAATTTTTATGACCTGGATGCAGTAGCCAATTTGGGAGCCTACCGTACCCGTGCCAATGCCGCAGCAAGCCCTCCAGCTTATGGCCCGGGAACCAGCTTTTCACTTAATGGAGCAAATACAATAGCAACATATTTGGGATCTACTGATGCTGTTTCGGGCCAGCCTGTTGGAATGGGTGTAATTGGCACAAACGTCAACAGGGCGCTGCCAAATACTAATAATACAGAAAACTGGGATCCGGCAGCTTTTGATCAGGTAGGTAAAGTGGGTTTGGGAGATCTTGAAATCAGTGACGATGGTAAATATTTGTTTGTTATCAATCTGTACGATCGTAAAGTATATCGATTAGAACTCAATAACGCTTTTAATCCAACATCAGTTATTACCGTAACCAGTTATGCATTGCCTGCTGTTACAGTAACCAATGGTGTTTTGAGGCCATTCGGCGCAAAATTTTACCGGGGTAAATTATTTTTAGGTGCGGTAAGTACTGCTGAAAATGGCGGTACCGCTGCCAATTTAAATGCTTATGTATTTGAATTGAATAATGCAGTTGGTGCAGCTTCTTTTACAGCGACTCCCGTGGTTAATTATCCATTAAATTATGTCAAGGGCGGAGCAATGACATGGACCGGGCCATATGGAACACAATGGTACTCCTGGTCAAATAATACAAGCCTCTCTGTAGGAACAGGCGATAACAGAACATACCCGACACCTGTTTTATCAAATATTGAATTTGATGACAGAGGCGATATGGTCATGTCTTTTTTTGATAGGGGAGGTCATCAGTGGAGTGAAGATAATTACCGGAATTTAGCTACCAGTACAACTTTAATGCGTTATGCAGTAGGAGGTGATATTCTGATAGCCGGCAGTAATTGCAATGGAACATTTACTGTGGAAAATAATGGTGCCTATACTTCGGCAAATGGAACTTCATACAACAGTGGCGCAGGCAATAATGAGGGGCCGGGAACAAGTGAATTTTTTAAAGGAGATACTTATTCTACTTTTCACTCAGAAACTGCTATAGGCGGATTAGGATACCTGCCTGGTTCAGGAGAAGTATATTTCAGCTCAATGGATCCGTTTGCAATTAATACCGGCGGAACTAAAAGGCTTTCAATGAGTACTGGTTTAGAAGTGGCAGGATCACCCTATCAATTAACAAGTGCCAGTATTGCAGGATTTGGTAAAGCAATCAGTTTGGGCGATATAGAATTTTTTGGTTCATTACCCCCGATCGAAATAGGTAACCGGGTATGGATTGATACGGATAGTGATGGCATACAGGATGCAAATGAATCAGGTTTAAGTGGTGTTGAAATAGAATTGCTGGATGGAGGCGGAACTATCATCGGGACTGTAACAACTGCTGCAAACGGCAGTTATTATTTTACTTCAGCCGCAGGAGTTAACGTAACCGGAATTACTTATGGTGTGAACATACAACCCAATACTATCTATACAATCAGAGTAAAAGGAACAGTTACTGCATCTAATACAATTACTGGAAATGCAGGGCTCACCGGTTCAAATTATTTTACACTTACAAACATTACCGGGAATGGACAAGCTGATCTTAGCGATAATGATGCTGCTAAAGTTGGCGGGGTTGGCGGAAGATACCAGGTATCCATTACTACAGGTAGTTACGGACAAAATAATCATAACATAGATATTGGTTTTAGCAATTTTAATACCTTACCGGTTCATCTACTCAGTTTCACTGCACAACCTCAGGGTACTCAAGTTGCATTAACCTGGAAAGTGACAGAGCAATTAAATATCAACTCCTATACAGTAGAGCATAGTATTAACGGAACAACTTTTACAACCACACAAACTGTTACAGCTAATACAAATACTGATGCAACATACATTGCCATACATGCAAACCCTGCAAGCGGTATCAATTATTATCGTATCAGAATACTAAGTATTGACGGCTCTGTAAAATATAGTGAAGTCAGGATAGTTATTTTCAATGGTAAAGGATCTTTATCCATATTCCCCAATCCGGCAAATGATAAAATCAACATTCAGTTGCCCGAAAGCTGGCAGGGAAAAGAGCTTAGCCTGAAAATTATCAATCAACTTGGCCAGGCAGTTATTAAAAAGCAATTGACAAAAGTCAGTCAGGTGGAAACCATCAATGTGAGTAAGTTATCAGGTGGAATTTATATCGTCCGTCTGGTAAATGAAAATGGAGTGGTACAAAATTTAAAACTGCAGATTTACCAATAAGATAGAGCTGATCTGTAAACTCATATTAGTAAGCCGTCCCGATAAATCGGGACGGCTTTTTCATTTTTATGGTTTTATAAAAAATGAAAAGAGGCTTAACTCATATTTAAAGATTGGCTATAAAAAGTGTAAAGGTTCAAGTAGAAAATATTATTTGATACTTTTCAATAGTAAAACTCCTACAGATATAGAATAATTTTTTTTTAATTTGTTGATTACTATCTGTAATCGTATTTATACTACAGAAAATACTATTTTTCTTGCGAAATAATCCTCGAAAAATTTGCAAGTAAAAAAACTGCGTATTACTTTTATACCAGAATCGAACGAATCCTAAGAAAGCAACGTAAATCCGACCCCTGAAATAAACTACTCTGACAAAGGGATAACCCTGTCTGTTTCTCCAATTTCAAGTCGGTTTTCAGCGCAATCAAAGGACAAGTTCAAAAGAACCCGTACAAACTAATCCTGGACACTAAAGTGAAAACGATGAAAACATTTTTACCTCTAAATAATGGCAAATTGCTTTTAGCAATGCTGTTTATTTTTATTGCTACTTCATCAAAGGCACAGGTATCCGGGTCTGTATTCAGAGATTATAATAGTAATGGGAAAAAAGATATTAGCACTTCTTTCAATGAAAAGGCCGAACCGGGTATTATTGCAACAGCTTACAATTCTGCCAACGTGGCGATTGCATCTTATAAAACAAATGCTGCAGGTAACTATACTATTCCCGCCAGTGGGTCAGCTTATAACGGAACACCAGGTAGTAATACAGGTAGCATACCAAACGGAACTGCCGTCAGAATTGAGTTTTCAGGATGGAAATCAGGAGATTTTCCAGCCCCTGCCGGCGCCGATAATAAAGGAGATGTGCAATATGCTACTGCGCCAAACAGCAGTATCAATTTTGCAATAAATTATCCGGATGAATATTCTCAAATAAATCCAAGGCTGGCAACAAGTGTTTATAAGAAGGGCGGTGCACCTGCCAATGAGCCGGTAGTAGTTACAGTAGATTATAATGCAACTGGCGTGAACAAGAATTTTCCGAATATTTCAAATGAAGCGGATCAATCTCAACTGGGAGCAACATATGGGCTGGCCTATCATCGCTTATCAAATACACTGTTTGCCAGCAGTTATCAGAAAAGGCACACCTCATACGGTAGCGCAAATAGTACAGGTGCTATTTACAAAATTCCAAATCCAACAGATAACAGCACAAGCGGTGCTTCTTTGTTTGTTGATCTGAATGTTCTATACGGATCAAACATTGCAGGCAATAATCCTCATCCAAACGGATCAACAGATTTTACAAGAGATGATGCCAGTTATGGCCTGGTAAGTAAAATTGGATTTGGTGATATGGATATAAGCGAAGATGGGTTAAGCCTTTGGACTATTAATCTTGCAGACAGGAATCTGTATAAAATCCCATTAGGTAATGATCCTTATACTCCCGTGGCACCTGCATCATCTGCTTTGATCAGCAGGTATCCTCTGTGGAATTTATGTGATGCAAATAACAATGGTTCACTGGATCTGATAACAGATATTGATATCAGGCCTTTTGCTATAAAACATTATCATGGAAAAGTGTATATAGGAGTTATCTGCAGTGCAGAATCTACTCCAACAATTTTCAGCAATTTAACTGCAAGAGTTTTTGCTTTTGACCCAGTTACCCTGACTTTTACACAAGTATTAAATTTTCCTCTGAACTATAACAGGGGTAATGGTAATACGAATGCTGCTCCATTCCCCAATGGAGTACCAGCAGGCTCAGGTTATGCCAATGCCAATGCGGCTAACTGGAGACCCTGGAATGATGTTTATACTACAGCAGCAACTTTTCAATGGAGTTGGTATGATCCGGCTTGGACTGAGGGAGGATATTCACAACCTATTTTTGCCGGTCTTGATTTTGACGATAATGAAAATATGATCATTGGTCTTCGTGACCGTTTTGGAGATATGATTGGCGATGGAGTATATGAACCGGGAGGTACCACACTGATGGAAGGTAATGGTAATGGCGATCTGGTACGGGCAGTAATAAATGGCGCAGGCACTGGCTGGAATTTCAATACAAGCGAAGCAACCAATGGAACTGAATTTTTCAAAGATGATAACTATGGCACTTTGCACGAAGAAACATCGATGGGTGGATTAGCCATACACCATGGTACGGATTATATCATCAATACAGTAATGGACCCGGTAAGTAATTTATCAGGCGGCTTTGACTGGACAAGATTTTCTAACGGAAGCCTTGACAGGAGTTATGAAGTAATCCGTCGTGCTTCAGGTCAGGCAGTTAGCTCCCACATGTTTGCAAAGGCGAATGCATTAGGGGGAATTGAATTGCTTTCAGATGCTGCACCTGTTGAAGTAGGAAACCGCATATGGTTTGATGAGAATTTAGATGGCCTGCAAGGAGGAAATGAAGGAGGGATAAGTAATGTAATAGTAGATCTATTTGCTGATTTTAATAATGATGGCATACCCGATGGTGGGATTTTGGCATCGGTAAATACAAATGCTTCGGGAGAATGGTATTTCAACAACTCAAATATAATTGATGGCGATCCTGTAGAAGCAGGTAACCAGCCGGGATTAAAATTTGGAGCAGGATATATTGTAAGAATAGGTGCAGCTGATTGGGATCCAACGGCAAGGGGAACAGGTGATTTAAATAGATTTGTTCTAACGATAGCGGATGCTGTAAGCACCGGAATTCAGGATATAGCAGATAATGATGCTGTATTAACAACAGGAGCAATAACTGTGCCTCAAATAAGATTTACAGCAGGCCTTGCCGGCCAGAATAATCATAGCCTAGATTTTGGATTTATTCGTGATTTATTACCCCTAAAGCTGATTTCCTTTACTGCACAATTGGATAATAACAACCTGGCGAATATAAAATGGACAACTGTGTCTGAAGTAAACGTCAGCCATTTTGTTATCGAAAAAAGCACAGATGGTATTAACTTCTCTGATGCAGGTACTGTATTTGCTACTGCTAACGATGGGGATAAAACCAATTATACTTTTTCAGATAACCTCTTAAATATACAATCAGGTATTGTTTATTACCGGCTTCGCTCTGTAGATATAGATGGTAAAGGACAGTACTCTGAAACCCGTATTATCAGAATCAGCAAGCTGTCTGAAAATGCAATAATAATTATTACTTACCCTAACCCGGTAACCAATGAATTGCGGGTTACCATCCCATCCAACTGGCAAAACAAAAAAGTAACGTACGAACTGTATCAGGCTAATGGCCAGGTTGCTAAGAAAACTGAATCTGCCAATAGCAATCAAACTGAAACATTGAATGTGAACAATCTTGCTTCGGGGTTTTATATAGTAAGAGTTACCTGCAATGGTGAAACTGCATTGCAAAAGATTATAAAGCAATAAAGATTTTTTCTGAAGTAAAAGCCGTCCCGACTCAATAGGGACGGCTTTTTTATTTGTCATACCGATACGACATTAAAAGTATGTCCTTCAGTCATACCTGTTGTCTATCGGTATTAATACTTCTGGCAAGGATATTAATTTAAAGTTTATTTGGTATCAAACCTGAACGTGGTTGTTCCAAAACCAATAATCGTAAACTTACTAATACGTAAAAAAACATTCGTGAAAATTTACGTATTGCTTGCAGGTAAAATAACTGCGTATTATATTTGTTTCAGAATCGAACAAATCCTAAGAAAGCAACGTAAATCCGACCCCTGAAACAAACAACTCTGACGAAGGGAATATACTCCCGGTCTGTTTCGCATAACACATGTCGGTTTTCATTGTAATCTGAAAGAAGTTCGAAAGAATCGCAGAACACTTTCGTACCCTTAATATTAAACAATGAAAACACAAGCACCCATCCGCTACAATCTGAATTATCTTTTACTGGTAATAGTCTTCTTGTTCTTAAACTTATTAGTAAAAGCACAAACTTATACTTCTATTAAGAATGGTTCATGGAGTAATGTTGCCACCTGGCAGGGCGGAATCGTTCCGCCGGTTAATGGAAACATTACTGCAGGTATGGTGATTAATATCAAACACCGGGTTTCCTATTCAGGAATCAATATAAATAACGAGGGTATTTTCAATATCAGTAACCCCAATGGCCCTTCTCCCCGGTTACTTATTCTATCAGGAGTAAATTTTACTAATAATGTTGGTGGTAAAATAATCATACTGGATGCAGAAATGAGGCAGTACCGATTTTCAGGTGGCAAAGAATTTGGCACACCCCAAACTGGTGATTTTATAAACAATGGAGGTACACTGGATATCCGAAACAGTTATGTTGAAATAGCAAAGAATTGGTCAAACCGGGGCGGCGGCAAAGCTTTTTTTAGGAACAGCTCACTGGCCATTGGCGGAAACTATGACCTTAATAATAATTCAAGGGACACACTTCTCTATACGTCTGTATCTATAGGCATGCACGGTACCGGTGATTTTACGGTAGACGGCGCAAATGCAATCGCTATTTACAATACTATAAGAGTGCAGGTGGCGAGTACCAGCGGGAATTTTCAATTGAAAAGCGGAATTGTAAGTGGCAGTATTGATCATATCACTCTGAAAAACCATGTTACCGGTTTATACAGCGTTGCGAAAATTACTGCAAACAACAGCATTGTAACAGCGGGTATTGTATTAAACTCTTACCGTGCTCCTTCAACGCTTTCTTATGAACCTAATGGAAAATTTACAGGAACACAAACACTAACTACTACACTTAATTGTTTTCCAGCCAAATTGTTTGCCTCCGCCTCTTCTTCTTCAATGAATATGACAGAGGCTCCGGTACTGGTTGCAGGAACTAATTTACAGGCAGGTGCTAAATACCAGTATGAAAGTATTGCACCGGGTATTGATGCTTTTGTAACTATTGATAGTCTGGTAAATGGTGCTACCATTAATATGCTTGATGATAATGCAGACGGATCCGGTTTTACGGAGGGTTTTCAGCCGCAGATCACTTCCGGTGCTGTAATCGGTCAGTCTTATGTAAAATTAAAGTTTGAATATTTTGTATCGGGTACAAATGAAGCTGCCACTGTTTCAGATCTTACATTAACAGCACTGGATATTGATGGAACTTCTTCTTATAAAGAATTTGACGAGATTGATTTAGGCCCGGGTGCAACTGCGGCATATGTAATGGGATCTCCCGGCATAGCTTTAACTCAGCCACAACCCGGTGCTTTCAGGGGAATAAACGCTGATGGTAATACAGTTAATGGTGTTGATACATCAGCCAAACAATATATGTTTTCTGTTCATAACACAGATGTATCAACTTTTACTGTAAAAATGGGATTGGTAACTACTCAGGCTTTAGCTACCTACAGGTTGTTCAGTTTTTATTCAAAGGCATTTGTTTATCCGATTAACCAGACCCTGCCAGTAAAACTGGAATCTTTCACTGCCACCCTGAATAATAATGGCCAAAAAGCAGATTTGAAATGGACAACTGTAACTGAAACTAACCTTAGCCATTTTGTAATAGAAAGAAGTACTGACGGTATAAACTTCGGCGATGCAGGAATGATGTTTGCTTATGGAGACATAACTGCAAAATCTGATTATGCTCTTTCAGATAATATCAGCAATGTACAGTCAGGCATTATTTACTACAGGTTACGTTCAGTTGATAAGGATGGGAAAAGTCAATATTCTGAAACCCGTATCATCCGGATCAGCAAATTGACCGACAACAAAATAAGTATCGTTACTTATCCAAACCCGGTAACAAACGAATTAAGGGTCACCATCCCTTCCAGCTGGCAAAATAAAAAAGTAACGTACGAACTGTTTAATGCAAATGGCCAGGCTACGAAAAAAACTGAATCTACCAATAGCAATCAAACGGAAACATTGAATGTAAACAGCCTTGCACCAGGTTTTTATTTAGTAAGAGTAACCTGCAATGGCGAAACGGCACAACAAAAGATTGTAAAACAATAAGGACAAAAAATAGTTTTCTACGGATCATGCCAGGCTCATTAAGGGGAGCCTGTTTTTTTTTGGTTATTAATTTCAGTATAGCTGATTGTTTTAAAAGAGGTAATAGTAAAATTTCTTATACGTAGATAAACATCCTGTAAAACTTGCAGGTAAAAAAACTACGTATTATATTTGAATCAGAATCGAACAAATCCTTTGAAAGCAACGTAAATCCGACCCTGCATCATCAGTAATTTACCGGTAAAATATCCGGAATATTTTTTCTTCTTCAAGTCGGATACATTGTAATCTCAGGCTGAGTTCGGAAAACCGAAACTAGTAATCCAGAGCCCTAATATGAAGCGTATGAAAACAGTGTTATCTATCCGGCCATTCAGCCTTTTATTTTTATTATTAATTATTACCCGGTCAGCACAGGCACAGACAATTCCTGAACTGGTATTTCAGAATCCGGTACTGGTTTCCGGTACAGCCGGAGCCGATGGAGCTGAATACCTTTTCTCCAATGTCGGGATCAATCTGGATGCAGTAATAAAAATAAAAAGTCGTTCCAGTGCCAGTGTTGTATTAAGTAATATTGATACCGTTGAATCCAGCATAGGCTTTGTAAAAGCTCTTCAGCCGGTGGTAGGCATACCCGGTACAGCGCCTGCCAATACCACCTGGTGGATGAAATTTAATTGTACTTTTTATGAAGCGGGAACAAATAAAAAAGCAATGATGAGCCAGTTCATGGTAACCGGTCTTGATATTGACGGAGATGACGTTACAACATTTGAATGGGCAGAAATGGAAAGAATTAAGAAAATTGATTCTGCCCTGGTCAACAGTCTCACATTTACAAAATTAGGCTCTTATGGAGCCGAAGGAGATGATTATAAAATTACAGGCATTATTGCTAACTCTCCCGGAATTGATACTTCTGCATTAAATGTGATGGCCACCTATACATATGAAAATAAGGATTATTTTGATTTTACAATCGGTGCCACTACTATGGCCCTCACCACCAATTCCGGTATGCGGTTAAATTCATTATGGTTCAAACAATTTAGTTGGGCAGAACTACCCCTGAAGCTGATTTCCTTTTCTGCCGTGCTCAATAATTCCAAAGCGGAATTAACCTGGAGAACAGTTTCCGAAACCAACGTAAGCCATTTTGAAATTGAAAAAAGCCCCGATGGAAGAAATTTCAGTGAAGCAGGTATTGTGTTTGCAAAAGGAAATGAAACAGATATCACAACCTATCGTTTTTCTGATTTGATCAATACAAACCAGGAAGGAGTAGTGTATTACAGAATCCGTTCTGTGGATCTGGATGGTAAGTACCAGTACTCTGTTGTACGTATCATTAGGATCAGCAAGCAGTCTGATAATAATAGTACTATCCTTACTTATCCAAACCCGGTGACAAATGAACTACGTATCAGCATTCCCGGCAACTGGCAAAACAAAAAAGTGGTTTATGAAGTGTTCAATGCCATGGGCCATCTGTATAAAAATATAGAAACTGGCAGCAGCAGTCAGACTGAAACCGTTAATACCAGTACTCTTGCTCCCGGGTTTTATGTTGTAAGAGTAAGCTGCGATGGGCAAACTGCACAACAAAAAATTGTAAAACAATAAGATATCTGCTAATGAGGGGTTCCGGCCGTTCCGCTTCTGGCGGGACGGTTTTTTTATTTAAAATAAATTTGGTTTATATTGTAAACTACTTTATGTTTGTGTTCCAAATATGAATTTTGCTATGAGACATTTGAAAATTGGATTGATGATTTTGCTGGTTACGGTCTTGATTCAAAACGTAACGGCTCAGGTTACAATCAAAGGAATCATAAAAGATAATAAATCGAAACCGGTTGCCGGAGCCAGCATTGCAATCAAAGACAGTTATGATGGAGGCACATCTGATTCAACCGGTAAATATTCTTTTAAAACATCAGAGAAAGGTGAGCAGGTACTTGTAATTAGCTCTATTGGTTATAAAACCATCGAACAGAAAGTAAAATTAGAAGGCGGTCCTTTAGTAATTGATGCTGCATTAAAAGAAGAAATCAGTGAGTTAACAGCTGTTGTTCTTTCTGCCGGTTCATTTGAAGCCAGCGACAGAAAAAGAGCTGCTGTTGTTCTTGATCCGATAGATATCGTTACTACTGCCAGTGGTAATGGAGATATTACCGGGGCATTAAAAACTTTACCCGGTGCGCAGCAGGTAGGAGAGAGTGAAGGCCTTTTTGTTCGTGGGGGTACGGCAGCAGAAACAAAAACTTTTATCGATGGTACACTGGTAAATAATTTTTTCTTCAGCAGTGTACCCAACATTGCACAGTTTGGCCGTTTCTCGCCATTTATTTTTAAGGGAACCGTTTTTAGTACAGGCGGATACTCTGCTTTGTATGGACAGGCACTTTCTTCTGCATTAATATTGGAGTCAATTGATTTACCCGACCAGTCTTCAGCTAATCTTGGTATTTCTGTTTTAAGCGGAAGTCTGGGTTATCAGCATTTATCCAAAAATAAAAAATCGTCTTTTGGTGCCAGCTATAGTTATACCGACCTGGGTCTTGCCTTTGCCTTAATCAAACAAAAACAGGAGTATTCTAAAGCCCCTGCTTATCATAGTGGCGATGCGAACTTCCGTATCAAGACATCTAAAACAGGTATGTTGAAATATTATGGTTATTTCAGTAGCAACAAATTGGGGTTTACAACTAACAGTATTGATTCATTGGGCTACCTTGATAAGTTTGCAATTAGCAATAAAAATATTTATCATAACCTGGCATGGAAAGAAAATCTTGCAAAAAGATGGAAAATTAATGTAGGCGTTTCTTATACCAGCAACAAGGATGATATTAATAGTGGCATGCAGAACTTAAATAAGATTGATGTAGTGCTGGGTAACCTTGAGTTTAAAAAATTCAATGTTGCAACTAAAGGGAATTATTTTAATGCCAAAGCGGTTGTAGAAAAAAAATTAAAAGGAATAAGTGCTGTACGTTTTGGGTTGGAATATAATTATAGTAATGATAAATTAATTTATACTGATTATAATGTCCAGCAATATCCTTCGGGGTTAAAAGAACATATCAAATCAGTATTTGGAGAGGCCGATGTATATGCTACTAACAATTTGGCAGTAAAAGGTGGTTTACGGATTGAACATTCTGCTATTTTAGGCAAAACTAATATTGCCCCACGAATGTCCGTAGCCTACAAGTTGAATAAGAGCAGTCAGGCTTCATTAGCTTATGGTATTTTTTATCAAAACCCGGAAAGAAGATACCTGCCATCACCCAATGAATTAACGTTTATGAAAGCCACCCATTATATTGCCCAATACCAGAAAGTGGCTAATCAGCAAACATTCAGAGCTGAAGTATTTTATAAGAAGTATGATAACCTTGTAAAAACAGGAATAGTTGGTTTTACCGATGCAGCCATCAGCAATAATGGCTTTGGCGATGCCAAAGGGATTGAGTTTTTCTGGAGGGATAAAAAGACCATTAAGAACTTTGACTATTGGATCTCTTATTCTTATCTCGATACAAAAAGAGATTTCTTGAATTTTCCTTTTGCTATTGCTCCCAATTTCGCTGCAAAGCATACGGCCTCATTGGTTATGAAAAAGTTCATCACACCCTGGAAAACACAATTCAATGCCGCCTATAATTATGCCAGTGGCCGGCCTTATTATAATATACAAAATGACGGGGCTGCTTATAAATTCAATGACCGGGGTACCATACCTGATTATCACAATGTAAGTTTCTCTGTTAATTTCCTGCCTTCTATTGGAAAGAAAGATGCAAAATCCTTTGCCGTATATGTGTTCCAGGTAAGTAATATTTTCAATTTTAAACAAACGTTTGGCTATAGCTATTCTTACAACGGATTAAGGAAAGAAGCAATCGTGCCGCCCTCCCGGATGTTTGTCTTTATCGGGGCATTTATCAGCTTTGGTGTAGACAGAAGCGATGAAGTAATTAATAATGGATTATAAACAATCTAAATAAAAATTGTATGGAACAGTATTCAAAAACCCCGGAAGAAAAAGATGCAAGGCTATGGGCTATTGCAAAAAAGAGAGCTGGTTTCAAAAGAGACCTGGTTACTTATTTTGTTATCAATGCTTTTTTGTGGCTAATATGGCTTTTTACTAAAAATGGTCATTATTCAGAAGGAATTCCATGGCCGGTATGGCCAACAGCAGGTTGGGGTATAGCCATCATAATCCAATATTTTGAAGCATTTAAATATCCTAAAGAAAACTCCACAGATAAGGAGTATGAAAAATTAAAAAAACAACAACAATAATACATTCATCAACAATTAAAATTAGTACAATGAGAAAATTCTTTTTTGTTTGCCTTACTTCCCTGATGATGACTACAGCATTCTCACAGAGTGAGAAATATGTAACTACAATGGAGACGAAAGTAATCATGCTCGATTCTGCAACTACTCCTGATGTCCTGATAGAATTGGCTAACACTTTTGAGCGGATCGGAAATGCAGAAAAAACACAATGGCTGCCTTTTTATTATGCAGCTTATTGCAATGTAATGGCCGGAACATTTTCCATGCCACAGGATGGTAGCTTTGGAGATAACAGTGCTATAACCGACCCTTATGCTGATAAGGCAGAATCACTGCTAAACAAAGCTATTGAAATTGCAAAAGGGAATACAGAGATCTATTGTGTTCAAAAGATGATTCATGGTTTACGAATGATGGGAAATGCAATGGCAAGATTTATGACAGAAGGTCCGCTGGCTGAAGCGGCACTGGCAAAAGCCAAAGAGGCAAATGCCGGTAATCCAAGAATCTACATTCTGGAGGCGCAGGATAAATTTTATACGCCGGAACAATTTGGCGGCAGCAAAGCCGAGGCAAAAATATTGTTTGAAAAGGCACAAAGTCTTTTTGAAAACTATAAACCCGAAAGTACTATTCATCCCAATTGGGGTTTGCCAACAACAAAATATTTTCTTTCACAGCTGAAGTAACTACAATGGTTTGTTTGATTTGCCCTGGTGATCCTGAGTTAATCGAAGGGTCGGGGCAAATTTTCATTTTAAAATAAATACCGATGCAACAGGAAAATTTTTCACCAGAGCAAAGTCTGCAGCTTATCCAATCTATGATCAGCAAAACAAAGCAGGATATGTCTGATAACAGTATCTACTTCCTTGTATGGGGGTGGCTTACTTTTTTTGCCTGTACCGGGCAGTTTGTCCTGAAAAATATTTTCCAGTATGAAAAGCATTACCTCGTATGGACGGTAATTATTATCGGCATTGTCTTTTCTATTTACCAGGGCCGAAAGGAGGGAAAAACGAAAAAAGTTAAAACCTATATTGATGATAGTATTAAACACCTCTGGACAGGCATGGCGGTTAGTTTTTTTGTGCTGGGTATGATACTGACGAAACTTGGATGGGGAACCTCCATTTTCCCATTTTTCATAATGTTGTATGGGCTTGGCACATTTGTATCAGGTAGTATTATCCGGTTCAGACCATTGATCATTGGTGGTATTTTGGCATGGGCATTGGCCATTGGCTGCATCTTTGTAAGTTATGATTACCAAATGTTATTTGGTGCTGCTGCTATTTTAGTCAGCTACATTATACCAGCTTATCTTCTTCGTTACAGAAACAAAACAGCTAACAAATAAACTTTTTGTTATGACACAACCGGAAAAACAATTAACCGAAAAGGAAAGTCTTGACCTTATTGCGAAGATGATCAATAAGGCAAAAGACGCTTGTCATGATACTGGAATATCAGCTATGATGTGGGGCTCCCTGATTGCCATCTGTGCATTAGTCAGATTATCAGAGTTGCAGTTTGATTACCGCCTGCCTTTTGATATCTACCTGCTCACCTTTGTGGCCGTTATTCCACAGATTTATTTTTCTATTAAAGCGAAGAAGAAAAGAAAAGTAAAAACATATGATGATGCTTTTATGGATTCACTATGGATGGGCTTTGGCATCACTATTTTTTTAATGATCTTTATCACCAATGCATTATTCAATGCAATGGAGGGATATAAAGATCCGGCAGGTCATACCGCCGTCATTACGATGTATGAATTTATTTCACCTCTTTTCCTTTTATTATATGGTATGCCCACTTTTGTAACTGGTGTTTCCATGAAATTTAAACCCATGATTTTTGGGGGAATACTTTGCTGGGTTTGCTGCCTGATTGCTATTTATACTCCGGTAAAAGTTGACTTGCTATTAACTGCTTTTTCAGCTGTATTTGCCTGGCTGATTCCTGGAATTATTATGGAAAAAGATTACCGAAATGCAAAACTGGAATTAGCAGTAGCCAATGTTTAAAGACCTTGATCCCATATTACATTCGCAACTCCGGCTGGCCGTTATGTCACTTCTTATTAGTGTAAAGGAAGCGGAATTTACTTTCATCAGGGAAAAAACAAATTCAACAGCCGGCAACCTGAGTGTGCAGATACAAAAATTGAAAGATGCAGGATATATTGATGTGACAAAACAATTCAAGGATAATTATCCGCTGACAGTTTGCAAAATAACAAAACAGGGTATTAAATCTTTTGAAGTTTATGTAGGCAACCTGCAATCTTACCTGGGTAAGGTATAAAATAGAGAAAGCCCCGACAGGATTGTCGGGGCCCATTCTCAATTGGTACTCTAAGTGTATAAAAAATTAACGAAGATTACCCTTCTCAATTATTTTTATCGCCTGCATCAGGCTTAGTACGAATCGGCTGAAGAACTAATTGCGATACGGCCCCTTTTTCATTCGGATTAATAATTTTTTCCATTACTTTTTTCAGACGATTATATGCTGCATTCAATTCTTTTTTTACTGACTTAGCCATGCTGTTTGTTTTAAACGGTTGGGTTAATTTTCACCACCGCAGAATATTCTGTCTGGCGGTTCTTATTAATCAGCTTGGTGCGGTATAAAACTTTTTGGTTGCCTGCCTTTTCATAAAACTGGTAGTAGCCGGTTACCGGTTTATCAGTTCCAAACAGAAGTGCAGCCATCAAAAATTTTTTACCATCGGTGCTTTTTTCCACTTCAAACTGGTTGTCGGTTTCATTTTCACCTACCTCCCAGTTGAGGGCAACTTGATGGTTATTGATGCTGCCGTCAATACTTATTAATTTGGCCGGTGTTACTGGAATGGTGGAAGTGGAAAGAGGTGATGGGTTAGCAAAAGGGGCTATATCTGATTGTGCATGGTTGGGATGATACATTATCCTCAGTGTTAAAATGATTACGAAAGCAGTATATTTTATCATTTCTTGGGGGTTTGTCCCGATAACTATCGGGATTACTTTTCAAGCCTTACACAGAAATATTGGATGTTAGTTTCGGTTATGAACTATACCTTCTGTAAAGTGTTACTTTAATAATATCTTACGTTAACCTTGGAAAAAGTGAAGCGGTTAGGTACGGATGTTTATCGTAGTTTTACTTGAGTATATGTGGTTTTCCGAATGCAAGACAAACCTAATCTTTGCCATTTAATTATGCAAGTATTTTCGATAAAATCTTTTCATAAATTTTAAAATACATGATAATGAAGGGCAATCCTAGTAATACATTTGCCTTAATAATCAACAATGAACGCAGTTATACAAGTAAAGCATCTCAATAAAGACTTTAAAGAAATAAAAGCTGTCAATGATCTTTCCTTTTCGGTGGAAGAAGGGCAGGTCTATGGCTTTCTCGGCCAAAACGGCGCTGGTAAATCTACGACCATCCGTATGCTGCTTACGTTGATAAAACCAACTTCTGGTGAAATAGAAATATTTGGCTTGAATTTACAAAAACACCGGAAAGAAATTCTCCGGCAGGTAGGTGCAATCATAGAGCGACCGGATTTGTATAAATATCTTACTGCTCTGGAAAACCTTCAAATATTTGCCGCGATGAGTGGTGTAAAAGTGACAGGAAAAAAAATGATGGATCAATTGGAAATGGTCGGACTGGCTGAAAGGGCAAATAGCAAAGTAAAAACCTATTCTCAAGGGATGAAACAACGATTGGGCATTGCCACCGCATTGGTGCATGATCCAAAACTGATTATTCTGGATGAACCTACCAACGGATTAGACCCCCAGGGAATTGCTGATGTAAGAAATCTTATTCTGCAATTGAGTAAAGAGATGAATAAAACATTACTCATTTCATCACACTTATTAAGTGAAATGGAATTAATTGCTGATTCAATGATAATAATTGACAAAGGCAAAAAAGTAGTGGAGGGGAAGGTGAAAGAACTTTTTGACCCGGCTGAAACAGTAGTCGAGCTAAAAACAACGGATGATCAGGCCACATTTGAAAAATTGAAACAATCAGGATTCAACAAAATACTACAGAATAAAAGAAACGATTGTATATTATTAAAGTTGCATCGTAACGAACTACCCGCTGTGCTGAAAGAACTGATTGAAATGGATGTGGAGGTTATTTCTTTTCATTCCAAACATTCCTTAGAAGAATATTTTTTATCATTAACTGGCCACCCCCATGCTGAAGCTGCTGCAAATTGAGTTATTTAAAATATTTAAAAGGCCACGAACCTTTATTGCTTTTGGAGCTATAGCTGCGGTAGTTATATTATTTCAGATAGGTATGAAGTTTGATGGCAAGACATACCTGGACCTGGTGTTAAATAATGTCAGCGATTCATTTGAGGTGAATGATGAATTCAAATCAAAATTGCTAAATGGTTATTTTATCTGTTTTGCCATTCTGAATGTTTTATTAATACAGATGCCGCTTCTTGTTGCACTGATTGCCGGCGATGCAATAGCCGGCGAAGCTAACATGGGAACATTGCGTTTGTCGATGACAAAGCCGGTTAGCCGGACAGAATACATGCTGGTAAAATTTATGGCGTCTGTTATTTATACATTGTTGTTACTGATCTGGCTTGCTATATTGGCTCTCTTTGGCAGTATGCTCATATTTGGCACAAATTCTTTAGTGATATTTCGTTCAGAGATAATTGAACAAATGAACAGTTATGATGTATTATGGAGATATGTAGCTGCATTCGGTTATGCCGCTGTTGCGTTAACGACAGTATCAGCACTTGCCTTTTTGTTAAGTGTGTTTGCAGAAAATTCAATTGGCCCCATCATTGCTACCATGAGTATTGTAATTGTATTGACTATTTTATCTGAGTTTAATATTCCCATTTATGATAAAACGGTAAAGCCTTATTTATTTACCACTCATATGGTAGCCTGGAAAGGGTTTTTCTATGTACAGGCTGATGCAGAAAACAGAACAATTGACGGAACAATCCAAAATCTGCCGGCTATTTTACGTAGCCTGGGTATTTTATTTATTTATATTGCCGGGTTTGTGGGTACAGCCATCTGGGTTTTTAAAAGGAAAGATATTCTGACATAAGGGCATCTCTAAAAACTTACCTTTTCCTCTCCAAATGGAGTTCCCGATTCCGCCTATGGGGCGGGAGAAGGGAAGGAGCGAAGCTCGATAAAGGTGAGGTCAAAAGAAATTTTAAGTTTTTAGAGATGCCCATAAATTAGTTGGTATGAAAAAGTTGTTGTTATTCATCATGTTGCTGATCCCGGGATTAGTGATCAATGCGCAAACGGTGGAAGAAGTGATTACAAAAGTGAAAGCGAAACTGGAAAAAGTGAACGACTATGAAGCAAAAGGAAAAATGAAGACGAATGTGATTTTCATTAAAGCACCCATTGCCAATGTAAAAGTGTATTATAAAAAGCCCAATAAACTCCGTATCAACAATGAAAGCGGTATTTCTTTTATTCCCAAAGGTTCCGTCAACATTAATCTCAACAACATTTTTGTAAATACATCGGGATTTGACATGATCGATATGGGTAAGGAAACTAAAACAAACCTCCGCATCATTAAGCTTTTGCCAAAAGATGAGAATTCAGAAGTAGTACTCTCTACACTTTATATTGATGAAACACAATCCCTGATCAAAAAAGCAAAGACAACAACCAAAGAAAACGGAACCTATGAACTGGATATGACCTATGGGAAATATGCTGAATACGGCCTGGCCGACAAAGTGATCTTCACTTTCAATACAAAAGACTATAAATTACCCAAGGGCATCACTTTCGATTATGATGATGGGAGTAAAAAAGAAACTGCGGCAGATAAAATGAAAGATAAAAAGGGAAAGGTGGAGATCAGCTATTCCAGTTATGTAATTAATAAAGGAGTGCCTGATTCCATTTTCAAATAATTCCTGCTTTATTCTTCAATCATTTCATCTCTTGCATTTGCCAGCGCTGCCGGTGCCATTTTCTTTAATGGATTGCTCCGGTTTTCTTCATATTCATGCCGGTTGTTGATGATATTGATACATTCAAACACAGCGGTTATAAAAGAAGAATTATCTGCTTTGCCTTTTCCGGCAATATCAAATGCTGTTCCATGATCGGGTGATGTTCTTACTGCCGGAAGGCCGGCTGTATAGTTTACCCCTTCACCGATAGCTAACGATTTAAAAGGAATCAATCCCTGGTCATGGTACATCGCCAGAACGGCGTCAAATTTATCAAAACTGCGGCGGGCAAAAAAAGCATCTGCACTATAAGGCCCTACCACCAGCATATTATTATTCTTTGCTTCTTTGATGGCCGGTTTAATGATGGATTCCTCTTCTGCACCTATCAGACCTTCATCACCGGCGTGAGGGTTTAATCCAAGAACAGCTATCCTTGGTTTATCAATACCAAAATCTTTTTGCAGGCTTTTGTGCAGTATGTTTAGCTTATTGATTATTTTTTCCTTCGTTATATGTTGGGCAACTTCGGCGACAGAAATATGTTCTGTAACCAAGCCCACCCTGAAATTGCCAGCGTACAAGAGCATCAACACATCATTAACACCAAACACATTTTTCAGGTAGGGTGTATGGCCTGTAAAACTAAAATCAGCAGACTGCACATTTTTTTTATGAATGGGTGCAGTTACTAATCCATCAATTTGTTTTTGTTTCAATGCAGCTACGGCAGTTTGCAAAGAAAGCACAGCATATTTGCCGCCTGTATCATTCAATTCACCCGGATTAATAGCCACCTCATCTTCCCAGCAATTAAACAGGTTTACCTGGCGTTGGTTGATGCGGTTGAATTCTTTGATGTTCTGGTAACTGATATTGTATTCCGGAACAGATTTCCTGTAAAAGTTGATGGCTTTGTTTGATGAAAAGATAACTGGTGTGCAATGATCAAGTATCCGGTTGTCAGAAAATGTTTTGATGATCAGTTCGATACCGATACCGTTTAGGTCACCGCAGGAAATTCCGATAATTGGTTTGTGCTGGCTCATAGTTATAAGTTGTTGGTAAAAGTACTAAATCAAATATTAGTGGGAATTTGTTGTATCAGTCGGTAATGTCACAGTTTGAAAACTTATTCATAAAAAATGGTTTTTGAACCACATAGGAACAGTAGGAACATAGGAAATCACATAGCTATGTGTTATACTTATGTGGTCTATGTGGCTATGTGGTTCAAGTTAATTTCAAACTGAGACATTAC
>JANNQR010000032.1:0-331553 GCA_031400855.1 Chitinophagaceae bacterium | reverse complement strand
GTAATGTCTCAGTTTGAAATTAACTTGAACCACATAGCCACATAGACCACATAAGTATAACACATAGCTATGTGATTTCCTATGTTCCTACTGTTCCTATGTGGTTCAAAAACCATTTTTTATGAATAAGTTTTCAAACTGAGACATTACTAAAGAAGCCGCCCGGATGAGCAGCTTCTTTTGTTTTAGCAGTACAGATTTTTTATTCTTTTATAAACTTCACTACCTGCGTCCCGTTTCCAATCAATATTTTAAGCAGATAGGTACCCGGGATAAGACCGGTTACATTCAAATCTGCATTTCTTTGAACATTGCCCACAGATGCCTGACGAACCAGCTTGCCATCAATAGTATGTATTTGTATTAATACATTTTGCTGCGGGCTTGCAAAACTAATATTGAGGTTATCTCTTGCCGGGTTAGGATAAACTGTCATTAATTTACCCTTATCATCAAATGTGATGGCAATGGTGCGACTGTATGTTATACGTCCGTCAATATCCACCTGTTTCAGCCGATAATAGTTCACGCCTTTTACCGGCAGATAATCCCTGTAAGAATATGATTGAATATCTGTTGAGTTACCCTGACTATTTACTGTTCCAATCTTATAGTAGTTAGAAACATCCTTGCTGGTTTCAATTTCAAAACGGCTGTTATTAAATTCAAAGGCGGTTCTCCATGTAAGGTCAACTACACTGCCATTTTTTCTACCATCAAAACTTAATAATGTAACCGGCAACGGTGGAGTACCGGGCTTGCCTACACCAAAACCGGAGAAACCATTTGTAAAGGTGGCTTTAACGGTAAAGTCAGCGCCATGTGAAGCCTGTGTCACAACATTATTTATAGTAATTGTCGGAACCTGTGGATTACCCGGGGTTATTCCACTGATCGGGCCAACCGTTTTAATAAATGAAAGGCCGCTCCAGGTTTGACTGGTTGCAGCTTCGTAACCCGCTTTTTCTGCCGCTGTATAATATAATGTTATATCATAATTACCGGCAGGATTCACATTCGTCGGTGTGACTCTAAACGATTTTGTGGTCAGGTAATTTGCTACAGTGTTATTCCAGAAAGCAGTAGCACCGCTACCGGAACGGTCAATTTCAACCGTAGTACAACCATAATCAAAAGCTGTATTATTTTTTATCCTTGCCATGATATTGCCCGATGCATCATAAAAAGGCACATCATCATTGGGGCCCAGATAAGCGATCCTGGAGATAATGGTTGTTGCAACGGGTGTACTTGGAATGTTTGTACCAAAAGTTGTCCGTATCCTGGAATCAGATATAAATGCCGCAGCACCTGTACATGGTGTACTGACCAGGAGATTTGAATAGGTGCTTGCTCTTATTCCTGCACCAATAGCTGTTATTGTTCCCTCTGTAATATCTGATAATGCCTCTGCCGCAGCATTGTCAAAACAGAAATTAATAAGAATATTGGAAGTGCCATCCCATGCAAATGGAGTAGTGAAGGTTAAAAGGTTAGCGCCAACTACCGAAGAATAATTGGTAGCGGGATATACCGTTGTAAATGTTCCTGCCTGGAAACCTGTGGCCAATGTTGTTACCGCTGTATTGGCCATAGAAATAGTAAAATTGGTATAGGGAACCGTACTGTTTTTTGTAACAACATATATTGTCATTGAAGTAAAATTCCTGGCAGATGTAATTCCCGCAGCAATAAGTTGAGAAGCGGTCCACAAATTCTGTATCCTGAATTTTGCCTGGTTACTCCTGAACGGTGTGGCGCTGGCAATATTTGCGTCATAACTACCAACATTATTACTTGCCGAACCACCTGTTACCGGCGCTGCATCATTATCATTGATGGTATAAGTCAGCGTTTGATTACTGCCGCCCGGTTGTGCATTGCCACCGGTTACTGTATAATTCAAGGTGAATGTTTCAGCGCTTTCAACTGCGGCATCATCATAAACCCTCACTGTAAATGCTTGTGCAGTTCCTGATCCGCTGGCAAAATTCATTGTCATGCTAGGAGCGGCAAAGTTCCCGTTAGTAGTGATGGCATAATCAACACCATTTGTTGCGGTGCCCCCGCCTGCGATCCCGAGGGTAACAGTGCCTGCGCCTGTTGGTGAGTTGGCGATCACCATGTAATGGGTATAATCCGTATATCCCCTGCAACCACTGGCATATGATGTGTATTCTGTAGTCGTTGCTGTTGAGGTTTGAAAAGAAAGATCCGGTGTTGCCACGATTGGAATAGTGGTTGTCCAAAGTCCACGGCCATGCGTTGCTGCGGCAATGGTACGGTCCGATGCCCTGTATTCGATCATATCCGTCCGCACAGTCGGGAAGGTTGGGTTGGCATTCCAAATAGTACCGGCGCCAGCGATCAGGTCGGTTTCCCAAACACCTGTTTCTGTGGCTATATATGCTTTTGTATTATTGCCCGGGTAAAACATACACCAGCGTACCGGCATATCAGGCAGATTGCCATCAATGGTTGTCCAGGATACACCGCCATTAGTTGAAACCCACACATTGTTGATTCCATAATTGGATTCACACATGATGAGGTTCAGATCGTTTGTTCCGAAATTGATGCAGGAAACGGTTCCACCGGGTAAGCCGGTTGATCTGTCTGTTCCTGCAGAACCCGAAGCGATAACATTCGCACCATCCACCTGCACCACTCTTCCGCTACTGGTACCAAAAAAAACTTTATGGGCAGTATAGGGCGATACACTCACTGCGGTAACACTTCCAACTATGCTTGTGATATTTACAACTGCAGAAGCGCTGCCGGTCTGTGGATCGGTCCACCTCCGGTAATTGGATGCAATATCCCCGCAATACATAATGTTGGCGGTATTATCATAATCAAAAGGATTGATGAACTGCCCGGTACTACTATTCAGGTTTACATTTGTCCAGTTGGTACCACCATCAGTGCTTCTCCGGTATTGATTGAAGACATATGATCCGAATTGAAAGATTGGTTCATCCTGGTCAATGGCTGTATAAGCGCCATCACCACCCGTAACTTCAACCGTGCTGCTTAATCCTGCATTACTGAACTGATGAACGCCATTATCCTGTGCACCTGCTAAAAAATAATTGGTTGTAGTAGGATGTATGGCACAGGAATAAAATTGTTTTATTCTAAGGCCCTGATTCCGGTCTGTCATGCTTGTGCCTTTATTTGTTGAATAATGGACGCCGCCATCACAGCCAAACATTAATTTATTACCATTATCCCACCATTGAATATCATGCTGGTCGGCATGTACATAAAATCCTGGAGTAGAAGTAGCCCAACCCGATATTTGTGCCCAGCTTGTTCCGCCATTGATTGTTTTCCAGTTATCCAACCCACCAACTATACAGGTGGCCCCTGCTGAAGAAGGGTCAATGGCGCAACTCAGGTCATACCAGCCCTGTCCGTTGGTCCATCCAGCCGTTGGCTGGCCACCGGTTGCAGCCCAATTAGCACCACCATCGGTTGATTTATAAATAGTAGGTACCTGGTAGCTTGCATTAGCTACGAGTGAATAAAGTGTACTGCCACTGACACAAATTTCTGCCCGCATGGCAAAAGAAGGAAAAGCGGTAGCCGGGGCAGTCCATGTGCCTGCAGCAACGGTTACAGGAATATCTGTATAACGGTAAGCTTGAGTAGAAAAAATACCCGCAACAACATGAAGCCTTCCGGCGACAGCGGTTGAACTGATTTCGAGATCGCAGATATCAGAAACCAGGCCGCTTGGTGTAATATTGGTCCAGACTACACCACCGCTTGCAACGGTTGAACGCAGTAATCCCGAACCTCTTGTTGCCAGGTAGATATTTCCGAGGTAATCACATAATATCCGTGTGCAACTTGTATAGCTGCTTGTGCTCGCCAGGTAAGTCCAGGTTGCGCCGGCATCGGTACTTTTGAAAACGCCGTTACCACGAACAGCATCAAAATTAAAATAGGATTCACCGGTGCAGAAATACATAATATTCTGAAAGCCTGGCCTGGGATCCTGGGTGATGTCAGAAACGGCAAGGTTACTAAGATTATCATTAATTAAAACCCATGTAGCAGGTGAAGTTGTAATATCAGATGTTCTCCACAGGCCGCCATCAACACCTCCCACCCATACAGTTTTTTTCGTGGCATCCAAAGAATCTACCATCATGGCCCTTATTCTGCCGGACGTGTAGTTTAATGGGGGCCTCGGATTGCCAAACGGACCAGGTAAATCACTATTCGGACCTCTTTCCAACCAGGAAAGACCGCCAATTAGCGATTGGTAATCTTCTTTTGAATCAATGGTTGATTCAATGGCATCCATTAGTCTTTCCCTGGGTACGGTGCCTGTTGCCGGGTCTTTGGTCATTTCAAATTCCTGCCGGGCAGCCAGTTCAGGCCCATCGTATTTATCATACTCTTTAGCTTCCTTTTCTTTATTAGATACATTACAATTCGCCGTAACCAGGCAAATAAAGGCGGCAATAAAAATAAATTTTATGGACTTAAATAGTTTGAAATCCTTGCCGAAGTTTTGGTAAACTTTTTTCATAGTGAGAAAATTTTAATTTAAGTTTTGAAAATACCACAAATGAGAATAATTAAATAGACATTTTATTAACAGAACTGTATAAAACCAATCAGGTGTAAATTGAATCTTAATGACAGTGATTTGTTGCGGATAAATGATATTTGTTTAAAAATATTTTGCTATGCTAATGTTCAGATTAATTCTTGTTTCATTTTTATGTATAAATAGTTCTATTTCGTTTTCACAAAGTAGTTATGGCATAAAGAATATTCAAGGGTTTTATACGGAGAAATTGCCGGGAAATATACCCGTAGATGAGAATGGAAATTCACTATTTAAAGGACCAGATACTTTAATCGTTATCTATGTTGAGACTTCCGGAAAAGGGCCGGAATGGAAAATGGCATGGTGGGGCGGCAAAAATTACAGCATTACTTCATCTCTTATTTTGCAAACCCTGTATGAAGCCGGAACTAAATTAAAAGATAGTAAGAGGATAATTTTATCTCCGGCAAAAGGAAATAAATTATGGAAATTAAGTTTGCAGGTTTGTGAAAAAAAGATTTACCTGCCACAAAAAATAAAACCGGGACAATTATTGCTCAAAGGAAAATACCTGAACAAAACCATTTACAGGAAAATAGATTCTCTTGTTCAATTGACTACTATTCCTTCTGTATAATTTATGTCTCTCTGATTTGTTTCTGCTTAACGGGTAGTTATAAAGTTTTCATAAGCCTGGTCTGAATCAGTTTTATCAGGCGTTTCTTTTGATTTACAGCCATTAAGAACCTGATCGGCTGGCTTAACTGATTTACTTATGATTGCGAGTGGCTATTAAAAGCAATGATGTGCTGAAAATTATTTTCGCCAGAGTATTAAAAGAGTTAAATTCATAAGTCGAATAAGTTTCTTTCACTTAAAGCTGCTTATTATGAAAAAGATATTTACCCCCCGGTATGTACTAGTATTTGTTATTCTTTTATCAGTTTTTTCTTTCTCCTGTAAAAATATGAATGAGAAAAAGCCCGAAGACAACCTCATTCAAAGAGATAAGGACCCCAATGCCCGAATGACTGATATGGTGGGTGCCATGGAGTATGAATTCAATTTGATAAAAAATCCAACTACTGGAAGTATTCCTGAAGGTGTTTTTGCGGCCGAACTGGCACAGGCAAAACAGATTGTTGAAACGCAATTGATCAACCAACGTCCTTCGTTGGCAAACCCTTACGCTTTTCAGGGCCCTGATAATTTAGGCGGCCGCACCCGCACTATTGCTTATGATGTAAGGTATGATGGAGGTGCAAACCAAATCATACTTGCAGGCGGCGTAAGCGGTGGTGTTTATAAATCTATTGATAATGGCGCCACATGGGTGCGTACAAGTCCACTTGGAGAGCATTTTGCTTGTATGAGCCTGGCGCAGGATACACGGATCGGTTTCCGGGATACCTGGTATTATTGTGTGGGTGAGGGAAGCGGAAATTCTGCGGGGGCATCCGGTGCTGGATATTCAGGCAATGGTGTATATAAATCCACAGACAATGGGAGTAGCTGGGCCCGTTTAACAGCTTCAAATACAACTGCCCTGGAAACATTTACTGTGGGACAGGATTATATAACTAAGGTTATTGTGGACCCCACAGATGGTAATGTTTATGCTGCCGCTGCTGCTACCATCAGGCGGTCAGTTGACGGGGGCACAACCTGGACTACTGTTTTATCGGGGACCTTATCATTTTCCAGTAATTTCACTGATATCGTTGTTTCAAGTACAGGAAGATTATATGCTTCCTTTGGTGGAACTAATTCATCAACAGTTGATGGAGTATGGGCATCACCTCCCGGTATTTCTTCAGGGGATGCCGGATCATGGACACAGATTGCAGGAGCAGGCGCAGGAGGTTCTCCTGTTGGATGGAATGCTGAAGGAACTTATGGCAGGGTGGTGTTGGCAATTCCACCAAGTGCAGAAACTCTTTTATATGCTCTTTACTCCATTACTGTCGGCGCTTGTACAGTAGAAGCGGAATTATTCAGATGGGATGATGTAGGCGGAACCTGGACAAATCTTTCAGCTACTCTTCCTGATGAACCCGGTTGTCTTACTGGTAATGACCCATTTGCTGTGCAGGGAGGTTATGATCTGGTGGTAGCTGTAAAACCAGATGCAGCAAGTACCCTTTTTATTGGCGGAACCAATTCATACCGTTCAACAGATGCAGGACTTACCTGGACAAGGATTGGCGGGTATATAAGTCCGGCCAGTTATGGTTTATATCCCAGTTCACACCCGGATGTACACTCATTTGTGTTTCAACCGGGCAGTCCTTTGATCATGCTTTGTGGAAATGATGGTGGCATTCAACGAACTACCGATTGTACCGCAGGTTCAGTTGTATGGACACAAATTAACTCTGGCTATCGGACCTATCAATATTACTATGTTACACTTGATCCCCGGGTCAGTAATGCTAAAGTATTAGGAGGTGCACAGGATAATGGATCAACAAGGAATGTCGGGGGAACCGGAATAATTTTTGAATCTGTAATGGGTGGTGATGGTGTTTCCGTTGGCCTGAGTGGTGCATCAGATTTTGAATATGTTGGCTTCCAGTTAGGAGACATTATTCGCAGAACGGCTGGCTCAGGGGCTGGCTTTGGTACACTTATCACCCCACCCGGTGAGGCTGGTACGGGATTATTTGTTACACTTTTTAAACTTGACCCGGATAATACCGGGAATTTGTATTATGCTAATGATAATATTATCTATAGAACTACTTCCGCCTCCACTGTTACTTCCGGTACATGGACGTCAATGACGGGAATTGCTACAGCAGTAGGCGCTGCTTTTGATGTTTCAGCAATTGCTACAACAAGAGGCGTCTATGGTGCAGGAACTGCAAGTTTGTTTTTTGGAACTTCCAATGGAAGGGTATTCCGGCTTGATGATCCGGCTGGTGTTGCAGCAGCAACAGCACCTGTTGAAATTAGTTTAGGGGCTGGTTTCCCCGCAGCGGGTGCTGGCAATATAAGCAGCATTGCCGTTAACCCCCGCAATGATGATACTGTATTGGTGACTTTTTCTAATTATGGTATAACGAGTGTTTATTGGACAGGTACCGCTAACCTTGCGGCACCAACCTGGACAGCAGTTGAAGGTCTTTTAACCTTACCCTCTTTCAGAAGTTCGGCTATTGTTCTCAATGGATTAACAACACCAAAAACGGTGGAATATTATGTTGGAACTTCTGTCGGTTTATATGCTTCTATCGGACTTCCGGGAGCTACTGGATGGCTTTATGCACCGCCGTTGCCAACAACAGGGCAAGAAGGTGCTTCCAGTTTAGGATTTGCAGTTGTCAGCAGCATTGCGTTGCGACCTGTTGATAACCGCTTGTTGATCGGCACACATGGTTATGGTATGTGGGCCACTACGATTCCTACAGCGCCGTTGCCGGTTATATTAACAGAATTCAAAGGGATATTGCAAAACAATAAAACAGCTTTGTTGCAATGGTCTACTTCTGCCGAATACGACAGCAAACATTTTGAACTGGAAAAATCTATTGACGGAAACAGCTATAGAAGAATCGCAACATTAGCTGCGGCGGGTAATAGCAGCATCACCCGCAATTATAGCTATACCGACAGGGAGCCACTCACCGAGAAAAATTATTACCGGTTGAAGTCTGTTGATATTGATAATGACTTTAAGGTGAGCAATGTCGTATTGCTTAAGCTGTCTGGTGTAAGTCAGGACATGTTGGTGCTTGGCAATCCATTTAGAAATAGTATTACGGTGAGATTTATTAAACCACCTGAAACAAAAGGCGAATTAAAACTTACCGATATGGCAGGCCGTTTGGTGGCAAGACAAGTGTTCGGACAAGGTGAACAGCTGGTGCAGTTTACTATTCCTCCGGAGAAAACTGCCAGGGGTGCTTACCTGTTGCAGGCTTTCATCAACGGACAAACCTACACAACGAGAGTTTTAAAAGAATAAAAAGGCAATCTTTATTTAATCAGGCCGTTTCGCCCCCATGCGAGACGGCCTTTTCATTTATCAAAATGGAGATAAGTGAAAATCTGTCTTATAATCTTAGTATTTACTATTCATTCCTGTCATTTATTTCCATCTGCCTGAAAATTTGTCTTCTTTAACTTTAGCGGCATGGTATTTCCTGTACCTTTGCAGTCCCAAATTTATTAGGGGCAATCATTTCAAAAAACAAAAAATCAATACAACTATGGCGAAGAAAGTAAACGTTACCCCACTACACGACAGGGTAATTGTAAAAGCAGCAGCAGCTGAAGAAAAAACGGCCGGTGGCATCATCATCCCCGACACCGCAAAAGAAAAACCACAACGTGGCGTTGTAATCGCTGCGGGTCCTGGTAAAAAAGATGAGCCGGTAACCGTAAAAGCAGGCAACACTGTATTATATGGTAAGTATGCAGGAACTGAAATCCAGATCGAAGGCGAAGAGTATCTTATCATGAGAGAGTCGGATATTCTGGCGATAGTATAAACCCCCTCCGCCCCCTAAAGGGGGAACCGGAAGAGTTTTGATAATTTAATTTTTTAAAAAATAAAAACCTGTTTAACCCCGCAGGTTCTAAAGCCCCTTTAGGGGTTTGGGGTTTATAACAATGGCAAAACAAATCTTCTTCGACATTGAAGCGAGAAATAGAATGAAAAAAGGCGTTGACATTTTGTCAAATGCTGTAAAAGTAACCCTCGGACCTAAAGGACGTAATGTGGTTATTGAAAGAAAATTCGGCGCACCAACTATTACTAAAGATGGTGTAACCGTAGCAAAAGAAATTGAACTGGAAGATCCGATTGAAAACATGGGTGCACAGATGGTAAAAGAAGTAGCTTCTAAAACTGCAGATATTGCTGGTGATGGAACTACTACTGCTACTGTTCTGGCGCAGTCAATCATCAGTGAAGGATTAAAGATGGTAGCTGCCGGTGCTAATCCAATGGATTTGAAAAGAGGTATTGAAAAAGCTGTAAGCCTGGTGGTTGAAAACCTGAAAGCTCAGAGCCAGACGGTTGGAAATGACAGCAAAAAAATTCAGCAGGTAGCCACTATCTCTGCCAACAATGATGAAACAATCGGTAAACTGATTGCAGAAGCATTTGCAAAAGTTGGTAAAGAAGGTGTGATCACTGTAGAAGAAGCAAAAGGTACAGATACGACTGTTGATGTAGTAGAAGGTATGCAGTTTGACCGTGGTTATATCTCTCCTTATTTCGTTACGAACAGCGAAAAAATGGAAGTGGAATTGCAGAATCCTTATATCCTTATTTATGATAAGAAGATTTCTGCGATGAAAGATATTCTTCATATTCTGGAGAAAGTGGCTCAAAGCGGCCGTCCTTTAGCAATCATTGCAGAAGATCTGGAAGGTGAAGCACTGGCAACATTGGTGGTTAACAAACTGCGTGGTACTATTAAAGTAGCTGCAGTTAAAGCTCCAGGCTTTGGCGACAGAAGAAAAGAAATGCTGACCGACATTGCAATCCTGACAGCAGGAACTGTTATCAGCGAAGAGTTGGGTCATAAATTAGAAGGTGCAGACCTTACTTCTTTAGGACAGGCTTCTTCCATTACCATTGATAAAGACAATACAACGATCGTTGGCGGTAAAGGCAAGAAAGCTGACATCACAGCCCGTGTAAACCAGATTAAAGCACAGGTAGAAAATACGACTTCTGATTACGATAAAGAAAAATTACAAGAACGCCTGGCTAAGTTGGCCGGTGGGGTAGCTGTATTATATATCGGTGCGGCAACAGAAATGGAAATGAAGGAAAAGAAAGACCGTGTTGACGATGCATTACATGCAACAAGAGCTGCGGTAGAAGAAGGCATTGTACCGGGTGGTGGTATTGCTTACATCCGTGCTATCGATAGCCTGGATGCAAAGGTTCGTGGACAATTAGAAGACGAGCAAACAGGTATGTTGATCGTTCGCCGTGCACTGGAAGAGCCTCTTCGCCAGATTGTAGAGAATGCAGGTATTGAAGGATCTATTGTAGTACAAAAGGTGAAAGAAGGAAAAGGAGATTATGGTTTCAATGCAAGGACAGAAGTGTATGAAAACCTGCTGAAAGCCGGTGTAATAGATCCTACAAAAGTTACCCGTATTGCTTTGGAGAATGCTGCTTCAATCGCTGGTATGTTGCTCACTACTGAATGTGTAGTAGCTGACAAACCGAAGAAAGAAGAGCCACACTCACATGGCGCACCGGATATGGGCGGCATGGGTGGTTATTAATCAGTTAACTAAGCCCTTAGGCAACGAATACTATTTGAATCCCGTTCCGATTTATCGGAACGGGATTTTTTGTTTAACAGTTGTTGAAAAAATACGATAGGGGATATTTGAAATATGCTTACTTTTAGTGGCTTTTTTAAGGGTTCTGATTCTTAAGAGTATTTCGATGCAAACCATTCTTCTGTATCAAAAAAAATAATATGAGAAAATTTTTACTCCTCGTAATTACGGGTTTAATTTGTTCGGCCTCCTTTGCTCAGCAAAGTTTTTTTACTGATGCTGGTGAAAACAATACTTTTCAAACTACTGGCCTTAGAGTTATCATTCCTCAGAAGTACCGTGCTGCGACATTGGATGTGCAGGCAATGAGGAATTTTTTATGGGATCTTCCATCAGAAAAAAATTTAACGAACAGAAACCAGGCCCCTGTTCTTAGTTTGCCAATGCCCGATGGTAAAATGGCAAGATTCCATGTTTGGGAAAGCAGTATCATGGAGCCGGGACTAGCTGCTAAATTTCCTGAAATGAGGACATTCAGCGGACAGGGAATTGATGACCCTTATGCTACCATAAGGTTTGATTATAATCCTTATACAGGTTTTCATGCCCAGGTATTATCATCTGTCACGGGAAGAATTTATATTGATCCATTTGCAAGAGGCGATTTGAACCATTATGTAAGTTATTCTACTAAAGACTATACCCGTGATGTAAAATTCATTTGTGAAGTTGTTGACACCGATATAAAACAAAACAAAGGAAACCAGGTTGAAGCTCTTTGCCTGGGAACTTCACTGAGAACTTACAGGCTTGCATTAGCATGTACTGGCGAATATTCTGTAGCGGTTGCTTCTCCAAATCCACCATCCATTGCATTATCAGCTGCTGCAATGTTAGTTTCAGTAAACCGTGTAACCGGTGTTTATGAAAAAGAAGTATCGCTTCGAATGACATTGGTTTCAAATAATAATTTGCTTATTTACCTGGATGGTAGCACCGACCCTTATACAAACAATAACGGGGGCGCTATGCTTGGTGAAAACCAGGCAAACGTTGATGCTGTTATTGGAAATGCTAACTATGATATCGGGCATGTATTCAGCACTGGTGGTGGTGGCGTTGCAAACCTGAACAGCCCATGCAATGCAGGTCTGAAAGCAAGAGGTGTTACAGGTTCAAGTTTTCCGATCGGGGATGCGTTTGATATTGACTATGTAGCACATGAAATGGGCCATCAATGGGGTGGCAACCATTCAATGGCAGGTTGCGGATCTTCTCCTGCATCAACTAAATATGAAGTGGGAAGCGGAACTACTATTCAGGGTTATGCAGGTATATGTGGCTCTCAGGATATTCAACCCAATAGCGATCCCTATTTCCATCCAATCAGTTTTGATGAAATTAGCAACTATATCAGCACTGGAGGAGGTTCCGCATGTGGAGTTCCAACCCCTACAGGAAATACTCTTCCCGTCATTGATCCATTGCCAAATAATAATTTAAGTATACCTCCAGGCACTCCTTTTACTTTATCAGGAACTGCAACTGATGCAAATAATGATCCACTTACTTATAGTTGGGAACAGTGGGATACACAAGGCACACAAACCTGGAATGCTGGAGCTACTGCGCCTCCGGGTAATACAGTTCCACTTTATAAATCCAGAATCCCTAAAACAAATGGAATAAGAACATTCCCTGATATAGCTGTAATTCTTGCTGGCTATCCGGCTAACCCGTCTGCAACAATGGGTGGTTTAAAAGGAGAAACTTTATCACCTGTTACCCGTGTTATGAATTTCAGGCTCACCGTAAGAGATAATCGGGCAGGCGGTGGAGGAGTTGCATCCAGCGGTGGTGGCGGTTGCCAGACTGGAACTCCATTTGTAGTAAATATTGTTACCAGCAGTCCATTTACCGTAAGCAGTCCCAATGGTGGTGAAAACTATGCTGGCGGCTCAACACAAACCATTACTTGGGTTGTCGGAAATACAAACATTGCTCCCATCAGTGTTGCTAATGTAAAAATCTCTTTATCAACCGACGGCGGCCTCACTTATCCGACCGTTATTACGGCCAGTACACCTAACGATGGTTCAGAAGCAGTAACAATTCCATCCGGAGCTACTACGACAGCAAGAATAAAGATCGAAGCAGTAGGCAATATATTCTTTGATATCAGTAATGCAAACTTTACAATTACTGTTCCGGCGGCTAATTTTACATTAAATGCCCCAGCCCCAGCTCCGGTCACCTGTCCTGCACCAGCTTCAATGCAGACATCATTGACTGCGAGCTTTAATGGCGGATATATTAACCCAGTTACATTATCTGCAAGCGGAAACCCGGGAGGTACAACTGTTGTTTTTGGAACCAATCCTATAACACCGGCTACTCCTACAACAACTGTTACCTTAACCGGAACAAATACTTTATCTAACGGTGCTTACACGATCACTGTAACAGGTACTGGTTCTGGTGCTCCGACTCAAACTCAGAACATTACTTATACCATTAATCCGGGTGCAGGGCCAGTTGTAAATACACATCCTGCATCTCAGGCAGTTTGCCAGGGAGGAACTGTTACTTTCACGGTTGCTGCAACCGGCGCAACCGGTTATCAATGGCAGAAGAGCACTGATGGAGGTGTTAACTGGAACAATATTGCAGGCGCCACAGGCACATCATATACAATAGTAAATGTTCAATTAACTGATGCTGCACAATACCGTAATAGAACAACGGGTCAGTGCAATTCAACCAATTCTAATGCAGCAATATTAACGGTCAATACAATTCCTGCTATAACTGCACAACCACAAAGTACTACAGCCTGTGTGGGTGGTACCGCTTCATTCAGTGTATCAGCAACAGGGACTGCTCTCACCTATCAATGGCAAAGTGCAGCTACCTGCGCAGGGCCATGGACAAATGTTACGGGTGGCACATCTTCTACTTTGAACGTGACTCCTGTATCAACAATATCTTACCAGTGCATAGTAAGCGGAACCTGCCCGCCTTCAGTTACATCTAACTGTGCGACGATGACGGTAGTTTCCGCAGTTGTCATCACCCAACAACCCAGCAACGCTACAGTTTGCGATGGAAGCAATACCAGCTTTACAGTTGCCGGTGCAGGTGGCGGACTTACCTACCAATGGCAGGTAAGCACAGATGGCGGCGCAAATTATAATAACGTAAATAACGGAGGTGTGTACAGCGGGGCAACAAGCGCCACACTGAATATTACCGGCGCTACATTCGCTTTGAACAACTATCGCTACCGTTGCCAGTTGTCAAATGGTATTTGCCCGAATCCCGGTATATCCAATGCGGGAATACTTACTGTGAATACATTACCCGCAATAGTTACTTCCCCGTCCAATGCAACTATTTGTGTTGGCAGCAGCAATACATTCAATGTTTCAGCTACAGGAACAGGCATTACCTACCAATGGCAGGTTAGCACTGATGGCGGTGCGAATTACAGCAATATCGGGGGAGCCACTTCAGCAAGTTATACGCTTTCAGGTGCAACAATCGGAATGAATAATAACAGGTATCGTTGTGTGGCAACCGGAACCTGTGCGCCAGTAGCAACTACTTCTGCAGCAATATTAACTGTCATTGCGCCGGTTAGCATTACGACACAACCTGCTGCAAGTGTAGCTGTTTGTGCAGGTAATAATACCAGCTTTACAATTGCCGGCAGCAGTGTACAGACAATTGTATACCAATGGCAGGTAAGCACAGATGGCGGCGCAAATTATAATAACGTAAACAACGGTGGAGTTTATAGCGGGGCAACAACCGCAACCTTGTCTATAACAGGAGCTACGCTGACTTTAAATACTTATCGTTACCGTTGCCTGTTGTCCAATGCGACATGTGCTGTGCCAACAGTTTCCAATGCAGCTGTATTAACAGTGAATGCATTACCGGTCGTTACATGGGTAAATGCACTGTCAGAACAATGCAGTAACAATACAACATTTGCACTAACAGGCGGTACTCCTACAGGTGGCGTTTACAGCGGAACAGGTGTAACAGGTACAAATTTTAATTCATCAACAGCAGGAGCAGGGTTATTTACATTGACATACACCTATACGGATGTAAACGGATGTGTAAATAGCACTACAAATGCAATCAGAGTTCGTCTGCAGCCTACGATTGGACTTGCCGCATCATTGTCCAGTTTATTACCAGGTAAGATCAGTACGTTGACAGCAACACCAAGTGCAGGCACTGGCGGAACATTAACAACAAACTGGTTCTTTAACGGCACTGCCATAACCAACACAGGTAATACAAGAGCGGTGAATGTGGAGCAGGTAGGAGACTACCTGGTGCGGATACAGGAATTATGGCCAAGCACTCTTGTTTGTTCAAATCAATCAGCAATTGTTACTATAACAGCAACACCAAGTGATAACCTGTTTATTTTCCCAAGTCCGAATGACGGAAGATTCACTGTTTCCTATTATAATAATGGCGGTGCAAGCACCAAGAGAACGATTGCAATATTTGACACCAAAGGCAGCAATGTGTATTACCGCCAGTTTGATATCTCAGGAGCTTATACATTGATCCCAATTGATTTGAGAACAGATAACACAGGCATTTACTATGTAGTTGTGGGCGATGCCAATGGCAAGAAATTGGCAACGGGTAAAGTGCATGTGAGATAAGATGTATTATAATGTTCAATTTTATTTTTCCGTCCCGACTTAGTCGGGACGGAAACTTTTTAAAAAATATGTTTTCGACAATCTTCTTTTTAAATTATCATCATGAAAAAATTTTTACTTCTATCAGTAATCCTCGTATGTTCTTTTGTAACGAAGGCACAGGTTAGTAATAACGACAGGAACATTGCGTTGCAATTAGTTCAAAAGAACAGTTCTGTAATCGGCATTACTCAGCAGGACATTGATAATTCCATTATTACAGGAACTTATATCATCCCCGGCTCAGAAATACGGATGGTGTATCTGCAGCAGAGTTATAAAAATATCCCTGTATATAATCAATTACACGTACTTGCTTTTAAAAAAGAGAAATTGGTTTCAACTGCGGGAAGCCGTATCGGGACGATTGAGAAAAAGATAAGTAACGATCGCAGTACTCCGGCTATAACAGCAGTGGATGCTGTGCAGACAGCAGCATCAGAAAGCAACGTAAATATCCAGGAGATGATCATACCTGCCAGTATATTAAAGGGAGGTCAGAAATTTGAATTCGGTAGACTCGGGGTATCCTCAGAAAATATTTTTGCAGAACTGATGTGGTTTCCTGTTGGAGAAAGTAATGAAGTGAAATTGGTCTGGCAGGTTTTTATTGCCCCGCAAAATTCGATTGACTATTGGATGATCAGGATCGATGCGAATACGAATACAGTGATCAGCAAAGAAAATATGACCATTAGTTGCAACTGGGGTGATGGAAAACATTCACCTAAAGAACATTTTACTGCATCTGAAAAAACGACTCAAAATTATGTTGCCCTGAAAAGCGACGCAAAAATAAAAGAAGAAAACAAATCTTTTGTTGTAAACAACGCAACTTACCGGGTTATTAAACATCCCGCAGAAAGTCCCATACATCCGGGTGGAGGTCATCAGTTTCATACTAATCCATGGACCATGTCTCCGGGTAATGCAACAACACATGGATGGCATTTTGATGGCAGCATTTATTATGACAGCACCCGGGGAAATAATGCTTTTGCTTATGAAGACAGGGATGCCAATAATCTGCCCGGCCGTTCAGGATTAACTTCAACTCCACAGCCAGATCTTCTGTTTGATTTTACTCCGGATTACAATTTGGAACCAACAGTAAGAATCCCGGCGCCTAATCAGCAATTCAATACCACTAACCTTTTTTACTGGAATAATCTGATCCATGATCTTACGTACAGGTATGGATTTACAGAAACAGCCAGAAATTACCAGAATGATAATATGGGACGTGGTGGCAACCAGGGTGATTATGTATTGGCAGAAGCCCAGGATGGAAGCGGAACGAACAATGCAAATTTTTCTTCCGGATCAGATGGAGTAAGAGGCAGAATGCAGATGTACCTGTGGACGGCGCCAACACCTGACAGGGATGGTGACGTAGATAACGGAATTATTGTACATGAATATGGACATGGCGTCAGTAACAGGATGACAGGAACCGGTTCAGGTTGTTTATCCAATGTAGAACAGATGGGAGAGGGCTGGAGTGATTATTTTGGCCTGATGATGACACATAACTGGGCAACGGCAACTCCTCCTGATGGATTTAATAATCCAAGAGGTATCGGAACTTATGCATTGAACCAGCCCATAACAGGCCCGGGTATACGCCAATACAGGTACACCACCAATATGGCCATTAACCCGATGACCTATGCAAATCTTCCTTCGGTTGCAGTACCACATGGAGTAGGTACCATCTGGTGCACAGCATTATGGGACATGACCTGGTATATCATTCAACAGGCAGGAATCAATCCAAATATTTTCGATCCTGCGGGAGTTGGTGGAAATTCAATCGCACTCAAATTAGTAATTGAAGGTTTGCGTTTGCAACCCTGCAGTCCCGGATTTATCAGTGGCCGTGATGCTATTCTGAAAGCAGATACTTTATTCTTCGGAGCACAGTACAGTTGTGCGATTATGGAGGCATTTGCAAGAAGGGGAATGGGTGTGGGTGCTTCACAGGGATCTTCCTCTGTAAGGGGCGATGAAACAATCACCTTTGTTGATGGTAAGCCTGTCATTTCTGCCCAACCACAAAATGTAAGTGTTTGTACAGGCAATAATGCAACTTTCAATGTAACAGCAACCGGTCTCAATGTTTCTTATCAATGGCAATTAAGTACAGATGGCGGAGCCAATTATAATAATATTGGTGGAGCAACTTCATCCAGCTATACAGTGACTGGCGTAACAATAGGCATGAATAATAACCGGTACAGATGTATCGTATCAGCATGTCCTCCTGCTGCTACGTCCAATGCAGGCATTCTTACAGTTTCTACTGGTCCAACTGTTACTGCTCAACCAAATAATTCTACAGTTTGTGAAGCTGCAAATACAAGCTTTACTGTCGGTGGCAGCGGCGGGGCTACCTATCAGTGGCAGCTAAGTACAGATGGCGGAACAAATTATAATAATATTACCGGTGCTACAAGTGCAACACTTAACCTGACTGCTGTTACTGCATCTATGAATAATTATCGTTATCGTTGTGTGCTGACTTCTGCAGGATGTGCAGTGCCTGCAACTTCAAATGCAGCAATCCTTACTGTAAATTTACTGGCAGCTATAACTACCCAACCAACGGATGCAACAATATGCGCTGGAAGCAATAATACTTTCTGTGTTACTGCTGTTGGCACCGGCCTTACTTATCAATGGCAGATAAGTCCTGTTTGTGGTGGTCCATGGACTAATATATTAGGTGGTACAACTTCTTGTCTGACGGTAACCGGTGTTTCTACTGCCAGCTATCGCTGCATCGTAACCGGTGCGGCCTGTACCAATACTGTTACGACTAATTGTGCAACACTTACTGTTATCAATCCGGTAGCAATAACAAGTCAACCAACCAATGCTCAATTGTGTTCCGGTAGTAATACCAGTTTTTCTGTAACTGCTACCGGTACAGGGTTAATTTACCAATGGCAGGTAAACCCAGGAACTGGTTTTATTAATGTGGTAAACGGCGGCGTATATTCAGGAGCAACAACATCTTCTCTTTCAATAACAGGCGCAAGTACCGGTATAAATGGGTATCAGTATCGTTGCAATTTATCCAATGCCACCTGTTTAACAGCAATACCAACCAACGCAGTAATTCTTACAGTAAGGCAATTGCCAACTGTAAGTTTAAGTGCTTCACCATTGACCAGCTTATTACCAGGGCAAACAACAACGCTGACTGCAACTCCAAGTGCAACTACAGGTGGAATACTGACAACAAACTGGTTTTTTAATACTGGTGCTATCAGCAATACCGGTAACACAAGAGTAGTGAATGTAGAGCAGGTTGGTGATTACCGTGTAACTATTCAGGAATCATTCACGGGCGGCCTGGTTTGTTCTAATCAATCATCTCTTGTTCCGATCATAGCAACACCAAGCCCTAAACTTTTCATCTTCCCAAGTCCGAATGATGGAAGATTTACGGTTGCCTATTACAATGATGGAGGTGTCAGCACAAAAAGAACGATTGCCATTTTTGATTCCAAAGGCAGTAATGTTTATTACAAACTGTTCGACATTGTTGGTGCATACACTCTTCTTGGTATAGATCTGCGAACAAATAATACCGGGATTTACTATGTGGTGGTAGGTGATGCCAATGGTAAAAAACTTGCTGAAGGGAAAGTACATGTGAGATAGAACTTCAATTCTTTTTACATATCAACTCCCGTTACAAAGAAGTAACGGGAGTTTTATTTTGAGACAGAGGAAACGGCAATTCTGATTATAAATGCTGCTGGAAAATAGCAAATTCCATATTGCTAATTCTCTGTAATTTGCATTGCTAAATTCGAAAAATCGTTTTATACCAGTTTTAATTTATAAAAGGCTCAATTATTGAACCATCCCGATTTTCATCGGGAGCACATAGAACACATCAGAAAAACACATAGAAAACCCGATGTGACAACTTATTGTTTCCTATCTTCCGTAGCCTGCCCTGACAAAGGAAGGGTGGTAAAAGCAAAAAAATATTTTAATTTTATTAAACTACCTATAAAGTATAAAAGGTATTATTCAGTCAATCGATCTATATGAAAAAAATTTACTTGTTTTTTATCCTGTTAGCTTTTGTAATCAATTCTTCAGCGCAGCACCAGGTTTTTGAATTGATGGAAAGAACTGATATTACCATTCAGGAAGCGGAAGGAAGAGCTAACCGCTATTTCGACAGTGCTGGCACCGGCCAGGGCACGGGGTATAAACAATTTCAACGCTGGTTGTATGAACGGAAATTTCATACGGATGAAAACGGCTATTTTATTTCTCCACAAACAGAATGGAATAATTATTTACAGAGTAGAACGAACATAGTACCAAATGCTCCGGCAGCGGCTAACTGGGTACCTCTTGGTCCAAGCGGCTGGACGCATACTTCCGGATGGAATCCTGGAACGGGCAGGTTATCCGCTATGGCTATTCACCCTGCTAATCCGAATATAATCTATGTGGGATCTCCCGGGGGTGGTTTATGGAAATCAACAAATGCAGGAGCTAATTGGGCACCTCTGACAGATAATAATTCTTTGTGGATGTCCATCTTTGCTATTACCATTGACCCTGCTGATCAAAACATAATTTATGTGGGAACAAGCACTGGTCTTCTTTTAAAATCAACCAATGCAGGAAGCAGTTTTGCAAACACAGGGGCAGGGCCTTCCGGTACTATCCGTAAAATTTTGATTCATCCCTCATCAACAAATATTGTATTTGCAACAGCCACCAATGGGATATGGAGATCTATCAATGCAGGCACTTCGTGGATACAAGTACATACCAGCAATAAAGAAGATATTGAGTTCAAACCCGATAACGTAAACATCATGTATGCTTCAGGAAGTGATGTTGTTCGCTCTACGGATAATGGTGTTAGTTGGACTACATTAGGCGCAGCACAAGGGATTACCAATACAGGCCGAACATTAGTGTCCGTATCTGCTGCTGACCCCAATGTTGTTTATGCTGTACAGGCAAGCGGAAGTTTATTTGGAAGAATGTACCGGTCATCTGATGCCGGGTTAAATTTTATAACTACTGTGGTAGGAAACCCTGCAAGTGGAACCAATTATTTTGGTTACAGTCCAAATGGTACAGGTACAACAGGCCAGGCTACTTATGATATGGGAATGGATGTATCTCCCACTGATGCGAATGATGTTTATATCGCAGGAATTATTTGCTGGCGATCTGTAAATGGTGGTACCAGTTTTACGGCGCTTACAATTTGGTCGTACCCCAACTCACTCGGATATAATCATGCTGATGTACATGGATTATTCTGGATAGGCGGTATTCTTTATTCTATCTCAGACGGTGGTATTTATAAAAGCATTGATAATGGCGACAATTGGACAGACCTTTCTCCGGGATTAACGATCCGCCAGTTTTACAGAATGTCTAATTCACAAACGAATGCCAATGTAATTACCGGCGGTGCCCAGGATAATGGTAGTGTAACCAGACAGGCATCGGGCAACTGGGCTGATTGGCTTGGTGCCGATGGTATGGAGGGTTTAGTAAGCCCTGTCAATCATTTAAATCTTTGGGGCACCAGCCAGAATGGTGCTATTTACAGATCTACGAATGGAGGAAATTCTTATTCAGGTCTTTCACAGCCTTCTTCCGGTCAATGGGTAACTCCACTGGCTATACATCCTACCAATCAAACAATTTTATATGGCGGATGGACCGGAGTTTATAAATCTATTAACAGCGGAACTAACTGGACAAATATTTCCGGCGGCACCATTACTACCACATTAGCCGATCTTGCTGTTGCGCCATCTGATCCAAATTTTATTTATGCTTCAAACGGGGCGACATTATACGTAACTACCAACGATGGGGGAAGCTGGAATATAAGAACTGCACCTTCAACGATCAATGATATTACAGTTGATCCAACCAATCCATCTAAAATCTGGATTGCCTGTAATAGTGCAACCAATAGAATATTTGTTTCTACAGATGCCGGCGCCACATTCACCAATATATCAGCCAACCTTCCTGCAATTACTGCAAGAACAGTTATTGTTGATGATAATACGCCCAGGGGTATTTATGTGGGAATGAATATTGGTGTTTATTATAAAACAGAAGCAGATGCCAACTGGGCAGATTATTCTTTAAATCTTCCACTGGTGGCTATCAATGAATTGGAAATACAAAAAGCATCTGGAAAGATAAGAGTGGCTACTTATGGCAGAAGTATTTGGGAAAGCTCTGTTGCTACTTCTGCTAACTTTACTTTGAATGCACCTGCACCAGCTCCGGTTACTTGTCCTGCTCCTGCATCCATGCAGACAACAATTACAGCAACCTATAGCGGTGGATTTGTAAATAATATCACTTTATCGGCTACTGGCAATCCTCCGGGAACCACCGTTGTATTTGGAACGAATCCATTAACCACTTTAAATCCAAGTTCTACAGTAACATTAACCGGAACGAATACATTGTCTTTCGGTTCATATACAATCACCGTAACCGGAGTGGCAAGCGGTGCACCAAATCAGACACAGAATATTACTTATATAATTAATCCCGGCACCGGACCAATCGTTAATACAAACCCAACATCACAGGCTGTTTGCCAGGGCGGAACTGTTACTTTCACAGTTGCTGCAACCGGCGCAACAGGCTATCAATGGCAGAAGAGTATGGATGGCGGTGTCACCTGGCCACCCATAGCTGGTGCTACAGGAACATCTTATACCATTGTGAATGTGCAACCAACTGATGCAGCACAATACCGTTGTGCTACCTCCGGTCAATGTGGAACAACTAATTCAACTGCAGCTGTATTGACGGTGAATACAGCACCGGTAATCACAGCACATCCTCAGAGTATTACTTTATGTACAGGAGCCACCAATACTTTCAGTGTGACAGCAACTGGAACAGGTCTTACTTATGCATGGGAGTACGCTATCAATTGCAGCGGCCCATGGTTAAATGTTGCAGGTGCAAGTTCTTCTACTTTAACTGTAACAGCCATATCTACCAATGCTTATCGTTGCCTCGTAAATGGACCATGTTCACCGATGGCAATATCAAACAGTGCATGTATGACCGTTGTTAATTCCGTAACGATAACAACGCAACCATTAAACACTACTGTTTGTGAAGGAGCCAATACCAGCTTTACTGCAGCAGGCGGTGGTACTGGTCTCACTTATCAGTGGCAGCTAAGTACAAATGGAGGTGCATCATGGGGTAATATCAGCGGAGCAACTGCTGCAATTTATAATATAACGGGGGCAACATTTGCCATGAATAATAATCAATACCGTTGCGTGATATCAAATGGTGTTTGTGCCACACCCGGTATAACCAATGCGGCAGTGCTTACTGTAAACAGGCTTGCAGCTATAACTTCTCAACCAACAGATATAACATTATGTTCCGGAAGCAGCAATACGTTCTGTGTAACTGCTATTGGCACTAATCTTACTTATCAATGGGAAGCAAGCCTTCCGGGTTGCAGCGGGCCATGGTCAGCTATACCCGGCGCAACATCATCATGCCTGACGATAAACGGAGTTGTTACTACCAGTTATCGATGCTGGGTAACTTCAACCGCCTGCGGAAATTCAGTTGCCAGTAATTGTGCAAAATATACCGTGATAAACCCGGTAACAATAGTGACGCAGCCATCTAATGTGCAGCTTTGTTCCGGCAGCAATACATCATTTACCGTTGCTGGCAATAGCGTTCAGACGATCATTTATCAATGGCAAATAAGCACAGATGCTGGCACAAGCTGGAATCCGGTTCCAAATGGTGGAGTTTATTCCGGGGCAGCTACTGCAACACTGACAATTACAGGAGCGACAACTTCATTAAGTACAAATCGCTACCGTTGCCTGTTGTCTAATGCAACATGTACCACTCCTGCAGTTTCAGGTGAAGGCATATTAACTGTTCGTCAATTACCAACAGTTGGATTAAGTGCAGCACCATTAACAGCATTATTACCCGGACAAATAACCACATTGACAGCAACACCAAGTGCCACAACAGGTGGAATACTGACAACAAACTGGTTCTTTAACGGTACCGGTATAACCAATACCGGAAACACCAGAGCCGTAAATGTGGAACAGGTAGGTAGTTACCAGGTAAGGATACAGGAAACATTTATGGGTGGGTTGGTATGTTCCAATCAGTCATCTTTTGTTGCTATAGCAGCAACGCCAAGTGACAGGCTGTTTATTTTCCCCAGCCCGAATAACGGAACGTTTACTGTTGCCTATTACAATGACGGAGGCGCCAGCACAAAGAGAACGATTGCCATTTTTGATTCGAAAGGCAGCAATGTATATTATCGCCAGTTTGAAATTGCCGGACCTTATACCTTACTTGCTATTGACCTGCGAACCGATAATACCGGAATTTATTATGTGGTGGTTGGTGATGCCAATGGTAAAAAATTGGCGACCGGAAAAGTGCATGTGAGATAAATTTTCTATTACTAAAATATAAACTCCCGTTACTTAATTGTTACGGGAGTTTTTTTTGTTTTAATACAGGCGGAATAAGCCCGGGAAAAACGTACCTTTGCCGCCTTAAAAACAGCATTCAATGATCAGTGTAAAAGACCTGAAACTCGCTTACGGCAAACGGGTATTATTCGAAGAAGTGAATCTTAATTTCACAAAAGGGAATTGCTATGGCGTAATAGGTGCCAATGGTGCAGGGAAAAGCACATTTCTGAAAATATTAAGTGGTGAGATTGAAGCAAACAAAGGAACGGTTACCATTACACCCGGGGAAAGAATGGCGATTTTAAAACAAAACCAATTTGAATTTGACGAAGCGACTGTTTTGAATACGGTGATGATGGGCCACACAAAATTGTGGGCTATCGCCAAAGAAAGGGAAAGTATTTACGCTTTAGCAGATTTTACTGAGGAAGATGGAATGAGGGCCGGAGAACTGGAAGGTGAGTTTGGCGAAATGGGCGGTTATACAGCAGATAGTGATGCCGCAACTTTATTAAGTGAGTTGGGAGTTACAGAAGAATACCATCAGTCATTGATGAAAGACATTCCTTCTAATTTAAAAGTAAGGGTGTTGCTTGCACAAGCCATCTTTGGCAATCCCGATATTTTATTATTGGATGAGCCTACCAACGGATTGGATATTGAAACGATCAGTTGGTTAGAGAATTTTTTAGCCGACTATGAAAATGTTGTTTTGGTAGTAAGCCATGATCGTCACTTTCTGGATGCAGTATGCACACATGTGACGGATGTTGATCGCCAGAAAATAAAAATATTTACCGGCAACTATACATTCTGGTACGAATCATCACAACTGATGGCCCGCCAGGTAAATGATAAGAATAAAAAAACAGAAGAAAAGCGGCAGGCATTGATTGAATTCATTGCCCGTTTCAGTGCTAATGCAAGTAAGAGTAAACAGGCAACATCCAGAAAGAAGGCATTGGAGAAATTATCGTTAGAAGAAATAGAACCCAGTTACAGAAAATATCCCGGCATTATATTTCAGCCTCTTCGTGAAGTAGGTAACCAGATTCTTAATACTGAAAAACTGACCAAGACAGTTGATGGCCGTGTACTATTTAAAAATGTAACTTTTACTGTTAATAAAGGAGATAAGATCGCTTTACTCAGCCGTGACCCTTTAGCTGTTACTACATTCTTCAATATTATTACTGCAGAAACAATAGCTGATAGTGGCTCTTATGAATGGGGTACTACTGTTACACATGCCTACCTGCCACAGGAAAACAATGAGTTTTTTACCGGAAAGGATAACCTGATGGACTGGCTCCGTCAATATGTACCTGATCACGAAAAAGATGTTGATGAACCTTTCCTCAGAGGGTTTTTGGGAAAAATGCTATTCAGTGGTGATGATGTGATGAAGATGACCAATGTATTAAGCGGGGGTGAAAAAGTCCGTTGTATGTTAAGTAAAATGATGCTGCAAAGCCCGAATGTTATTTTACTGGATCAGCCCACCAACCACCTTGATCTGGAAAGTATCCAAAGCTTTAACGAACAATGTACCGCTTACAAAGGAATCGTATTATTGACAAGTCATGACCATACATTTATGGAGACCGTGGCCAATCGTATTATTGAATTAACCCCGAATGGAATCATTGACAGGTTAATGACCTTTGATGAATATCTGGAAGATGAAAGGGTAAAAGCATTGAAGGAAGAAATGTATAAGTAAAGGTCCAAGGCACAAGAATTACAAGGAACAAGATAAATGCAGTTCCCGTTTCGTATGAGGCGGGAATTTTTGCTTACCTGCTGCATCACTGCTATTATCTTATACTATCTATATTTCTAAACTAGTCCTATAGATTCCTGTATAATGCCGATATAGCAGCCGTTTAGGCCAACGTAGTTGGACTATTAAGGATGCATAATCGGTATTATACCAAATAGACTTTAAATTAATATCCTTGCCAGAGGTATTAATACCGATAGACAACAGGTATGACTGAAGGACATGCTTTTAATGTCGTATCGGTATTAGTCAGCACTCTTCGGCAGCGTTAACATACATGAGCATATTCTCCATAGCAAAATTATTTTCGGCAATTTTCTTTGTTGGCATTAATATTAATTGAAACCCAACTCACCAATTCAATATTGTGTTTTCAAATAATCGGAGTATAAGAACCCTCCTGCGGAGGGCAGGGAGGCCTTGTATTCACTTTTTCATTATCTTCCTTTTCAATTATGTCAACCACCTCCTCCCTCGCAAAAAAAATTGGCTTCTGGGCTTCTACTTCCATTATTATCGGTAGCATCATTGGCTCAGGAGTATTTATGAAGCCGGCCAGTATGGCGGCGCAGTTGGGTTCACCAATCTGGTTGACTGTCATCTGGATCATTGCCGGAATGTTTTCTTTATTTGGTGCATTGATTTTCGCAGAGCTTGGCGCTATGATTCCGGAAACAGGCGGCCTCTATGTGTATTTCCGGAAAATGTTCGGTGAGTTTATCGGCTTCCTTTATGGTTGGGCAGCGTTTGCAGTAATTAATACTACGGCGGTGGCAGCCATATCATTTGTTTGCGCACAGTATGCAGATTTCTTTCTGCACTTACCAAGGCTTGATGCAGTTACAGAACATTCAATCATCTGGCATATTCCTTTTATTGGCGATCTGTTTCCGCTGGAAAATTTAGGAGTTAAATCACTGGCCATTTTATTAGTATTAATTTTTACAACGATCAATTATCTCAGTACAAAAGCAGGAAGTGCATTCCAGGTCATATCAACTTTTATTAAAGTGGCAGCACTTGTACTATTAGTATTTGGAATTTTTTTATCCGGCAATGGTAGCTTCGGCAATTTTATTGCTGCCGAACATCCGAAACAGAACGGAGCTTTATTATCAGGAATTATGGCGGCGCTGACAGGTGCTTTTTTTGCTTATGATGGCTGGGTCAATATTACCATGGTAGCCGGCGAAGTAAAAAATCCACAAAAAAATATTCCCAAAAGTTTATTTGTTGGTGTACTCACCTGTATCGTCATCTATGTATTGGTGAACCAGGCTTACCTCTATGTAATGCCGGTTGAACAGATTGCCGGATCTTCATTAGTTGCTGCAGATGCGATGACGATTGCATTAGGCAATGCGGGTGGTGCTATTATTGCTGCACTGATCGTTATCTGCACATTGGGTGCCATCAATGGTAATACGTTGGCTACAGTCAGGGTAACTTATGCGATGGGAAAAGATAAGGTTTTTCTTCCCTGGGCCGGGAACGAACATAAGCGGTTTCGTACTCCCGGAAATGCATTGTGGCTTCATGGCATCTGGACATCTTTATTTATCATTACCGGTTCATTTGATATGCTGGCAGATATCATGGTCTTTATGACCTGGATATTCTATGTGCTTGGAGCAATCGGTATTTTTATTTTACGGAAAAAAATGGCTGATGCAGAAAGACCTTATAAAATATGGAGGCATCCTTTTATTACATTTTTATTTATTGCTTTTTCTTCTTTCTTCCTGGTAGCTACCATTTATAATGATGTAACCAATTACATGGCCGGAAAACAGCCGGTTATTAATTCAGTACTTGGACTATTAATAACTGCTTTGGGCATTCCACTTTATTTTTATTTCAGGAAAAAGAAAAAATAATAAACCCACCGTTATGAATCATATTATTGTAACCGGAGCATCCGGTAACCTGGGACAAGCCGTTGTAAAAAAATTCCTCCGGGAAAATTATCAGGTTACCGGTACATTGATACCAAACGATCATATTGCCATTGATAGCCAGGGAAAATATTTTGAAACAGCCGTGGTTGATCTGATGCAGGAAGAAGCAGCTGCTCATTTTATTGATAAGTTGGTTGTAAAGTATAAAAAAATTGATGTAGTAGTTCTCACAGTTGGTGGTTTTGCGATGGGTAATATTCACAACACCAGCACTGCTGATATTTCAAAACAATACAAACTGAATTTTGAAACTGCCTATCATATTGCCCGACCCGTATTTGCACAAATGATGAAGCAGGGGAGTGGCCGCATTTTTTTAATCGGCTCCCGCCCGGGAGCTGATATGAAAAACAGTAAAGGCATGGTGGCCTATGGCTTAGGAAAATCATTATTATTTCGTTTGGCAGAACTGATGAATGAAGAAGCTGCCGGAACAAATATTGTAACCAGTGTAGTGGTTCCTTCAATCATTGATACTCCGGCAAACCGGGAGAGTATGCCAACTGCTGATTTCAGCAAATGGGTAACACCGGCAGCCATTGCAGATGTCATTTATTTTCATTGCACAGAAGAAGGGGCCGTATTGCGGGATCCGGTGATAAAAGTGTATGGTGGTGCGTAGTTTTTTTTCCTTACAACAGACCTTCTAATTAAAAGGGGAGTCCCTCACCCCGACCCTCTCCATTCTTATGGAGAGGGTTGGGGTGAGGGCTTTTCATTTATCTTGCACCCCAATTTTCAACTCTCTCTTTATGCGATACATGAAATGGATTGGTCTGATGGCAGCAGCATTATTGGTCATCTCTTGTTTTACTCCCTGGGTATTTATTGAATCGAAAAATATTACGGTAAGTGGGGTAGATGCCACCGGTACAAATTTCGGCAAGCCCGGTTATTTTCACTTATTGCTGGCCGCATTTTTTCTGATCTGTACTTTTGTGCCCCGGGTATGGGCCAAGCGGTTAAACCTATTAATTACAGCCCTTAACCTGGGTTGGGCTATCCGGAATATTTTTATATTGGCCGCCTGCTCTGGTGGGGAATGTCCGATACGGAAATTAGGTATCTGGATGATGCTGCTTGCTTCTGTATTGATGCTGGTGTCGGCCCTGTTTCCGGATATGAAAGTAGTCGGGAAGAAAAAAGGGAACTGATTCCCCTTTAGAATCTCCCGGTAAAAAAGAAATACGTATTTGTTAATCTTTTTGGAATAATTATTGTCATAACAAATTGAAATGCTATGGACAAATCTGAAAGTGAATAACCGGCCCTGCAGCTAAGAAAATGAGGATAAAAAAGGAGTTTGCAGTTCCCTTATGACTTAAGAATGCCATAGATTCGCTTTTCGACTGATCGCTGTTTATCTATTCCAATACCCTGCGAAAGTACCTATCCACTATCCTGATGACCGGGCTATTTATTTTTTTGATTCTAAAATGGGAACTATGCGGAAGGTTTACGTTTTTCTATTAATACTTTTTGTTACTGGTGGTGCAAGGGCACAATATTCTTTAGTGGCTGCTTCTTACCCTTTGCAGGATTTTAATGGACTTGGACTCGCAAATGCTACCCCTGCAGGTGGTGACTTAAATATTGTAAGTCCAACATTGATTGGATGGTATTTTTTGGAAACAGGTACTGGTGCCGATGGCCAAATTGTAGTAGGTACAGGTTCACTTGCTACAGGTAATGCTTACAATTTCGGATCTGCTGCTGCTGGTGACAGAACTTTAGGAGGATTACAATCAGGTACATTAATTCCTTTTTTCGGTTTTTATGTTACCAACAATACCGGAGCTCCAATCACAGACTTAGCTATCAGCTATACTGGTGAACAATGGCGTTTAGGGGCTCTTGCAAGAGTTGACCGTTTAGATTTTCAATATAGCTTAGATGCTACCAGTTTATCAACTGGCACATGGACGGATGTAAATGCTTTGGATTTTACTGCCCCGGTTACAGGTCCAACAACTGGCGCCTTAGATGGAAACTTGGGAACAAACCAAACTGCTATCAGTAGTACCATCACTGGATTAAGTATTCCAAACGGCACTACCTTTTTTATACGATGGAATGATTTTAATCCAACTGGCTCGGATGATGGTTTAGGTGTTGATGATTTTAGTTTTACTGCGACACTCGGTTCTTCAAACACTATTACAACAGGAACGGTTTTAACTCCGCCTTTTGTATTAGCGTTGGTTGACTGTTCATCAACAGCAACCGGTACTGTTGCCTTTACATCCACCGGAACATTTACAGCCGGTAATACTTATACGGCGCAATTATCTGATGATATTGGGTCATTTGCCACACCAACAGTTATTGGAACATTGGTTGACAACTCAAATGCAGGAATAATAAACATTACGATTCCTGCAGGCACCGCAGGTGGCTTGGGTTATCGCATCAGAGTGATAAGTGATAATCCTGTTGTTACCGGTTCATCCTCTGCACCATTTACAATAACACAGAATGGCTTGGGCGGATGTTCATCCTCAAACACCGATTATTATCGTTCCCGTATTACAGGTGACTGGACAGATCCAACCACCTGGCAATCTTCACCTGATAATACCAATTGGATAACGGCTACTCTTGCTCCTACATTTAATGCAAATATTATTCTTGTACGAGCTCCCCATATAGTAACGATTGATGGAACATCTTCTGCCGACCAGTTAACCATTGAACTCGGGGCAACATTAAATCATGCCAGCGGTTCTGCATTTACATTAAACAACGGAAGTGGAACTGATATGACTATTATGGACGGGGCCACTTATGTATTGAATGGTACACAACCATCCGGTGCTGGTACAGTAAGTGTGCTGCTTGGAGCTTTGGTTCGGGTAGATGATAACTCAGACGCCCTCGATTCAGATGATTTTGCTTTTGGAAATGCCAATGTTACATTTACTACCGGCTGCATTTATCAATGGAATACTATCCTTACACCTTCATGGGGAGGGCGGTTTTATTTTACAAGTGGTCAAAATACTAAATATAGATTTTCAGTGGCTAATGGTTCATTGGGTGGAGCAAGCCCTACCATTGTTTATGGTCATCTTGAGGCTAATGCGAATCTAACTTTTATTAATGCAGGCCCTAAAACATTTGTCAACGGAATTGTGGGAACAGGAAATATTGATGCAAGCACCGTGGGTTCGGGGGCAGTCATTATAGATGGAACAACTTCTCCTTTATCAGTATTAGGTGGCGGCACACTTACCTTGCAAAGTGGAGTGCCTATGCAGCTCACCAATTCTACTGCAACTATGACAAGCAGTAAAATAATTATCGGAGATGTTAATTTTTCCGGTGGCAAGATTATCCTGGGTAATTTTGATCTGACTGTATCAGGTGCTATTGGTGGTTACGGCCCTACCAATTATGTACAAACCGATGGCACAGGTTATTTAAAAATGAATGCAGTAGGTGGCACAAGAGTTTTCCCTGTTGGTTTTACAAATTTAAATGCAGTTTTTATCAATAATGGCAATCTCGCTAATTATTCCGTTCGTGTTGAAAACGGAATAAATCCCCCTGTATTAAATCTTACTTATGCTATTAACCGCACCTGGAATATTTTTGCTTCTGCTCCTACTTCAGGTGTTCAGGTTACTTTCTGGTATTATACTGCAGATGCAAATCCGGGTGTTATTCCCGGTACAGATTTAATGGAAGTATTATTATATTCCGGTGCAGCATGGAGTATTACACCCGGCAATGTGCTGATTCTCCCCGGCGGCGGCAACCCCTGGACAGTTACTACTATCACACCTGCCGGTGACCTTACAATTAACACAACACCTGTACCTTATATCGTTGGCAAAAATGGCGGATGGGTTTTACCAATTGATTGCATTGTAACCACCCGTGCACAAAAAAGAAATAATAACGGCTTCATCAGTTGGGAAGTCAACACCTGTGCAGAGGTAAACAGTTTTGAAGTACAGCGTTCTGTTAATGGCGGGGCATTCCAGACTATTGGCACCGTTACCCCGGCCACACAATTAGACTACAACTACACCGATGCATCACTGGCCAAAGGAACAAACCTTTATCGCATTAAAATAAACCGCAGCAGCGGGGGAGTAAAATATTCCAACACGGTGGCTATTATTAATGATACCAAAGGCATATTGATAACCGCACTATCGCCAAACCCTGTTAGTGATAAAGCCACTCTTATTATTACTGCTGCCAAGGCAGGCGCCGTCAACTTTACTATTTTTGATATGACGGGCAGATCGCTAAAGCAATGGCAAACCACTATTGCAGAAGGCAGTAATACCATTTCGGTAAATGCTGCGGAGCTACCGGCTGGTCTTTATCACCTGGCCGCCACTACCGCCGACTCAAAAACAATTACCCGGTTTGTAAAACAATAGTTGTCTCTATCCTATATTTTGAAAATGGCCCCGTTGAAAAACGGGGCTGTTTTTTTGGAAGTTCTTATGCCAATTAGACATTAGAAATACATTTTTGCACACGGATGACACAGATCGGATAGATGAACACAGATTGTTTTGATAAATCAAAATCCAGGATTTCTGCGTAGCAGAAAAATCTGTGTTCATCCGTTTAGTCCGTGTCATCCGTGTGCAAATACACTGTAAGTGAGTTCTTTCTCAATAGATTCTTTTAATGTCTAATTGATATTAATATCGGATAGAAAAAATTGATAGTTATCCGATAATAGTGTATATTGTGGGGTGAAATGGAATCCTAAAATATCATCTACTAATGAATTACAGTCATTGTATAAAAGACTATTTGAAAAAAGGGCGGTTATACAAAAGAGCCGTCCTTTGCCTGCCATTGCACTGCAAAGGATACGGGAGGATATTACTGTAGAATGGACGTATAACAGTAACAGTATTGAAGGCAATACACTCAGCCTGAGGGAAACCAAAATGGTTTTGATGGATGGCATCACCATCAAGGGTAAATCATTACGGGAGCATTTTGAAGCGTATAATCATGAAAAGGCCATTCATCATTTGTACAAGCTGGTCAATCCAAAATATGTATTGCGGAGCATTGATATACTTAACCTGCATGGGCTGGTAATGCGCAGCATTGAAGATGAATTTGCCGGCAGGCTAAGAAATGCTGCTGTCCGTATTACCGGCGCCAATTTTACTCCGCCGAATGCAGCTAAAGTATCCGGCCTGCTGGATGAACTGGTCAATTATGTAAATGAAAACCCATCCGGCTTCAATGATATTGAACTGGCTTCAGTATTTCATCATCGCTTTGTGTGGATACATCCATTCTTTGATGGCAATGGCCGTACAGTTCGTTTAGCTATGAACTTATTGTTGATGCAAAAAGGATTTCCACCGGCTATTATTTTAAAACATGACCGGTCCAAGTATTATGAAGCGTTGAAACAGGCAGATACAGGCAATTATACAAAGCTTTGCCTGCTGATGGCACAGGCAATGGAAAGGATGCTGAATATTTATGTTGGCGCATTGCCCGGTAATGGATATGATGATTATTTATCTATCAGCAGTTTGGTGGAAGAAGAACAGTTTCCCTATGGACAGGAATACATCAGCCTGCTGGCAAGGCAGGGCAAGATAGATGCATATAAAGAAGGCCGCAACTGGCTTACTACTAAAAAAGCTGTTGCCGATTATATGGCGGGAAGAAAGAGGGAGAGAAAGACAGCGTAAGCGTTGTGGGGAAAGTTGGAGAAAATACTGTACGGTAAGCAGGTTATAGTTTCAGTGTTTCTGTGCCTGCCTGTCCGGTAGGCAGGCCTCGGTGGCAGCATTGTTTTGCCACAGAGACACTGAAACACAGATACCCTTTTTAAAAATAACGGAGTGTCATGATTTATTCATGGCACTCCGTTATTTTATGGCAGCAGGCATTTAATGATAGCCGGTTAGTTTTCCACATGTCCGACAGAAAAATTTGGCGGGTTGGTTTATGTGGTTAACTTTAGAATCTCTAAACCTCCCCTGAGCATTCCGATCTATCCCCTTAGAAATTATTGTTGAGTATTATTATCTGTATGATTAAAACTGGGGACCAACTCAAAGCAATTTAACCATCAGAACCTTGCAGTAAATGCTGTGGCATTGCTGTTTGTATATTTTTTTGTATTGACCAATTAAGCATGAAAAACCAATTACTGTCCAGGTATTTTAATTAAAACAAAAAACTGTTTATGAGAAAGATTTACTTACTCCTCGTTTCCCTGACAATGACAGTGATGGTGAATGCACAGGTTACTGTAACAGGAGCCGATGCAGTAACCAATGCCGGTAGCCCTTATACAACTTTAAAAGGTGCATTCGATAATATAAACCTGGTTGCACAAACAGGTAATGTTATTGTTATTTCCATTGCAGGAAATACAACAGAATTGGCTTCGGCTTTATTAAATCAAAGTGCTGGTCCATGGACAAGTTTAACCATTTCCCCTTCAGGCGGAGCTGCCCGAACAATCACCGGAGCCATTACCGGAAATTTAATTGACCTGAATGGCGCAGATAATGTTACCATTGACGGATTAAATACCGGTGGTAATAGTTTAACTATTTCCAATACAGCAACAGGGGCATCAAATACAATCCGTTTTATTAACGACGCTTCAAACAATATTATTCAAAATTGTACCCTGCAGGGTTCTGCATCTACAGCGTCAAACGGGGTGCTGTTTTTTAGTACCGGTACAACTACCGGTAACGATGGTAACAATATTAATAACTGTAACATTACAGCTGCGGGTGCAAATTTGCCCATTAACGGTATTTTTTCTTTGGGAACAAATTCGGTAGTTGACAATAGCGGAAATACAATTAATGCCAATAATATATCCGACTATTTTAACGCTTTATTGCTCCCAATTGGAATTAATCTTGGTGCTACAGGTAATTCAGGCTGGATAATAACCAATAATAGGTTGTTTCAATCTGCTAATAGAACATTTAACCCTGTTACAGCTTTTACCCTTAACGCTATAAATATTGGCATTGGTAATGGTTATACAATTACAGGAAATATCATTGGTTATGCAAATTCTTCAGGCACGGGTACAACTAATATAATCGGCAGCAGCAGTGCAACGCCACTTGTAATTACCGGAACATTCCCTTCATCTTATACATTTACCGGCAACTCTAATGCAACACGATATATTGCTATAAACTGTTCCTTTACTGCTGGTGGTTCTGCTTCGTCCATTCAAAACAATACGATTGCCGGATTCGCTTTAATTACAAGTAGTGGGGCTACAACCACTAACGGTATTTTTTGTGGCATCAATATTAATTCAGGCAATGTAAATATTGGTACAGTTATCGGAAATACCATTGGCGCCACAACTGGTAATGGTTCTATTTATGCGGCAACAACTACTTCTGGTGGAATTGGAGTAGGTATTTATGCAACCACCACTGGCGATATAAATATCAGAAACAATACGATAGGAGCAATGGATATAATGGGAACAACTGCTTCCATCAGCGGCGGCTTCAATGGTATCAATGTTGCAGGGGCCCCAAGCAGTTATGATGTTTCAGGTAATACCATTGGTAATTCAACCAACCCCAATTTAAGGATGGGTAACCTTACTACCGGTGCCAACCTGTCGAATGTAGGTACTACATTTGGTATAGCCACCGGTACTGCTCAGTTTAACGGTATCCTTAACCAGGTAACAGTTCCCGTAGTGGGGACCATTGGTACGGTTGCTTTGCCCAATACTATCCGAAATGCATCATTGAATTCAAGTAACACCACATCTTCAATTCGTGGTATTACCAGTAGTGGTATCTCTATTATTAGTAACAATAGCATCAACAACTTAACAACACAATCAACAAATAGTGCATTGGCCAATACCTTATTGGCAGGCATGGGTATTTTTCTGAGCGGTAACAGCGCAGGAACGGTCATCAGAAACAATACCATTAATTCTTTGTCACTGGCCAATACAACAACACTTGGAACCAATATAACTGCCATAGCAATCTTTGGCAGTTCAGCTGATATATTTGCCAATAAGATATATGATATCAACAATGCCAGCACATCTGTAACAGCAGCAACTCCCGGAACTGCATCGGGTTTGTTTTTAAGACAACCTACCGGTACCTACAATTTTTACAACAATATGATATCTCTGGGTAACGGACAAACCACTAATACTTCGTTTAATGGAATATGGCAGCAGAATTCTGTTGTGGCATACACATTGAATGCATATTTTAACAGCATCAATATTGAAGGTGCAGCAGCAGCAGGTGCACAACCCAGTTTTTGTTTAAACAGAGGGTCATATTCTGCAACACCAGTAACTATAGTTGTAAGAATTCTTAATAATATTTTTACCAACACAAGATCAGGTGGAACAGGTAAACATTATACATTAGGCAATTGTTATCTTGCGGTAGCTGATGTTACAGGATGGCCTGCCAATGCATCTAATTATAATGTATTGAATGCAGCAGCTGCAACCGTAGGATACTGGAATGGCGATCAGACTTTTGCAGGCTGGAAAACAGCATCAGCAAGTGATGCCAATTCTTATTCGGGAATAACTGTAACATATGTCGCTGCTGCTACAGGCGACCTCCATTTGAATATGGGAGTAACAGCTACTGTACTTGAATCGCATGGTGTAACCGGCCTGGGAATAACCACAGATTTTGATGCCCAGGTAAGGCCGGGTGGCGGAGGCATTTCAAATGGTGGTGGTTTTGCGCCCGACCTTGGTGCTGATGAATTTGACGGAACTTATATTGATGATCTGCCACCAGCTATTTCATATACTTCTTTGTTTAATACCACAAGTACGGCTAACCGAACTACAACTTCTTTTGCAGCTATAACTGATGCATCGGGTGTTAATACAACAGTGGGTACCAGACCCAGGATCTATTACAAGCTTTCTACTGATGCAAACACTTTTAATGATAATACAAACGTAACTACAGGCTGGAAATTTGCAGAAGCATCAGGTGCCACTTCTCCTTTTGATTTTACGATTGATTACTCCCTGCTTTTTGGTTCGCCCATAATCATTGCAGGTAATATCATCCAATATTTTGTGGTAGCAGAGGATCTGGCGGGTACGCCAAATGTTGGCATCAATTCCGGAACCTTTACTGCTGCGCCCACCAGTGTAGCCCTTACAGCTGCAGCGTTCCCCATTAATGGTATTATCAACCAATACAATATTACAGCAGGTATTTCGGGTATCGTAACCGTTCCGGGTATATATCCCACATTAACGGGTGCAGGTGGTTTATTTGAAGCAATCAATGCAAGCGTTTTAACAGGTAACGTAACTGTAAATATTACGGCCAATTTAACCGAACCCGGAACCAATGCCCTGAACCAATGGGGCGAAGAACCTGCAGCCAGCAATTTTACACTTACCATAAATCCGGATGCGGCAGTAGTAAGAACAATAACTGGCAACGTACCTGCCGGAATGATTCGTTTTAACGGTACTGACAGGGTAACAGTGGACGGAAGGTTTGGAGGTTCGGGCCAGTTCCTGAGTTTTATTAATACCGACCCTGCATTTTTGGGCACCTGTTTCAGCTTCCTTAACGGAGCTTCAAACAATACTCTGAAATATTCTTTGATGCAGGCTGTTACCATAACAGTTGGCGCAGTTCTTTTCAGTACAACAACCGGTGTTGGCAATTCTAATAATACGGTTGACAATTGCAGGATCACTGCTTTTAATGGGGCTACAATAGGGAATGTTTGTATTTCATCAACAGGAACTGTTGGCAATGAAAACATCAATAATACCATTTCAAATAATGAATTGATTGATTTTGGTTCAAGGGCACTTGATATTGCTACCTTCGGTACTACTGCCTGGTCGATTATCAACAACAGCCTTTACCATCCTGGCGGCGGAGTTAATTTTGGTGCAGGTGCAGGCAGTATTGTGGGCTTAAGGATACAAGGTGGTGGAAACTATACCATTACCGGTAATTATATCGGCGGCTCTGCCGCATTGGCTACAGGTACAAATCCTATTTTTACTTCTACCGGAGGGCTGGTTACCTATACAGGCATATCTGCGGCATTAACAACAGGCACATCCAATATCAAAGGAAATGTGATAAGGGGTACCAGTATCAGTTGCGTACCTACAGCAGCAACGGGTGGTGTATATGTAGGTATTACGGTTTCAGGTTTGGGAGCAGCTAATATTGGCGGCGCTCTGGCAGGAGAGGGCAATACGATTGGTTCTAATACTGCCAATTCATCAATTGTATTTACTACCACAACTGCTGCAACAACAAGTACTACTCAATTAAATGGTATTAATTCATCCGGTACCGGTAATTTAATAAGGGGCAACACGATTGGAGGTTATGATATTAATAATTTAGGTGCAGGACCTGCTGCAACTGCTTTCTTTGGAATTATCAGTACTGGTTTTACAGCGGCGCCTCCCATGTTGATCACTGAAAATGTAATTGGCAGCAGCGGAGCCGGTGCTTCTTCAAACAGCATACGTTTTCTTTCTACTTCCCTTGCAACAGCACCAGCAATTGTCGGAATTACTGCTCAGGGTACTGCCGTTGCAACTAATATTACAACTAATATTATCAAAAATATTGCCAATCTGAGTACCACATCATCTGGTAGTTTTTCAGGGTTATTAATATTAAGCCCAATTTCTTTTCCGGTGGTCGTTACGGGCAATACAATAGAAAATATCAGTTCTGTATCCAATGTAAATGGTGCCAGTAGTTATACCTCAATCTCCAGTACAGTTATCAATTCAACCATTAATATCAGTAACAATACCATAAACAATATTACACAAGCCAGTTCAAATGCTGCTGCAGCTGTAAGGGGTATTGCACATACAGGTTCATCGGTGGCTACTATCAATTCAAATACGATTTCTAATCTGAATACATCTAGTGCATTTGTTACCACACCTACAGGGGCTGTTACCGGGGCACAGGGGATTGTACTAACGAGTACGGCCAGTCTTGCAACTATTTCGCAAAATACCATTAACGGGATAACCAATAATAATATTGGTGCCCTTGCTACGAGTGCTTCGGGCATTGGTGTTACAGGTGCTACTTCTGCAATAATTACCCGTAATACGATATTTGATATTATCAATACTTCTACTGGTGCAACAGCTACTACACCGCCTACTGCTTCTGGTATCATTTGTGGCAATCCTACATCGGATATCAATATCAATAATAATTTTATTGCATTGGGTAACGGACAAACAACGAATACAGAATTTAATGGCTTATGGGTGATCACTTCAGGTACTTATGCCGTAAATGCACACTACAATTCAATATCCGTTGCGGGTGCAGCAGCAGGGGGTGCATTGCCTTCATTTGGATTATTAAGAGGTGATAATACAGGTACCGCAGTTACCAGCAACATGAACCTGCGGAATAATATTTTCAGCAATGCACGTACAGGCGGTACCGGCAAGCATTATGCAATTGCCAACCAAAGTACAGTAGCCAGTGCTGTGGGATGGCCATTAACCGCATCAAACTATAATGACCTGGTAGGGGGATTGCCAGCAACTTTAGGTTTGTGGGGAGCAACTGATCAAACACTGGCTCAATGGCAAGCATCTTCTTTGGGGGATAATAATAGCGTAAGCATTGCGCCTGCTTTTGTTTCAGCTACTGACTTACATCTTGTGCCAGCGAGCAACTGTAATCTGCATCGGAGAGGCACACCAATTGCAGGAGTAACAACGGATATTGATAATGATACAAGACATGCCACTTACCCGGATATGGGCGCTGATGAATTTGCGCTGAGCACAGCCGGCACCATGACCTGGAACGGTTCGGTAAGCACCGACTGGTTTGATGTACGCAACTGGACCGATTGTGAAATACCGGGTGTGACTTCAGATGTGGTGATACCCACCGGTATGCCGAATTACCCGATTGTAAATGCGAATGTGACAATTAAGAGCTGTACTGTGAACCCCAGTGCAAGCATCACTATTGCAACAGGAGTGATATTCCTGCTGCTTGGGCTATAGATTTATATGAAAAGCTATAGAGGGAAGCTGAGGAATCAGCTTCCCCTTTGAAAAAAAATTACATGTTATGATTTCAGAATTATTACCAATGAATAAATTGAAAATACTTACCTGTAAGGGGATAGTGGCAGTGGAATTTAATGCTATCATGCGGATAGAAGCAAACAGCAATTACAGCAAAATATTTTTTGCAAATGGGAAAACACTGGTTGTTGCCAAAGTACTCAGGTGGTTTGAAGAAAACCTGATTGATGAAAGGTTTGTAAGGATACACAGGACTCATATTATCAACAAATTTTTTATCAGGAATTACATTAATGGTACCATACGACCGGCAAGAGGAGGTAAGGTATGTCTTGCAAACGGTGATTGTATTGAGGTCTCAAAACGGAAGAAAACATATTTTTTAAAATCCTGGTGCCAACCCGCCGCATAGGATCAGAGATGTTGTGTAACTAAGCCTGTTCCTCTAAAATGAACAGGCTTATTTATCATTCAGCTATTTTTCAGGCTACACTATTAGATTTTCAAAACACTCAGATTGTTGAGATTGTTGTTACCAGGGGAATGTAAAACTTTTATCCTCCAATCAATTTTGCTATTCCAAATGCTGCTGCGGCAGCTACTGCGCCAATCAGCATCACCCGCAATGCACCTGACCATACTTTAATGCCCGTCATTTTGCTTTTGAAAAAACCAAAAACAAATAAACATATAAGTGTAACGATGGCTGAAATTTTTAATCCATCTATTGGAGAGCTTACAAAAAAATAGGGGCTAAGCGGAACCATTCCACCAGCAACATAAGAAAGACCGATATTCAATGCCGATTTGGTGGCTCTTTTCGGATCTGGTTTTTCTAAACCGAGTTCATACTTCATCATAAAGTTCACCCACTGTTTTTTATCCAGTGCTATTTCTTCGGTTGCTTTTTCCTGTAATTCTTTACTTAATCCAATATTGGCAAAAAATTCTTTGGTTTCTTCTATTTCTCTTTCACGAAGGTTCTCAACTTCATAGTATTCTCTTTTTTGTTCGCTGCGGTAATGATCCTGTTCGGTTTTGCCGGCGAGGTAACCACCAAGACCCATCGCAATAGAACCGGCAGCTACTTCAGCAATACCGGCAATAACAATAATGTTAGTAGAATCAACAGCGCCGCTCAGGCCAGCTGCCAATGCAAACGGAACGGTGAGGCCATCACTCATGCCGATCACAATATCCCTGAGCGCCGCACTGCTTTTCAGATGATCTTCCTGGTGCGGGTTTCTGTCGTGATGAAGATGGGTGTCCATGGTTTATTGATGAGTAGTGAATGCCTGCCTGCCGGTAGGCAGGGTCAATAGTCAAGGCAAGTTAAAGATTTACTTATTATCTCCACACTATCCAATATTTGTTCTTTGGTTATAATAAGAGGAGGTGCAAAACGGATCTTATCACCATGCGTTGGCTTGGCCAGCAGCCCGTTTTCTTTTAATTGTAAACACAATTCCCAGGCGGCTTCTTTATTGTGATGCTGAATAACAATTGCATTTAATAAACCTTTACCTCTTACAACTGCTATATGAGGTGAATGGAGTGCTTTCAGTTCATTACGCAATAGTATTCCCATTGCTTCGGCATTCACTGCCATCTTTTCTTCTTTTAATACTTCTAATGCGGCCATTGCTACTTTGCAGGCCAATGGGTTGCCACCATAGGTAGAGCCATGTTCGCCGGGTTTGATCGTCATCATTATTTCATCATCACAAAGCACTGCACTTACCGGAAGTATACCACCGCTAAGTGCTTTACCTAATAATAAAATATCCGGTCTCACCTTTTCATGATCACAGGCCAGCATTTTACCGGAACGGGCAAGACCTGTTTGTATTTCGTCAGCTATAAATAAAACATTAGCTGCTTCGCAAATTTCTTTGGCTTTGGCCAGGTATCCATCATCCGGTACTATTACGCCTGCTTCTCCCTGGATAGGTTCGATTAAAAATCCGGCGACATTTTTATCAGTCAAAGCTTTTTCCAAAGAAAGTAAATCGTTAAATGGGATCGCTTCAAAGCCTGGCATATAAGGTCCGAAGTTTTTTTTGGAAGCTTCATCACTGCTGAATGAGATGACAGCGGAAGTGCGGCCATGAAAATTTCCTTCACAAACAATTATTTTTGCTTTGCCTTCTGTTATACCTTTTACTTCATATGCCCATTTGCGGCAAAGTTTGATTCCGGTTTCCACTGCTTCTACACCGGTGTTCATAGGCAGTACTTTATCATACCCGAAATAAGTAGTGATGTATTTTGCATATTCACCCAACAGGTTGCTATGAAAAGCCCGGCTTGTTAAAGTAAGCTGTTGTGATTGTTGAATGAGAGCTTCCACAATTTTCGGATGGCAATGACCCTGGTTAATGGCAGAATAACCACTCAGGAAATCATAATATTTTTTTCCATCTACATCCCATACATATACACCCTTGCCTGTGTTCAGCACAACAGGTATTGGGTGATAATTATGTGCACCAAATTGTTCTTCTAGTTCAAGATAATATTGTGATGTGGACGACATATCGATTATTGTTTGCATGATGAATAAGTAAATGTTGAAAAGTTAAGAATGAATGGACAACAACATCCGGGTAACGGGCTTATAGGTATTATTAACCTCGATGATTGAGCAGGTCAAGATTCTGCCGGAGGAACGATATGAATGATTGCTGTTTGATAAGCTGGAAATTGCTGCAAGATAATGAAAGTTGGGGAAGGGGCAAAGGGAAGCAGGAAGTGGGTCAGTTTGAAAAAATTCTCGCAGAGTACAAAGGAGAACGCAGAGATTTTTTGTTTAACCCTCTGCGAACTCAGCGGCCTCTGCGTGAAACTGAGACAGTACCAGTTATGAGTTTATTCCAACTTTTGGTTTCAATATTTGAATATTTCATACACCATTCCCACAGACATCTGTATAGGTCGAATGCATTTAAAAGTGACAGACCTTGAACAGTCTTTGAAATTTTACCTTGATTTACTGAAGTTAGCTGTGTAGTTCCTTCACAAAATAGTTAGCCGGAAAAGAGAATTGAAGTGATTCCTCTTTTGGAAAAATGCCAAACACGGTGCTGCCGCTTCCACTCATGGAAGCATAGATAGCTCCTTTGTGGTAGAGTAAATCTTTTATATCTTCTATTTCCCGATACTGCGTGAAGACTTGTTTTTCAAAATCATTTTTCAATTCATGTTTCCATCTTTCCAGAGGAGTTTTAATAATTTCTATTAATGATTTTTCGGGCAGGGCAGGGGTTATATTTAAAAAAGCCTGGCCAGTGTCAATATGAATTCCCGGATTGACAATGACAAATTTGCAGGAAGACAAGTCAAGTTCTATTTCCTGCAGCATTTCGCCCCGGCCTTTTGCAAAGCATGGTTTATTGATAATAAAAAAAGGGCAGTCGCTTCCAAGTTTGGCGGCATAAACGATCAGCTGTTCAGTAGAAAGACCCAAATTAAACAGCTGATTCAATAATTTCAAAGCAAAGGCAGCATCAGAACTTCCTCCACCAAGGCCTGCGCCTGATGGAATTACTTTATGAAGATGAATCTGCACATTGGGTAAATCAGGAAAATCCTGTTTTAAAAGGCGATAGGCTTTTACACAAATATTGGAAGCTGGTTTTCCGGGAATAGTAAGGCCACTGCTAAAAAAAGGGAACCCCGGATTTTTAAGCGTTTGTTTATTTTCAATAATCTCTAAGGAATCATTTAGCGGAACAGGATAAAAAATCGTTTCAATATCATGATAACCATCACTTCGTTTGCTAATAATATTCAGGCCTAGGTTTATCTTGCAATTAGGAAATACAATCATAGAATTTGTAATACAAGATTTTCAAACCTTGATCAAAGACGATTAAACAACTATTTCTTTTTTTGCCTACTATTAATTTCATCACGGATAGCTATTGCCCTGATGTAATCTTCCCCATCAAGCACTTCATTTAAAAGATGATTTAGTTCCTCTAAAGTCATGGTTTTCAGATCTTCATTGCCAATAGATGTGTCGTTTTCGATGAGCACTTCCTGTTTAACTTTTTTCTTTTTACTTTTTGTTTCTGTATCCTCCATCAGTATGCCGGCACTTTCCAGAATATTTTCATAGGTATATACCGGGCAGCCGAAACGGACCGCCAAAGCAATGGCGTCAGAAGTTCTGGAGTCAATCTCTACAGTATCATGCTCGGTGGAACAGACAAGTTTTGAATAAAAAATCCCTTCTTGCAAATCACAAATGATGATTTCATGCAGGTCGATAGTAAAGGCTGTCATAAAGTTTTTCATCAGATCATGGGTGAGGGGACGGCTGGGTTGCATTTTTTCTAATGCTACTGCAATTGCCTGTGCTTCAAACCCACCAATAACGATGGGTAAACGTCTTAATCCGTTTACTTCACCAAGCACTACTGCATACGAATGTGTTTGCGTAATACTGTGTGACAAGGCTACTATTTCCAATTCTATCTTCTTCATAAAGTATCGAACGAAATTACACTTTTTCGGTAAAAAAGTAGCAGGTAGTCTTCGTTTTAAATAAGCAGAGATGGCAATTTTTCAGCAGTATTTTATCGCTTATAAAGCCTTGTATCCGCTGAGGTCAAAATAAGCATCTGTATTACCCGGCTCAACCTTATAGGCCATGATATAAGTGTTTTCGTTCTCAGCAGATTTAGTTCTGAAACCCAGTACAATTTTATACCCCATAACAAGGGGCTGTATATTCATAAAATTATAATCCATGGCGGAAATATAAGAATGCTGGTTGCTTATCAAACAAGCAATTTCAAAGACTTCGCCTTCATTGGTTGTCATTTGTCCTTTATATTCCTGGCAGGCAAAACTCATCACTTTCCCTATTTTTTTATCAGGGATCAGCGAAAATTCTGTCCCTTCATTTCTTACTGTTATTTTTTCGGTTTTATAGGTCTTATTTTTTGTGTCCACTTCTAAAAAAGTACTGTCAATTAAATTGGCAATCATGTTTTTTTCGAATACCTGATCTTCCCTGTAGCCGGGTATGAACATCGTTACCCGGATGCTGCTTTCCCCGAAAACAATAAAAATAGAATCCCTGTCAGCAGGGTCATCAGATGTCATGCGGTATTTGATAATGCCGGTAAATCTTTTAGATGTATCAGCTACCGGAGCCACAACATCCGGGGTGTAATTGACAGATGTAGACTTTGCATCCTTTTTACCTTTTTTATCCTTCTTGTCATCCTTTTTACTGCTCTTTACGGTTGGTGGGGCTGTTGCAAGACTATCATAGTTTGTCTTCTCCTGTTTGCCTTTTCCTTTGGATTTTTTTTGTGCCTGTACAGATAAACTCAAGCTGCCAATCAACAGGAGGAGAAGGATTTTTTTCATGTTTCAAAAACTTTTATTGCTTCTGCAAATTGGCAATAAAAAACCACAAACGCAAATGGTTTGTGGTTGTTGAATTTGATTAGCAAAAGCTTTTATGCTACTCCTTTCAATTTCTTAATCGCTTCCGTCATTTTCGGTACTATTTCAAATGCATCACCGACAATACCATAATCGGCAGCTTTGAAGAAAGGGGCTTCGGCATCTTTATTAATTACCACAATTACTTTACTCCTGTTTACACCTGCCAGGTGTTGGATAGCTCCTGATATGCCTATAGCGATATACAGGTTGGGTGCAATGGCAAAACCGGTTTGTCCCACATGTTCGTTATGCGGCCGCCAATGTGCATCAGCAACCGGGCGGCTACAGGCTGTGGCGGCATGTAATGTTTTAGCAAGGTCTTCCACCATTCCCCAGTTCTCAGGGCCTTTTAAGCCACGACCGGCACTTACTACTATTTCTGCTTCTGTGAGTGGTACTTCACCACTGGCTTTGGTAGTGCCTGTTACTTTTATTTTCGGTGTATCCACTGTTGCTGCAAATGCAACAACTTCAGCTATGCCTTCAGCTGCAACGGTCTTGTAGGCATTCGGACTAAGGGCAATAATTTTAATATCGGTGCTTACTGCTATGTTGGCAAATGCTTTACCGGAGAATACATTTTTCTTTACTACAAATCCGTTACTGGTATCGGGCAATGCAACAGCACCAGAAACCAACCCTGCTTTTAAGCGTACGGAAAGGCGGGGAGCAATTGATTTGCCCACTACATTATTAGAGAAAATGATCACTTTGGCAGCACCGGCTATAGCCACTTGTGCAATTACGTTGGTAAATAACTGAGCATCGAGATGGTTTAATGAATCGCTGGCAACCTGATGAATTTTCTTTACACCATATTTTCCTAATTCAGCGAGATCATCCGTTACAGAACCAAGAACAACACCTTCCGTAGTTGTTCCAAGTTGCTCAGCTACTTTAGCACCGTATGTAAGAGCTTCTAAAGATGATTTCTTTACATGACCTTCTGCGGTATCTATGAATATTAATACAGACATATAATTGATAATTTAATAATTGATAAATAATAATTACTTCCCAAGCCTGGTTTTTGTTGTTTTTACACTGGCTATTAATAGTTTAAGGAGCTCTTCGCAATCTGCATTTAAGGATTCATACATTTTTTTATTAATAAACTCCGTTGCGTATAGAAGGTCAAGCCAATATTTTGACTCGTTAGCTTCTTTAAGGCCAATATTTAATTTATGTACAAAATCTTTCAGGCTTTCAGCATGTTCTGCTTCTCTTATTAACGCACCGATAGCAGTACCGCTCCCCACAATTTGTTGAGATAAAACAAACTCGTTGTATTCCTTCTTTAGAAACTTATAAAGATTCACAATTCGTACTGCAAAGTCAAAGCTTTTAGTTTTAAGTACATTTTCTTTTGCCATGATAAATTTTTAATGTGAATGAATTATCAGTTTATGACTTATCCATTATCCATTATATCGCCTTTGCTTCTTCATGAAGTAAACGAATCAATTCTTCTACGTTATCAGCAGCGACTAATTTAACTCCTGATTTTGCGGGTGGTAAACCAAAATCTGCAACAGTTGTCAGTGCATCCACCGCAATTGGTTCCACTACTTTTAATGGTTTTGTTCTGGCTGCCATAATGCCCCGCATATTGGGTATTCTTGCTTCAGCCATTCCTTTTTGTGCACTTACTGCAACAGGCAGTTCCACTTCGTTTACTTCTTCGCCGCCTTCTATTTCTCTGGTGATAGAAGCTTTTGTTCCACTTACTTCAAATTTGCTGGCTAAAGAAACATAGGGTTGGTCTAATAATTCAGCTACCATACCACCAATGGAAGATCCGTTATAATCAATCGTTTCTTTCCCGGTTAAAATCAAATCGTATCCGCCATGTTTAGCAACTTCAGCTATTTGCGAAGCGACATAGAAACTATCATGACTATCGGCATTTACACGGATCGCTTCGTCACCACCCAATGCCAATGCTTTTCGGATGATGGGATCAGCATCGGCTGTACCAACAGTTATTAAATGTATAGTTGCAGAAGAATCTGCTTCTTTCAATTCGATAGCTCTTACCAAGGCATACCATTCATCGTAGGGGTTGATAATCCACTGCACACCGTTTACATCGAATTTCGTGTTGTTATCGGTGAAGGCTATTTTTGCCGTTGTGTCCGGCGTTTTACTGATACAAACTAAGATTTTCATTGTATAAATTTTTTGATACCCGGGAGAAATGAAGGGCAGATAGTTGTTTATGCAACTAAAACAAAGATAGGAAAGGCAATTAATAATTGAGCATTAAAAACCAAGATTTTTTACAGTGGACAAAATTTCGAAGTTGAACGAATTTTTAAAGGCAAATCCACAGGATAGTTTTGTGCAACATGCGATGGCGTTGGAATATATTAAACTGGGAAATGATGAACAGGCGAGGGCTTTATTTGAAGAAATCTTAAACAGAGAGCCCGGTTATATCGGTAGTTACTATCACCTGGCGAAGTTGCTGGAACGGAATGATAAAACAGACGAGGCCATTAAAGTATATGAGAAAGGAATGGAAGAATCGAAGAAGGTGGGTGATAATCATGCTTTTGGGGAATTGAGAGGGGCTTGGGAGGAACTGACTTTTTAAAAACCCTGTCCCAAAAGGGAACTCAGACCAGTTACTCACTAGCGGATATTGAATTAAAGAAATGAAATGTTGAAATGAGTTTGCTGTTGCAATTTCAAAATAATATTAAATGCCAAAATCTTTTTTCACGAAAGGATAAACTGCTTATTGCGGTAAGTGGAGGAGTGGATTCTGTGGTATTATGTGAACTATGCAAACAAGCCGGGTATGATTTCATCATTGCGCATTGCAATTTTAAGTTGAGAGGAGAGGAGAGTGAAAGGGATGAACAATTTGTAAAAGAGTTAGGGAAGAAATATGCAGTTGAAGTTTTAGTAAAGCAGTTTGATACAGAAAAATATGCTGCAGAGAATAAACTATCAACCCAGGAAGCAGCGAGGGATTTAAGATATACTTGGTTTACTGAACTCCTTACTCCCGACTCCCGACTCCCGACTCCTGACTTTCTGTTAACTGCACATCATGCTGATGATAACAATGAAACGGTTTTGATGAATTTCTTCCGGGGTACCGGGTTACATGGGTTGACGGGTATTCCTGTATCTATTAATGATATCCGCAGGCCATTATTAAGTTTCTCTAAAGAAGAGTTGCTTGAATTTGCCAAAGTAAACAATCTGGAATTTGTTGAAGACTCCTCAAATCTGTCATCCAAATACACCCGGAATTATTTTCGCAACGAGATTATCCCAGCCATCAGTAAAGTGTATCCACAGGTAAAAGAAAACCTACAGGACAACATCAGCCGGTTCGCAGCAATTGAAAAGCTGTACCAGTTATCCGTTGCTGAATTAAAGAAAAAACTGTGTAAAGAGAAAGGAAAAGAAATTCATATTCCCGTAAAACAACTAATGGGTTATAATAATAAAGCGTTGATCTATGAAATCATTTCCGGCTATGGCTTTCATGAAAAACAGGTAGATGAAGTGGTGAAGCTGGCTGAAAGTGAATCCGGGAAATATATTCAATCGGCAGTAAGCGATTATCGTCTGATCAAACACCGGAATTGGTTTATTATCAGCCCGGTAATTGCAACTGAATCTGTTAATATTATTATTGAGGAAGCAGATAAAGAAATTTTATTTGAATTAGGAAAATTAGTTATTGAAAAAACTCCGGTTCGCATACATCAGTCTTCAAACGAATCAGTCATACTTGATGCAAAAGAAATTCAATTTCCCCTGCTGCTCCGCAAACGAAAAACCGGTGATTATTTTTATCCGCTAGGAATGAAAAAGAAGAAAAAAATTAATCGATTTATCATTGATCAGAAGCTATCCAAAACTGAAAAAGAAAATATCTGGGTGATAGAAAGTAATCAGCGGATCATTTGGGTGGTGGGTCACCGCATTGATGAACGATTTAAACTAACTGAAAATACAAAAGCGGTACTCAGCTTTTCATTATCCCCTGCCAAATAAACTTGGGTTCTTTAGTTGCTCCAATATAAAATCAAAAAGAACCGGCTGCATAGCTGCTATCAATGCTATAGTAAAGCCAAGACCAAACAGGCTGCCCCAAAGGTGTGCATCGTGGTTGATGTTATCACCGTCTTTTTTTGACATTGTAACACAGTAAACAATATACAGTACTGCATAAAGGAGTGCTGAAATTTTTAATGCCCCATACAAATAAATACTACTCCACGGATCAAAAACAACGGCGGCAAAAACAACAGCAGAAACCGCACCTGAGGCCCCAAGGCAATGGTAATTATAATTGTCTTTTTGCTTAAGGTAGGTTGGTAAGTCGGAAGCAATAAGACCCAAAAAGTACAGGGCCAAATAAGCAATATTTCCGCCAAGGCCATAAATGGAAAAAGTCTTCTCTACCACCGTGCCAAAAAAGAAAAGGGTAAATACATTAAAGAACAGGTGCATGTAATCCGCATGAATAAAACCGCTGGTGATAAAACGGTAATACTGGTTGTACCGCTTAACGCCATAGGGCCACATGATAGTTTTGGATAAAACATCCTGGTTGTTCATTGCAATCAGCGACACAATTACGTTTATGACAATCAGGGCAATGGTAACAGGAAATTGAGCTAAATAGTCCATCCGATAAAATTAGTAGTTATAACAATCAACTGTGATGATATTTTTCATTGCGGAGAATAGTACATGCCCGGTACACCTGTTCTGCCAGTATCAACCTTACCAGTTGATGTGGAAAAACTAATTGGGATAAGCTCCATGTAAAATCAGCTCTTTTAATTACAACTTTATCAATTCCATAAGCACCGCCGATTAAAAAAATAACCTGCTTAGTACTTTCATTTGCTCTTACCTGTAAAAAATTGGCGAGCCCTTCTGAGCTTATTTGTTTTCCCCTTTCGTCCAGCGCAACCAAGTAATCATCCTTAGTCAGTAATCCTGTAATTATTTCTCCTTCCTTCTTTTTCAAGTCAATTTCGCTGAGAGTGGCTGCATTTTTTGGAACAGGAATGATCTTCCATTCTACATTAAAATACCTTGAGATGCGTCGGGTGAAATCTTCCACACCTGTTTTTATATAAGGCTCATTTACTTTTCCGATAGACCAGAAAACGATTTTCATACTATTAGCACTTGTTTTATTTTATTTCGTAATCTTTCCTGAATGATATTAAAGCAGATCTGTAAAGTACATTCTCTGGATATAAACCTGCAGCCCTGACATAATATTGATAGGCTTCGGCCAGATAGTGTGCATTTTCCAGCATAAAAGCGGTTCGGAAAGCCTCTTCAGCCTGACCCTCTACAGTAGGTTTTTGCTTGTTGATGTTTGCCAATGCGGTACCATAGGCTTCACTGGTTACATAGTTGAGCACATAGAGAGGATCCTCGTTTTCACCCTTTATACTGACAGACCAGTAATATGTGTTACCGGGTTTTATCTGAGGTGCAAGATCAACAACAGGTATTTTCATACCCTTTACCATGGTACGGTAAAACGGAACTTCGGTATTTCCATCAGCATAAATTGAGAATGCATATTCTTTGGCATCAATATAGGATTTCCAATAGATAGGAAATGCTCCACCAACGCCTGAATAGTTCAACGTGTCAAAAGCCCGGCTAACCCAGATGTCTGCGAAGTCACGGATAACAACTCCGGCGTTATCCAAATATGCTTTCCGGTTTTTGCCGGCGTCACTGGTTTGTTTTATCGCTTGATCCCACAAGTATTTAAAAAAATTAGTCAGTACACTACTGCTAGTTTTATAGCAGGAATCTTTGGTCTTATTGAGGGAATGGAAGCCGGGTTGAGTTAATGAATATAAACGGCCTTCTTTGCAAATAAATGTTATCCCTGCATCTTCGTAAATTTCGATGGAGCTGTTAGAAGAAATTGCTTTTCCGGGTTTTGCAGTGAAATTTTTATTTCTTTCAAGGATAGTTACTTTGCCTTTTGTACTGTAAACGACAAACGGGTCCTGTGCAAAAATCAAAGCGGTTAATAAACAAAAGAGTATGACAAATTGTGTTTTTTTCACAGTAGCCTCTTTATAAAAATAAAAAGAGGCTGTTTGGGCAGCCTCTTAAATACGATTGATATTTTTATTTTATTTCGTAATCTTTCTTAAACGACATTAATGTATTCCGGTATAAGACATTATTAGTATCTAATGCAGCAGCTTTTAAGTAATAATCATACGCTTCAGCAAGATAATGTGCATCTTCCAGCATGAAGGCCAAACGGTATGCTTGTTCTGCCGGTGCTTCAAAGGCAGCAGCGCCTTGTTGTTTAATGGATTGCAGCACTGCAGCGTACTTTTCAGGCTTTACGTAGTTGAAAATTTTCAAAATGTCATTTTCTTCTCCTTTAATGGCGGCTGTCCAGTAATAAGAATTGCCGGGTTTTATTTTGGAAGCAAAATCAACAATCGGGATTTTTAGTTTTGAAACAAATGATCTAAGAATCGGGGTACTGATATTATCACTGCTGTACAATGAGAATTCAAAATCCTTCGCTTCTTCATACGATTTCCAGGATAAAGGAAAATCACCTTTTACTCCTGAGTAATTTAAAGTATCCAGCCGGTAATCAATCCAGATATTGTTGATATCTCCCCTTGTTGAAGCACCCACTGTATTCATATATGCTTTGCGGTTACTTCCGGCCGACCCACTTGACTTGGTCATAGATGCCCAAACGTATTTTACATAGTTGGCACTGGCAGAATTAGAGCTGATGCGGCAGGAATCGCCGAATTTAGATAACTCATAATTACCTGCTTTAGTGAGTGTAAACATGGCAGCTTCATTGCAGATCAAAGTAACAACAGCACCGTTTGAAACTTTTACACTAGCCGTATTACTAAGTGGTTTTCCAACCTTTGCTGGGCTGGTCACATTATTTTCCTTTACAGTTACAGTTCCTTTGAAACTATATAAGAGAAAACTATTCTGTGCTGATACAGCGACAGAGCAACAAATTATGAGAATTAAAAAATTTAATTTTTTCATCGTTTTGGGTTTAAGGTTTAATACAAAAGATTTATTAATGGTGGTGAGGTTTAAACACCGTTTTAAATTTATATTTTTTATTCATCCACACAGCCCAGGCTTCATAAAAATAAATAACGTCGACTGCCATGATAATAACTATAATGCTCAATTTAAGATCGACTTTTAACCGATATCGTTCAAAAATGATGATCCCCAGCCAGATAAAAAGTATAGCTGAAAATACCTGAACAATTTTTGCTACTAAGTGAAACCAGATATGGCTTTCAAGGTAATAACGGATAAAGAATGACATAAACAACCAACAGACGAGAACCGCTATCAAAAAGTTTGCCCACAAAGGTACTTTTTTTATGTAATTATTGTCCAAAACCATTGAAATAATATTGGCATGAACCACTATACCGTTCATATCCGGCAGAGACTTACCCGCAAATTTCTCATTCATGGGGGTAAATTTCTTGTCTTCGATGTCGTTTGGATTAGTATTTAAATAGGCGAACAGAATAATCCGGTCTTTGATCAGCGACTCATCAAATGGAGTATTCAAGATGTCGTCAATTACCCAATATTTTTTATTTTTATCTTTTGTTTCTTCGTTATACTTCCTGGTATAATTGATCAGAATTTGTTTATCCCCCCTTTTTTCAATTTTTTTAAAAGCCTCTGAGTTATATAATTTTAATAAAGAAGATGTAAAGGATGGCAGGGTGATCTCTTTATCTTTCTTAAAAGGGAAATAGGTTCTGATTGTTTCCTGATCACCCTTGGTGGGAAAATTTACATAACCGAAAAGTGTGCTGTCTGTTTTAAAATAATTTCTGGCAGCCATAAATTTCCCGGCCGTATCTAATTGAAACTGCACAGCTAATACGAGATTTTTATTCTTATTAATGGTCTCCCTTAAAATAGAATCTTTTGTGGGTTCCCTTGGGCCGTCAAATAAGAAATCAAGTCCCATTGCTTTGGGTTTGTGCTGAGCTACCATATCAATCATTCGGGCAATACCCTCCCTGTCTTCATACCCGGTATTGATGATTGTGATGCGGTTATCTAATTTTATGCTATCTGTGTTTTTTGATTTGGAGTAATAAATATCATTAAAATCAAAATCTTTTAATCCCAATTTAATTGGATTCAAAATCCCCAGGTTCAAGGGGATTAATCCCAATCCAAAAATGAAAATGAATACCCAGATTGTTGCAAAAATCGTATCTCTTTCGTAAAGGTATTTGGTAAAATGGCCATGAAATATCTTTGCATGGTGGCCAATATGTTTATGCAGTGGTTTTTTCATTAAAAATGATTACTAGTTGGTTTGCTTATGAAAAAATGATTTACTAATTAATCTCAAGGTTGCAACTTTTTTATCTTTAACCTATTCTGTTATTTTATTAATATCCGGGTTACCCCGAAATTTCTGACATTCTGAGGTGGATAAAATGGATATTACCCTGTAAATCCGTAATTTAGTAGGTCGAATTTATGCCAAAAAACCTTTCCATAGTAATTGGATGCCTCCTATTTATGGCATCAGGCTTTCAATTGTCTGCTCAGGCCCCCCCAAAACCAAGAGATACCACTATTACGGGCCCACAAACATTTGCGATGATCATGGGTATTTCTAAATACAAACATGTTCGTCCACTGGCTTATGCTGATAAAGATGCAATCATGTTTAAGGATTATCTGAAGTCTCCTGCGGGTGGAAATCTTAGCGATGATAACATTTATATGTTACTAAATGAAGAAGCCACTTTGGCCAATTTTTACAAGAAAGGGTTCGACTGGATGAAAGTTAAAAAATTACAAAAGGGAGACCGGCTTTTTATCTATCTCGCCGGCCATGGTGATGCAATCGATGAGGATCAGTTCTTTTATCTTGCTTACGACTGTAATCCGGCTGGGGATAAAAACAGCTACCTGGTAAGTGGAGCCATCCGGATGTTTGATGTAAAAATTAAAATTCAACGGGAAGCCTCAAAAGGGGTGGAAGTATTTTTGATCATGGATGCTTGTAGGTCAAATGAGCTACCCGGCGGTCAGGAAGGCCAAAGCTTTTTTCAATCTGCCATTTCGGAAAAAAGGGTAGGCGAAATAATTATGCTTGCGACAGGTGCAGGGCAAGAGTCATTGGAAGATGCCTCTATCGGCTCCGGGCATGGTTTATTTACTTACTACCTAGTAGACGGTCTTACGGGAATGGCTGATTCAGTTGGCAGTGGTAAAAAAGATAATATCATCACTTTAGCGGAAATTCAAAAATATGTCGAAAGAAATGTTCCTTCAATAGCAGAAGAGCAGTTTAAAAGAAAACAAAACCCTTTTTTCTGTTGCACGGAAAATTCGGAGAAAACAGTAAGCCTTGTGGATACGGTTTACCTGCGTAAATGGATCGAACTAAAAAAGTTGCAGGCAATTAATAACGGAAGTGCATTTGCTCCCCGTGGCAGGGGAATGGGCTTTCATGTGGTGGACACATTATTGATAGAAACATATAATTATTTTTATGATGCTATCAAAAATAACCGTCTGATCGGAAAAAATTCTGCAGAATATTTTTACAACCTGATGGAGGTAAAATTTCCCGGCAATTCTTATACGATAGATGCACAATCCACTCTGGCCGTTGAATATATCAACTTTGCCCAAAGTAAGATCAATCTTTATCTGGATTGTAAAGATGCATCATCCATTCAGCGGTTGCGGGCACAAATAGATGATGAAGATAAAACTGATGAGATTACTACCAGCCTGAACAGGATGGAGAAAGTAGCACAACAGGAATTTTATGAAGTAGGGTATATGTTAGAAAAAGCAATCAGCTACATATTGCCTGACGATCCGGACTTTGCAAAATCCCTGATGGGAAGAATGTATTTTTTTAAAGCAAGGGGTTATTTTGGACAAAGCAGAAAATTAGTCGATATCAAAGTAGCTTTTCAGTATGCATACACTGCCTATGCTGCTGATAAAAATGCTGCATACATCCTTAATACTATTTCCTCATTACATCTTGATAATAACAAATATGACAGTGCAATTTATTATGCAAAAAAAGCAATTATCGCAGCTCCGAAATGGAGGTATCCCTATGTAACATTGGCTTTTGCGTTTAAGACGCTGAACAAACCTGATTCAGCCATCAAGTATTACGAAAAATCAATTGCAGTCAGTCCGGATAATGCAGATGCGTATGTTGACCTCGGCCATTATTTTTATTCCCTGTCAAAAGGTGATTCTGCAATAACATATTACGAAAAAGCACTTCAGATAGAACCCAATAATCCTTATGCCAGTAATAATATAGGCTGGGTCAATTATAGCAGAAAAAATTATGATCTTGCTATCAATTATTTTAAGCGAAGCATAACAGCGAATCCAAAATTCATCAATGCGTATAACGGACTAAGTAAAACTTTTTTCGCTACAAAACAATTTGATTCAGCCAGAATTTATTATGCAAAGGCATTTGACAATTACCAGGATAAATCGATTGTAAATGTTTATATCGGAAATTTTTATAGAGATCTGAAAGAGTATGATTCTGCCAAAGTTTATTACCGGATGGCAGCCATCCTTGATCCGAATTATGAAGAAGCTTTTAATAATCTTGGCAGGGCCAGTTTTGCATTAAAACAAATGGATTCAGCTAAATTCTATTACCATAGAGCTTTGCAGGCTAACCCTTACTCTGCATTTGCCCTGATCAATATCGGATTGGTTTTCAAAGAATTAAAAATCCCTGATTCCACCTATAAATATTTTCAACTGGCTGTAAAGCTGGAACCGGGAAATCCTTCCATTTTGAATAATCTGGGAGTCATTTATGGGCAGGAAAAAGGATTTGATTCTGCCAAGTTTTATTTCAGAAGGGCATTGGATGTAAAACCCGACTACAAACCTGCATCAAATAATATTTTGAAAATATTCAGGGAGTTGAACCAATTAGATTCTATTACTTACTTCCTGAAAGGCACTACACTGTTGGATCTGGAAAGTCCTTCATTCCTGAACGATCTGGGGCTCACTTTTCTTAATCAGAAACGTTATGATTCGGCAAGAAAATATTTGAGGAAGGCTATAATGATTGATCCCCTGAATGCACAACTTTATAATAATATGGGAAGGGTGTTTCAGGGTTTAAAGCAAAATGATTCGGCAAGAATATATATACAAAAAGCTGTTGGGATGTCACCAGACAACCTGGTGTTTTTGCAAAATCTCGCTGGTGCTTTCAAGAATTTGAAAAATTATGATTCAGCAACTTATTATTTTAAAAAACAAATTTTCAGTCAACGGGAGCCTGATACAGGCACTTACCTGGAAATCGGTAATTTTTTCGGGGATATAAAAATGTATGACTCCTCTATTTTTTATAATAAAAAAGTAATTCAGCTCAATGAAAAACTGGAATCTCCTTATCATCGGATTGGCAATGCTTTTCTAGGCCTTGAAATGTATGATTCAGCATTTGTTTATTTTCAAAAAGGGGTGAAATTGGATCCAACTTCATACCCCGCCGTACACGGTCTTGGGCTTTTATATCATACTACGCAACGATATGATTCGGCTATCATCTATCTGCAGAAAGCTATTGATCTGGATTCTGATAAGGGAAAGATTTATTTTGAACTTGGTTGTAGTTATTCGATGAATAATGAACCTGAAAAAGCCATCATTAACCTGAGTAAGGCATATGAACAAGGATATAAAAACAAAAATGCCCTGATCACAGATCCCGATCTGGAAGGATTGAAAAAAAATAAAAAATTTCAGGATTTGCTTGATAAATATGTACCTGATTGGAAAGACCAATAACGAAGTGTTCCTTTTTTCCCATTGGCAGTTTTGCCTTATATTTGCAACCCGATATCATACGGGCCCCGTAGCTCAACTGAATACCTGCCTGCCGGCAGGCAGGGAGTATCTCTGACAGATGATTTACGTTTATGTTATACAAAGTGAAAAAGATAAAAGGTTTTATGTTGGGATGAGCGAAAATGTTGAAATCAGGTTGAATCAACATAATTCAGGGAAAACAAAATCAACTAAAGGGTATAAGCCGTGGAAGCTTTTATTTTTTGAAGAATTTGAGACAAGACAAGAAGCCAGAAAAAGAGAAAAATATTTAAAATCTGGGATAGGGAAAGAGTATATTAAAATTAAATGGCCCCGTAGCTCAACTGAATAGAGTATCTGACTACGGATCAGAAGGTTCCAGGTTTGAATCCTGGCGGGGTCACTAAAAAGCCAGTCTCGTTTAAAACGGAACTGGTTTTTTTTATAAAACCGGGCTTGTAACTAACTTTTTCTCAATCAAAAATATTAATTCATAAGTACCTATTTTTATTAATAAATTTCATCAGCATGAATTTGTTATTAGCAGGGTTTTTTAGCTTTTTAAATGGTATCAATTCTTCAGAAAATAAAATTGTTGAAAACTGTTTTACTCCTGGCGATACCAGCAATCCTCTTTCGTCTTTTGAAATCAAATATCATTTTGATACGATAAATAGTAAAACTGCATTTGCTGATTTTAATACAAAGTATAATGAAGCAGAACGGGAAATAATTCTTGCGATTAACAGAATAAGCAGCAGGGTAGTCAAAACCGGGAAAGTGTTAGTACTACCGGATACTTTATCCAAACAAATAATGGATTATTCTCCATACCCGGATACGTTACAAGGGTTTGATACATTACCTAAACTGCTTTTAGTATCACGACGTATTCAGGCATTTGCTATTTATGAAAAAGGAATTCTTAAACGTTGGGGGCCGGTAAGTTCAGGGAAAAAAAGTACTCCGACTCCTGCAGGATTATTTCATACAAACTTTAAAGTAAAAATAAAAATCAGTTCTGAAAACAGTTCATGGATCCTACCCTGGTATTTTAATTTTTATGCCAAAAGGGGGATTGCTTTTCACCAATATACTTTACCGGGTTATCCGGCGAGCCATGCATGTGTAAGAATGCAGGATAAAGATGCTAAATGGATTTTTGATTGGGCCGATCAATGGAAAGTTTCTGCTAAAACCGGAGCAGTTATTAAAATCGGGACACCAGTCATTATTTTCGGTGATTATGATTTTGTGGCAATTAAACCCTGGTTAATTCTGCCGAACGATAATCAATCAACTCATATCACACTGACAGAATTTGAAGAAATCAATACTTATCTTCCAGTTATACATAAAGACTTCGTATTGAGAAAATGAAATAAAAAAACTCCGACTGGTAAATCGGAGTTTTTTTTTATGGGGATAATGTTAATTAATCTTTGAATTTTGATAGCAACCGGAGAATCTCCAGGTACAACCAAACAATCGTAACCAGCAATCCAAAAGCACTGTACCACTCCATAAATTTTGCCGCTCTTAATTCAACACCTTTTTCAATAGTGTCAAAATTAAGTAACAGGTTAAATGCTGCCAGACCAACTACAAGAATTGAAAACCCGATGCCAATTGGAGTAGAAGCATTAGTAAAAGAACCAATAGGTGAGCCCATTGCCAGGTAAGTGATCCATTGAATTAGATAAAATATCCCAATTGCAATGGTAGCTACTGTAATTACTGATCTTAATTTTTGTGTAACCTTAATGATGCGGTATCTGTACAGTAAGAACATAACAAGTGTTACAAGCAGTGTTAATGCCACCGCCTGTGTTGGTAAACCAGGATATGCATGATTATACATCGCAGAAATAGAACCAACAAAAAGTCCTTCGAGGATCGCATATGCCGGGGCAATATAAGGTGCCCATTGTTTTTTAATCATCATTAATATGGCCAGCCCCAAACCCCCGAAAACACCAACCAGCATGAAGGGCATCGGGTCACTGCCTTTATCATACTGACTCCAGGCAAACAGAGTCGATGCGATCATAAGGGCCATCAGCACTCCGAATTTATTCATTGTTCCGGCAATAGTCATTTCTTGGCCGGTGCTTATTCCTTCTAAAATAGTTCCCTGATAAGTTTTTTCCTGCAGGGTAGGGTTGCTTGATTTGAATATTGACATATTTATGTTTTTTGTGAGTATAAAATTAGGAAGAAATTTGAAAATAAGACTGTTAATAATGCCAGCGGACAAAAGCCTCCATAGCAGCGTAATGGGTCAATCCCAGATCAGCATAGAGGTTGGCAGTGCCGGCATTCCTTTCTTCGGCCCGTTGCCAGAATTCTCTTGAATCACTTCCCTGGAACGGTACCATGTCTTTCTGCGATTGGTGAATGAAAATACCAAAACGTTTCTTCAAAACCTGGTCGGGGCTCATGGGTATCGCCATTTCGATTTCTTCGATATTCCATTCCTGCCAGGCACCTTTGTAGAGCCAAAGCCAGCAATCATTGATCCACTCATAATTCGGGGAGTCTTTTGCTTCCCGGCGGATACGTTTTAATGCTTCCACTACCACATTAAAACAAATAATATGAGTGCCATGCGGATCAGCAAAATCGCCGGCACAAAAAACCTGCTGTGGTTTTATTTTGCGGAGTAATTCAACCGTTACTTTAATATCTTTTTCACTCATCGGTCTTTTTTCAATCATTCCGGTTTCATAAAAAGGAAGATTTTGAAAATGAATGTTTTCATCAGGAATACCAACATAGCGGCAAGTGGCTTTTGCTTCACCACTTCTTATTAATCCTTTAATAGAACGAATGGTTGGTGTATCAACCTGGTTTGATTTTTTTCTTGCCAAAAATTTTCTTGCCTTGTCTAATATTTTGCCCGACTTACTGGTATCTATACCGGCTATTTCTTCAAAGCCTACTGCGAAGTCAAGAAACCTTGTTACAAATTCATCTGTGACCGCAATATTACCACTGGTTTGATAACCCACATGCACCTCATGCCCCTGGTCTTTCAATCGCTGAAAAGTGCCACCCATGCTGATTATATCATCATCAGGATGAGGAGAGAAGATGATCACTTTTTTGGGATAGGGTGATGACCGTTCGGGATGTGTAGGAAGATTGACAGCAGGCTTGCCACCCGGCCAGCCGGTGATGGAATCCCGCAACAGATAATATACCTGCAGGTTTATTTCATACGCATCACCTTTTTCTACCAGCAAATCACTCAGGCCGTATTCGTTATAATCAGTATTGGTTAAACTAAGTACTGGTTTTTTTAATTTCAATGCCATATTTACCACCGCTTTCTTGATCATTTTCGGTGTCCAGTCGCAATCGCCGGTGAGCCAAGGCGATTTATTTCTTGTTAGATCAGCCGCAGCAGTTTCATCTACTACAAATGTAACATCATCATGGGTTTGCAACAGCGATGCGGGCACCTGTTCGGTATCATCATCTTCCACCGCTTTTTTTAATACGGAGGCTTTTGAAGTGCCCCATGCCATCAGTATTATTTTCTTTGATTGTAGGATGGTACTGATACCCATTGTGATGGCAAGACGGGGAACCTGGGAAATATTAGCATATTCATAAGCATTGGCAATACGGGTAGAGTTATCCAATGTGATTAATCTTGTTTTGGAATAAATACCAGAACCCGGTTCGTTGAAACCAATATGCCCGTTACTACCGATGCCGAGAATCTGTAAATCTATACCACCTGTATCTTTTATCATCTTTTCATACTGGCGGCAATGCTCTTTGATATCTTCTTTTCTTATTTCCCCATTTGGTATATGAATATTTTTCGGATTGATATCAATATGATCAAAAAGATGTGTCCGCATAAAACGGTTGTAGCTTTGTAAGGCATCATTATCTATCGGGTAATATTCATCCAGGTTAAAAGTGATGACATTTTTAAAACTCAGTTTTTCTTCTTTGTGCATCCGCACCAGTTCGGTGTATAATGATTTGGGAGTGGAGCCGGTGGCGAGGCCTAGCACACATTTTTGTTTCATTTTTTGTTTATCCCTGATAAATGCAGCGATCTGTTGGGCTACATATTCAGAACCATCGATTTGATCCGGGAAAATTTTAACGGGTATTTTTTCAAAACTGTCGGAGAGGTCAATCGGGGCAACTTGCTTAGCCATTGAGTTGGTTTAAGTTGTAAAGATAAAAAATTGTGATGATGGTTTCTGCCGGGTTTTGCGGGGGGAATTGTAACCGCTGAGACGGGGAGAACGCATAGTTTCTATTTATCAAAATAAGAACTGGGCCTCTATTAAATATTTTCTCTGCGATATCTGCACCTCCCCGGTTACCCTTATTTAATTATTCCCTTTCAAACCTTCTACTGTAGGCCCATTCACTTCTATCTCATCCACAAATAGCCAGGGCTTTTTACCAGCACCCGGTTCACCGACGGGTATTTCATCCCAACATTTAATGATAATTTTTATAAACCTTGCCTGACTGGCATCAAAACTTACTTCCATTGTTCCGTTTTCGGCTGAATTTTTGTTGACAATAAAATCATCAGTAAGCCCGGCGAAAGTATAATTAGTTCCATCTGTAGAAATTTGTACTTCTACAGAAAGTGGCCGCCATATCCAACTGCTGGTACGGCGCAGGCTGTGAACAATGGCTGCCGATATAGTTTCTGTTTTACCTAAATCAATAGTGGCTTCGCAATCTTCACCACTAAAACCTATAAATTCTTTGCTTCTTGCAAAACCTTTTTCATTTTGAACACCATTCACTAAAGTGAAGTGGCCGTCTCCGGGATAACTTTTCGACGCTTGTTTTTCTAAAGTGATTTTTTTGCCTGTGGCTTTGTTGAAGGAAAACTTTTGTACAAGGGTTTCGTTTTTGCCACTTATATAATAAGTAGATGTACTTTTAATAAGTTGGGGTTCCGTATATCGCCAAACAGTGTCATTTTGATTTACATTAATACCAAAAGGAATATTAGACTTATTTTCAACTTTCCACAATACGCCGTGATAATCATGAGTTGGCAAAACAGTTCCTTTCAAATCATAATATGCGTTACTATAATTAGCTCCCCACATTTCATATCGCTTTATTTGTTCTGGCAATCGCTTTTCAAAACTATTCCAATCTTTTTTTTCCCTTTGACTCCATAGTATCTCACTTAACGCCGCTATACGGGGGAAAAGCATGTATTCAACTTTCCTTGTATTCTTCATGTATTCCGTCCACATATTGGCCTGTGCACCAAGAACATGTTTGGCCTGTTCCTCATTTAATTCTTTTGGCACCGGTTCATACGCATATACTTTTTCAATCGGGTTAAAACCACCGATGGTAACGGAATCTTCATTTTCACTTTGTGTATGGTCGAAATATACAGGGTTGCCCGGTGTCATGATCACATCATGATTTTCTTTGGCTGCATCTATACCGCCTTTTTCACCTCTCCAACTCATTACTACGGCATTGGGTGCAAGACCACCTTCCAATATTTCATCCCAGCCAATTAATGTCCTTCCTTTCTTGTTTAAATATTTTTCCATCCGCTGGATAAAATAACTCTGCAATTCATGTTCGTCTTTCAATTTATTATCCTTCATTCTTTGCTGGCAATGAGGACAACGTTTCCAGTTTTCCTTGGGACATTCATCACCACCCACATGTATATATTTAGAAGGGAAGAGTGCCAGCACTTCATCCATTACATCTTCTAAAAATTTAAACGTATTTTCCTGGCCAGCACAAAACACATCATCAAATACTCCCCATGTCTGTTGCACTTGCTTGCCGGTACTATCACCACTCCAAACACACTGTTTAGGAAAATAGTTGATGGTTGGTTCTTTTGGAAAACAACTGAGTTCAGGATAAGCAGCAATAGCTGCTGATGAGTGACCGGGCATTTCAATTTCAGGAACAACAGTGATGTATCGGTCTGCGGCGTATTTTACAATTTCTTTTATTTGTTCCTGTGTATAAAAGCCACCGTATTTTATTCCGTCATTGCCAGTGCCGGGGTAGCGGCCAATGATAGTTCCGTTTCTCCATCCACCAACAGATGTAAGCTTTGGATATTTTTTTATTTCAATCCGCCAGCCCTGGTCTTCGGTAAGGTGCCAATGGAAAGTATTGAGTTTATGATAAGAGAGGTAATCAATATATTTTTTAATAAATGAAATGGGAAAAAAGTGACGACCGACATCAAGGTGCAAGCCCCGGTAATTGAAACGGGCATAATCAAATATTTTTACAAAAGGGATTTCCTTTTTTTCTTTTTTATCAAGTGGGAATAATTGAAACAAAGTCTGAATAGCATGAAAGGCTGGTTCACTAAAATTACTATTGATACTAATACCGTTTTTTGAAACTTCCAGTTGATAAGCAGGTTTGCCTGATGTTGGCATCCTTTTCATAAAAAAGTCAATATCTCCTTTTCCTCTTTTCGGGGATTCAATTACGGTAATACCGAATTGCTTTTTCATTTCAGCTTTGAAATAATTGAATAAGCCAGACCAGTCATGGTCAGGAAAACTATTTGAAACTGTTATTTTTTCTTTTAAAAGATATGTTCCAGTTCCCTGTATTACTTCAACCGGATAAGGAATAAGATTTAGCGTCTTATTCTGCGCATGGGTAGTTACAGAAAATAAAATTGCAATAAAAAAGGGAAACGTTAAGTGCATAAAAATCTCTTTATCTGATTATTGGTAAAAATATAGTTGATGGATTTGCAGAATCATGATAAATCTTTATCGTAGCTTTCTTAAAATCACTTTCTTTCGCTTCATAAATATTCATAAACTGCTGTGGGTTTCTGTCTGCCAGCGGAAACCAGCTACTTTGTATTTGTATCATTAACCGATGACCTCTTTTAAAAGTATGTGCTATATCAGGTAATTCAAATTTTACTGTTTCAATTTTACCTGGTTTGAAAGGCTCCGGAGTTGTAAAACTGTTTCTGAACTTGCCCCGCATAATTTCACCTCTTACCAGCATTTGATAACCATCCATAGGATAGGCACCACCAGCAGTACGTCCTGCTGCCTGTGTAGTGCCGGGATATTTAAAATCATCCGGAAATACATCAATCACTTTCACCACAAAATCAGCATCCGTTCCAGTTATGCTTACTTTAAGATTGGCCATAACTGCACCTGCCAATGTAAGGTCTTCTTCAAATGGAAAAGTTTCAAAAGTCAATACATCTGGTCTTCTGGCTGCAAACCGCTGGTCATCGGTCATGTATTGACTTGTCCTACGGAAATGCACATCTTCTGTATAAGGAACAGGTGTCGCAGGGTCGCTGATGTATTCCGTAAAATTATTTTGTTTGCCGGGATGATTCCAGGATAGGGAACCATTTTCTGCTAAGTAAATATCTCTACCACTACCAGCAGGAGGCCATTGGTCTAATTTTCTCCATTGATTTTCTCCTGTAAAGAAAATAGTGGCCTCAGACAGTTTCGGATCAACACCTTTTCCTTTCAGGTAATAATTAAAGAACGGAATCTCAATGTTATTTTGATACCACTGAGAAGTGTTGCTTCCAAATTTCACATTGCCTAATTGCGTGCCATCACTACTTGCCCATTGCCCATGATACCATGGTCCCATTACAATTTTATTATTGGTTGATGGGCCTGCCTGTCCGGTAGGCAGGTTTTGTTTCTCAATTGCTTTATACAAATTCCATGCACCCCAACAATCTTCAGCATCAAACAAACCACCCACTACCAACATGGCAGGTTTGATATTATGCATAGCCGTTCGGGCATCTCTTGCTTTCCACCAGTCGTCATAGTTGGGGTGGGCATATATTTCTTTCCAGAATTGCACACTGTCTTTCATGTGCTGCATCAATTTGGGAAGTGGATTCTCTAAATAGAATTTGTAATTATCTCTGATCGGAAAAGTAAATCCCGGAGAACCAACTGTGGTTGGCTTTGGTCTTGGTTTGCCAAAACTGGAATAGAAACTAAAACCGTCCATCTGGAAAAATGCACCGTTGTGATGAAAATCATCACCCATAAACCAATCGGTAACCGGTGCCTGCGGACTTACTGCTTTTAGTGCAGGATGATTACTGGCAGCAGCCATCGTGGCATAAAACCCGGGATAGGAGATACCAAAGATGCCGACATTGCCATTGTTGCCGGATACGTTTTTTACAATCCAGTCAATGGCATCATACGTATCGCTGGCTTCATCATTTTCTACACCAGTTTTATTTTTATTGAAGGGACGAACATCTACAAAATCCCCTTCGCTCATCCACCGGCCCCGCACATCCTGTACAACGATGATATAATTTTCTCTTGCATAATATTTCCAGTGACCTCCCCAGAGCCGGGCAGAAAAGTCTTTTCCATAGGGTGCACAGGAGTAGGGTGTCCGCATCATCAGGATGGGATGCTTCTCGCTTTTATCATTCGGAGTGTAAACGCTTGTAAACAGTTTGATCCCATCCCTCATAGGAATTGATAATTCCTGCTTTGTATAGTTATCTTTTATCCAGGCAGAATCCTGATTTTCAGATTGTGCACGGGCGACTGAAACAAGCAGGATAAAAAGGAAGAAGTTGATTATTTTTCTCATGGAAGTAATTTTGATGGTTTAAATTTAAGGTATCTCAAAAAACTTACCTTATTTTTCTGCTTTAATTGAAAACAGGGCAAAACAAGTTTTTGAAATACCTCAGGCTGATTCCTTTTTCATCTCAATTTTTATTTTATGCCAACAAATACTGACGTTATCGCAAAATTCTATACAGCTTTCCAGCAATTAGATTATCAAACCATGAACAGGTGTTACAGTGATGATATTGTTTTCAACGATCCGGCTTTTGGTTTGCTCCGGGGAGACGAGGCAAAATGTATGTGGGAAATGCTTTGCAAAAATGCCAAAGAGTTTTCATTAACATTCTCCAATATCCAATTACTGGACGAAGAGTATGCAACATGCAACTGGATAGCCACTTATACTTTTTCCAAAACAGGAAGAAAAGTGATCAATCATATCAAAGCATTCATGAAACTGAAGGATGGAAAAATAATTGAACACAGCGATGCATTTAAACTCAGTAACTGGGCTGCACAGGCTCTCGGACTTAAAGGTGTTTTATTAGGCTGGACCGGATTTATGAAAAGAAAGATTCAGCAAAATGCGAGGAAGAACCTGATTGCGTTTATAGAAAAGAAAAGTGGTGAATAGTGAATGGTCACTGGTGAATGGGTTTTCGAAAGTATGAGACTCCTATTGACTATTCACCATTCACTATTGACTTAATCTTCTAACACGCCGAACTTTCCTGCACTTACATCACTGATAGCCTGTTCCAGTTCTTCCCATGTATTCATTAAGAATGGGCCGTATTGAGCAATTGGCTCATTGATGGATTCGCCGGATAAAACAAGGAGTATTGTATCTTCCTTAGTTTCTATTGAAATCAGTTCACCATCATTTTTGAATAATACAAAATGGTCAGTACCTGCCAATTCTCCATTTGTTATCGCAGTTCCTTCTACTACTAATATTCCCGTATTGTAAGAAGAAGGGAATTGAAATTCAACCTTTGCACCTTTTTTTAATCTGGCATTGAAAACATTTATTGGTGTAAAAGTGGAAGCAGGGCCTTTTGTGTCTTTATATTCGCCAGCAATTACTTCTATTATCCCTTTATCTTCCGCCAAAATATGCTTACCCATCATGGTATGAGCAATCTCCTGGTATTTTGGAGCTGTCATTTTATATTTTGCTGGCAGGTTTACCCACAATTGTACCATTTGAAATAAACCACCGGCTTTGCTAAATGATTCTTCGTGGTATTCTTTGTGCAAAAGGCCAGAGGCTGCTGTCATCCATTGCACATCACCTTCACCAATGATGCCACTATTGCCTGCACTATCATGATGTGCAATTCGGCCATGATAGGCAATTGTTACCGTTTCAAAACCACGATGCGGATGCACTCCTACGCCTCTAGGTTCGTTCGTAGGGGAGAACTCCACTTTGGAATTATAATCCATCAGAAAGAAAGGACTCATTCTTTTCTTATCAATTTTTCCTCCCGGGAAAAAGCCATGTACCCGGAAACCATCACCCACCATGTGTGGTGCTGGCGGAGGTATTATTGCTTCGATTGTTTTTTTTGTATTACTCATAATTATTTTTCTCCTTCGGAAATAGTTGAATTCTCCCTTTAGGGATTTGTGAATTTTATATTTTGAAACTCTCCACAGGGATTTCAACCAGATTCTCAGCTAACCATAAAAATTCACTTGTAAAATTATGTATAGCATTTTGGAAACTTTCATCCAGCAAATCACCATCCTGACTGAATTTTTTGTCAACTCCCGGAACTATCAACATATAGGGTGAGGCAATTCCCATTAGTGCGGGTACCAGTAACAATAATTGTTGTGATGCCCTCATACCGCCCATTGCTCCGGGAGATGCAGTGACGATACCAAAAGGCTTGTGATGACGTTTTGGGAAATGGTCCAGTAAGTTTTTCATAGCAGGAGAGTAACTACCGTTATATTCCGGTGTTACCAATATATAAGCATCTGCATCAACTATTCTTTGTGCCAAAGGTTGAAATTCAATTGGTGCCTTTTCAGGAGAACCCCAGACAGATTGAACAGGTGGAACATTCCATTCCTTCATGTCAATAATGCCGATTTCATGATTTGTTTCTTGAGATAAACGATTTTTCAGGTGTAAAGCAACACGATGAGTAACGCTGGTAATTCTTGGACTTCCGGAGATGATTTCAATTTTCATTTTGAATGTTTGTTTTGTAAAGGTATAATATCAATGTTTAAACATCAAATATTTATTCTTACTGATTTGTTAATCATTTTTAGGGACAATTGTGACCGAAACCGTTAATTTCGAACTGCTTAAAACTAAAACATGATAAATAGGAGAAAGTTCATTCAGGCCTCGGCATTCAGTTCACTGGCAATGGCAGTAAGCAAATTTACATCTGGTAATCCGCATCCGATTACCATCAAAGGGAAACCTGTTGTTATTTCCACCTGGGATGCCGGATTGAGGGCTAATAAAGCAGCCTGGGAAATTTTGAGTAAAGGGGGAAGGGCTTTGGATGCAGTAGAAAAAGGAGTCATGGTTACTGAGACTGAGCAAAATTGCTGCGTTGGATTGGGTGCTAATCCTGACCGTGACGGATTTGTAACATTGGATGCCTGTATCATGGATGAATTTTCAAATTGTGGCAGTGTTGCTTTTTTAGAAAGAATAAAACATCCGATTTCAGTGGCAAGGAGAGTGATGGAAAAAACACCACATGTAATGCTGGTAGGAAGCGGGGCACAACAGTTTGCACTAGCAGAAGGATTTCGGTTAGAAGAACAAAAACTTTCACCAGATGCACAAAGGAATTATGAGAACTGGTTAAAGAAATCTGAGTATAAGCCACCAGCAATAAATGTGGAAGCGAAAAAGGAACATGGCCCATTTGCCCCTTATAAATTAGAAAATGGTGAATGGAACCATGATACGATTGGTATGGTGGCAATGGATACAAACGGAAACCTGAGTGGTAGTTGTACCACCAGTGGTGCCGGATTCAAAATGCGGGGTCGCCTTGGTGATTCTCCGATTATCGGTGCAGGATTATTTGTGGATAATGAAGTGGGGGCCTGTACGGCCACCGGGCAAGGAGAAGATGTGATCCGTGTTGCAGGCTCACATTCTGTCATTGAATTAATGCGGCAGGGTTTATCTCCGGAAGCGGCTTGCAAAAAAGTGATTGAAAGAATTATAAAAATAAAAGGGGTGAAGGCAAAGGATATTCAAGTCGCTTTTTTAGCGGTGAATAAAAAAGGTCAGGTGGGTGCTTATTCTATTCATAAAGGATTTGAATATGCTATCCGGACAAATGAGATAGAAAAAATGGTGAAGGCGAAATTTATGATGGAATAGGCCTCCCTAAATCCCTCCGTAGGAGGGACTTAAAACTCCGATAATTTGGAATTACATTATGACTTCAAAGAAATACATCATTGAAATTGCCACATCCGATTTTTCTACTACTCAATCAGCCGTAGAAGGTGGTGCCGACAGGATAGAACTTTGTGCCAATCTGGCTGAAGGTGGAACAACTCCATCATACGGAACAATTAAGCAATGTCGTGAAGCATTTTCTGTTTCACTATATCCCATTATACGACCAAGAGGCGGAGATTTTTTATATACCAAAGATGAATTTGAAATAATGCTGCAGGATGTGAAGCTCTGCAAACAATTGGGTTGTGATGGGATAGTAATTGGTTTATTAAATATGGATGGAACGATTGATATGGTGAGAACTGCAGCGTTAATTGAAGCAGCATATCCTTTAGGAGTTACTTTTCACCGGGCTTTTGACAGATGCAAAGACCCGTTTGAGGCAATGGAACAATTAATAGAAATTGGTTGTGAAAGAATTTTAACTTCCGGGCAACAACCTTCTTTAGTGGATGGAGTAGAACTGGTAACTGAATTAAATAGAAAGGCTGATGAAAGAATTATTATTATGCCCGGCAGTGGTGTACGAAAAGAAAATATAAAAATGCTTGGGGAGCAAACGGGTTGTTTAGAATTTCATTCTTCGTTGAGAGGGAAGGAATCAAGTAAGATGGGGTTTGTGCATGAGTCGTTTAAAGATTCGGGGGAGAGTTATTTGAATAATGCAATAAGACCCGATGAAGTCAGGGCTTTGAGAAATGCTTTACAATACTGATTAAATCTTCAACTTCTTCATAAACTCCGCATTCACTTGTACAGCCTGTAGCGATGTGCCATTCGGATAAGCTTCTTGTTCTACAATGAAATATTCCATACCCGTTTTACGGGAAGCTTTTAGAATTTTAGGGAAGTCAATTATTCCTGTGCCGAGATCAACAGAATTTTTACCATTATCAGTTCCCGAATTTTTTGCCCTGTCTTTTACATGACAGGCCCTGAAACGGTTGGGATATTTTTTAAACCATTCAACGGGATCCTGACCTGCCGTCACCACCCAATAAATGTCCATTTCAAAATCTACTGTATCAGGGTTAGTGCCTTTCATCATTACATCCTGCGGTAATTGGCCCTCTAATGGTTTAAAGCTATAATCATGATTATGATAGGCAAAGCGAATTCCATTCTTTCTGCATATCTCACCTTTTTGGTTAAATGTATTAGCCAGTTTTTTAAAATCGTCCATTGTTTTCTGTGGGCCTACCCATGGACAAATCAGGTATTTCATCCCTATAGTTGCGGCATCCGCTGCTTTCTTTTCGAAGTCTTTATTCATATCACAATGAGAAGAGACAATTTTCATTCCCAGGTCGTCCATATATTTTTTAAAATCAGCAGGCAACATTCCCCAAAACATACCATCTTTCCCCTCATAGCTTTCTATTTGTTTGTAACCAAACGATGCTAATTGTTTCAGTACTCCCTTTGGGTCATTGGGCAATACATCACGGAGAGTATATAATTGTATACCGAAATTTTTTATTCTTCTTGCTACATCATCTCCGGAAAACAAAGAATGGCCTGATAAACCTGTTAACGTAAGTCCGGCTGCTGTGGCACCTGTCAGTTGTAAAAATCTCCTTCTGTTCTGTTGCATACGTTCAATTTAATTTTATGAAAATGCTTTATCCCCTTTCTTGTAAGGGAAAGCTCCGTCATACTTTCCCGGCACGGGTAAGTTTCTTAACTGCTGTGTAGCTCCGGGTTTGGAAGTAAAATAGCCCCACATTGTCAATTGCTTCATCATCGTATAGTAGTGTGATGGATTGCCTTCAAACTCTGTCTGGTCTTTCCAGGCCAGTTTACTATTTGCTTCTTTATGTGCGTCTCTTTTTGGTTTATCTTCTTCGTCTCTTTTTTTATTAAAATCTTTGGCTTCTTTTTCCAGACTTACCAAAAAATCATGCCGTTGCTGTGGTGTACAGTCCATGAAATTTTTACTGTTCATTTTTTTACAGGCTTCTTCCAGCGAGGCTATACCATTGGTGAAAGCAGTCTGTTGCTTTGCGGTATAGCAATCCGTAACAATTGTTTTCATAAACTCACCAATCTGTGCTGCTTTGGCACCCGGTGTACTTGTTGCAGGAATAATGGTTTCACCAATTTCATCCAGCAATGAAATATTAGCAGCAGTAAAACCAGCATCAGCTTTACCGGCAGTTTTGCAACCAGTTAAAAAAACTTCGCCACCAATAACAACACCCCCGGTGAGTAAGGCGATCATTTTTAAAAGTTCACGACGATCCATATGAAAAATTTAAAAGTTGAATTATTATTTATAAGTTTCCTTTTTTCAATTCATTGACTGCATAATCTGCTGCCCTTGCTGTTAATGCCATATACGTTAATGAAGGATTTACACAAGAAGCAGATGTCATACAGGCGCCGTCTGTTACAAAAACATTCAAAGCATCCCACACCTGGTTGTTACCATTCAGTACGGAAGTCTTCGGGTCTCTTCCCATGCGGGCAGTGCCCATTTCATGTATGCCCATGCCAACAGTGTAACCGTCGTCGCTGGCATTTACATTTTTCAGGCCTGCTGCTTCCAACATTTCTTTCGCATCGTTCATCATGTCAATGCGCATCTTTCTTTCATTCTCTTTTGTCTCCACATCAAAGGCAAGAATGGGTAAACCCCATTTGTCTTTATTGTCTTTATCTAAATATATTTTGTTGCTATGGTCTGGAAGCATTTCGCCGAAGGCAGTAATTCCAAAATGCCACTCGTCTTTCGGTATGCTCATCGCTTCTTTCAAGTCAGCACCGATAGTAAACTCAGCAATGTCAACACCACGGCCACGGCCGGCACCGCCCTGGTAGCCAAAACCACGGAGATAATCCCTTTTATCGTTATAAACATTTCGATACCGGGGAATATAAATTCCTGTTGGTCTGCGGCCGTATTCATATTTATCGCTGAAGCCTTCTACTGTGCCGCTTGCCCCGGTTCTGAAATGATGGTCCATTACATTATGTCCCAACTCACCACTACTACTTCCTAGCCCACCTTCCCATACATCGGTGGCAGAGTTCATCAATACCCAGGTAGAGTTTAATGCAGAGGCACATACAAAAACAATTTTTGATTTGAACTCATACGTTTTGTTTGTTTCTGCATCCACTATTTCTACACCTGTTGCTTTCTTAGTGTCCTTGTTGTATAAAATTTTTGTAACAATAGAAAAGGGGCGAAGAGTAAGATTACCTGTTTTCATTGCTGCCGGTAAGGTAGAAGATTGTGTGCTAAAGTATGCACCAAAGGGACAACCTCTCCAGCACCTGTCACGGTACTGGCAATTTGTTCTTGCCTGTAGAGGTTCAGTAATATTAGCACTACGCCCAATAATCAAATGCCTTGTATTCTTATAAAAGGCTTCCATTCTTTTCTTCACTTCTTTTTCTGCACAGTTCAATTCCATGGCCGGCATAAAATCGCCATCGGGTAGTACTTCTAAGCCGTCTTTGCTACCTTGTATACCAGCAAATTTTTCTGCATAGCTATACCAGGGAGCTAAATCATCATAGCGGATAGGCCAGTCAACACCAATGCCTTCTTTTGCATTGGCTTCAAAATCCCATTTATTCCACCGATAACTCTGGCGGCCCCACATTAATGAACGGCCACCTACATGATAGCCACGAAACCAGTCAAATCTTTTTACTTCTGTGTAAGGAGATTCTTTTTCATTGGCCCACATGCCGAATGTTTCTTCATTCAGCGGATAGTCTCTTTTCAATACTGGAAAATCTTTTTTCATTTGCTGCGTAGGACTGTCACGGTGCGGAAACTCCCAAACTTCTTTATTGGCATTCACATAGTCTTTTATATGCTCTATGTTGCGGCCCCGTTCCAGCATCAGCACTTTCAGACCTTTTTCGGTCAACTCTTTTGCAGCCCAGCCACCACTGATGCCGGAACCAATTACAATTGCGTCGTAAGTATTATCAGCCATAATTAATTATTTGCCCCCATCCCCTGAAGGGGGGTTAAAAATCGTTAATTATTAATAATCTCCGGGGTATGAGATTTTATTAAAAAAATTAAACATCACAAATTTTTATTGCTTTTTTTAGTGCAGCAATTTTATCAGCATTTTCTTTTCCTGTAGGCATGAATTCCTGTGCCACATATCCTTTGTATCCGGTTGCATGAATTGCTTTCATAATCGCCGGGTAAAATAATTCCTGTGACTCATCAATTTCATGTCGACCCGGTACACCTGCTGTATGATAATGTCCGAAATATTGATGGTTATCATGAATAGTTCGTATCACATCGCCTTCATTGATCTGCATATGATAAATATCATACAGCAGTTTGAAATTTGGAGAACCAATTCGTTTACACAACTCAATACCCCAGGCACTTTTATCACACATGTAATCCTTATGATCTACTTTGCTATTAAATAATTCCATTTGGATAGTAACGCCTTTCTCTTCCGCCAACGACATGATTTTTTTAAATCCTTCCACACAGGTTTTCATTCCAGTCTCATCATCCATTCCATTTCTATTACCACTAAAACATATTAAATTTTTATAACCTGCCTGGGCAACCAATTCAATATGCTCCGTATAATTTTTTATTAGTGTAGTATGATATTGTTTGTCATTCCATCCTTTCACCAGACTTATTTCGGCGCCGTTGCACATAGAAGAATAAATGCCATTCGATTTAAGCGTTGGCCAACCTTTTGGCCCAACCAAATCAATAGCGGCAAAGCCAGTCTTTTTTACGACGGCACATAATTCTTCTAACGTAAGAAAAGAATAGGTCCATTGGCAAACAGAATGATTGATATTGCCTTTCAATCCTTTTAAGTTTTCTTCTTCAAATATAGATGCAGAAAGTTTACCCGCAACTGTAAGTCCGGCAACACCGCTAGCTAAATTTTTTAAAGCTTTTCTTCTTTCCATATCAAACCGAGACTAATTTTTTCTTCTCATTTTTAAAAAATACAAAGAACATCAGTGATACACCAGCAGCGAACAAGGCAGGAAATATCCAGATAGCTTTCCAATTATGCATAGATTCACCAATCTTATGATCATCCACATATTGTCCAGCTAAATAAAAACCAATATACATTCCTAATCCATAGGTGGCCAGTGTAATTAATCCCTGGGCAGATGACCGCACCCTTTCACCTGCTATTTGATCCGTATAAATTTGTCCGGTAACAAAAAAGAAATCATAACAAATACCATGTAAAATAATTCCAGCATATAACATCCAGATTCCCGAACCGGTATCACCATAAGCGAATAAAGCATACCGTACTATCCAGGCAATCATCCCGATCAATAACATTTGCTTGGTACCAAACCTTGCAAAGAACAGTGGCATTAAAAATAAAAACAATGTCTCACTCATTTGCCCCATCGTCATTTTTGCAGCAGCACTTTGCATTCCTGCTTCATTTAAGAATTGATTGGCCTGTCCATAATAAAATGCCAATGGAATACAGATAAGAATAGAAGCTACAAAAAATATGAGGTAGTTTTTATTTTTTAAAATTTTCAATGCATCAAGGCCAAGTACTTCGCCTATTGAAACGTTTTTCCCTGCTTTGGGTGGTGGTGTGTTGGGTAAAAAGAAACAATAAACCCCGAATAGGGCAGAAATAACAGCTCCCACTTTATAAGTTATACCCAGCGAAGATGGATCTTTTTCCCAGGCCATCCATCCAATTATTAATCCGGCAACTATCCAGCCAATAGTTCCCCATACCCGAATACTTGAAAACTGTTTTTCAGCGTTGCTTATTTGTTTTAGAGCAATTGCGTTTACCAACGCCAATGTCGGCATATAAATAATCATATATATCAGCAACAATGAATAAAATGAACCAAAACTGGTTTGAGAAGATATATAATATAAAAGTCCGGCACCTGCCAGGTGTAATACACCCAGAATTTTTTGTGCTGCAAAAAATCTGTCCGCAATCATTCCAACGATAAATGGAGCGATAATGGCCCCCAGGCATTGAGTTCCATAGGCAAGTCCTGTTTGTCCGCCGGTAGCTCCTATATTTCCTTTAGTCAGATAAGTGCCCATTGTTACAAACCAGATGCCCCAGATAAAAAAATTGAGAAACATCATGGAAGATAGTTGGAACCGGGTAGTAAATTTCATAAGCAAGCCTGTTTGAATAACCTTTAATTTCGAAATTCAATCGTTGAAAAACTAAATGTACTATTTTTAGATATAGATTTATGTTTGTGGTACACATTTTTAAATAACGGGATATTAACCTCAAACGTTTGCAATGACTGTACGAAAACTTCGAATGGGAATGATTGGTGGAGGAAAAGATGCTTTCATTGGCGCTGTTCACCGCCTTGCATTGAATATGGATGGACAAATAGAGCTGGTAGCAGGTGCATTGAGTGTCAACCCGGATGTGGCAGTTGATTCGGGCAAAAGTTTATTTCTTGACGAAAATCGTATTTACACGGATTACAAAATAATGCTGGAGAAAGAAGCTGCAATGGCCCCTAACGATCGTTTGGATTTTATAACAATCGTTACTCCCAACTTTGTTCACTTTGACCCTGCAATGAAAGCATTGGAACATGGTTTTAATGTGGTGATCGAAAAACCAATTACTTTTTCTTTGGATGAAGCAAAACAATTAAAGAAAAAACTCGAAGAAACCGGATTGTCTTTGTTGCTTTGTCACACCTACACCGGATATCCGATGGTAAAGCAGGCTAAACAATTTCTGAAATCAGGAGCGTTGGGAAAAATCAGGAAAGTGTATGTAGAGTATCCACAGGGATGGTTAAGTACTTTTTTGGAAAAAACGGGACAAGCTCAGGCTTCATGGCGGACTGATCCGAAAAAAAGCGGAGCAGCCGGTTCAATGGGTGATATAGGAACACATGCTTTTAACTTAGCAGAATATGTGACCGGTTTGGAAGTAACTGAAATGTGTGCCCAATTAAATATAGTTGTGGAAGGAAGAATGCTGGATGATGATGGTGCAGTGCTATTGAAATTTAATAACGGAGCAACCGGGGTATTGATGGCCACACAGATTGCTGCGGGAGAAGAAAATAATATTAAAATCAGAGTGTATGGAGAAAAAGGAGCCATTGAATGGAAGCAGGAAGATGCAAATACTTTATTGGTAAAATGGCTGGACAAACCCAGTGAGATTTACAGGGCTGGTTCGGGCTATCTTACTTCATTTGCGAGTCATAATTGTCGCACACCGGCAGGCCATCCGGAAGGCTATCTTGAAGCATTTGCCAATCTTTACCGGAATTTTGCATTAACACTGCAGGCAAAAATAAATAATGAACAACCAAAAGAGGAGTGGCTGGATTTTCCATCGGTCAATGAAGGCATAAGAGGAATGGCTTTTATTGAAAATGTGGTGAAGAGTGGAAAAAGTAACGAGAAGTGGGCTAAGTTTGAAGTATGAACTTTTCAATAATCTGTTTTAAATGACGACAATTAAAGGACCCGGAATTTTTCTAGCCCAGTTTGCTGGCGAAGCAGCACCGTTTAATAATCTGAAATCAATTTGCCTTTGGGCAGAGGCAACTGGATTTAAAGGCGTCCAGATTCCCACTCTTGATACAAAATTTATTGATTTGCAAAAAGCAGCGGAAAGTAAAACCTATGCTGATGAAATAAAAGGGATCGTTAATGATTGTGGATTGGAGATTACAGAGCTTTCTACACATATGCAGGGACAAATGGTGGCCGTAAATCCTGCGTTTGATGCAATGTGGGACGGCTTTGCACCAGAGCAGGTGAGGGGAAATAATGCAGCAAGAACGGAATGGGCAGTGCAGCAGGTTAAGTATGCTGCCAAAGCTTCGCAAAATTTAGGATTGAATGCACACGCCACCTTTAGTGGCTCTTTATTATGGCACCTTTTTCATCCATGGCCGCAGCGTCCGGCTGGACTGGTAGAAGAAGGGTTTAAAGAATTAGCCAAACGCTGGCTTCCTATCCTTAATTACTTTGATGAATGTGGTGTGGATGTTTGCTACGAAATTCATCCCGGCGAAGATTTGTTTGATGGTATCACCTATGAAATGTTTTTGAAAGAAGTTAACAATCATCCAAGAGCTTGTTTGTTATACGACCCATCACATTTTGTATTGCAACAACTTGATTATTTGCAGTATATTGATTTTTATCATGAACGCATAAAAGCTTTTCATGTAAAGGATGCTGAATTTAATTCAACCGGAAAACAGGGAACCTTTGGAGGTTATCAAAGTTGGCTCAACAGGGCTGGCCGCTACAGGAGTCCAGGTGATGGACAAGTAGATTTTAAATCTATTTTCAGTAAACTTGCACAATATGATTACAAAGGCTGGGCGGTGATGGAGTGGGAGTGCTGTATTAAAAATGCAGAAGATGGTGCCACAGAGGGGGCCGCATTTATTCAGCAACATATTATTAAAGTAACTGAAAAGGCTTTTGATGATTTTGCTGCCAGCGGTACCGATGAAAAAAGCAATCGTCAATTATTGGGTTTGGACTAGACTCGATATAATTTGTATATTTCATAAACAAAAAAATAAACTGATGAAAAAAATTATTTTAATGATGGCTGTTGCCGTCTCAATTATTTCCTGTGGTGGAAAAGATGAAAAAAAAGGTGGAGGGGAAACAAAAGTCAATTCCGAGAAGAAAGAACCAGTAAATGATTTATCTGAAAATCCGGATTATCAAAAAGGGTTAGCCCTGATATCAAAATCAGAAAATTTGTGTCTGACATGTCACAAAATCGATGAAAAACTTACCGGCCCGTCATACCGTGATGTTGCTAATAAATATGAGAATACAGAAGCAAATATCAAGATGCTTGCAGAAAAAGTAAAAAAAGGGGGTACAGGTAATTGGGGAGAAATCGCCATGCCGGCTAACAACACTGTAACACAGGAAGAAGCAGAAGCGATCGTTAAATATATACTCTTACTCAAAAAATAATCCTGATGCAAAAATTTATTTTAGCCACCATTATTACCACTTCATTTGCCGGATGTAACAATAATTCATCCGCAAAAAAACCGGATACTGAAACAACAAAGCCAAAAACAGAAATGAAAGTGAATAAATTAACAGATACGGAAGTTGCCGAAGGCTGGCAATTACTTTTTGATGGCAAGAGCCTGAAAGGATGGCACAAGTATGGTGGTAAACCAGTTGGCAGTGCCTGGAAAATAGCTGACGGAACTTTTTACCTTGATACGACCATTAAAGAAAACTGGCAGATAAAAGATGGAGGAGATATAGTTTCGGATGAGGAATTTGAACACTTTCATTTAAAATTGGAATGGAAAATTGCAAAAGATGGTAACAGTGGCATTATGTTTTATGTGCATGAAAATACAGTCAAATACAAATGGCCCTGGGAAACAGCTCCCGAAATGCAGGTGTTAGATAATGAAGGGCATCCTGATGCAAAAATTCCAAAACACCGGGCTGGAGATTTATATGATCTGATTTCATGCTCTAAAGAAACAGTAAAGAAATATGAAGAGTGGAACCTGGCAGAGATCAAATGTGTGAATGGCAAACTTGATTTCTATCTTAATGGGGAAAATGTTGTTTCTACCAATTTATGGGATGATAACTGGAAAAAATTAGTGGCGGGAAGTAAGTTTGTCAAAATGCCTGATTTTGGTACATACAAAAAAGGTAAAATTGCATTACAGGATCATGGCAATACAGTTTGGTACAGGAATGTGATGATAAAGAAATTATAAATTAAATTTTTAGTAAAAAAAAGTTGGTTCTATTCACTTTTTTATCCCAGTATTATTCGCTGTTAAATCAAAAATATTTTACTCAACTGTTGTAATTTTCAAAACATTTGTTTGAAGATGAAGTGACACAGGGGTACTTCCTGTATTAATTACTATATCACCGGGTTTTAAAAATTCTCTTTCTTTTAGTATGTCTATCTGATCAAAAATAATATCATCAAGGCTTTCTTCTTCGTCATAATAAAAAGCTCTGACACCCCAGCTTAATGTCAATTGATTGACTAAGGATTTTTCTTTCGTAAATATATATATGGGTGCTTTGGGGCGATAACTGCTGAGAATAAAACCAGTATAGCCGCTTTGCGTCATCCCGATAATCGCATCTGCATTTACATCTTTGGCGAGTTTACAGGCATTATAACAGATGGCATCGCTTAAAAAAGAAGGGGAGTGGGCTTGAGGGGCCAATTCATCCTCCCGATTATAGTTATAACCTGATTTTTCCACTTCCATGATTATTTTTCTCATTGTCTCTACCACCAGAGTGGGGTGATGGCCGGTGGCAGTTTCTGCACTCAGCATTACTGCATCTGCACCTTCGATTACAGCGTTGGCTACATCGGTAATTTCGCTCCGGTTCGGTTTGTTAAATTCAATCATACTTTCCATCATCTGGGTAGCTACTATTACCGGTTTGCCCCTGTGCAGGCACATACGAATGATTTGTTTCTGCAATAAGGGGATTTTTTCTACTGGTAATTCTACACCTAAATCCCCCCTGGCAATCATTACTGCATCTGATTCAATAATAATATCCCGAAGATTCTCTAAAGCCTCCGGCTTTTCTATTTTAGAAATTATCTTGGTCTTGCTTTTTTTCTCATTTAATTTAAAACGAAGAATTGAAAGGTCTTTTACACTGCGAACAAAGGAAAGAGCTACCCAATCCAATTTGTGTTCAATAATATAATCAAGATCCTCCAGATCTTTAACAGTTAACGCAGGTAATGAGATTTTTGTATCAGGAAGGTTAATTCCTTTTTTTGAAGAAAGAATTCCACCCATTATTACCTCTACCTCCACATCATTATTCTTTAGTACTTTTTTCACTTTCACTTCCAGCTTACCATCATTTATAAGTATGGTGTTGCCAATTTTTACATCATCATGAAGGTCAGGATACGAAACATAAATCCTTTCTTTATTCCCAATTACTTTTTCATTAGTGAAGGTGAGGATATCGCCTGGTACTATTTCCATTTCACCTCCTTCTATTTCACCGACTCGTAGTTTAGGCCCCTGCAAGTCGCCTAATATGGCAATGTTAAATGGCTCTGTTTTATTTATTTTGCGGATATGATCGATAATTTTTGTTTTGTCTTCATGTGATCCATGAGAAAAATTTAGCCGGAAAACATTTACACCGGCAGTTACCAATTCAAGTAATTTGTCATAGGTATCGCAGGCAGGTCCAACAGTAGCAACGATTTTAGTACGATGATTTATATGAGCAAGACCGGCCTCCCGGTTCATAGATTTGTGATAATACTTTTGGGAGTGCTTTGCCATTTTCTGATTTCTTGTTGCTGATTAGTAGATACTTTTATTACGATTTCTATTTTAAAACCCCTTATTAATCAATTATTTCAGGACATTTTTTGCCGGACGGTCTTTCAAACTCCTATGAAGCTAATATCTTGACAATCTTCATCCACTCATCACTAATCTTTCCTTTATTTTTTACTGCATCTTCAAGCGGTATATAATGCATTTTATTATTAAGTATGCCGACAAATACATTAAATCTTCCGTCTATTAATGATTCTACTGCATGAAAGCCCATCCGGCTGGCTATTAACCGGTCAATACAACTAGGTGAGCCTCCTCTTTGTATATGGCCAAGAATACAAACTCTTATTTCTGCATTCGGTAATTTTTCCTTTAATATTTTTTGCACTTCATTGGCGCCACCATACTCATCACCTTCAGCCACAACAATCAGATTCACCAGTTTCTTTCGGCGTTCTTTTTCCAAAAGAGAAGCAATCATGTCTTCCATATCCGTTTTTCTTTCTGGAATAAGAATGTTTTCTGCACCAGTGGCTATACCGCTATGCAGGGCAATGTATCCGGCGTCTCTGCCCATTACTTCAATGATGAAGATGCGATCATGTGCATCCATCGTATCCCTTATTTTATCAATGGCTTCCACAGCTGTATTAACAGCCGTATCAAACCCTATTGTAAAATCAGTTCCGATAATATCTTTATCAATAGTACCCGCAAGACCAATACAGGGAATATCAAACTCCTGGCTAAATTTTACTGCACCCCGGAAGGAGCCATCGCCTCCGATAATAATTAAACCATTGATGCCTCTCTTTTTTAGATTGTCGTATGCCTTTTTGCGGCCTTCATATTCAAAAAATTCTTTACATCGGGCTGTCTTTAGCATTGTACCACCCCGTTGAATTATGTTAGCAACTGAACGTGAATCCATTCGATAGATATCGTCCTCTATAAGCCCCTGGTAACCTCGCATAATGCCATAAACTTCAAGACCATGGTAATTTCCAGTACGGACAACCGCCCGTATAGCGGCATTCATACCAGGGGAATCGCCACCAGAAGTTAATACCCCGATTTTTGTAACTTTATTTTTCATCATCTCAATTAATCAACTCAAAAATAGGCAAATGTTTTGAATGTGTATTTATTACACACTAACATCTGTTTGTTTTATAAACAAATATACTTGCACAAGGTTTAATTGCTTTAAGATTTAAGGTAATGTAATGAAATTAGCTGTATAACTTTTAAAAGGGTTGTAAAACAAATTGCTGCTTTAACAAAGCAACTTTTTTGAGAATTTTTCAATTGAATAACTTTAAACCAGCCAGAAATAAACAATTATGTTCCTCCCAACATTAAAACGAAAACTTTATCTATCCGTGAATAATACCAACTGTAAAGGAGGGTAATATTTTTAATATCACTTCCTTTATCTTTAATGCTTTAAACACATAATTATGAAAAGACTTTTTACCCAATTTTTATTATTTGCTCCTTATTTACTTTTTGCACAATTAAAGTATCCCGAAACAAAAAAATATGAAGTTTCTGATGGCTATTTTGGTATACATAAAGTAATTGATCCATATCGCTGGCTGGAGGATGATAATAGCCAGGAAACCAAAGACTGGGTTCAGGCACAGAATAAAGTAACTTTTGATTACCTGGCCACAATTCCCATTCGTAATAATGTAAGAAATAGGCTGGAAGAACTCTGGAATTATCCCAAATATTCGTCGCCTTTTAAAAAAGCAAATAATTATTATTTTTTTAAAAATAATGGATTGCAAAATCAATCTGTTTTATACCGTCAAAATGGATTAGCAGGAAAACCACAGGAATTTTTGAACCCCAATACATTGAATAAAGATGGTATTGCCGCTCTTGGTGGAACCAGTTTCAGCAAATCCGGAAAATATTTTGCTTACACAATTGCTATCGCCGGCAGCGACTGGAAGGAAGGTTACGTAATGGAAACAGCCACAAAAAAATTATTAGCTGACAAAATCCAGTGGACAAAGTTCGGTGGCTTCAGTTGGAAAGGAGACGAAGGTTTTTACTATAGCGGCTATGATGCTCCGGATGAAGCATCAAAAATGAGTAAGCAAAATAAATTTAATAGAATATTTTACCATCGGCTTGGCACAGATCAGAAAGATGATATTCTGATATACGAAGACAAGCTACACCCTTTACGATATTGCAATTCAGGGCTCACAGAAGATGGCCGGTTCCTTATCCTCGATGTTTCGGAAGGCACAAGCGGTAGTGAAATATGGTTTATTGATACAAAAAATAAAGCACAGCAAAGATTTGAACTTGTCGTTCGTGGGTTTGATACGGAGTCATCTGTAATTGATAATATTGGCAGCAAATTGCTGTTGCACACTAATTATAATGCTCCAAATTATAAAGTTGTACTTGTGGAACCAGAAGGACCCAAGCGCTTTGATGAAGAGGAAGAATCCGAGCCTACTAAAAAAGAAGACTGGAAAACGATAATCCCTGAAAAACCAATGGCATTGCAAGGAGTAAGCACCTCCGGAGGTTATTTATTTGCCAGTTATTTAAAAGATGCATCTACTAAAGTTTATCAATATACCTATGATGGAAAACTAATCCGGGAAATAAAACTGCCAGGGATAGGAACTGCAAGCGGCTTTGGTGGTGAAAAGGGAGACAAGGAGCTGTTTTATACTTTTTCTTCATTCAGTTCTCCGCCGTCTATTTACCGGTATAATATTGCGACAGGAGTTTCTACCTTATTCCGTAAAACAGAAGTAAAGATTAAGACGGACGATATTGTAACAGATCAAGTTTTCTTTACCAGTAAAGACAGCACCAAAGTGCCCATGTTCATTACTTACAAAAAGGGAATGGAAAGAAATGGGAATAACCCGGTTTTACTTTATGGCTACGGTGGTTTTAATATAGCAGTTACACCATCATTCAGCATCAGCAATGCTTTTTTTGTTGAGCAGGGCGGTATTTATGTATCTGTAACCTTACGTGGTGGTAGTGAATATGGTGAAAAATGGCACAAAGCTGGCATGCTGGAAAACAAACAAAATGTGTTTGATGATTTTATCGGTGCTGCTGAATACCTCATTACAGCTAAGTACACCAATAGTCAGAAGATAGCTATAAGAGGTGGAAGTAATGGCGGGTTACTAGTTGGGGCAGTTATGACACAACGTCCGGAGCTTTTTAAAGTTGCCCTACCTGCCGTGGGAGTTATGGACATGCTGCGTTTTCATAAGTTTACGGTAGGATGGGGTTGGACTGTTGAGTATGGTAATGCCGATTCTGCCAGCCAATTCCCCTTTTTATATAAATATTCCCCATATCATAACTTAAAATTAGGAGTAAGTTATCCGGCTACGTTAGTCACCACCGGCGACCATGATGACAGGGTAGTGCCTGCTCACTCCTTCAAGTTTACTTCCCGGTTACAGGAATATCATGCAGGAAATAATCCAGTTCTGATACGGGTAGAAACAAATGCAGGCCATGGTGCAGGTAAGCCTACCAGTAAGCAAATTGAAGAAACTGCAGATATTTGGAGTTTCGTCATGCACAATCTTGGCATGCCATTTAAAAAGGCTGTATCTATTGAACAAAAAAAGGGTTTTTAAACAGACACAAAAAATTCTCAAATCAGAAAGCCGTTAATCAATCGTTTGCCTATTGGTAAAAGATGATAAACGGCTATTTTTTATATTTATGATTTTTATATATTTGCATCTCATTTTTAAAAAGGAAATATGAATAGAAATAATAATATGATAAAATTTATTTTATGTAGTTTGTTTTTTACACTCTCGATTTCAGAATTAATTGCTCAAAATACTCCGGATATTAACAGTAATCAATCAGTAACTATCGACGATCTTCTTGTAAGGCCCATCAAATTACCAGCCCTTCAGGAAGTTGGGGGGTCTCCTTTTATGACAGCCGATTATCAGAAAGGTTCTGTGACAATTGCAGATAATAAAACCGCTTTGAATATCCCGATTAAGTTTAATATTTATAGTAATGCGATCATGATCGAAAAAGATGGGCAAGGCCAAAAACTTGAATCTTTTGAAATAGTTTCCTATAGCTTGACCGGGAATGATGGTTCTGCAAAGCAAATAGTTTTTAAACAAGGATATCCGGAAATTGATAATCATAATGATAAATCTGTTTACCAGGTATTGTCGATGGGGCCCAATGTACATTTGCTCAAGTATCTTTCGCAGAAAGTAGAAGATGCTCCAACATTGGGGGATTACAGCCGCCGGGAGATCGTTACCACTGAGCAGCTTTATGTTTACACTCCCGGGGGATCTATAATACGTATCAAAGCAAATAAAAAATCTGTAGTAGAAGCGTTACCGGCTTTATCTTCAAAAATTGAAGAAGTTATCAGCGCCAACCACCTGAATCTTAAAAATGAGTCCGCTATAACAGATTTGATAGTCGCTTTGAATAAACCTTAATTGTCTATTTTTCCCAGATAAAAAAATCCTGTTTCTCCGAACAGGATTTTTTGTTCCCTAAATTTGATATATGAAAATCCTGATCACCGGAGCCAACGGATTTCTTGGCTTTTATCTTTCAATTCAGTTACTTCAGAAAGGGTTTGAGATAATTGCTACTGGTAAAGGTGAATGCCGGTTGCCATTTACCAGCAAAATGGGATTTGAATATGTATGTATGGATTTTACCAACCCATATTCTGTACATGATGTATTTGACAAATACAAACCTGGAATAGTTGTTCATGCAGGGGCAATGACCAACGTAGATAAATGCGAACAGGAGCAATGGCAGGCTTATCTTACCAATGTAGAAGGTACAGTAACCTTGTTGTTGAATGCAGCAGAGCAAAAATGTTTTTTTATTTTTGTTTCGACTGATTTTGTTTTTGATGGGAAAAAAGGTGCTTACCTGGAAGATGATCCTGTAGCCGCAGTAAATTTTTATGGGAAAACAAAATCTGAAGCTGAAGATGCAGTAAAAGAATATGAATTTGAATGGGCAATTGTCCGCACCTCATTAGTATATGGGCATCCCACTTCTGAAAAGGGTAACATTTTATCGGTTGTAAAAGAAAAACTGGAAAAAGGAGAGGAGTATAACGTGGTAGATGATCAGGTTCGTACCCCAACCTACGTCGAAGACTTTGCAGCAGGTATTGTTAGAATAATTGAAAATAGAGCAACAGGTATTTATCATTTATCAGGTTCAGATGTAATGACCCCGTACGAGATGGCTTGCAAAATGGCAGATCTTTTACAACTAAATAAGTCGGCTATTAATAAAGTAACTGAGTCTGATTTTTCGCAACCAGCAAAGCGACCGTTGAATACGTCTTTAATAATAGATAAAGCAAAGCAGCAATTAAGTTATCAACCAGTCAGTTTTGCGGAAGGCTTAAAGTTGACCTTCCAGATCCCTTAGCATTATTCCGTATTGGTTAATTTGAATATATTGGCATTATCAGAAATCTTAATTCATCAAAAGTATATTAACACTACGTTGAAGTATATTGAACGCAATTTCTGCCATTAAGTTTTCTTTGTCCAAAGTGGGATTAACTTCTGTAATTTCAAAACAACAGACTTTACGGTTTTGCATAAATTTACTGATCAGATCCTCCGCCTCCCTTTCTTTTAGACCGTTACTTACAGGGGTGCCTGTACCCTTTGAAATAGAAGAATCAAGACTGTCCACATCAAAAGAGATGTAAATATCTGTACAATCTGCAAGGTACCTGATAGTATCCCTTACTACATTTTCAGCACCTTTATTCCTTACATCTTTTGATGTAATGACTTTCATATTGAATTTTTCAATCAGTTGCCGCTCTTCTTTTTCATAATCACGCAGAGAAATAAACACCACATCTTCGGGCAAAACCTTCGGAGCAATATTTCCGATATTTTTCAGATAATTCCAATGTTTTATAGTATCATCATCCAAATCATGAACGGCACAATCTTCATTATTCTCATTAATAGAAATAGCCATTGGCATTCCATGTAAATTGCCAGATGGCGTAGTAAAAGGGGTGTGCAAGTCAGCATGCGCATCTATCCATATTACGCCTAATTTACTTTTTGGCTTTGCAATTTTAATACCGGCTATAGTAGCTCCAGCTGTGCTATGATCTCCACTTAACACAACAGGGAAGAAATTATTCTTCATCGCATCATTAATCGCTTTGGAAACTTTTTCATAAACAGATACGATGCCTTTTATACGTTTCGCATACGGTGATTCTATCGGTTCATATAATAATTTATTTTCTGAAGAAATTTTTTCAGAAGGGAAATGAATAAAGAAATTGCTCATAAAATCCAGTGCTGCAATTTTTATTGCTTCTATTCCAAGGCTTGCACCCCTTGTACCTGCTCCGATTTCTGAGGGTACTTCGATCAATTTAATATTTTTCATAACTGGTTCATCATTATAATAGTCAAGTAGAAATCTATAACCAATGATTGCCCTCCTGCAATACAAGAGTTCATACTAAAAATCATTGCACCGATTGATTAATCAGGGATATAATAATTTGCCGGTAGCGATTGCTCGGCAAAACTATAAATACGGCTAAGCTTTTCTGCAATACTTCGCATAAAAAATAAATCAAAGCTACTGATTTGTTCCCTTTATTTCAAGTGTTGAAGGGCAACAATTCCTTTAATTAGTTATATATTACTCATGAGCTGCCAGAACAGGAATACGGCTGTGATAGGCTAACCGCTTGGTATGTGATGACTTAAATATAGATATGGCATTGCTTTGATGTTTGGGAATCGTAATAAGTATATCAATATTATAATCCTGAACAAAAACATCTATAGCTTCATAAAAATCATTCATCGTAAGGAAATAAAACTCAGTTTGAAATAAACTAAACATTTTTCTGAATGCAATTTTCCCTTGTTCAATTTCTTCAGTCAGCGATACATAATGTTCCGGATTAACATTTACAATATGAAGTTTTGGATTGAATATTTCCAATACAGAATTGATAAGGTCTGACGGGGTCGTATTTTCGACATTTTTAAAATCAGAAGAAAAAGCAATATTCTTAATTCCCTTGTAAACTGCATCCGGTGGAATAATCAAAACTGGTAACAAGTTTTTATCTACTAATTTCAATGTATTGCTACCAAACATGGCCTGACGTATTTCAGATTTACCGGTTATGCCCATTACGATCAATGTCGCCCTGCTGGTATAGGCCAGGCGGGCAATATTATCAATAAGGTCACCGCCCATTTCATTTTCATAAATTACTTGTTCAACTCCTTTTTCGAGAAATTCTTTTTTCAGACTTTCCTGGTATCCGACTACTACATCAAAATCCCCTTCACTTTCATAATTATTATAAAGAATTGCAAGGGCATCTTTTTTTCCAGCCAGCATTTGTGCACTAAAACGGGCAGCATTTAAAGAAGTTTCGGAAAAGTCAACTGGTATGATTACTCGGTGCATATTGTTTTTTTTACTTATCCTGATTTAGAGGAGATGTCACTTGTTTCTGGAGTTAAATTTACAGGATTTACAATGAAATATTACAAGGACTTTATCTTTTCATCAACAATTCCCAGCATATCTATTCTGGTAGGAGGAGAACTGTAATTATTCATATTATTGCTTCGATATTGGGAGTAACCATTATTCCCGGGGTTTATCTGCGGTACCTGGGACAGATTAACGGAGTTTAATGCAATGACCTTAATTGGCTGTATTGGCTGTGCAGGCGTTGAAGATTGCACTTCTATTCTGCGTGTTTTAGTCCATAATTCATTAAAATCAACTAGTATAAACTTTATTAACAACTCATTATTTTCATTCAGTAGTAATAAGGATGCTGAAAACCCGTACGTTGTTTTTATATTCCAGGATTCTTTTCCGTTTGCTGTAAGAATATGAGATGGGTAGGAACCCAAAATGACCGGCTCTGACATTTCAAATTCAATACTGTATTTAGGATTGCAATTGTCACCGCAAAGTTCCTTATCCTTCAGCTCATCACAAACAAGAGGTAGTTTATCATTTAATATCTGCCATACTTTATTGCCGGGTTTCCAGTAGTCGGGAAGGTGAATACTGTACTTGTTTGTATCAATAGCTGATAAAGTCTGGCAAAATGAATGCTCAGGGATTAAAACTGAAATAAGAAGACAGCTAATAATAAATTTCATTTTACCAGTTATTTACCTAAGATAGAAAGAATTTTGTATTTAACTGCTTTCAATAGTTTAAAAACTATTGAAAGGATGAGAAAATCATCTAATAAAATAGGTTATTTATCGATTAGAAATACCTTTTCGGCTATTTCCCTGGATTCTGAATATTATCTGAGCTAATTTACAATCTTTGAAGGAAAGGTTTAATGGTAAAGGGCTTGTTTCTACTAGCTCTTTTTTTTACCAATAAGACAGTTCTAATAAATAGATTCAAAAGTTTGTTGTTGCTCCAGCCTTAAAAAAGAGGGTTGACATTCGCATAAGGAAGCCAGTTGCTGTACATATTCCCTGAATATGCCTGATTTAAAATGATGATTAGCCACAGACTCTCGTTTGAAGCTTTTTATATGTACAAAATTGGAAGCATTGTTATAGTCAGCATAACATTGACTCCTCATACCACAGGGGCCATGTTTTTGCAACCCATCAAAATAATGATCAATTACTTTTTGTACAGAGTGTTGCCGGCCTGATGGCACAGAAAAAGTCATAACATACCTTACCATAAAGCTTGGGGTTTTGGTTTAGTACAGCCGGTACTGGTATGGCATTTATTAAATAAAAAATGCTGCTTGAGTTTGCAGCATTTGGGATGAGCGGTTATAAAACGTTATTATTGTCGTAATTTGATTAGAGGCAAATTAAATTTACATCCTACTTTAGATCATTTGCAGAAACGAACATTTTTTTCACCAGTTCACTATCATGCTGATATACATCATCCCTGAAATTAAGCTGCCCGTCATTATCCACCCAGGCGGTATAATAAATAATAAAAACAGGCACTGGTTTATTTAGTTTTACTGATTTCTCCTTAGTTTGGTTCATAGCAGAAACTATCTTTTCCTTATTCCATTCTGGGTCATTCCTTAATAACCACTCTGCCATTTTTTGTGGTTCGCTTAGCCTGATGCAGCCATGACTAAAGGCTCTTTTATCCAATCCGAAAAGGCTTTTGGAAGGTGTGTCATGAAAATACATATTGAAACTGTTTGGAAAAATAAATTTCACTTTGCCCAATGCATTACCAGGGCCGGGACGCTGCCTGATGCCGGAACCAACTCTCTCCATGTTCTTACGGTCAAGATACCCTGGGTTTCTTGCTATTGCTGGCATTATTTCACTCTTTATAATACTTTGCGGCACATTCCAGTAAGGGCTGAAATATATCTGATTCAGATCGCCGTTAAACATCATGGTATTATTGCCCACTTTTCCAACCACCACCACCATGTCGAAGACTGTTTTATTACCGTCATAAACATGCAGCATAAACTCCGGTAGGTTTACAATGATGAGATTACCCGTAGGTTTTTGCGGCAGCCATCGCATCCTGTCCATATTCAACAATATGGACATCAATCTTTCTTTGGCAGGTATATTCATGTCTTTTATTAATGTAGCAGTTACTATACCATCCTGTTTGTAGCCATACTTTTTTTGAAATTTCTTTACAGCTAATTCTAATGTATCAGTGAAAACGGAACTGCTGTCATCACCGGGCATATCAAGTGTCAGTTGTAATCTTTTTTTAATAATGGGAATTGATGTCTGTGTTTCTCCCTTTTTGATTGCTTTAGCTGTTGGTATTATGCCCCATCCGCCGGCTTTTGCAATTTCATGATAGAGTTGCAGGTTCTTTTTCAGGTTACCATACATATCATTTACCTGCTCATAATATTTTTCATCGCTGTGTTTTTTATTGAGCAGGGAGTCGGCCATGGCAATAGGATCCTGTTTCTTTATCGGAATGAATTTTTCCTGCTCCTTTCTTTTCACATATCCTTTTTCATAAGTACTATTAATGAAGCGGATAAAATATTCTGTAAAACCAAATTCTGTAGATAAAATACCCTTGTCATTCATATTCGCTGTTATTTTTTCCTGATTAAGATACCTTTCTGCGTCCTTATAAAAAACTGAATTTACAAGGGAGGTGTCTTTTAAATGTGTAACCGCATAATCATATTGATTCCAGAAAAAACGACTTTGTTCAGTTAAGCCATTTGAAGAAAACCAGGCATATTGATAATTCCTGGCATTATAAAAACTTCGGATCCGCCGGGCAATTTTCTTATCTGCCAATTGGCGTTTACTGATATAGTCCTCCATAGCAAGGCTATCCAGAAACAGATCGTTATATGCATTCGCTTTAGAAATACTATAGTCCCTGTCTGTTACTTTTTTTGCCTGTATTGTGTCCTTCTCAACCTCATCCACATTCTCAATTTCCGGATTATTGTTTACAGCATCTTTATCTTTTTTAGAATCGGAACAACTTGCAACCAATAACATTAATGTTGCAATAAAAATTGCATTAAATTTTATCATCTGGATATTTTAGTTTGTGCCTGGTAAAAATACAAATTGTCTGAAATGAAATGATTCTTCTTTTTTAGAATTCAAAAAAACAAAATTCCATAAATACCTGCAAAACAAGGCATAGATTTCAGATGTTTGATTTATCTGAAAAGAGTTTCTTCTTTAATACACTGGCCGCTTTTGTATAACCACCTTCTGAACCATCAATAAAGTGAATATGATTTTCATCCATACTGCGAACATAACAGGACATAACTGATTCTTTACTAACAAATAGTCCATAAAGAATAATGCCATCCTTTTCCAATTCCTTCAAGGCAGTTTCCAGTTGCTCCCTTTGCATGGCTGTTCCGGAAATAACCGTACTGATTCTTCCATCAATTACCAATGTATCAGACATTTCAACCAATTGTGATAGATAAATTTTCCCTGGCCCGGTTCTGAAATATAATGTACCTAAAAGGGTTGTAAGCCAGGTTTTTAGCAGGTAAAAAAAGTTATACCCTCCCAATTTTACTCTCATTTCTGCTCCAATTTTTTTAAGGGTTGCCTTAAGCTTTAACCGGGAGGTACTGATAGGTGTTCTTTTTTCAGCATCTCCATATATTCTATCCAGCTGATCAATTACTTTTTTGAAAGCATCAGCCTGTTTCACTCCTTCCTGTACCATGACCACCAAGCTAACCACTTCGTCATAATTTACAGGTGGCTTTATTTTATCCCAGCGGCATTGCATTCCACTGAGGTCAAGTTCTGTACTCTCATTTGGCGGAGGAGCAAATAAATAATCATCCCCCTTAATGATTTTTTCAGCATAAGAAAGTCCATCACCGAGTAGTACAGGAATAGAGAAAATAGTTGATCGTTTAAGTTTACTGATATTGAGTTGATAACCGTTAGCATAAATACTTTCTACGGGCACATGCCCAACCCGTAATGTCATATTAAAGTTTTGTAGGGTACTCTCCTGATGAAGCGAAAGAGCTTTAATAGACTGATTTAATATAGAAGGGGGGACAATAAAAGTAGCACCATCGCCACCAAAGAAAAATGGAATTGTAAGATTTTCTTTAAAAGCAATATTCAACACAGCTACAATACTTCCTGTTGCTACTAAGTTTACTGTTTCATGTTTACCTTCGGCAACTTCTAAAGTCGATTTTTTTACATCAGTTATCACTACATACCAGTTAGCCGGAACTTTAAAAAAAAGATGTTCCTCCATTAACAACTCGCTGAGTGGAATTTGATTTACGGGTAACCTTGAGTAGAATAGTTCATTGCTACCGTCAGACATACGTCAAAAGGTATTTTAAGGGAAGTTAAGGGGTTCCCTACTTATTTAAAAACTCAAAACTTACTACAAGCATCCGGTGAAAGTGCAGCAGTTTAGATTGCTCCTAGTCTTGTAATCTCAGTGCCATTGAAAATACGGCAGAGATTAATGTCTTTAGATTTGTTGTATTCTTCCACACTGGCACCGTTTACAATACGCCACAGGTTTTTTGATTTTAATTCAGCATAGTCTGCTGTTTTAATAAACATGCCTGTTATTGCCTGTCTTGCTTTGAAATTAATATTTACTGGTGCTTTGTCTAGGTGCTTTACAAGCACAAATTTTTCAATTTGCTCGTTTGTCATAATATTATTTTAAAAAACTCCTTGTACATCCTTTGGGGTTCAAAAAAATGAACAGGGAAGATTAACGCTTCACAGTCTAATAAACAGGGTAAAAAAAACAAATTACTGGCTGAATAACTTTAAACTGATTACTTACAAATATAGTGATTTTAAGCCATATAGAAGAGATAAATCCCAAATTCAGCATAGACGCCGAACCGGATTTTGGCAGCTTTTCATTGTATAATTAAAAGGGCACATTTGAAAATAAAAGCTGACCTTTACAGTTCTTGCTTGTTATTTAATTTCTATTTCTAAATCTATCTATGTACACTTATACCTGGAAAAAATACCTGCCTGTTATCAGGTTATTAATGAAAAAATCAGCTACATCTGAACAAACTGTTTCATTAAACCGTACTGACTTTGAAAAATCCACAAAACTGAGGAAACCCGCTTGTTCGTTTGCTGTAGAAATTGTAAAAGGCCGGATGAATTCAATGCATAATCAATCAGTACCGGCCCGTGATTTGGTAGAAATTTTACAGGAAGATGAGGTTACAAGGAATTTGACCCGTCAACATCAATATGCCATCAGCCTGAATTCAGATTTTATCCTGAATATTAAAAATATTACTCCTGTTCAAGAAGAAATACAGGAAGAAAAAAATTAAAAGAGCCATTTCTGGCTCTTTTAAAATAAAAATTTACTGATTATTACCACCTTTTATTTTCAGATCTTGGTGTTTTTTCCCTTGCTATTGTAACTGACAGGGCTCTGCCTTCAATTTCTTTATTATGCAGTGACTTCATAGCAGCATTCCCTTCTTCTTCAGATCCCATTTCTACAAAGCCGAAACCACGGCTTCTGCCTGTTTCCCTGTCTGTAATAACCTTGGCTGAAGAAACAGTGCCAAATTCTTCAAATAATTTTTTCAGATCATCTTCACCTGTGTGAAAACTTAAATTCGAAACGTACATGTTCATAAAACAATAATTTAAAATAAAACAATAAAATACCTCCCGCCCGTTGCGGGACGAGTTGTGATAAGGATCTGCTGCCAAAAAGTAAAGAGGAGGTTAACTATTACTTTATTGTTAAGTAAGAATTGAAACTGATCCGGACTGAATGCTGGAAGAACTTGTCATCACCGGTTAAAGGTAGTCAATTAAAATGTAAACGGATATTTATCATTGTTCGTACTAAAACAGGTGATTTTCTGGTGGATCAAAAAAATCAGGAATCGAAAAACGATGTAATCGTCTGTTTGATCAGTAATTCCGGGGGATTCTCCCTTATGATAGTATCGGAAAACTACGAATTCTGCTATTGTAATATCCTATACATTAAATGGGAAGCAATGAATACTCTTATATTGCGTTAACAAATAGTCCAATCCTTTTAAAACCAATATCCAATTCTATGACACAACCTTTCTACAACGATCAGCTATATATTGCTGAATCGTTTCATCTGATTGAAGACTTTACCGAACAAACTGCCCGATTAGCTTTTTTTAAAGTTAATTCGTATAAGCTTTCATTGCTGAAACCTACTTTCGCAAAGACCCGAATTCAATTGAAGGAAAATATAAGCGACAGCTTGCTTAATTTCACACAACCTGTTATCATACTTGCTGATCTCGGGTTCTTCCAGTCAGAATATGATAATTAAGTACAGTCTGGTTTAATTTCAGGCAACGATTGTTTAATGAATCGACATAAAGAAGCCTTTATTTTGGCAAGTAAATGTCAAAATAAAGGCTATATAATTTCTGAAAAAAAATAAGATTATAAAACTATAACACTATTGCTGCCACCAAATTCGTTTGTAACCTCGCTGTCAGCTTCCTGTTCATTTAACCAAACTTTTTCATTCACACGGTATTTGAACTCATGTTTTGACTCTTTCGGAAGGTTTACATCAGCACTGAAACTGCCATCTTTTTTCTTACTCATATAGATTGAATTTTCCCAATCGCTGTTCAAGCCAAGTATTTCAACCGTTTCAGCATTTTCCACTTTGAAAGAAAATTTCACTTTACAATAATCTTTCGTTTTGTAATAAGTCTTTTGAATCATTTTATTTTTTGTTTAGGTTAAAATTGTAGCAAGTAATCATTATCTGATAGCCATATAAGGCTTTTCCCTGATGACAAACTCCGGGAAATGAGTTACGAAGGTAGTATTTTTTAAGAGAAATTCGTTTTTTGCTTTTGCACCAAGTATAAACAATATAATTTTTGATTTTTGTTTTCAATATTTTAACATGGACCCTTTTCTATTTTACTCATTAGAAAAAAACAAATGGCTGATTGAATAAATAAAATAAATGCAAATTCCTGTATTAAGACAGATAATGGGAATGCATTTTCTATATACCACTTTCTCGGTATTGTGGAAGATCAATTGCTTAACTAAATTTGCTGATAACCTCAATTATTCTTATGCCATTACCACGAAAATTAACCGCATCTGAAAAAACAACATTTCTTGGAGCATTTCCTTTACTGGATGTTGATTTAACAATTGTAACTGGTGAGCCTTCCGGAGTTTATAATTGTATCTCCTGGACAGTAGGTGTTACAAATACCTGGCACTGGCCGGGAAGCACACTTGCAAATTTTGATAGTTTCTATTCACAGTTTGGGCTGATACGGAAGACAAAAGGGCATGTAGCTGCCTGGGGCTTTGCTAATAATAGTATGACGCATGGTTGTATATCCGGACCTTCTCATGGCCCTTGCTGGGAGTCAAAATGCGGCAGCCTGGCAAGAATTGAGCATTGCCTGAATGAACTCAACGGACCCTCTTACGGACATGTAATTGCTTATTATAAAAGGAAACGATTAATTGCAGTTCCTTTGCCAAAATACCTCCTCAAGTATATGAAAGAAAAAAAAGTGTTCACAAAAGAAGAAATTAACCGGCTTAAAGAACTTATAAAAGGTATACCCCGTGAGAAAACGGCTGATTTTGAAAAAAAATTCAGCGCCTGGAAAAAAATATGGCATACTGGAAGTAATGCTTTCAGCTCCGATCCTTACACCCGGACAAAGACAGCAGAATTCCGTGAGTTAAAGGAGTTAGGAAAAGTAATTCTTCCATTACTTGCGACTAAATTAATGGATGAAACCAATTTTCTTGCTCTTCCAGCTTTTGAGGAACTTATTGATAAGAAATTTATCATCCACATAGATTCCGCTGATGAAAAAGTACAAGAAGGAGAGCAGGGACGTTCATTCCGTTCGGTGAAAAATTATCTGGCTAGTTTATAATAAATGTTGAAGTAATATTTGTGTTTGAGTCAACTTTTATAACAAAGGCTATTTTTCAGGCTAAAAACTATTGTCAATTTTTTTGCTTATGCTAATTCAATAAACTTTATTGTTGAATAATCTTTGCAAAACTTGTTTATACACCAAAAAGGAGTGGTAACTAAAAATAACCGGGTACCGATTCAATGCTGCTGCAATGACAGGAAATTATGCTTTGATGTCAGAAGAAAATGGGGTAATTACCTCAATTGTCATTTAATAATAAAGAGTTGGTGAAAGGCATGATTATTAGGCTATTTTATGGCACAATACATACATTTACAATTGTATTGAAGGGTGATCTTTTAATGTATAAACTAAAAAATGGGTAATGGAAATTGAAATTTTTACTCTCGCCGACTTTGCACAAGATAATAATTCAAAGCTGACCATTGTAGGCACTTTTGATAGTATCAATGCCAAACAATTTCCGGTACAGCACCCTGCCTGCACAGTTGCCTGCCGGTTGCGGTTTGCTGCTAAAGAGTCTGGAAGTCATGATTTTAAACTACGGCTGATCGATTCAGCTGGTAAAGAAATAATTCAACCGATTGAAGGAAATATCAATATAGGTGCGCCACCCAACGGACAGTTTACATCTATTAATATCGTCGTCAATTTTAACCAGCTAAAATTTGAAACAGCCACTCGTTATTCATTTGAGTTATATATAGATGGCGATTGGAAATCAGGATTGCCTTTATTTCTGAATCAGGTGAGTTAAACTCTATTAATTATTTGTTCGATATTTTTTTCCTGACAAATACCAATCAGTTTTAAATATTTATTTTTAAAAAATTAATAAGTATATAATTATATTTTTTTAAAAAATGAACTATTTCTAAAGTTATTTGTACTAACTATTTTTTAAAATAACTGTTAATGTTCTTCATTTTCTTATTGAAAATGATTTTTATTTCGTAGTTTTGTATCTCGAATCTGAGCATATAGCATGCTTGCTACGGATGATTGAATTCAACACTTCTTCTAACGATTCTTAGTGTTTTTCTACCGGATTTTTGCTCAGAAAATATTTTGTAATTATTAAACAGTAATATCATGAAAATTGATTTGAGGCCATCTATTGTACAGATGGAACCAGAAGTTTTAAATAACCTGGTAAAAGAAGTAAAAGAAACATTGGCAACTGGCATTAAAATGCCTGAAGCAAAGAAGCGGCCATTCACTGCCGCTGACCTGTGGAATATCCGCAGAAATGCAAGAACTGCAGGTAGCCGCTTTAGCAGGTAAGAGAATATTAAATATCCGTTTCCAATTAAAAATGCAATGCCGGTCACCCAATAAGGGAGGAACCGGCATTGCTCATTATATAAATCTTGCATTTTTTGTAAAAGGATGTTATGAACCCTTGTGATATGCGAAACCATTTCTACAAAGTGGGCAAATTCATACTACCCTCCATTCCCCAGAATAACGATGAGAGCATAAATAACCCCGGGCAACCAGAACAATAAAGTAAGCAATAAACTAATCCAGAATTTCGAATTTATTTCTCCCTGGTGCAGATAAACCGCCAAAGGGGGAAGTAGTATAGCAAGAATTACAAGTAAGATGGTGTTGGTGCTTGGTTCCTGGCCAGCTTTTCTTGCTACTTTGAAAGCCTTTAATTCCTTTTTGACTTCTTTTATTTTAGACTTTCGTTCCTTTTTTGGCAAACTTTTGAAAGCATTTAAAGCTGCTTTCACTGTAGCGGGGTCTGGGTTTTCAGTAACTAAGGAAGTTGGGATAACATAGGCGGCTGAAATATTATTGTATGAAGTACCAATAGTTAAAAAGGCCATTAAAGAGAATAGTAATTTTCGCATAAAAGTTTGTTTTTTTAAAAAATTTAGTGAGATTAATAATTTGTTAAAACAAGTAATGTGCCAGAAGAAAAAAAAATAACCCCGCTACAGGCGGGGCTAATATAAGTTAGACAGTTAGAGCTCTCTTTACATAATGTCCATAGCTTTAACAAAAGCCGTAGTCTGGAAAGGGAGAATTAATGTAAGCCATTCCCAATGTGTGCAGATAGCAAAAATTAATGCAGCAGTGGAAGCCAGACAAATTAACCACCAGATTCCCCTGTATTTTTTTGTTTGTTCCATTTCTTCAAAATTTTTACAAAAGTAAGGGGGCATAACTAATGAAAAAAAAGAGTTTTCAACTTATTCACAAGCCTTTTCTTTTTCGGATAGCTAATGGAATTGCAATCAGGGCTGCAGATAATGCAATTAACCACTTACTATAAACAACAAGGTGAAAGACGCCAAATTCGATTCCGATATCCGGCTTCTTTATCCACTTCAGCAGGTAGCAGTTTTCTGCTATATCACAACCCCATGCTACTAACTGCAAAGCGGCAAAGACTAAAAGAGTTTTTCGAATTACGGAGTTTGCTGATTTATCTCTCGCCATCATACAGAGTGCAGCTATGCCGGGATAAACACCTGCCATAAAAGCAAAATCAAAACTGAGATGATAGCGGAGAATGGTTTTTACATGTTCATCCAGCCCAGACAATATTGCCAAAACCTGCTCTTTTGAATAACTTATTTCAAGCCCGATAATGGTAAATTTTTGACCATTTTGCCAGAAATCTCCTTCCATCCATTTCATACAAAAGGCAGTTCCAACAAACAATCCCAAACAGAACAAAAACAGCTTTTGCCATCGTCTATAATTAATACTCATACGGTTACAATAAGTTTTTTTGAAATCTTTCTATTAAAAGTACAAACCTTGGCGGCTTTTTTCTATTTTCGTAAGTAATGTGTTCCTATAACACAATTATAAGCCTTTCATAACGAACTAACGATTGCAATGAAATTTCAATTTTATCTCCGGTTTCATACCCGATATGGTCAGAGTTTATGGCTATCCGGGAATATTGATGAACTGGGAAATAATGATCCTTCCAAAGCTTTGCCACTGGAATACATGAATGATGAATATTGGTCGGGCAATGTTGAAATAAAAAAGAAAGACCTGCATAAAAGCATTTCATATAAGTATTTTCTAAAAAATGAAGATGGCGAACCTCTATATGAATGGGGAAATGACCGGCATATAGAAATTGATAATAAGGATTTATCAGAAATTCAGTTAGTTGATACCTGGAACCATGCAGGGGAGTACGAAAACACCTTTTTTTCGGATGCATTTAATAAAGTATTGCTGAAACCGAATCACACAAAAGGCAAAACAACCTCCGATAAAAACTTTACACATGAATTTAAAGTAAAAGCACCACTGCTGGATAAGCATGAAATAATTTGCTTGACAGGTAACGGTATAAGACTTGGAAATTGGTCGGAAACCAAGCCCGTACTATTAAGCAGAGATGGTGACCTGCCTGCCGGACAGGCAGGTTGGTGGAAAGCAAAATTGGACTTGTCAGATGCTGACTTTCCGGTGGCTTATAAATATGGTATATATAATACCAAAGCAGAGAAATTTTCCTTTTATGAAGAAGGTGACAACAGACTGATTTATAGTGATGCTGATAAAAAGAGAGTGACCATACTACATGATGGTTTTGTACATCTGGCCAATGATACATGGAAAGGTGCCGGGGTGGCAATCCCGGTTTTCAGCCTTAGGAGTAAAAATAGTTTTGGAGTAGGAGAGTTTGATGATATTAAATTATTGGTGGATTGGGCAAAAAGCACCGGGTTGAAACTGATTCAGCTTCTTCCTATAAACGATACAATGGCTGCTTTTAACTGGATGGATTCCTATCCCTATGCTGCTGTTTCAGCCTTTGCCTTACACCCTTTATATATCAACCTGGCGAAGGTTGCAGGTAAAGAAAATGTTGATTTACTCAATCATCTTAAAGAAAAACAAAAAGAATTAAATGATCTGACAGAGGTTGACTATGAAGAAGTGATGAAAAGTAAATTAACATCACTGAAAATATTATATGAATTAAAAGCAATAAATTGTTTAGATTCTGACGATTATAAACAATTTTTTAAACATAATAAACATTGGTTAGAACCTTATTCAGCCTTTTGCTATTTCAGAGATAAATATCAGACTTCAAACTTCGATGAATGGAAGACGAATGTTGTTTTTGATAAATCAGCCATTAATAAACTATGTTCCCACAAATCAGCTGAATATAAAGAAATTGGATTTTACTATTTCATCCAATACCATCTCCATCTTCAATTAAAAGAAGCAGTTGAATATGCGCATAAAAAAGGAATTGTTATCAAAGGTGATATTCCGATTGGTATCTCCAGATTCAGTTGTGATGCCTGGGTTGCTCCTGAGCTGTATAATTTAAGCTGGCAGGCTGGTGCACCACCGGATGACTTTACAGCAGTTGGCCAAAACTGGGGCTTTCCCACTTACAACTGGAAAAAAATGCAGGAAGGCGGCTTTGCCTGGTGGAAGCAACGCTTTGAACAGATGAGTAATTATTTTGATGCCTTCCGAATTGACCATATCCTCGGTTTTTTCCGGATCTGGAGCATACCAGCCAATGCCGTACAGGGAATCATGGGACGATTTGTACCCTGCATTCCGGTTCATATCAATGAATTTGGTGAAAATGGAATCTGGTTTGATTATCAGCGGTATTGCCGTTCTTTTATTACTGATGAAGTATTGGCTGAAGTGTTTGGCAAATTAGCCGGACAGGTAAAAGAACAATTTCTTATCAATAATGAATTTGGTGGATATGATCTAAAAATTGAATTTGAAACCCAGGAGCTGGTAGAAAATTATTTTACCTCTATTGAAGAGAATGAAGAGAACGATCAATTAAAACTGGGTTTGTTTGATTTAATTTCTAATGTAATTCTGTTTGAAGAAGAAGGTTCGCAGGGTGAGGAATTTCATTTCCGCATCTCTATGGAGAAAACAGCTTCCTACCGGCACCTGAATCCGCATGTGCAGGAAAAATTGAAAGCACTTTACATTAACTATTTCTACAACCGTCAGGATGATTTCTGGTTCAAAGAAGCTATGCAGAAATTGCCGCAGTTAAAAGCAGCAACTAATATGCTGGTATGTGGCGAAGACCTTGGTATGGTACCACATTGCGTACCCGATGTAATGAAACAACTGGGTATTCTAAGCCTGGAAATTCAGCGCATGCCCAAAGACCCAAAGAAAGAGTTTTTTCATCCTAATGATGCCCCTTATATGTCGGTGATTACTCCATCTACACATGATATGAGTACACTCAGAAGCTGGTGGGAAGAAAACAGAGAACAAACACAACAGTTTTATAACCATGTATTAGGTCAGTGGGGTGATGCGCCTTTTTATTGCGAATCATGGATAAACAGGGCCATTGTATTGCAACATTTATACTCACCTGCTATGTGGAGTATTTTCCAATTACAGGATATATTTGGCATGAATGAAACCCTGCGACGGGAAAATCCGCATGAGGAAAGAATAAACAATCCGGCCAATCCAAAAAACTATTGGCGGTACCGGATGCATATACCATTAGAAGAACTCATTCAACAAAATGAATTTAATGATGAGTTAAAGGGTTATGTGGTACATAGCGGAAGGGGATAAGCTGAAAATTCAATCAGCATTACCCAACCAATACTCCTGTTTACATTTTCCTGTTTTATTGCAATGCATAGACTACATCGACAACGTATCGTAGTTTGAAACTTTTAAAATTTACTTCAATGCTTTTATCATTGTTCCAATCAGGTTTATTATAAGAATTAGAGATATTTACCTGTGAAATTGTATTAGAACCCCTCGCATATTCTAAAGAAGGCTCTGCCGGTTCTTCCACTTTTATGGCTGACCCTAATTTTTCGCCAATAGCCTCTGTCAGGTAAATTGCTTTGTCTTTGGCTGCTTTTACAGCCTGAATTTTCAGTTGTTTTCTGAACTCGGACATTTTGCTATGGCCGGTATTTACAATATCAAATCTCTGAGTAGCTTCATCATCCAGTTTATCTACCAGATCATCCATTTGTTTACTGGCAGAAAATTTCACCTGGTAGGTAATCCCTGCAAAAAGGTCTGGTGCTTTCTTCTTTTTTCTTAACCCGAAATAGTCATTGTAGCCGGTATAAGAAACAATACTGATAACAGAATCTGCAATTCCTGCTGTTTTACAGGCAGCCAGGAAATCATTTTTAAGTGTTTCCAGCTCCTTTTTACTTTCCCCTTTTTTTTGATACTCCCGTAATACCACATTGACAAAAATCTGATCAGGAACAATTTCCATTTCGGCACTACCATTTACGGAGATGGTTTTTGGAAAAGGGTTGGCCGCTGTTTGCTGACTATAGGATGCTGAAAAAAGCAGGCTGAATCCGGAAAGAAAAATTAATTTTTTCATTTGCATATTTTTTAGTGATAAAATCAGGAGATGCTGTTTACTTGTAATTTACACATAAACTATATTTGCCTGTATGAAAGTTCAATATTGGCCTTATCATCTCAAATTTCGCCACCCATTTACCATTTCCAAAGGGACAAAAACGCACCAACCTACTTTAATAGTTGAACTGGAACATTTTGGCATAAAAGGTTATGGCGAAGCTCCGGCCATTGCTTATTACAATATTTCGGTAGAAAAGATGATAGAGGATCTGGAAGCAAAAAAATCTTTTATCGAAAAATTTGCTTTTACCGACCCCGAACGTTATTGGCATTATTTGCATCATCTGCTTCCGCAAAACCCGTTTTTAGTTTGTGCATTGGATATTGCCGCCTGGGATATTTATGGTAAAATGAAAAAGAAAAAATTGTACGAAATCTGGGGTGGAGATATTACGAATAATCCAATCTGCGATTATACAATCGGCATTGATACGATTGAAAAGATGGTAGCCAAGATGAAAGAAAAACCATGGCCTATTTATAAAATTAAAGTGGGTACAGCGGATGATATTGCGATTGTAAAAGCCTTACGGGAAAATACAGATGCCACATTACGGGTAGACGCAAATGCTGCCTGGGATCTGGAAACAGCTTTAAAATTAATTCCGCAATTGAAAGAATTGGGAGTGGAGTTGGTAGAACAACCTTTAGCGAAAGATGATTGGGAAGGAATGAAAATTTTGTTTGAAAAATCTGAACTTCCTTTATACGCTGATGAATCATGTGTATTTGAAAAGGATGTAGAAAGATGTCATCACCATTTTCATGGCATAAATATAAAACTAACGAAATGCAGCGGCATCACACCGGCCCGTCGGATGATTGACAATGCAAAAGAACTTGGTTTGAAAATAATGATCGGCTGTATGAATGAATCCACCGTTGGTTCAGCAGCTATTGCCCACTTACTTCCTTTTATTGACCATGTGGATATGGATGGGCCTTTATTATTGGAGGAAGACCTCGCTACAGGTATTGGCTACGATTATGGCAAAATCATTTATTCAAATAATCCGGGATTGGGCATTGAATTTACCGGGCTTATTAAAAAACCAGGATAATTTTTTATTTCGAAGAATTCAAAATTGTGAATACCCCGCCCAACAGAATTAAACAGTTCGTATTTAGATAGGAGAATTTTAAGTACTTTCTCCTCCATTATATTTAACAAAACAGATTTCAAAAAACTCTCTTTATAAAAAAAATTATCCGGTTCATCATTGGTAATTATCATACTTAAGTTCCAACTAACGGAATAACCCTTCTCTTCGATATCTGGTAATGATTCAATTATATCTGCGGTATTCTTTTTCCGAATACATCTATTTTTAATATTAATAGCTGAAAGAAAAAGCCACAATGGCCTTAAATTTGTAAAAAGTATAGAGTTTATTTACTATGAGAAGATTTCAGCTGCTTATCATTATTATATGTATCTCATTTTCCGCTCAATCTCAGCGGATAATGGTTGGTGTGTATGGGGGTGCTGCTGCTTATCTGGGTGATATCACCGAAAAAATATTTCCCAAAAAAGTAACCAATGGTGCTTTAGGAATCAGTATCAATTATGAAGTAGCTGACAAGTTACTGATCAGGGCAGGGGTAACTTACTCAATAGTGGGAGGCGCTGATGTCTATAGTAAAAAAGCTGATTTAGCAATTCGTAATTTATCATTTGAAACTACGCTGCTGGAGTTTAGCCTTTTGGGCGAATATAATTTACTTAGTTTGTACGATTACAAATATACCCCTTATGTTTTTGCAGGGTTAGCTATGTTCAAGTTCAATCCTTATACCTATGATGCAAGCGGAAAGAAAACATTTTTGAAACCATTAAGTACTGAAGGGCAGGGTTTATCCGGCTATCCGGACAGGAAACCATATAGTTTAAATCAGTTGGCCATCCCATTCGGCGGAGGAATTAAGTTTGCCATTAATGATAAGTTGAGAATAGGAGCTGAATTTGGTATCAGAAAATTATTTACCGATTACCTTGATGATGTTAGTACAAATTATATTGATCGGGCAGATTTATTGGGAGCTAAAGGGCAATTAGCAGTTGACTTATCCTATAGAGGGGATGAAGTTGGTAGCAGCACTTTATACCCGGCAAAAGGAGAGATTCGGGGTAGTATTGAAAATAAAGATTACTATTATTTTTCTGGTGTTCATCTCACATATCGCTTAGAAATAAGCGGAGGAGGAACTGGTCGTGGTCGTAAAAGCCAGACTGGATGTCCGGTAAATGTTTATTGATTATTTTTTAGTACTCCATCGCAAGTTGATTCGAACATTTGCTCACAGGCAGTGTTGTACATTTGTACAGATAATTTTACATTATGGCATGGAAAAATCAACAACAATTTATTGATGCATTAGATAAAGCCGGTGAACTTGTTCGGGTAAAATCGTTTGTTGACCCTAAACTGGAAATCGCAGAATTTACAGACCGGGTAAGTAAATCCGGTAATGGCGGAAAGGCATTGTTGTTTGAAAATACCGGGTATGATTTTCCCGTGTTGATGAATGCTTATGGAAGTGAAAAAAGGATGTGTATGGCTTTGGGTGTTCAGCACCTCGATGATGTGGCAAAAGAGATTGAAGCACTTTTTAAATTATTGGCATCGCCAAAAGAAGGGATTTTAGACAAACTGAAGCTACTTCCTAAATTGGGACAATTTGCCAGTTGGATGCCAAAAGTAAAAAGCGGAAGAGGAGAGTGCCAGGAAGTGGTGATGACAGAACCAGATATAACGAAACTTCCGGTTATTACCTGTTGGCCAAAGGATGGGGGGCCGTTCGTTACCTTACCCATTATTCATACTAAAGACCCGAATACAAATTCCCGGAATGTTGGAATGTACAGGATGCAGGTATTTGAACCAACGCTTACCGGTATGCACTGGCATAAGCATAAAGTTTCAGCTAAACATTTTGCAGAATATAAAAAGTTGAATAAAAGAATGCCCGTTGCCGTTGCATTAGGTGGCGATCCTGTTTATGCATATTCTGCTACAGCTCCATTGCCGGAAAATGTAGATGAATACATGCTGGCGGGATTTCTGCGGAAAAAGAAAGTAGAATTGGTAAGATGTATTACACAACCGGATGTAGAAGTCCCTGCTGATGCTGATTTTATTATTGAAGGATATGTGGAACCAGATGAAGAGTTGATCTGGGAGGGGCCATTCGGTGATCATACTGGTTATTATTCTTTGCCTGATTGGTATCCCCGTTTTCACATCACTGCCATTACCCATAAAAAAAATGCGGTGTATCCTGCCACCATTGTTGGTATTCCTCCACAGGAAGATGCATGGCTGGGAAAAGCAACAGAAAGAATTTTTCTGGCCCCGATCAAAATGACCATGGTTCCGGAAATAATGGATATGGATATGCCGGTAGAAGGCGTGTTTCATAATCTGGTTATTGCAAAAATTAAAAAAGACTATGCCGGCCAGGGTCAAAAAGTAATGAATGCTATGTGGGGAGCAGGGCAAATGATGTTTAATAAAATCCTGGTAATGGCGGATGAGGGAGTAAAAATTCAGGATTATGAAGCTCTTGCAAAATATGTTTTTAAAAATTTGAACCCTTCTACAGATATCGCATTTGCAAATGGCCCGATGGATGTATTGGATCACAGTTGCAGTAAGATGGGTTTTGGCGGGAAAATGTGTATCGACGGAACTTTTAAGTTTGCCGAAGAGAAAGACGATAGTTATGAGTCGGGAGTCTATAGCAGGGAGTCAGGAGGTATTGAAAATGCTTTGATATCCTTTGATGAGATCAAAAAAGTAAATGTATCATTGCTCAAAAAAGAAATACCCTGTCTTATCATTTCAGTTCAAAAAAACAGGAAAGGACATATCAAAGAATTGCATGAGCAGGTATGTGCCATGAAAGAAGTGGAAGGGATAAAGATGATTTTATATGTTGAACATACTGTGGATGCTAACGATCTCACAACTGCTCTTTGGCGTTTCTGCAACAATCTCGATCCTAAGAGGGACAATCACCTCTCTAAGCGACCAACTCACGACTCACAACTCACGACTCACGGCTATAGCGCCTGCATGGGTTTTGACGGAACAAGAAAGACCAGGGAATTTGATAATTTTCAACGGGACTGGCCCAATATTATAGTAGCAGATGACGAAACGATTAAGTCGGTGGATAAAAAATGGAGTGAATCTGGATTAGGGTCATTTATTCCATCACCATCCCTTAAATTTAAAGGGCAACAATACGGAGAAGAGGCTGTAGTAAGCTGATTTACATTTTACGTTCTGCCATATACATTCTACATTTAACCTGTGAGTTCATCCATAAATATTCTGATGACCGGTGGGGGAGCCCCCGGTGCTGCCGGCATTCTTACATGTTTGCAAAAGAATGATTCCTTTCATATTACCGTTGCGGATGCAAACCCTGATGCGGTTGGACGCCACCTGAATAAAGATTTTGAAACAATTCCATTGGCGGATGATCCCTTATTTCCTGAAACCATCCTTTCTCTATGCCTGAAAAAGAATATTCAGGTTGTGATGCCATTGGTCACAAAGGAACTTTTCCCTTTATCACAAAAAATAAGTGAATTTGAATTGGCTGGTACAAAATTGCTGGTGTCTCCTTCTGCGTCGCTTGAAATTGCCAACAATAAAAGCCGGCTATATGAATTTTTACAATGGAGAAACATCGCTGTTCCGGAATTCAGAGTAGTGGAAACAATCGGGCAGTTTCAAACCGCAATTGAAGAACTTGGATATCCACAAAAGTCAATTTGTTTCAAACCATCTGTGTCAAACGGCAGCCGTGGTTTCAGGATTATTAGTGAACAGGTTGACGAACTTGATCTGTTATTTAATCACAAACCATCTTCTACTTATGTTAGTTTGAAGGAAGCAATCAGAATTCTATCCACCGGAACATTTCCTGAATTACTTATCAGTGAATATCTGCCGGGTGAAGAATATTCCATTGACTGCCTGGCCAATCATGGTGAATCAGTTCTTATTATCCCACGCTTTAGAAAGCGGATAATCAACGGCATTAGTGTGGAAGGAGAGTTTATTAAGGAGGACATCATTATAATTTATTGTACTCAAATTATAAAAGAACTACAGTTGCATGGCAATATTGGGATCCAGGTAAAAAAATCAATTGCCGGGCAATTTTTAATCCTTGAAATAAACCCCCGTGTACAGGGAACGATAGCTGCAGCTTTAGGTGCCGGCATCAACCTTCCTGAACTGGCAGTAAAACAAGAATTAGGGCTGCCAATTTCACCGGGGGAAATTCAAGTAAAATGGGGAACACGGTTTTCCCGTTATTGGAATGAGGTTTTTTACTGACAGTAAGACATTAATTTTACTCCGGAAAGATATTTGCAGAAAATTACTCAAGACTCTCTAAACTAAGATTCATTATTTATTAAAAGTATTTTGATGAAAAGATTAAGTGCCGGATTATTGGTTTCTCTTGTATCACTTTCCGTATTAGCGCAGAGTGGTAAAGAAAATAACACACTCTTATGGAAAATAAGTGGCAATGGTTTAGAAAAACCATCCTACTTGTTTGGTACCATCCATATGATATGCAAAGAAGATGCGTTACTAAGTGATAATATGAAGAAAGCCATCAACGATTGTGACGAAGTGTATTTTGAGGTGGATTTGGACAATATTTTTGAAATGTTTGGAGCAATGAATAAGATGAAGATGAGGGATGATACAACTTTGCAGCAATTGCTAAGTGATAAAGATTATAAAAAAGTGAAAGAATTTTTTGAAACCAAAAGCACCATGTTACCATTTTCTATGTTGGAAACCTATAAACCAATGCTGGCAGTCTCCACCATAGAAGAAGGCTCCCTGCCTTGTGAAAATACGGCAATGATGGAACAGGAAATTATGACGCTGGCAAAGGAGTATAAAAAAAATATTAAAGGATTGGAAACAATGGCTTACCAGGCAGGGATATTGGACAGTATTCCTTATAAACTGCAGGCAGAACAGTTAGTAGCTTTTATAGATAAAACAAACAATGGAGAAGAAGAAGATATAGAAATGAAAGAAATGTTTGATGCCTATAAAAAGCAGGATCTGCAAAAATTGGAGGAATTACTCATCTCAACTGATGCCGGCATTTCAGGATTTACCGATATTTTACTTTATAACAGAAACAAAAATTGGGTAGAAAAACTCAGATCGATATTACCCAAAAAATCATTGATGATAGCTGTTGGTGCAGGACATTTACCTGGCGAAATGGGTGTTATCAATTTGCTCCGGAAAGAAGGGTACAAATTAACTCCGGTAGAAAATAAAATAAGTAAAGGAAGAGAAATTTAATCAACCATACATTAGTCCCCTTCAGTAATTTAATATTTACCATTTTGAAAAAATTACTATTGATTGTTTTTTTATCCTTCAATTATTTTTGCAGTTTTTCACAAACTGCAAAAGAGCTTATTGATACAGGAGATGATTTTATCAGTAATAAAAAATATGATAGTGCATTATTAGCTTTAAATAAAGCCTGGAAGCTGGATTCAACAATCTACGCTATTTATATAGCCCGGGGATTAGCCTTTAGCGGATTAAAAAATTGGGAAGAATCCTATCTTGAATATACAAAAGGAATCAATAAATATCCTGATTCTGCTTACGGCTATCATTTAAGGGCTCTTTTATTTTCAACAACAGGTTATATCGAAGAAGCAATTGCTGACAACACCAAAGCATTAGAACTCGTTGATGAAGATTCTATGCGATTGAGCCTGTTTATTAATAGAGGCGTTGCTTATATGCAAAAAAGAGATTATCAAAAGGCCTATGAAGATTACTCCAGGGCTTTTTTATTAGACACTAATCATATTGCAACAATTAACAATATAGCAACGGTACTTGATGAATTAGGCAGAGTTGAAGAAGCAATAGGATATCTTAAAAAAATCATTCTACTTGACTCCACTTTCATTGGCTCCTATGTAAATCTTGGTTTTCAATTCACTAAACTGGGAAGATACCAGGAGGCTATTGAATTTTTCGGCAAAGCACTTACTATTGAAAAAGATGAACCCCTTACGTTAAATAACAGAGGACTTGCACGTTATCACCTTAAAGACTATATAGGTGCCCTGGATGATATTAATAAGTCTCTCAATACTTATCCATCGAATAGTTATGCATATAAAAACAGGGCATTAGTTTATTTAGCGATGAAAGAAAAAGACAAAGCCTGTGCTGATATCAAAACAGCCATAGATAAAGGGTTTACTGAGATGTATGGCAATGAAATACTTGATCTGCAAAAAGCGAATTGCCCCGGCAAGTAAAAAATAATAGTACTGGTTTTTTATTCGAACTTATCATCCACTTATTTGTTCTACTATAAATTGTCTATATAAGATGATAAAATTTTATACATACTCTTTCATCTCCCTTTTATTAACCGGGCCCCTTGTTTCATTTCATCCTGAAATCAATCAAAATCTGAAAGTAACCATTTCCAGTCTTCATAATAATAATGGGGTAGTACTTGTAAGCCTGTTTAGGAATGAAAACGGATTCCCGGATAATGCTGCAAAAGCATATGGAAAAGAAATAGCTTTCATTGCAGAAAAAAAGGCGATCATTTTTTTTAAAAATGTACCTCCCGGAACTTATGCTGTTGCCATTTTGCATGATGAGAATAATAACCGGAAAATGGATAAAACTTATTTTGGATTACCAAAGGAAGGTTATGGATTTTCCAATAATGCTTCAGCCCCTTTTGGCCCTCCCTCTTATAAAAAAGCAAGTTTTACACATACAGCCATCAAACCAACGGAAATCCAGGTGAAAACAAAATATTTTTAATTATTTTCTTAATAAAAAAGCCGGCTTAATTTTCGTTAAGCCGGTTTTTATTTAATGGGATGATACTCAAAATTGTTCTAAAGCAGAGAACATAAAGTTTCCTTCAATTTTTGCATTGGCATCACTATCACTGCCATGCACTGCATTTTCACCAACCGAAGCAGCATATAATTTACGTATTGTTCCTTCTTCTGCTTTAGCCGGATCAGTAGCGCCAATTAGTTTGCGGAAATCTTCAACAGCATTTTCTTTTTCCAGAATTGCAGCGATGATAGGTCCTTCACACATAAATGCTACCAATTCATTATAAAATGGCCTCTCTTTATGAATAGCATAAAACTCTCCTGCTTTTTCAGGAGTCAGTTTGGTCATTTTTAGTGCTTTGATATTATATCCTTCCTGTAAAATGCGATCCAGGATAGCTCCGGAGTGTCCATTCTTAAAGGCATCCGGCTTGATCATCGTAAATGTTCGGTTACTCATTGTTTAATTATTTGATTTTCGGCCGCAAAGGTAGGGAAATGCGGATAGTGATTTGATCAATTTAACTGATGTTTTCGAAATAAAACAACATTTTGATGTGAACTGAATTAGTACTCTGAACTGTTTTACTTACTTTTGCACCCGTTTATGATGAAGCCTATTCAGGAAATATTTCCCCTTCTTACACAACCGCAACAAATTGTTATCACCATGCATCAAAAACCTGATGCTGATGCGATGGGGTCGGCACTGGCATTAAAACTTTTTTTAGTACAAATGGGTCATTCTGTTACAGTTATTTCGCCTACTAATTGGGCAGGCTGGGTGAACTGGTTGCCAGGAGTTAAAGAAGTGATTGATTATGAAAAAGATAAACAAAAAGCAGAAGCCCTGTTAGAAAAAGCAACCTGGCTTTTTTGCCTTGATTTTAATATTTTTCATCGCACAAAAACGATGACGGAAGTATTGAAGCAACTTTCCTGCATCAAGATATTAATTGATCACCATCAGGAGCCAGATGTGGCTTCATTTCAATATGGCATAAGCGATACTTCAAAAAGTTCGACTTGTGAAATGGTGTATGACTTCATTGTTGACTCCGGTCATGCTGATAAGATCAATTTAGAAATCGGTGAATGCATTTATGCTGGTGTGGTAGCAGATACCGGTTCTTTTCGTTTTGCATCCACACATGCAGGTGTTCACCGGTTAGTGGCCGATCTTAAATCAAGGGGTCTGGTTCACGGAAAAGTGCATGAGAACCTTTTTGATAATTTCCTGGAAGAAAGACTACGGTTTATAGGTCATGTGCTATTAAACAGGATGGAGATATACTATGAATATAACACGGCACTTATTGCTATTCCTAAAAGTGATTTGCAGAAGTACCATATTAAAACCGGAGATACAGAAGGGCTTGTAAATTATCCGCAATCAATTCAGGGTATTAAACTGGTGGCACTGGTCATCGACAGGGATGAGGAAAGAAAATGGAGTTTTCGGAGCAAAGGTGAGTTTGATTGTAATACTTTTGCCCGTAAATATTTTGAAGGCGGAGGTCATTTCAATGCATCTGGTGGAAGAAGCAGTGACTCGCTGGAGAAAACAGTAGAACATTTTATAAACTCTATGAAAGAAAATTCAAATCTTTTAAAATAAACAAAAATCAATTTATGCGTACAATTAAAAAACTTGCCTTAATGCTATTTGCCATTGCTTTCCTGGCTGGATGTGGCAAAGTAACTTATCGAAAAACTAAGGGTGGAATGCCTTACCAGGTTTATAAAGGTAAAGGGACACAACAAGTCATGCCCGGTAATACCTTGAAAGTGAATATTAGTTATAAAGTTAAGGATAGTCTTTACTTCTCTTCGTTCGGGAGTTTTCCTGTTTATATGCCAGTGAGTGCTCAGACTCAACCTTACGACATTTCAGAAGTTTTGACATCTCTTAAAGTTGGTGATAGCATGATCGCCACGCAAATGATGGATACTTTCATCAAAAGAAGTCCAGCCGGAATACCCCCTGAATTTAAAAAAGGTGACAAAATTGTAACAATAATAAAAGTTCTTGGACTATTTACTTCTGACTCTGCTGCAAAACAGGATGAGATGAAAACAGAAAAAGAATGGGCTGTTAAAGAAGCATCAGAGATGAGCAAATACATAGCAGATAAAAAAATCAATGCTGTGAAGACACCTTCAGGAGCTTATATTGAAATTATTAACCAGGGTAGTGGTAATCAGGTAGATTCCGGAAAATATGTTTTAGTTAACTATACAGGAACAACGTTCGCAGGTAAAAAGTTTGATAGTAATACTGATACCGCTTTTCATCATGTAGCTCCTTACGGATTCATCGCTAATGCCAGGCAAATGATTCAAGGTTTTGATGAAGCTGTGATGTTAATGAAAGTTGGAAGTAAAGCCAAAGTTTATATCCCTTCAATGCTTGCATATGGCGGTAAACCGAATCCACAAAGTGGAATTAAACCATATGAGAACCTTATATTTGATTTAGAGATAGTCGATTTAAAAGATAAAGCACCGGAGGAAAAACCGGTTATGCCAGGGAGAAAGGTGCAAGATGTGACGCCGCCATCGCAAAAATAGCAGTACTTAAATCATTGAAAAAAATCCCATCAATAAATAGATGGGATTTTTTTTTGGATTACCATTTATATAAATTCCTTCATTTAAAATGATCTTTTATTTCCCGGAATTTTTATAAAATTCAACCAGTTTTATAGTTTCAATAGCTTCTTTTACATCATGCACCCTTAGTATTGATGCGCCGTTCAATAAACCTATTGTATGAAGCACCGAAGTTCCGTTCAAAGCTTCTTCGGAGGTTATGCCGAGACTTTTATAAATAGTTGATTTTCGGGAAATACCCAGCAGAATCGGGCATTCCAGCATTTTGAAAACGGATAGGTCGTGAAGTAATTTAAAGTTGTGCGATATCGTCTTTCCAAATCCTAAGCCCGGATCAATGATAATATCTGTAATTCCGGCTTTGCGGATCCCAGAAACTTTCTTTATCAAAAAATCAAGCACTTCTTTGGTAACATTTTCGTATTCAGGTTGGTGGTGCATTGTTTGTGGGGTACCCTGCATATGCATCAGTATGTAAGGAACTTTTAAAGCGGCCACCGTTTCAATCATTTTCGAATCAATACTGCCTGCACTGATATCGTTTATAATATTTGCGCCTGCCGCTACTGCTTCAGCAACCACATCTGAGTAGTATGAATCAATAGAAATAAAAGCATCAGGAAAGTTTTTATGAATAGCCTCTATCGGAGCTATCACCCGTTTCAATTCTTCATCGGGACTTACTTTTTCACAACCCGGCCTTGTGCTTTGCCCGCCAATGTCAAGTATTGTGGCGCCATCTTTCAGCATTTGTTCCGCCTGCCGCAAAACGGTTTCAACACCTTCATACCGGCTTCCCGGGTAAAATGAATCAGGGGTCGTATTGATAATACCCATCACCTGTGGTTTATCCACAACTAAAAGCTTTCCTTTACAATTCAATGTAAACATTAGTCTTTGTTCGTTAATTTTGAAGCTAAAATATAGAATATAACTAAATGACTGGATAAATAAACAATATGTAGGAGCAATTACTTGCTACAAGAGATATTTTTAAAAGTCCAACGAATCAGGACTATTCAGGAAAACTGAGAACATAAGTATCGGACGAAATTGTCGAAGAGTTAAAAGGAATTTTTAATTACGCAGTTTTTGCATTAATACTTAAACAAATGAAATCAGCCGTAAACATTACCAGAATCATAGTAGGAATATTATTTATTTTTTCTGGCTTAGTAAAAGCTAACGATCCGTTGGGACTTAGTTATAAAATGCAGGAATTTTTTGAAATCTGGGGTATGCACCGGTTCAATTCCTGGAGTTTATTGATGTCGGTACTGATGAATGCCTTTGAAATTATTGCCGGTTTTGCACTTTTGCTCGGTTGGAGAATAAAATTATTCAGTTGGCTTTTATTATTACTGATTGTATTCTTTACGTTCCTGACAGGATATACCTATGTAACCGGCACCCCAAAAAACTGCGGCTGTTTCGGTGACTGCCTTCCTATTACTTCCAAAACATCTTTTTTAAAAGATGTTTTGCTCACCCTGCTGATTGGTTATCTTTTCTGGAAGAAAAAACTCATCAAACCATTATTTGGTGAAAGGATGACTACAATAGTTATGCTTATTATTACATCATTAAGTTTTGGTTTTCAATGGTACACTTTGAATTATCTTCCGGTTGTAGATTGCCTTCCCTACAAAAAAGGAAATAATATTAAAGAGGAAATGAAGATGCCGGCCAATGCTATACCAGACAGTACGGTTATTACATTTGTATATAAAAAGGACGGCAAAGATGTTGAATTTACAGCGCTTAATTTTCCGGCCGATTTTAATGCTGACACTTACAAATTTGTAAGCCGGTTTGATAAAATAATCCGTAAAGGAAAAAATAATGAACCTCCTATCAAAGGATTTGTACTTACTGGCCCGACTAACATTGACTCAACTGACTTTGTATTGAACCTACCTTATTCAGTGATTTTGTTTTGCGAGAAATTTACTAGCGCCGGTACTGCCTGGAAAGAGAAGTTTGAAAAAGTAGTTGCTGCCGCAAAGGTCAAGAATATTCCTTGCTTTATTGTTACTGCAGAGCCAGGCGAATCTGTTAAAGTTTTAGCCGGCACGGCATTTATAGATATTCCGGTGTTTAAATGTGATTACAAAGCCATTCAAACTGCTTCCAGAAGTGAACTAACAGTTTATTTACTAAACAATGGAACAATTAAAAGCAAGTATAGTGGTAAGAAAATGGCAAGTGTTATAAATGATTTAAAACCACTGGCAATACAGGAAATACCGATAACAATTCCGACGGATGCCACGACTGAGGATACTTTAAATCAACTTTCACCGGCGAATAAGGAATAACGATGCTTAAATACATCACCAAAAAAATTCTGTATGGCCTGCTGGTGCTGGTAGGTGTGGTGATACTAGTTTTTTTTCTTTTCCAGGGTTTTGGCGATCCATCCAGAATTGTAGCCGGGCAATCCAGCGATTCTACAACCCAATCCAATATCCGAAGAGAACTATACCTGGTTAATGAAAAAGGAGAAAAAATTCCTAAGTTCAAACAATTTCTTTATTACCTGAATGATGTTTCACCAATTTGCTTTCACAGCAAACAAGATATTGCCAAAAAGAAATTGAAAGGGGTCTTTCTTGGCGGTAATAAAAAAATCGGCTTTAAAATACCATATCTCAGAACCTCTTACCAGACAAAAAGACCTGTGTGGAATGTGTTGATGCAGGCCTTACCCGGCACATTGATGCTGGCTTTTGCTGCGATGTTTATAGCAGTACTGATTGGCATACCACTGGGAGTGATGGCCGCCGTAAAACAAAACACCTGGGTGGATACTTCTGCCATCTTTTCAAGTATTGTGGGCATATCGGCACCGTCATTCTTTATGGGCATCATCATGGTGTATCTGTTTGGATTTGTACTAAGCGATTGGACGGGACTTCATATAGCTGGTAGCTGGTTTGCCATTGATGATGAAGGGCACCGGCGGTTAACAATGCAGAATTTAATTTTGCCAGCTATTACTTTGGGCATTCGTCCATTAGCCATCATTACACAACTAACAAGAAGTGCCATGCTGGATGTGCTTGACCAGGATTATATCCGTACTGCTTACGCAAAAGGATTAAGTAAAAGACAGGTTATCTGGAAACATGGTTTACGAAATGCACTGAATCCGGTTATCACTGCCATTACAGGTTGGTTTGCAGAATTACTAGCCGGAGCTTTTTTTGTTGAATATATTTTTGGCTGGCAGGGCATTGGAAAAGTTACCGTAGATGCACTAGAGAAATTGGATTACCCGGTGGTGATGGGTTCTGTTTTGGTAGCGGCTACTTTCTTTATTGTGATTAATATTCTGGCGGATATTTTATATGGGGTGGTTGATCCGAGGGTGAGGGTGGAGTAAGTTTATGGTTTATAGTTTATTGTTACCGTCCAACCTGAATATCTCCGCCAACAATAATAACTTCTGAACTTGAAGAACCATAAACTAAAAACAATAAACAATGAACTACTGTATTATCACTTCCCCAACCACTTTCTGCCCTAACGCCTCATTCACCCTTTGTTTAATTTTTTCTTTTTGGTAGATCAATTCATTCTTTAGAGGAGCTACGTTGGTAGTGATGATGAGTTTATCACCGATGATCTGTAGTTTGTCAGTGTAACGGGCAATCGTTTTTCCCATAATATTTTCCCACACATCTTCTATCTGCAAGGCCTGTATACCGCCTTTAATCCGGCTGCCTTCCAGAAATTTTTTCATTGCATCACCAAGAGAATATTCGCCCATTAGACAAAGGTAGAAGTTTGTAGTTTATGGTTTATTGTTTATAGTTGTCGTGTTATGAAAAAATTTACAGTTTATAAGAAAACTTTGATTTAAAGAACCATAAACCAAAGACTAAAAACAATAAAAATTAAAGCCTGAGTAGCTGGTAATTTACAGACAAGGTATCAAGATGTTGCTTTAGCCTTTCTTCATTCGTATCTGTAATAAAAACCTGCCCGTCATTTTCCACACAAACTTTATTCAGCAAATTACTAATCCGGTCTTCATCCAACTTTTCAAACACATCATCCAGCAAAAGCAGAGGAGCAAAGCCCTTTTCCTTTTTCAATACATCCATTTCTGCAAGTTTCAAAGCAAACAGCAAACTCTTTCGTTGGCCTTGTGATGCAATATTTTTAAACGGCTGGTTACTTAATTGAATATCAAGGTCATCCCGGTGTATACCGGAAGTGGTACGCTGGGCAAAGCAATCTTTATTCCTGTTCACTTTTAATAACTCAGAAAAAGATGCCAGCAACAATTCACTTTCATATAACAAATTCACTTCTTCATCTTTCTGAGATATTTCGTTGTACAGATTTTTTACAATGGGTAAAAAAGTTACCAGAAATTCCTTTCTTTTATTAAAAACGTATTCACTAGGCTTGTTAAGTTGTTCATCCAGTACTTCCAGTAAGGATAAATCTTTACTGCCGGATTCTGAAAATGCTTTTAACAATGAATTACGTTGCTCTAATATTTTTTTATAAACAATTAAATGCTTCATGTAATCAGCATCCAGTTGGCAAAGCAAGGCGTCTAAAAATGTCCTTCGTTCTTTACTGTCACCGGTTATCAGTTCTGCATCATCAGGTGCTATGACAACACAGGGGTAACGGCCAATATGCTGTGAGAATTTATCGTATGGGGCATCATTGACTGAAAATTCTTTTTTACCTGTTTCCCGTAGAATACAAACAGCCTTTTCAGGTTTATCATGTAATACAAAACTTCCTTCCAGTCTGAAACCTGAATTTCCATGCAGCACATTATTCCCATCCAGCCGGGTAAAGTAGCTTTTGGTGAAACAGAGGTAATGGATGGCATCCAGCAGGTTGGTTTTGCCAACGCCATTTTTACCACAAATGCCGATGATCCTTTCAGAAAAGGTAAAAGACCTGTTACTGTAGTTTTTGAACTGAACCAACGATATGTGTTGAAGACGAAGCATATGAAGGCGCAAGATACAAGGAACCTGCCTACCGGACAGGCAGGCAAGGTACAAGCCCCCGGAACCGTACAGCAGTCGAAACCTGGTAATTGCATTAAGGCCAAAAAAGTAAAAACCAACCGTCTGTAAAACATTGCGGTCTTGTGTCCTTGTGCCTTGAATTCTTGTGCCTTATGTATGATTTTTTCCCTTATTTTTGCGTCCCGTAAAAAGGGATAAATTAATATCAAATTTTTGTCTGTGGCTGCCAAATTTTCTAAGGAAACATATCTGTATTGGTACGAATTAATGCAACTTATCCGTCAGTTTGAACTGATGTCGGAGGAGAAGTATAAAATGGATGGCAAGATCCGCGGCTTTTTCCATGCTTATATCGGCCAGGAGGCAATTGCTGCAGGATGTATGACAGGTACCCGACCTGAGGATTTGTTTATTACAGCTTACCGGGATCATGGATTGGCTATTGCTAAAGGCGTATCTGTAAACAGTTGTATGGCCGAATTATATGGCAAAGCGACTGGCTGTGCCAAAGGAAAGGGTGGTAGTATGCACTTTTTTGGAAAAGATGTTGGTTTTTTCGGCGGACATGGAATAGTAGGTGCGCAGATTGGAACAGGTGCGGGTTTAGCTTTTGCCGAACAATATCGTGGTACCGACAATGTTGTGTTATGTTTCTTTGGTGATGGTGCGGCAAGACAAGGTATGCTGCATGAAACTTTTAACCTGGCGATGCTGTGGAAGCTGCCGGTGATATTTATTTGCGAGAATAACAATTATGCAATGGGTACATCGGTTGAACGTACTTCGAATGTAATTGATATCTATAAACTGGCTGACGGTTATGAAATGCCTGCTGATACGATAGACGGTATGAGCCCTGAAGCAGTGCATGAAGGAATTGGCAGGGCCGTAAAAAGAGCCAGGGAAAAAGGCGGGCCTACTTTATTAGAAATAAAAACATACCGGTACAAAGGCCATTCTATCAGCGATCCGCAGAAATACAGAACGAAAGAAGAAGTGGATGAATATAAAAGTAAAGACCCTATCCAGATGATTTTGAAAACTATTATGGATAATAATTTTTCTACACAGGAAGAAATAGATATAATCAATAAAAGAGTAGATGAGATAGTTGAAGGGTCTGTAAAATTTGCTGAAGAAAGCCCCTGGCCGGATGATGATGAGGTGTTGAAGGATGTATATGTAGATAAGAATTATCCATTTATTGTGGATTAATAATAACAGGTTAATTTTTTTAAAAAAATAAAAAATAAAATGGCAGACAAGAAAAGTTCGCAGGAGTTTGATGGCGAAGTAATGATTGCAAAAGCAAAGGATTTCTGGACAAAATTCAGCAAACCCTTAATGATAGTGAGTACTGTTATTATATTAGCTGTAGGAGGTTGGTATGGTTACCAGAACTTCTTTAAAAAGCCAAAAGAAGCCAAAGCAGTTGAAGCAATGTTTAAGGCACAGGAATATTATGGTTTGGATTCCGCAAACCTGGCCCTTAATGGTGATGGACAATATGATGGCTTCCTAAAGATCATTAATAAATATGGTGGTACCGATGCCGCCAATAGTGCTAATTATTATGCAGGAGTTTGTTATATCAAATTAAATGACAACGAGAAAGCAATCAAACATCTGAAAAAATTCAGCACCAGCGCCAAAGCTGTTCAGGCAAGAGCCTATAAATTGTTAGGAGATGCTTATGCCGACCTTGGAAAAAATTCTGATGCGTTGAGTTATTATAAGAAAGCCGCCCGTCATTTTGAGGAAGACGAAACTAACTCTGCTGAATATCTTTTATTTGCCGCTTACCTGGCAGACAGAACAATAAAAGATCAGAAAGAAGCCACCGCTTTATACAAAGAAATTAAAGAAAAATTTCCAACGACAACACAGGCATCTGATGCCGACAATTATCTTGCTCAACTGGGAGTTTATAATGTAAATTAATTATGGCTGACATAAAAAACAGCAAACTTAAAGATATAGATACAGGCATTCTGAATAAGGATGCCTGTATTGTTTTGGTGAAAACAGAATGGAATGCAGCCATCGTTGATCAGTTGGAAAGAGGCTGTATTGCTGAGCTTGAAAAACATTTCATCAAAAAAATTATTGTGATAACCGTTCCGGGAGCTTTTGAAATTCCCTTTGCCATTAAAAGCTATTGGGATCATTCCGGTAAAAAAAATAAGCCTGATGCTTTTATAGCACTGGGTTGTGTAATAAAGGGTGATACTCCGCATTTTGATTATGTGTGTAAAGCGATAACAGATGGAGTAGTGCAATTAAACCTTTCTTTGCCTGTACCAACTATCTTTGGAGTGCTAACTGTTGCCAATGAGCAGCAGGCTATTGAAAGAATTGGAGGGAAGCATGGACACAAAGGGGAAGAAGCTGCTATCACCGCAATAAAAATGATTGCCTTAGTCAATTCTTTTAAGAATTAGAAAATTGAACGTACAGTTATTCATACCATGTTTTGTTGATCAGCTATATCCTGACACTGCTTTTAATATGATAAAAGTATTGGAGAAGGCCGGATGTACTGTCAGTTATAACACTTCACAAACCTGCTGCGGTCAACCTGCATTCAATGCAGGTTTTTGGGATGAAGCAAAATCAGTTTGTACCAAATTTATCAAAGACTTTAAAGGCAGCGATGCTATTGTAGCTCCAAGTGCAAGTTGTGTCGGGTTCATTAGAAACTACTATGGCAAGTTGTTTGAAAATTCATCCGTCCATAATGAAGTAAAGGAATTGGGCAAAAGGGTTTTCGAGTTTTCAGAGTTCATGAATGATGTAGTTAAAGTGGTAGATGTCGGAGCGGTGTTAAAAGGCAAAGCAACTTATCACGATAGTTGTGCAGGAATAAGAGAATGCAAAATAAAAGGAGAACCAAGGAGACTGTTATCCCATGTCAAAGGATTGGAGTTAACCGAGATGAATGACTTGGAAACCTGTTGTGGCTTTGGCGGCACTTTTGCTGTAAAGTTTGAAGCTATATCAGTTGCGATGGGAGAGCAGAAAGTGGAAAATGCTTTAGCTACGGGTGCTGATTATCTTATCTCTACTGATATTTCCTGTCTGATGCATTTGCAGGGATATATTAAACAGAAGGGATACAATTTAAAGACATTGCACCTGGCAGATGTATTAGCAAGCGGTTGGTAATTACAATCCCGAAAAATAATCATATCCTTTTACATCCGCCCAATAATCCGGGGTTCGCTTATTGTCAAAATACATAAAGCCGATTCTCTTCAGGCTTTTTACTCCATACTTTACAGGAATGATCAATCGAAGTGGAAAACCCTGATTCATCGGCAATGGTTTTCCATCTAACTCATAACATAACAATGTTTGTGGATGCAGGGCACTTTGCATATCTAACCCTACATAATATTGTTTGTCAGGAGTAGCTAAGCCAAGATATTTCATGGCAGCTTCATCATTCAAATGATAAGCTTTCATAAAATCAGAAAGTTTTACACCGCCCCAATGAGTGATCTGGCTCCAACCTTCTATACATTTAAAATTAAAAGCATACTCAATCTTTGGTAACTTTTTTATTTCGTCTAATGTTATTTTTAATGTGTCGCCTTTGCTTCTGATTACATTCATTGCCCAGGTAGCTGGATCAAAAGCAGTTTTTAATCCAAGGTCTCCATTTACTCTTGCGGGAACTGCTTTTGATAGTGGATATTCTTTTGTAAGATGTTTATCAGAGAGTAAAACATTGAAGATACTTTCATTTGCATCTAATACTTTTCGGATAGGTGTACTCGTTTTTCCGGAAATGGAGGGTTGATTCCGCAGCAGTTGCCACCCCAAAAAAGCCGCACCTGCAAACAGAAAAAAGAAAAAGAAGGAGAAAACAGTCTTTTTCTTAATCAGCTCATCTGTATTCAGCTTTGAATTCTTTGTAAACAGTGGTTTAAAATAGTTTGCCATAAAATTTTATTTAACTGATTCTTCAGCAGGAGGTTCTTCTTTTGTTTTCTTTACTTCGAATCCTGTTACCATAGCTCTGAAATTATTCCACCCGGCCATGATGACCTGGCCGATGTGAACAAGGAAAAATAAAACATACCCAATTGTCAACACAAAATGGATGATACGAGCCGTCTTGTAACCGCCAAAGATTGAACAGAGCCAGCCCAATTGAACGGGTTTATAGATAGCTAACCCGGTAAGGATAGAGCCAATTCCCATAAAAATAATAGCTGTATAGGCAATCCTCTGAGCTGCATTATATTTTCCTGAAACAAGCGGCGCAGTTTTGCGGATACGTAAATCATGCAGCAATACTTGCCAGGCTTCTTTGAAAGATTTACGGTTTGGCATCAATAGCCTCCACTCCCCGGAAATAGCTGTATAGAGAACATAAGCAAACCCATTCAGAAAGAAAACCCACATAAAAACAAAATGATAAGCCATCCCTTCAGAAAGCCGATAGGGAATGTTTAATGCCTGGTAAAATGAATTGGGGAAGAATTTTAATAGGGTAGTGCTGCCAAATCCAATTTTGTAAACATCATTTGCCCAATAAATCAATAACCCACTCCAAATCATAATTGCCAGTAACGGAAAGTTGATCCAATGAAACCAGCGGATAGCCAATGGATGCTTTTTTACAATCGTTTTCTTTACCATAAGCCAATGAATACAAGAAAGTGGAAGTTACTTAATCAAACTGGAAAACAAAATGTAAGTTGATAATTTGAAAGTTAAGTAATTGTCAGCATTGAGACAAACAAAAAAAACTCCCACCAAAGGCAGGAGTTTTTTTTGTCATGTATCAATTATTTGGGAAGTACCACATGATCAATCACATGTATCACACCATTGCTTTGATAAACATCTTTGATAGTGATTTCGGCCATGCCCCCGTTCTCATCTTTCAACAACAATTTGCCGTCTTTTTTCATCACCCACAATTTGCCACCGGCAACCGTTGTTAGTTCGGCAGTTCCTTTTCCTTCTTTAATTTTAGCTTTCAGCGCATCCGCATCCAATTTTCCAGACACAACATGATAAGTAAGAATACCAGTCAGTTTTGCTTTATTTTCTGGCTTTATTAATGTTTCCACAGTACCGGCAGGTAACATACCAAATGCGGCATTAGTAGGAGCAAACACCGTGAAGGGTCCTGCACTCATCAATGTTTCTACTAATCCGGCGGCTTTTACTGCAGCCACCAATGTAGTGTGATCTTTTGAGTTGACAGCATTTTCCACAATATTTTTAGAGGGGAACATAGCGGCACCGCCTACTTCTACTGTTTCTTCTTTCATAGATTGGGCAGAAGAAACATTAAACAAAAATGCCGTTGTAAGCAATAATCCGATTGATTTTAAAAATTTCATACGTTTTGATTTTTATTAAGTTTTTTAATAACCCCAACGGGTATCGGATACAGATACGGCAGGGTTAATACTTTCAGATTTAAAATCGAAAGATTTTTTATTCCACAACCTTGTAATTTTGGAAACTTAAAGAAAAATTCTATCGTATGGCATACTGGCTTGCAAAATCTGAACCCTCAACATACAGTTGGGATGACCTTGTAAAAGAAAAACATACCTGCTGGAGTGGTGTAAGAAATTATGCAGCCCGCCTTCATCTCCGTGCCATGAAAAAAGGAGATGAAGTCTTTTTCTATCACAGCAATGAAGGTGTTGAAATAGTGGGCATCGCCAAAGTGGCCAAAGAATTTTACCAGGACCCTACCACAGAGGATGACCGCTGGGTGGCGGTTGACCTGAAGCCTGTAAAAAAAATCAAGAACCCCGTTAAGTTAGAAACAATAAAAAAAGATAACCGACTTGCAAATATGGCCCTGATAAGAATTAGCCGGTTATCAGTTCAGCCGGTTTCAGATGAGGAATGGAATATTGTGATGGAGATTGCGGGGGAGAAATGAGTGATTTGTCTTTAGTTGGTAGTTATTCAAAATTTCATTTAACAATTTTGGAAGGTTACTTTTTATAGGGTTGTGGTATCAATATCTGATTCTCACATTTTTATTACTAAAGTGAATTAACGGCTAAGCTGCATTTTATAAATGCTGCTTGCTATTCTACTTTAGTATAACCCTAAAAAAGTATAGCCATGAACAAACTTATCATCGGGCTGCTCGTAGTAGCGGCCGGAGCAGGAATCTTCTTGTTACTCCGCAAGAAAAAGGAAACAACAACCGCCAACGAGATTAAAAAAGAATGGATTATCGGAAAATGGATCCCGATAACTATCGGGACCAACTTCAATAAGTACCAGTATGATTTTCAAAAAGAAGGTAATGTGATCAGGTCATTAAGTGATTCTGTAAAAGCTGACACTACTCATTACCAATGGAACAAAGCCAATGAGCTGGTATGGAAAGAAAAGGCAACTGATTCTACAGGTAAACTGTACCTGGTAACCAAACTTACATTGGACAGTTTGCAGATTCAGGCACCGGATAGTTCATCCGTTTTATTTACAAAAATGAAGTAATTGAATTGCCCTGTCAAAAACAGGGCAATTTTCTTTTGTGCAAAAACATAAGATTTGCATCTTATTATTCAAACCATAAAAACTTATAGTCATGAAATTTAAAATCGCTGCTTTAACAGCATTGCTGTTATGTAATCTAATTGCTTGTGATACAAAAAAGGGAGGTTCCTCTACAAAGAATGAGGACAAGAAAATTCAGAATATAACTCTTATGTCTCCCGTGGAGAAACAGATGATACCACCACCCCCAAAAAGTATTGAAACTGAAAAATATACTATCGGTACCGTAGATCAGGAAGGGATAAAAGACGAAAATATTGCTATGCCAGATGGAAAGGAGTTAGATGAAAAAACATTTAACACAGAAGATTATGATAACATCGTTGAAAACAAATTCCTAGCCGCTACTCAAAATCCGCTTTCCACATTTTCAATTGATGTGGATGAAGCTGCTTACAGCAATGTAAGAAGGTATCTGCAAAACGGTTCAATGCCACCTGCAGGTGCTGTTCGAATAGAAGAAATGATCAACTATTTTGATTATGACTACACCAAACCAACAAATGGTGAACCTTTTACTGTCAATACTGAAATTTCTGAATGTCCGTGGAATCCACAACATAAACTAGTACATATCGGTTTACAGGGAAAAGAAATACCGATTGATAATCTTCCATCGTCTAATATGGTTTTCTTAGTCGATGTTTCAGGTTCTATGGATGAACCCAACAAACTTCCATTGGTTCAGGCATCCATGAATATGCTGGTAGACCAGTTGCGGGAGCAGGATAAGGTTGCCATTGTTGTTTATGCAGGTAATGCAGGATTAGTGTTACCGTCAACAAGTGGAGCTAATAAAGTAAAAATTAAAGAAGCAATTGACAATCTTAAAGCTGGTGGTTCTACAGCTGGAGGCGAAGGAATTAAACTGGCCTATAAAACAGCGAAGGACAATTTCTTAAAGAATGGTAACAACAGAATTATTCTTGCCACTGACGGTGACTTTAATGTTGGTGCAAGCAGCGATGATGACTTAGTCAGGATGATTGAACAGGAAAGAAAAAGCGGCGTATTTCTTTCAGTACTTGGGTATGGTATGGGTAATTACAAGGATAATAAAATGCAACAGCTTGCGGACAAAGGCAATGGCAACCATTCGTATATTGATAATATCAACGAAGCAAGAAAAGTGTTGGTGAATGAATTTGGCAGCACTTTATTTACCATTGCAAAAGATGTAAAAATTCAGATTGAATTCAATCCTTCAAAAGTGCAGGCCTATCGTTTGGTCGGGTATGAAAACCGGATGCTGGCTTCAGAAGACTTTAATGACGATAATAAGGATGCCGGTGAACTCGGTAGTGGGCACACCGTAACAGCTCTTTATGAAGTGATACCTGTGGGTGTAAAAGATGATTTCACGAAATCCGTTGATCTGTTGAAATATCAAAGCAATGAAAAAAAGATTGTCAACAATACAGATGAAATAATGACGATAAAACTTCGCTATAAAAAGCCGGATGAAGATATTAGCAAACTGATTAACCATCCCGTTATGGACAATCATACTGCATTAGTAAGTACATCAGACAATTTCAGGTTTTCAGCAGCGGTGGCAGAGTTTGGATTATTGCTTCGTAGTTCAGAGTACAAACAACAATCATCTTTTAGCCAGGTTGTCAATATGGCAAAAGGAGCAAAAGGGATTGATGATAATGGTTACAGGGCTGAGTTTATCCGGCTGGTGCAGTCTGCGACTTCCCTGGCTAAGAATTAAATTGAATTCCTACTGAACAAAAAATAAGGAAAAATTAATAAAGGTTTCATAAATGTCTGGTATTATAATAGTTAGTTTCTGCCTCACATTGTTGTTGGATTGAGGTTATTAAAATACCACGAAAGGGTTATAGGGGCGGGTTACTATTTGAAATACCTTTGAACTCTAAACCTTATAATTTATGAAACATGTAATCAAAAAAATCTCAATGGTATTTGCAGTAGTGTTATTAACTGCCTCTACCATATCTGCTGGTTTCAGAGAAATCGGTGGTTATGTCGACAAAGCTGAAGACCGGTTTGTCCGCAATGTTTGGAATTTCATTAAGAATTTTCAAAGTAACCAGAATGTTGGGTCCCACTCCTGGAAATACACCCAATACTACTGGAATAAACCTTACTTTTTTTCAGGCCCCAGTCATGTAAATTATGCAGACAAAATGGATCTTGTCTATACTGCCGGACATGGAAGCGGCTATTATCTTGAGACCAATAAAAGCATTTCTGAAGGGATAAGCTTTTCCAGTGCATCGCCCCTTGGAGATCTGGCAACCAATGGTGACCTGGAATTCCTGATAATCGAATCCTGTAATACGGTGGTTCCTTATCCTGACGACAACAATTACCGGAATGTTTGGAAAACCATTTTTCAGGGACTTCACCAGTTGGTAGGTTTCCGTACACTTAGTGTGTCTGACAATGGTATTCCTAATAATTATGCAGGAAAATTAAAAGGCAATCAAGGCATCTGGCAAGCTTGGTTTGACGCAGTCAACGACGAGAGATATTGGATTTTCAATCCAACGCTCAGTGACGGAGCCCCTTATCCGGGATTTGCGAGTGCAGTGGTTTATACAAGCACGGAAAACGATAGACTGGGTTCCTATGCAGGAACAGATCCTTCAGGAAAATCCGGAATGAAGAGCTGGTGGCAATATTAATTCATCTGAAAAAATTATAACATGAAACCTTTAAATAAAATACTTTTAGCAACTATTATTGTTGCAATGGGCGGAATAGCCATATTGGCATTCCGTGATAACAAGAAAGATTACAGGGCTCATAATCCCCAAAAGACTCTTTTCTTATATGAACTTAACCCTTCAGTAGCAGTAAAAACAAATAACTTTCCAGAATTGGTAAGAAGATTTGCTGGAAATAATTTTACTGAATTAAAACAGATGCAAATAGCAGGTGGACTCAGGTTTACGTCAAATGATCCATCTGAGTTTTATGAAGTAAACGAAGCAGAAGGTCATTTTTCGTTTAGTAAAAATCTGGGCCGTTATATGGGCAATTACAAACCTTCTTTGCCAGAGCCAAAATCTGCACAGGAAATAGCTAAAAAATTCCTAACTGAAAATAAACTGATGGCAGAAAATCCTGGAGAAATGCAATTGATCCATTCTGGTGGATTAAGGTCTGATGATGAAAATGGAAATGTAATTGACAAAATGGTAACACTTACATATGGCCGTGTACTTGATGGTGTGCCCGTAATAGGCAGGGGCTCCAAAATTGTTGTGAATGTTGGTGACAAAGGCGAAGTAGTAGGTCTTACCCGTAACTGGAAAGCTTTTTCGAAAAGAAATGAACTCAAGCCTTCTGAAGTAAAAGCCGAAGCCGAAATGCAACGGGAATTTGAAGCTCAGGTGATTCAACAATTTGGGAAAGGAACAAAGCCAGAGATTAAAAGAAGCTACATGGTTTATTTTGATAATGGTGGAAAATTCCTGCAACCTGTTATGGCCTACGAAACAAATATCCGGTTAGACAAGGCTGGTGAAATAAAGGAATTCCCTTACCTGGGAATTATTGAAGCAATGAGAACACCAAGAGAAAAATTAAACCTGACGGGAGTAGATGCTGTGGGACAACGAAAGATCAATGGAAGCAACCCGGATAGTAAAACACAGTCATTGGATAAAGAAGATTAGATCATTTTTATATTATTCAGAATGCCCTGGTAAATTCCGGGGCATTTTTTTTACTTTTATAAAATGGGAGAAAAGAAAAAATTAGTTGTACTCACTGGCGCCGGTATCAGTGCTGAAAGCGGATTAAAAACATTCCGTGACAGCGATGGTTTGTGGGAAGGATATGAGGTAACAGAAGTGGCTACTCCAAGAGGCTGGAGAAAAAATCCTCAATTAGTTCTTGATTTTTATAATGCAAGGAGAAAAAATGTAGCCGATGCTCAACCTAATGCGGCTCATTATGGGTTGGCAGAACTGGAAAAAGATTTTGATGTTACTATCATCACTCAAAATATAGATGATCTGCATGAAAGAGCTGGTTCAACCAATATTCTTCACCTGCATGGAGAAATTTTTAAAATGCGAAGTGACTGGGATGAAAAGTTGATTTCGGAAATAAGAGGAGATATAAAAATTGGTGATCTGGCAACTGATGGTGCTCAACTTCGCCCACATATTGTTTGGTTTGAAGAACCGGTACCAAAAATAGAAGAAGCGATCCCGATTGTTTACTCGGCTGATATTTTTGCTGTTGTCGGAACATCCCTGGTAGTATACCCGGCAGCAAGCCTTATAAACTATGTAGCAATGGATGTCCCAAAATTTATTATTGATAAAAAAATTCCTTATACATCGCCAATGAAAAACCTGAAATTGATTGAAAAAACGGCTACAGAAGGAGTGAAAGATTTAAAAGATCAACTATTAAACAAACTTTAGGTTTTCACTAACAGGATTCACTCTATCATTGCTGAGAATTTCCAGCATGAAAAAATATTTACTTGCCTGCATCATTTTAATGTCCACTTTATTTTCTCCTGCACAAAATTATTTACCCTTTCAGCAAATTGGTAAATACACTAATAGCCAGCAACCAAATAAGTATGATTCATCATTGAAATATCTGAAAAACAGGCTTGGTGCTGAAATTCATTATCTATATCCTTTCTACCAGGCTATTGGTTGGGAAAATAAATTTAAAAGAGCAATGGGAGAAAAAGGTTTCTATACCGGTTTAAGCCAGATGCTTGCATTTGCCGGCGATTATACCATGGCTGCTACATATGCGATTAAGAATTATGATACTTTATCTGCAGATGCAGTTGATAGTATGGTTGATACAATTTCTAAATTGAAAAATATCCAGTATATACCGGCAAAAAGTGCCATTATCAGTAATGCTGCGTACTACCAGGTAATAATGATCAATGAATCACCATCCAAACCATTACACCGGGCTTTTACTTATAGTTTGCTGGAAGATCTATACAAAGCAGGTTACCACTACCTGGCAATGGAAGCATTTAATAACTTTTCGAATAAATGTCTTGACTCATTGAACATTTTTACCGGTTATTTTACCAATGAACCTGTGGCTGGTGAATTAGTAAGAAAAGCATTACAGTTAGGTTTTAAACTTATTGCTTACGAGGATACATTGGCAGCTGTACATACCAATTCACAACGGGATTCAGTACAGGCGGAAAATATTTATCTTGTCATTAAAAAAGATCCTTCGGCTAAAATACTGGTGCATGCAGGTTATCATCATATTTCTGAAGAAAAAATTGGTGATTATATTCCCATGGCAGTATGGCTTCGGAAAATAAGCAATATAGATCCTTTTACTATTGATCAAACTGGAATGACAGAAGGGAGTGAATTTGCATATGGAAAAAAATTCTATGAATTATTTAATACCCGTTTTGCAATCAGTTCCTCTTCCATCATTTATCAGAATAAGCGGCCATTTAATCCGCTGGAGGAAAAAGGGTATGATATCATTGTGATGCACCCAGCTACGACTTATCTTCATAACAGGCCTTCCTGGCTTTCATTGAATAGCGAAAGAAAAACAACTTTAATTCAGCCCACTGCAAAGATGTTGTTTTTTGTACAGGCTTATTATGAAAATGAATATAGTGCAGACCTGCTGAATTATATTATACCAGCCGACCAAACCTATATTACTAACCGGGATGGTTATTATTGTTTATACCTGAAAAAAGGGAAATATAAAATTGTATTGCGGGATGTGAGTTATAAAGTACTTTCTACAAAAGAGTTGGATGTACAATAATATTTGTCGCTCAGAGGAAAAGCAGAGAAAGAGATGTCAACTATTGTATTACTCTTTTTTTCTGCTTTCTGCTCTGTGCGATGTTCTCACTACATTATTTTTTCTCTTCCTGAAACTTCACTTCATATTTTTCAAGTTCTGCAAGTACCGGCCCATAAATTTCTTTTGAGGTAGGAATCTGCAAACCAGTCATTTTAATTTTCCCATTTAAAATATGTTTGGCAGCTATGCCAAGAGGTAAGCCCACCGTCTTGGCCATTGCAGTCCTTAAATTATTTTCTCCTTTCACCACTAACGAACTTCTGACTCCCGACTTCTGACCTCCGGTTTCATACTCAATCTCATGTAACATCACAATCATATCCTTATCATAAGGCCGAAGTGCTAATTTCTTCTCAACAGCAAATTGTAAAATATCAGCCGGACTGCAAAGGCCTTTATTCACCAACGTATCTTGGTCATCCAGGCCTAAAAAGAAAAGCTGTTTCAAAGTAAGATTAGCTTCATGCATCTGATGGGCAAGAAAAGCGGCTGCTTTGCTTTTTACTTCATCAATCTCTACTTCCTCAATATTCCCTTTATCATCTGCAGCCATAAAAGATTCCGGCATCTGAGCACCTTCTTCGTCAGCCTCGTTCTCAGCCTCCATCAGTTTCAAAAGGTTTTCCATCATGCTTTTTGTTTGGGCAAACCGTTCTGTAAGTTTGTCGTTTAGCCATTCACTAAAACCGTTCTTATCCATATGTTCTTTAAACACTTCCTGTAATGTTTTCCCATCAGTTTCATATTGTGGCGTTTCATCTATCAACTTCAGGTCAATAATGTTTTTCCAGCCATACATAAAATCCGGATGTCGAAGTGTCGTACGGATAAAAGTTGGCGTATTTTCCAAGCCATACAATGAGGTATAACTCAGCGAATCACGGTTTGGATACCAGCACAAAAAACCAGCTTCAGGTATTTCCACCATTCGTTCTGTTGTAAATAATTCTTCATAATCGATTCTCCTTTCAATTCCATTTTCTCTGAAATGTGCACCAGCTTTGCCAGCCATGATTATATTCCTGGGATTCCAGCTTATTTTATAATGCCAGGGATTATCATCACTTTCTGGTGCCACTATACCCCCACAGTGCGATTGAAAAGAACTAACAGTTCCGCCTTTACTATGAATTTCATCAATGATTTTCATTGCACTCATGTGATCAATACCCGGATCAAGTCCCATTTCATACAGAAAAAGCAGTTTCTTATTTTCAATTTTTGATTGCAGGTTTTTGATAGCTTCATCTACATAGGATGCAGTTAATAAATTCTTGCCAGCGTCAAGACAGGATTCTGCCACTTGTATATGCAAACCGGGTGGTAATAATGAAATGACTATGTCTGATTGAACGATATATTTAGCCCGTTCATGAATATTATTAATATCAAATGAAACGGCTGTTGCCCTTTTTGAAGATCCGATTTTTGATTGGGCCAGCTTCAGATCTGCATCAACTACCACTACTTTCCAATTCTCGAGAATCGCATTTTCAAGCAAATAGTCAATAAGAACTGTAGCTGATTTCCCGGCACCAAATAATAGAATGGACTTCATCATAATTTCCGTTTGAACGAGTTGGAAAATTAAGTCGAAAAAGCCAAAATCCCGGGGGAAAAGCAGCAAGTAAAAAAACATTGTATTTCAAGCCACTAACTAATTCACAAGGGTGGAAAAAATAGACTAAAAAACAGCTTCATTTATCAGGTTTTGCGAGATGGAAAAGGTAGATTTGCAAAGCTCGAAAATGGTTCATTTTTCGGTGAATTTTGGAATAAAAAATCAACTAAAAAAGCAGAAGAAAAACAAAGATGGAAGACAATCTCGAACCACAGGAAACACAGGACAGCAACCGCATCATTCCCGTCAACATAGAAGAGCAAATGAAGACTGCCTACATTGATTATTCAATGTCGGTAATTGTTGGCCGTGCCTTGCCTGATGTCAGGGATGGATTTAAGCCTGTGCATCGCCGTATTTTATTTGCGATGAATGAATTGGGACTGAATCATAATAAGCCGTATAAAAAATCAGCAAGAATAGTGGGAGAGGTGTTGGGTAAATATCACCCACATGGAGACTCCTCTGTTTATTTTGCTATGGCCCGATTGGCGCAGGAATGGAATATGCGTTACACATTAGTGGACGGTCAGGGTAACTTCGGCAACCAGGATGGTGATGATCCGGCAGCAATGCGTTACACGGAAGTTCGTTTGGACAAACTGGGGGAGCATATGCTGGACGATATTGAAAAAGACACGGTTGATTTTCAATTGAACTTTGATGATTCCGAAAAAGAACCATCCATTTTACCAACCCGTATACCCCAATTACTGATGAATGGCAGTAGTGGTATTGCCGTAGGAATGGCTACCAATATGATGCCGCATAACCTGACTGAAGTTATTGATGGATGTGTAGCTTTTATTGATAACAGGGAAATTACTATTGATGAATTGATGGAGCATGTAAAGGCCCCCGATTTTCCTACCGGTGGTATTATCTACGGTATGGAAGGTGTGAAAGCTGCTATGCATTTTGGTCGTGGCAGGGTAGTAGTAAGAGGCAAATTGACAGTAGAAGCAAAAGCCAATGGAAGAGACCAAATTATCATAACTGAAGTACCCTACCAGGTAAATCGTGATGCCCTTACCAATCGTATTGGCGAACTGGTCAATGAAAAAGTGATTGATGGCATCTCCCATGTAAATAATGAATCGAATAATAAAGAAGGTACCCGGTTAGTAATTGATTTGAAAAGAGACGCTATTGCAAATGTTATCATTAACCAGTTATATAAACTAACTGATCTGCAAACCTCCTATGGCATCAACAATGTTGCTATCGTAAAAGGCAGACCAAGAACGTTGAACCTGAAAGATCTGATCAGTGAGTTTATCGATTTTCGCCATGAGGTTGTTGTAAGAAGAACAAAATTTGAACTGAAAGAAGCTGAAAAAAGAGCACATATCTTAAAAGGCTATTTGATTGCCCTCGACCACCTGGATGAAGTGATCGCTTTGATCCGTGCATCGGCAACACCTGACGTAGCTAAGGAAAATTTAATCAATGCCGGTTGGGGTCTCGATGAAATTCAGGCGAAGGCAATTCTGGAAATGCGTTTGCAACGCCTTACCGGAATGGAAAGAGATAAAATTATTGCAGAGCATGATGAATTGATGAAACTGATTGCTGATCTGAAGGAATTGCTTGCTAATGAGGGAATGCGGTTTGAGGTGATTAAGAAAGAGCTGATTGAGATCAGAGATAAATTTGGCGATGAACGTAGAAGTGAGATCACTTATCTGGATGATGAAGTGAAGATGAAAGATCTGATAAAAGAAGAAGACGTCGTTATTACTATTTCTCATTTGGGTTATATCAAACGTACACCGGCTGATGAATACCGCCAGCAACGCAGAGGCGGAAGGGGAGTGATGGGAGGAAAAACCAGGGAAGAGGATTATATTGAACATTTGTTTGTAGCATCAACACATCACACGATGCTTTTCTTTACGGAAAAAGGAAGAGTGTATTGGCTGAATATCTGGGAAATACCGGAGGGTGAAAAGACGGGTAAAGGAAGAGCAATACAAAATCTGGTTCAGTTGCCGCCTGATGATAAAGTAAGAGCTGTAATTGATGTAAAAGATCTGAAAGACGAAGATTTTGTAAAATCACATAATATTGTTTTGTGTACCAAGAAAGGAATAATCAAGAAGACAGCATTGGAAGATTTTAGTCGTCCCCGTCAAACAGGTGTGAATGCGATAAATATTAATGAAGGAGATGAATTGTTTAAAGCAAAAATGACTGATGGATCATGTGAGATCATGATGGCAGTTAAAAGTGGCCGGGCAATTCGTTTTTCGGAAGAAAAAGTAAGAGCTACCGGAAGAGGTGCCATTGGGGTTTCTGGAATAGATGCAGATGAACCGGAAGAAGAAGTTGTTGGAATGATTTGTCTGAGCCAGGAAGAAAAAAAATCAAGAACCGTATTAGTGGTCAGTGAACAGGGATATGGGAAAAAAACACCGGTGGATGAATATCGCTTTACGAACCGCGGAGGCAAAGGAGTAAAAACCATCAATGTAACAGAAAAAACAGGTAGCCTGGTAGGTTTGCTGGCAGTAGCAGAAAGTGAGGACCTGATGATAACTTGTAAAAGCGGTGTCACGATCCGCATGCCGGTCAGCGGAATCAGTGAGCAGGGAAGGGCGACGCAAGGTGTAAAATTGATCCGACTGGATGGAGGAGATGAAATTGCCGCTATTACACTGATTGAAGAACAGGGGCAAAATGGCATTGGTAATAACAGTATAATTGCAGATGATTTAAATGCAAAAGATAACGCAACCGAAACAGATGAAAAGCCATCTACAGATGGTGATTCAGCATAATCAATAATTAAAAACAATAAATTCAGATGAAAAAAATCCTTTTATTCATATCGGTTTTCCTGACTGCTTTTGTTGTCGGGGCTCAGAATTATGAGTCAATAAAACTGTCGGTAACACTTACGCAGTATCAAAAGGCAAAAGAAGATCTTGACAAGGCAATGAGTAATGCCAAATTTGCCGGAAAACCTGAAGCATATATTCTGAAAACAGTTATTTATTCAACCTTATCTATGGATGAGGGAACAAAAAATACCCCAGCAGGAGATCAATTGACGGAGGATGCAAACCTGGCTTTCAAAAAATATAAAGAAATGGATCCTTCCATGGCATTAATATCTGATCTGGTTTATCAAAACGGCGTGGTAAATTTATATTCCAGTTATTATTCTTCGGGATATAACGATTACCAGGAAAAAAAATGGGACCCGGCTTATGAGAAATTAAAAAAAGCAGTTGTCTATTCTGATCTGCTGATCGAAAAACAAATACTGACTTTATCTATGGATACCAATGTATTGATCCTGGCAGGGATAACAGCAGAAAAAAGTAATCATAAAGATGAAGCAGCTGGTTATTACAGCCGCCTCGCTGATAAAAAAATATCCGGAGATGGGTTTGAAAGTGTATACCGTTTCCTGGTAAGCCATTATTTTGGTAAAAAAGACTATAGTAATTTTGAAAAATATAAAGGTTACGGAAAGGAACTCTTCCCCAAAAGTGAATTTTTCTTTTTTGATAAAATTGATTTTGCAGTAGGTCTTGAAACTACCCTGCAGGGCAAAATAAAAGCAGTGGAAGAAGTGTTGGCTTCGGATCCCAATAATTTTAAAGCCAATGAATGGATGGGTGAAATTATTTACAGGGCATTTTATCCCATGAAAGATGATGAGCCCGAAGCATTCGATTCTGCATCATTTGAAATTAAAATGATCAATGCTTTCAATAAATCCGGAACTATTCAACCAGATTCAATAGATGCTTTTTTGTATTTAGGCGATCATTTTTATAATAATTCAGAGAAAATCAAGGATCTCAGAGCGGCACATGTCGTAGACATGAAAAATAGAACAAAACCCGGCACCACGCCTTCAAAAGAAGATATCGCCAAAAGAGACCTGCTTAACAAACAATATGGTGATGCGCTGGAAGCTGAAAGAGTTCCTTATGAAAATGGAGCTGCAATTTTTGCTAAAAGAACAACCCTTAGCATAAGAGAAAAATCGCAATATAGGCTACTTGCTGGAAAAATAGCTGATATCTATACATACAAAAAGACCCAGGCAAAAGGAAACCCGGCTGAAATTGCTAAATACGAAGCGGAGGAGAAGAAGTGGAATGAGAGATATGAGTTGATAAAATAATTGTTTCAAAAGGGAAGTCACTTAGGTGGCTTTTCTTTAGAATAATTTATTTAACATAATATATATTATAAGAATTTTTCCAATATATGATTTTATGTTAAACGGGTATTGGAGCAATTCTCTGCTTGTAGTAGCTTGCGCAAAATGCAGCTTAGAAAAGCCATACTATCAGAACATTCAAAAACCAACTGTACCCGGATTGTAAAATGGATCGGTCACAGCCAGCAGCGATTCCACGAACTGTTCAATCTTTTTTTAAATGATGAATACCGTGTGGTGCAACGGGCCGCCTGGCCGTTGAGTTATGCTGTTATTGCTCATCCTCAATTAATACAAAAATATTTTGGCAGACTCTTAAAAAATCTGAAGAAACCCGGGTTGCATAAAGCTGTTAAACGTAATACGGTCCGGCTTTTGCAGGAAATTGCTATTCCAAAAAAATATCAAGGTGAAGTAATGAGCCTTTGCTTTGATTACATCATTTCTCCTGATGAAAAGCCTGCTGTCAAAACATCTTCTTTAACTGTATTGCAGCAGTTATCTAAACTTTATCCCGAAATAAAACAGGAATTGAAAACAATTATTGTAGACCGCTCGGATTTTGAATCGGCAGCCTTTAAATCCAGAGCAAAGAAAATTCTCAAAGAACTTTAGATTTATCTGGTTGCTTGTTGAACTCTTTAAATATCAATCGCAGGTTTTGGTCGTATGTAATATAATTGTATAACCAGTTGCTGAATACAAAAAACCGGTTCTTTACTCCCAATATCAGCATCAGGTGCAGACCCATCCAGATCATCCAGGCTAAAAAACCACCAAAATGCAGTTTTGGTTTAGGAACATCAACAACGGCGAGGTTTCTCCCAACCGTTGCCATAGAGCCCTTATCCCGGTATTCAAATTCATATTGTTTTTCGGGGTTTGATTTCCGTTCAATAAGCTCGAAATTTCCTGCCAACAGATCTGCCTGTTGCATAGCCACAGGTGCAACCTGCGGGTGCCCGGTTGTATATTTTGGTGTTTCAATATATGCAAGGTCGCCGATAACATATATATTATTGTATCCTTTTACCTTGCAATACTTATCAGCGATTATCCGGTTTCCTTTGGCTATTAACCCTTTATCAATGCCATTTGGAATATTGCCTTTAATACCGGCTGCCCAGATCATCGTTCCCGCAAAGATTTTTTCACCATTATTCAATACTACATTCTGACCGTCATAATCTTTGACCAGTGCATTTGTCATCACACTCACTCCTAACTTCTCCAGGTATTTCTGTGATTGCCGGGAAGATTTTTCACTCATAGCTGAAAGTGTTTTATCAGCCCCTTCCAGCAAATAGATATTCATTTTAGAAAAATCCAGCTCGGGATAATCTTTTGGCAGCACATAATTTTTCATTTCGGCCAAAGCACCGGAAAGCTCCACTCCTGTTGGCCCCCCACCCACGACGACAAAATTCATCAGCTTTTGTAATTGTTCCGGGTTTGTTACCGTCAATGCCTTTTCAAAGTTTTGTAATAACCGGTAACGAAGTTGCAATGCCTCAACCGTTGATTTCATAGGAAATGCATGACCGGCAATCTGTGTATTGCCAAAGAAATTGGTGTCTGCTCCTGTAGCCAGCACCAACACATCATACCTAATTTCTTCTGTGTCCGTGATGATTTTATTTTGTTCTGGCACCACCTGTTGCAATTCTGCCAGCCGTATTCTAACATTTTTACTATTATGGAAAACCTTACGAAGCGGAAAGGAAATATTACTGGCATCAAGACCGGCAGTAGCTACCTGGTAAAATAAAGGTTGAAACTGATGATAATTATACCGGTCAACCAACACCACTTCAAAACCGGGTTTATTATTGAGTTTACGGGCCAGCCTTAACCCCCCGAATCCTGCACCGACTATGACGACTTTCATATAATTGGTTTATGAAACAAAGTTACAGTATTTTCAATAAATATTGAAAATATAAAAAATGGGTAAAATAAACTTAATGGCATACTATCTTACTTAGTACAACATTCGCACCTTAATCGTCGCCTTCACTTCCTTTAATAATCCTAAAGCCTGCGCAGAAAGTTGCTTATCAACATCCAGCACAACATAACCGATATCTTCATTGGTTTTAAGATACTGGCTTACGATATTGATTTTATGTTTTGAAAGTTGGGTATTAATGGCAGATAAAACTCCCGGCACATTGTTATGTATATGCAATATCCGGTGACTGCCTTCCTGTGGCGGTAAGGCTAATGCAGGCACTGTATGAGAACCAAAAGTGATTCCTTTCTCGAGGTAATTAAACAATTTTATACTTACATCTTCACCAATATTTTGTTGTGCTTCTTCTGTGCTACCACCAATATGCGGGGTAAGGATCACATTCGGACAATCCTGAACCGGTGTCTGAAATTTGTCACCATTTTTTTCAGGCTCTACAGGAAAAACATCAATAGCAGCTCCACCAATACTTCCATCCAATAATGCTTTTCGCAATGCATTCAGATCAACTACTTCTCCCCTTGCATAATTGATCAATATTGCCCCCTTCTTAAAATATTTGAGATTCGTTTTATTGATCAGGTTTTTCGTTTGAGAAGTTTCTGGCACATGTAATGTCACTACATCAGACCGGTGTAGCAATTCTTTTAATGACTTGGCATCTTCCGCATTTCCTAATGGTAGTTTTGTTTCCATGTCAAAAAAAATGACTTTCATACCTAACCCCTCAGACAATACACTCACCTGACTGCCGATATTTCCATAACCGATTATCCCCAACGTTTTTCCCCGTAATTCATAACTGCCTTTGGCTTCTTTCATCCAAACTCCGTCGTGTGCTGCTTTGTTCTTATCCGGAATTCTTCTGATGAGCATAATGGAAGAGCCAATGACTAACTCAGCCACAGATCTTGTATTAGAATAGGGAGCATTAAAAACTACCACTCCATTTTTGGTAGCTGATTTCAAGTCTATCTGGTTAACACCAATACAAAAGCACCCAATCGCCTGTAACTTTTTAGCAGCATCCAGAATTTTTTTAGTGACTTGTGTTTTAGAACGAATGCCTAGTATATGGACATTTTTAATGGCGTCTATTAATTGTTCTTCCGTAAGGGCTTTTGAAATTTTCTCTACCTGCACATAGCCATGCTGATGAAAATTTTTCACAGCTATATCACTGATATTCTCCAAAAAAAGTATTTTGATCTTTTCCTTTGGATAGCTTGTTTTATCTGTTGTTGCCATACTGCAAATATAAGTTTGCGGGTATTAACATTTATAAGTTGATTGGGGAAAACTTAAAGATACTTTAGGGATGGCCAGTTTCTACTTTTGCCACACACTTAATTATTTCTTATTGAAAACGGTTATTAGTTTATTATTACCGGTTGCGGTATTTTTTGCCTGCAATTCATCCTCACCTGATTCAAAACTAGTTGACGATTCATTGCAATATTACCCACCAACACCACAGCAACTTGACAAGGAAGAATTCAGGAATTATTACCGCCAGTTAAGCTCATTTTTTGATACCGCTTTATTAAATAAAAATTTTAGCGGAGGCATCCTGGTAGCAAAAAATGGAGAAGTTATTTATGAAAAATATTCAGGAAAAATTGATTTCAGGAAAAATGATAGTCTTACCAGCTCTACTTCATTACATATTGCATCTACCACCAAGACTTTTACTGCAATTGCTATTCTTCGTATGATTGAGGAGGGAAAATTATCGTTGAATGATACACTGAATAATTTTTTCCCCCGTTTTCCCTATACCGATGTCACCATTAAAATGCTTTTGACCCACCGAAGCGGTATACCCAATTACCTGTACTTTATGAGTAACAATAAATGGGGAATACTGCCAAACAAAAAATGGAACAGGCAATATGCAACTAACCAGGATGTACTGAAAATGATATATGATAAAAAACCTGACCCGACAGGAAAACCCGATGGCCGGTTTAATTATTGCAACACCAATTATTTACTCCTGGCCCTTATAATTGAAAAATTGAGTGGCAAGTCTTTTCCGGAATTTATGCAGCTACGTTTTTTTGCCCCGTTGCAAATGAATAACACGTATGTTTTTACATTGAAAGACACATTGACTGCCACACCAACATTCAAAAACAATAACAATTATTGGGAATATGATTTTCTCGATGCCACCTATGGTGATAAGAATATTTATACCACTCCGCAGGATTTATTAAAATGGGACCAGGCTTTAAATACAGACCAGGTTATCAGAAAATCGCTGCTTGATTCAGCCTTTGCCCCATATAGTTTTGAGAAATTGTCGGTGCATAATTATGGATTGGGTTGGCGATTACAAATCCTACCAAATGGGAAAAAAGTGGTGTACCATTTTGGTAAATGGCATGGCTCCAATGCTGCTTTTGCAAGACTGGTGGATGAGAAAGCAACTATAATAATCTTAGGTAATAAGTTCAACAGGGCTATTTACGAAGCCGCCCATCTCTGTTACGATATTTTTGGAGATTACCAGCAACGAAATACAGCTGAGCCGGACGAGATTGACAGCCTGAAAACAACTTTACTGAAACCTCCGGTAAAGAAAGCAGAGAAAAAAAGTAGGGAATAAGTCAGCCGGTTTGTCAGAATTGTTTCCCACCTTTAAGGTCGGATGAAAATACTTTCAGCAGAAGAAATACGGCTCTGGGACCAATACAGCATTGAGCTTGAACCCATCACTTCCCTTAACTTAATGGAAAGAGCTGCAGATAAATGTGTGGAATGGCTCCTGCAACAATATTCCGATGCCGCTTCATTTGGAATTTTTTGTGGCAAAGGAAATAATGGAGGTGATGGATTAGCAATAGCAAGAATGTTGATAGAGCAGAATTACCCTGTTACTGTATTTATTCTGGATCCGATAGCTATCGGATTCGGTCATAAAGGCACTGATGATTTTCAAGTAAATCTTGCCAGGCTCCATAAGTTGCCACAGGCAGATATTCATTTTATCCAATCTGAAGATAATTTTCACCCGTTTCCTGAGGGACAAATAATAATTGATGCCTTATTGGGTTCGGGTTTAAACCGGCAACTGGAAGGAGTAACAGCAACACTGGTTGAACATATTAATAAATCAGGTTGTGAAATTGTTACTATCGATATCCCCAGTGGTTTGTATGTTGACCGTTCTTCCAAAGGGATCATAACAATAAAAGCAAATCATACACTTAGTTTCCAATGTTATAAACCTGCTTTTCTTTTTGCTGAAAATTCAGCAGCTATTGGCGAAATACATATCCTTGATATTGGATTACATCAGGATTTTTGTCAATCCATTTACTCAACGCTTGAATTAATTGACGATACGATTATTCATTCTATTTACAAACCAAGAAAAAAATTTTCTCATAAAGGAACTTTTGGCCATGCTTTACTGTTAGCGGGGAGTTATGGAAAAATCGGTGCAGCCGTATTAGCAGCTAAGGCCTGCATGAGAAGTGGTGCTGGCCTCCTCACCTGCCATATTCCAAAATGTGGTTATGATATTTTACAATCCACCGTTCCGGAAGCGATGGTGACGACAGATTTCAATGCAGAGTTCCTTACAAAAGTTGTCCAAAGGACTCCTTCCGGAGATGACGATTTGACAAAGTATGCAGCTATTGGCATTGGTCCCGGCATCGGAACTGCATCTGAAACAAAAACAATGTTGCGGGAAGTTTTCGATTCTTACAGAAGTCCTGTTGTACTGGATGCTGATGCACTAAATATTATTGCTTCGCAAAAAGAGTTATTGAAACTGATTCCTGCTGGTTCTATTCTTACACCACATCCAAAAGAATTTGAACGATTGTTTGGAGAAACTGCCAATGAATTTGACCGGGCATTGCTGGCTTTACAAAAAGCAAAAGAACTGAACTGTATTATTGTTTTAAAAGGTCATAATACATTTATTGCTACCCCAGATGGACGGGGTTTCTTTAATTCAACCGGCAACCCCGGAATGGCAACTGCAGGCAGTGGGGATGTACTCACTGGAATATTGACAGGATTATTAGCACAGGGGTACAGCTCCATTGAAGCGGCTATCTTCGGTGTATATTTGCATGGCCTTGCCGGAGATTTTGCAGCCAAAGAACTTTCAATGGAAGCAATGATTGCAGGCGATATTGTCAGTCACCTTGGAACCACCTTTCTCCATATTACCTGAAAAATTCCATCTGTCATTTTTTTTATCATTGTTACTTAAAAAATTGTAAGTTTAAATCCAATCTAAAACTAAAGCTCATGAAAAAAATCGCTGCTATCAGCGTCGTTCTTTCTTTTTGTATAGCTAAATCAGCTGCGCAGGTTGATGCCGGTTTATTCCGGTATCCTGATGTTTCAAAATCACAAATCGTTTTTACTTATGCAAACGATATTTGGATCATCCCGAAAGAAGGTGGTACTGCTATTAAATTAAGTTCTCCTGCAGGTGTAGAAACTTTTCCAAAATTTTCTCCCGATGGAAAGACCATTGCTTTTTCAGGAAACTATGACGGCAATACAGATGTATATGTAATGCCGGCTGCCGGCGGTGTGCCGCAACGGTTAACACAGCATGGCGGACAAGACCGGGTTGTTGAATGGACACCCGATGGCAAAAAAGTTTTATTTGCATCAGGAAGAGAAGCAGGAAGAGAAAGATTCAATCAATTCTTCACTATCGCTGCAACAGGTGGCGCTGCAGAAAAACTGCCATTGGCTTACGGTGAATTTGGCACTTATTCTGCCGATGGTAAACAAATGGCTTTGACATTCCGTACAACAGTTTTTCGTACCTGGAAACGCTACCGCGGCGGGTTGAGTGCTGATATCCATATTTTCAATTTCAATGATCTCAGTTCTGTAAATATTTCTGCTGCTAATGATGCTGCCGATGAATTACCAATGTGGCATGGCAATACCATTTATTTTTTATCCGACCGTGGTACGGAAGAAAGAATGAACCTCTGGAAATATGATATCAATTCAAAAGCTTTTACCCAGGTAACCAATTATAAAAATGAGGATGTGCATTTTCCATCTATGGGTCAGGATGTGATCGTATTTGAAGCCGGTGGCAAATTATATCTCTACAACCTGACATCTCAAAAGACAACTGAAGTAAAAGTAAATATGGTAACAGATAAAGCCAGCCTGAAGCCACAAACAGAATCTGTTGAAAAATATATTCAGCATGTTAATTTCAGCCCGGATGGCAATAGAGTATTGATCGAAGCAAGAGGCGATATTTTTTCTGTGCCTGCGGAAAATGGCTTTGTAAAAAATATGACCCGTACCTCTGGCTCAGCTGAACGTTATCCATCCTGGTCGCCTGATGGAACCAGTATAGCTTACTGGAGCGATCAATCCGGTGAATATGAATTATGGATCACTGATCCATCTAAAGAAGGTTCTTCAAAAAAACTCAGCAGTTTCGGTACCGGGTTCCGCTATAGTTTATATTGGTCGCCGGATAGTAAAAAATTAGCTTTCATCGATAAAGGGATGCAGATAAAAATTTATGATGTGGCTACCGGTGAAACGATGAATGTTGACAAAGGTATGCGAATGATGCATGGACCTCTGGAAGGATTCAGTTGTAACTGGTCGCCGGATAGCCGTTGGCTGACCTGGCACCGTGACTTGGAAAATTATCACTCTGCTGTATTCATGTATGATGTACAATCAAAAAAGAAAACACAAGTTACAAGTGGTTATTATAATTGCTTCTCTCCTGTATTTGATTCAGAAGGAAAATATTTATACCTGCTGACAAGACAAAACTTTCAACCAACCTATAGCAGTATTGATAATACATTCATTTATCCGAATAGTGCGCAGCCTGCTGTTATCAGTTTAAAAAGCAGCACCCCTGCCCTGCTTAGTCCGAAGAATGATAATGTAACTATTAAAAAAGAGGAAACTCCGTCTACCGATACAACAAAGAAAGCAGTGGCGGCCACACCGGAAAAAAAATCAAAGGCAGTTGAAATTGATTTGGAAGATTTTGAATCAAGATTGACCATGTTGCCTGTAAAAGCGGGTAATTATGCTAATATCAGTTCTGTAAAAGGAAAGATCATTTACCAGTCTTTTCCCAATACAGGTTCTGTCTCCGGTTCAAAAACAGTGCTGAAATTTTTTGATATTGAAAAAAGAGAAGAAAAAACCATTTTGGAAGATGCCGATCGTTATTGGCTTTCAGGTGATGGGAAAAAAATATTGGTGCAACGACCCAATACATGGGCAGTGATCAAGCCGGAAGAAAATCAAAAATTTGAAAAGCCATTGCGCATTACAGAAATGAATGCAACGATCGATCCGCAACAAGAGTGGAAACAACTTTTCATGGATGCCTGGAGAATTGAAAGGGATTATTTCTATGATAAAGGCATGCATGGCGTGGATTGGGGCCTTGTAAAAGACCGTTATTTAAAAATGCTCGATGGCGCTATGAGCCGTGAAGAAGTGAATTTTGTATTGGGTGAAATGATCGGTGAGCTGAATGCTTCTCATACCTACCGCTCCGGTGGTGATGAAGAAGATACAAAGAACAGCCCTGTTGGATATTTAGGTGTTGATTGGGCGGCTGAAGGTGAATTTTATAAGATCAAAAAAATAATCAAGCCCGCCACTTGGGATGCAGAAGTTCGTTCTCCCCTGGATGCATCAGGAGTTGATATCAAAGAAGGTAATTATATTTTAGCCGTGAATGGTGTACCACTTACAACTGCACAGGAACCCTTTGCTGCCTTCCAGGGATTATCTAATAAAGCAGTTGAGATAACTTATAACACTACTCCTTCCTGGACGGGTACAAAAACAACCGTGGTGCAAACAATGAGTGATGAAGCCCGTCTTCGTCATTTAGCATGGATAGAAAGCAACCGCAAAAGAGTGGAAGAATCCAGCAATGGTGAAGTGGGTTATATCTATGTACCGAGCACAGGTGTGGATGGACAAAATGAACTGATACGTCAATTCAATGCACAATGGGATAAAAAAGCATTGGTGATCGATGAACGTTTCAACAGCGGCGGACAAATACCTGATCGTTTTATAGAAATACTTAACAGGGACCCATTGGCATTCTGGGCTATCCGTGATGGAGAAACCTGGCCATGGCCACCCTACGCACATTTCGGTCCTAAGGTGATGCTGGCAAATGGATGGAGTGGTTCCGGCGGAGATGCATTCCCGGATTATTTCAAAAAGAAAAAATTAGGACCTGTGATCGGAACAAGAACATGGGGCGGATTAATCGGTATCAGCGGTACTCCTCCATTAATTGATGGTGGAAGCATTACAGCTCCGAGTTTCAGGATGTATAATCCTGATGGTACCTGGTTCAAAGAAGGACATGGTGTTGATCCTGATATTGAAGTACCGGAAGACCTGACATCAATGGCCAAAGGAAAGGATCCGCAGATCGAAAGAGCATTGGCAGAAATAAAAGAACTGTTGAAGAAAAAAGAATTTATAAGACCTAAGACACCTTCGATGGAAACAAGGAAAGGTTTCTGATCCCGGTTAAAATATAAAACAAGATTGACTAAAACCCTGCCTTGAGCGGGGTTGTTTTTTTTATCCAAAAGGTATAAATGGTATCATACTATTCCGAAAGCCTATGATTGCGGAAGCGAAGGCTCAGCAACAATAAATGTTGGTTAGATAGCCTCTTCTGCGACATCCGGTTCGAAATAGCGTTTCTCTCACTCTAAAAGACTGATTGTAAAGCTCCTTCGGGGCTTATTTGTCAGCAAGCAGGGTTTGGGCTATTCCCTCCCTTCCCCTATCTTTGCCGCCCGGTGAAATAACCGTTTTTACTATTAATTTTTGATTAAGAATCAACTCTTATGGACAAATTGATTTACCTCGTTCCTATCATGGCCCTGATTGGCCTTCTTTACACAGTCGTCAAATTCAGGTGGGTTGTAAAGCAAGATGCAGGTACCGACCGCATGAAAGAGATCAGCCAGTACATTGCCGAAGGTGCGATGGCATTTTTAAAAGCTGAATGGAAAATACTGGGTTATTTTGTAGCTATTGTAGGCGTTTTACTGGCCGTAATGGCGACTGCGAATCCTCACTCCCACTGGTCTATTGCCGTTGCATTTGTAGTTGGCGCTATACTAAGTGCACTTGCCGGTTTTATCGGAATGAAAGCCGCCACCAAAGCCAATGTTCGTACTGCGCAGGCTGCCCGTACCAGTTTGAGTAAAGCATTAAATGTATCCTTCACAGGAGGCTCCGTAATGGGTGTAGGTGTAGCAGGACTTGCGGTATTGGGATTGGGTGGTTTATACATCGTTTTAAAACAAATTTTTGCTCCTGATGCTGCTATTAATTCTGATGAAATGTTAAGGACTGTTGAAGTCTTGACTGGCTTTTCATTAGGTGCTGAATCTATCGCCCTGTTTGCAAGAGTTGGTGGTGGTATTTATACAAAAGCGGCTGATGTGGGCGCTGACCTTGTTGGTAAAGTGGAAGCTGGCATTCCCGAAGATGATCCAAGAAACCCTGCCACCATTGCGGATAACGTTGGTGATAATGTAGGTGATGTGGCCGGTATGGGTGCTGATCTGTTTGGCTCTTATGTAGCCACTGTTTTGGCAACAATTGTATTGGGACAACAAACAGAAACAATTGGTGGCGAAGATATATTGAATGGATTTTCCCCTGTTGTTCTCCCGATGCTGTTGGCAGGTATTGGTATTTTATTTTCTATCGTTGGTACTTTATTCGTTCGCATCAGCGATACGGCCGGTATCAATACCAATAATGTACAGAAGGCATTGAACATGGGCAACTGGGGTTCGATGGTCCTTACCGCAATTGCTGCTGCAGGTTTAGTCTATTGGCTGATGCCCGAAGCAATGGAATTGAGAGGTGTGATTTTTACTAAATGGGGTGTGCTTGGCGCTATTGCTGTTGGACTGACTGTTGGTGCATTGATGAGTATCATCACCGAATATTATACAGCGATGGGCAAACGTCCTGTCAATTCGATAATCAAGCAATCATCAACCGGTCATGCTACCAATGTGATTGGTGGCCTGGCTGTAGGTATGGAATCTACTTTCTTACCAATACTTGTTTTGGCTGGTGGTATCTGGGGTTCGTATGAATGTGCCGGTTTATATGGTGTGGCGATTGCTGCTGCCGGTATGATGGCAACAACAGCTATGCAATTAGCTATTGATGCTTTTGGTCCTATTGCAGATAATGCAGGTGGTATTGCCGAAATGAGTGAGCTGCCAAAAGAAGTAAGAGAAAAAACTGACGTACTCGATGCTGTGGGTAACACGACTGCTGCTTCTGGTAAGGGATTTGCAATCGCTTCTGCTGCATTGACAGCACTAGCATTGTTTGCTGCCTTTGTTGGTGTAGCGGGTATAACAGGTATTGATATTTATAAAGCAAATGTATTAGCCTGCTTATTTGTAGGTGGAATGATACCTTTTATCTTCTCTTCTTTATGTATCCGTGCCGTGGGCGAAGCTGCTATGGCGATGGTAGAAGAAGTTCGTCGTCAGTTCCGCACTATTCCCGGCATTATGGAAGGAACGGGCAAACCGGAATATGATAAATGTGTGGCGATTTCTACAAAGGCTTCGCTTAAAAAAATGATGTTGCCGGGTGCTATTGCGATCGTTTCTCCCTTGATCATTGGTTTTACTCCCGGTCTTGGTGCCGAAGCATTGGGTGGTTTTCTTGCCGGTGCTACTGTATGCGGTGTGCTGATGGGAATGTTTCAGAATAATGCAGGCGGTGCATGGGATAATGCAAAAAAATCATTTGAAAAAGGTGTAGAGATAAATGGAGAGATGTTTTATAAAAAATCAGAGCCACATAAAGCATCCGTAACGGGTGATACAGTGGGTGATCCTTTTAAAGATACTTCTGGTCCATCTATGAATATCCTGATTAAATTAATGTCTATTGTATCATTAGTAATTGCTCCTTCTCTGGCACAGATAGCTGCAAAGAAACTTCCACCACCGTTACCTCCTTCTGCCGCACCAACAGGAAAAATAATTAAAATGTCTGAACCAGTTGCTGCTATTAAACAAAGCAATACTGTTCAGTATCAATAGTAAATAAGCTAACACTATTTACTACTATATAAAAGCTTAATCAGAACCATTACATAAAGTCCCGCTGTTTCTACAGGGGGGCTTTTTTTTAAGTGGTCATCTAACCAACTCATTAAGTAACATTTTCTCTCGCTGTGCGTCACAGAGTTAATCAATGTTAAAAAAAACTAAATAAAGTTTCAATTTTTTGGTCATACGAAAATAGTCGTATATTCGGGCAATAAATCTGAATACTATGTCAGCTCCAAAAATGATAAAGCCCACCGAAAGTGAACTGGAAATTCTGCAAATCCTTTGGGCAAAAGGCATTGCTACCGTGAGAGAAGTGCATGAAGAACTGGCTGCAATAAAGGATGTAGGCTACACCACCACCTTGAAACTGATGCAGATCATGAATGAAAAAGGGATTGTAAAAAGGGATGATTCGATGCGAACCCATGTGTACCAGGCTGCTGTGAATAAAGAGAAAACACAAAAACATTTACTAAGTAAGATAATAGATAACTTGTTTGGAGGCTCCCCTACCCAGTTAGTTATACAGGCATTAGGTGATGAAAGTCATAAAGCAAGCCGTGAAGAACTGGACAAGATTCAGGTATTACTCGATAGTCTTAAAAAGTAAACATGACCGGCCAGGCCAACTTTCTACAATCATTAGGATGGGCTGTATTTAACAGCTTGTGGCAACTGGCATTGCTATGGGTCTTTTATCAGGTAATCACAGGTATTTTCAGAAATATTAAATCATCTGCCAAAAGTTCATTGGCTTCTTCTTTATTAATAGGTGGCTTTGGCTGGTTTCTCTACACTTTCTTTTCTGCTTTTACCACAGATACAACTGAAGCTCTTCTTTCTTCAGCATTAGTAAATGCTGAAGGAAACCAGCAGTTAAATGAGTGGCTGCAACAGACTTTACTTGCCGCTTCGGTTCTGTACCTTGTTTTATTGGTTTTGCCACTGCTTCATTTTGTACGCAACTACCGGTATGTACAGGTCATCCGCAAATATGGCATTTCCAAAATGAATGTGAAATGGAGAATGTTTGTGCGTAAAGTAGCAACGCAAATGGACATCCCGAAAAAAGTACAAATCTGGGTTTCAGAGTTTGTCTCCTCTCCCGTTACCATTGGTTTTTTGAAACCCGTCATACTAGTGCCGTTAGCTGCTATTAATCACTTAACACCACAGCAATTGGAAGCCGTGTTGTTGCATGAGTTGTCACATATCAAACGACTTGATTACCTGGTTAATCTTATCATCAACTTTATTCAAACTATTCTTTACTTCAACCCTTTTGTAAAGGCTTTTGTAAAAATAGTAGAACGGGAACGGGAGAAAAGCTGTGATGAAATGGTGCTACAATTCCAATACGACTCACATGAATATGCATCTGCACTGTTAGAATTGGAAAAAGCTAATCAGGGAAACCAACCAATGGCAATAGCAGCTTCGGGAAAAAAGAATGACCTGCTGAACCGTGTAGAACTGATTATGGGTATTCAGAAAAAGCCAACACTTTCTTTTAATAAACTGGCCGGTTTAATGGCAGGTCTGCTTTGCATCATTACACTCAATACCTTATTATTGTTCAGCAAACCTGCAGATGGTGGTGAAGTATTATCATTTGCACATATCACAACGCCTTTCAGGTTTGTTCAAAGCACTGTTCCGTCAGCAGAGAATGTTGTTGACCTGGTTGAACAACCGTCAGCCATAATTAATCATACAGAACTGGAAAAACTGGCTGCTATACCCACTCCTTCATTTGCTGATTATGTTACAACCCCGGTAAACCCAGCCCTTATGAATGCCAGTATTGAACTGACTAATAATCCTGAATTAAAAAGATACCAGGAAGAGCAGGTGGAAAGAGCTATGAAGGCTTCTAAAAAAATACTGGAAAGTGTACAGTGGAAAGTAGTGGAAAAAAGTATTGCCGATGTATTTAATCAGCAGGAAAAAGAACAGCTGAAAGCCAGCTTTGAAAAAGAAATGGAAAAAATAGATTGGAATAATTGGGAAACCAACCTGAAGCAGGCATACAATAAAATTGATTGGGAAAAAATAAATAACCAGTTTTCGGTTGCCGTTAACCAAATCCGGCTCGACAGTATTCAGTTGGTCTATAATAAAGCAATAAGCAAATTGGATGGGGCCTGTAAAGAACTTTCATTTAATAATATGAAAGGTATTCCCGATACTGATATTTTGTTGAAAGAAATAGAACGTAAAAAGCTTAAAGTACAAAAGGCTTTAAATGAACTCAGGACTGTTCGTAAAAAGAAGACCGTTCATTTGTAATCTACTTCATTGTTGCCCGGAAATCTCAACCAGGTCAGCCGGAAATCGTCAGGCTACCAGCACCGTGGGCATTTCTCGCTGTACTTATTGCCGATCATAAAACCGACTACAAACTCATGGGTACCTTTACTGACAGTATTTAATGCTGTGGTTGTTATATCATACGCATAGCCAATATTAAAGGTATTGCTGACATTAAATCCTACCATACCTGCATAACCATCTTGATACCGGTAGCTGCCGCCTAACCATAGCTGGTCACGATATTGAATTTTTAAATTCATCTCCGGTTGAAAATTATTGGTGGAGGATCCATCCACATATTTCAGCATTACTGATGGGATGACGTTTATATCCTCCCCAAGCATAAAGCGATAACCGGCCGTTAAAAATACATGCGGTATCAGTCTTCCCTTACTGATAAAAGTAGCATCATCGGTAAATGAAAGTTTCTGTGGAATTATTTGTTGGGCAGATAAGCCAACAAAATAGTTTTTGGAATACAACCACATTCCAAAACCAAGGTCGGGTCTGATGCGGTTCAATTCTTTGCTGATGCTGTTTCCCGTTGCCGGGTCATACGGGTCGCCGCTACCACTGAAATCCTGTTTGGTTCTGTCAATACTGACATTGGTGATACCGGCAGAAAATCCGGCTGACAAATTCATTGTCGGTGATAAACCCAGATGATACGCATAAGTAGCATTGGCTGTAAAACGGTTAAAACTTCCGGTACGGTCATTTACAATTGTCATCCCTATTCCATGATGAGGTTCTGCAGCCGTATAATTTTCCCAGTAAAATTTTCCCCGGGGATTTTGACCCGGCACTTCAAAAGAAGTAGAGGTGGTTCGATAATCTCCTTTGCCGATTGGTGCCTGGATAGAAAAATAGGTTGTCTTCGGAGCTCCGTTCAACCCTACCCACTGATCCCTGGTACTGATTTTTACATCCGTATAATTTTCAATCCCACTGAGGGCAGGATTGAGAATATAATTGTTTAAAATGTATTGTGTGTAATGGGGTCGCTGCTGCGCCATCGCCTGCACACAAACTAACATCAACGGGATAAAAAATATTTTTTTCATTGCTTAACGGATTACATCTACATAACCTGACATTATTTTTCTGCCATTTTTCGGGTTCACTATGTAATAATATGTTCCGATTGGAACAGGCTTACCATTAATTGTTCCATCCCATGGTTTGGTGTAGCCTTTTGATTCAAAAATCTTCTGGCCATACCGGTTAAAGATATCAACCGTGCAACCCGGATAACTTTCCAGGTATTGTATCACCCATGTATCATGTATGCCATCGCCGTTGGGACTGAATATATTTGGAATGGCCGGAAGCTTTAATACCTTAATAAATACCTGATCGGTCGCACTGCATCCCTTATCTGTAGTTACCTGGAAAGTATAATACTTATCATCCGGAGGTGTTGCAATCGGGTTAGAAATATTCGGGTCGCTCAGATACTGTGCAGGTATCCACAAATACGTTACCGGCATATTTGCAGTTAATACAGGTGTCAGCATCACCTGTCCGCCCTGCAACATAAATTTATCCGGACCCGCATTGGCCGGCGGGTAAGGATTTACAAAAACAGTTTTGCTGGCTGTAGTACTGCGGCATCCATGACTGTTGAAAATAAACAGGCTCACATTATAAGACCCAATGGAACTATATCTGTATGCAAAAGTTGGAATGTTTCTTACATTGCCATCATCCATGAGCCAATTATATTGTGTGATGGTGCCGTCCAACGGATTGCTGGTATTGGTGAATACAATATCGCTTCCGATACATACATCAATTTTATCTGTGGTGAAGGAAGCCAGTGGTTGAGAATGAACTGTAGTGAGAGGTATAGTTATACTATTTACACAACCTACACCACTGGTCACCTGAAGGCTGACATTAAATGGTCCGGTACTAGTATAAGTATGAGATGGATTGGCCAGCGTTGATGTATTGTTGGCTCCACTACCCGGGTCACCAAAATTCCATAAATAAGTAAAAGTTCCCTGTGTGCCATCTGCAATGGTAGAACTATTTGTAAATGCCACACTTGCATCAGGTAAACAAGAGCTTGGTGGTGTACTGAAATTAGGTTTAGGCTCAGGGTTTACAAATACAGATAAAGTCCGTACAGTGCTTCTGCAACCATTGCTCGTAGTAACGGATAATGTAACATTGTAATTACCCCATCCGGTGAATAAATGAGATGGATTTTGTAATGTGGAAGTATTGGCTGCCCCGCTTCCAGGATCTCCAAAATTCCAGTTCCAACCAGTAATGCTGCCATTACCAGGGGCTATTGTCGAATTAGTACTTGTGAAACTTATTGCATTCTTCTCACAAGCCAGAGGTTGAACATCAATTTTTGCAAAAGCAGTATCCCAAACTGTTATGGTATTGCTGGCAGTATCTATGCAACCTCCTGCTGTAGAAGTAAACGTATAAAGTATCCGATGAGTACCCGGACCAGCCAGAACCGGAGAGAATAATCCTGTTAATGATACCCCCGGCCCGGTAAATATTCCACTACCCGGCACCCCACCAATTTCACTCGCAATGGCTGGAGTAATCTGGTAAGGAACTGCATCATAACAAATGTTCGGCATTGCATTAAACCGAACTAATGGTGCCGCATTGACAGTGATATTTCTTATAGTGTCATCAACACATACACCTCCTGAATAAGCTCTGTAGCGTATTGTAAAGGTTCTGGTTAGAGGCACCTGGAAGTTTGGATATAAATGTTTATAGATTTTACCTGTTACGGGTACATTATCCGTATCAAAAACACCGGGTTGTGCCACATTGTCCCAATAAATTTCAACTTTAGTAATTGAGCCTGGGAAAACCGTAGATGCCTCTGAAATTGCTACTGAATCATTGGCACAAAGTGTTGCGGGATTTTGAACTGTGAAATCAGCAAGCGGAAAACTTCCGTTGACAAATAAAACATGCAAACTGGTATCCTTACATCCCCGGTTAGTGGTGACAATCAATCTTACATTGTAAGAACCGGTGGCAGTATAGCTATGCTGTGGATTTTGCAGTGTAGAAATATTCAATGGACCACTACCCGGATCACCAAAATTCCAATCCCAGGCTACAATATTATCAGGAGCTGTAACACGACTGGTATCGGTAAATTGTGCGTAAGTATCACTCAAGCAAACATCCGGAACAATATAACCTGCCAATGGTCTTGGATAAATAACAACCTGCTGTGATGGAGTTACGCTTACACAACCATTGTTGGTTGTAACAACAAGTGTTACATTATATATACCTGCTGTTGCATAAATATGTGAAGGGTTTTGCAAAGTGGAACTTCCACCATCACCAAAATCCCAGGCCCAGGCGGTGAGAGAACCTGCATTCGGAAGAGAAAAATCTGTGAAGTTGATTAAATATGTTTCGCAGGACGGTCCACTATAAGTAAAACTGGTTGTGGGCAAGGGATAAACCAGTATTGTTCCCGTTACCGATGGTGTAACACAAGGCCCCGTTGTGTTAACTGTGTAAACGAATGTTCCGCTGACAGAAGGAGTCCCTGTTATTGTTATTATTCCGCTTGCAAATGATCCTGTAACACCGGCCGGTAATCCAACTACACTACCTCCTGTTCCACTACCGCTAACTGAATAAATAATGGGAGCTATTGGTGAGTTTAAGCAAACTGCCTGATTATCGGTTCCAACAGCAGAAGTTAGAGTAACTGTTCCATCTTGCGTAACTGTTATCGTTCCGGTAGCAGTAGGATTTACACATGGGCCGGTTGTCGTTACAGTATAAATAAATGTTCCGCTTACTGTTGGTGTTCCTGTTATTGTAATCACTCCACTACCGAAACTTCCCATAACTCCTCCAGGTAATCCGCTGACACTGCCTCCTGTCCCACTGGCACCTACAGCATAGGTAATATTTATGATAGGTGTATTAATGCAAACTGTTTGATTATCTGTTCCAACGGCAGAGGTCAGGGTTATTGTGCCATCAGGGGTAACTGTTATAGTTCCGTTAGCAGTTGGATTAACACATGGGCCGGTAGTGGAAACTGTGTAATTAAACGTGCCGCTTACTGTTGGTGTACCTGTTATAGTTATAACACCGCCGCCAAAACTTCCGGTAACACCGGCAGGCAATCCGCTTACACTGCCTCCTGTTCCACTGGCGCCTACTGCATAAGTTATATCAACAATTGGCGCATTGATACAAACTGTTTGATTATCTGTTCCCGGTGCCGAAGTCAGAGTTATTGTGCCATCAGGAGTAACTGTTATTGTTCCGCTGGCGGTGGGGTTAACACATGGGCCAACAGTAGTTACTGTATAATTAAATGTACCGCTTACTGTTGGTGTTCCTGTAATAGTTATTATTCCACCGGCAAAACTTCCTGTTACACCTGGAGGTAATCCGCTAACACTTCCTCCATTACTACTGAGAGTTACCGCATAAGTAATATCAGTGATGGGTGTGTTAATACAAACAGTTTGATTATCTGTTCCGGGTGCAGAGGTTAAAGTAATGGTTCCATCAGGAACTATTATTACCTGGAAAGTATCAATAAGGCTTGGACAACCCGTTGTGGTTCGAACCTGAAGCGTTACGTTATAAGTTCCGGGTAATGCAAAAATATGAGATGGGTTTTGTAATGTTGATGTATTGAGTGGACCACTACCGGGATCATCAAAATTCCATGCCCATTGATTAATGATAGCACCTCCAGAAGCAGTGGATGCATCTGTAAATTGAATAGGGATATTAGGACATAATGGCACAGAAGCAGTAAAGTCGGCGACCGGGATATTATTAAGCGTTACCGGGTGTATAACTGTATCAGCAAGACATCCTACATCAGTAATGAGTGAATATTTTACATTGTAGGTGCCAGGCGCTGCATACAAATGTGATGGGGCTGCAAGATTACTGGTTGTTGCATCTCCAAAATTCCAGTGCCGGCTGATAATTGGCCTGCCTGAAGTGTTAGAATTATCAGTGAAACTGACAGGATTAATGACACAACCATCGGTTACAAAATTAAAATCTGCAACAGGTGGTTCAAAAACCTGTACATCAAAATCAATAATTTGCTCATTACCACATCCATCCGGAGTTGGGTTGGTAGCTATTACTTTTATCGGGTAAGTACCAACTGCAGTTATATAATAAGTTCTCGGCAGTTTATATCTGTATAATGTTCTGCCGGCAACCACCCAGGAAGAATCTTCAACAAGTGGGGCTCCACCATTATAAATCGTTGTATCAGTAATACCCATGCCATTGAGAACAGCTCCGAATTGCCATTGTATCTGTATGGGCCGGTAAGGGAACACCATACCAAATCGAAAAGGAGTTCCTCTACAGGTAGCAGGGAAGCCAATAGTGCCCCACTCATTCTGTATGGTTATAAACTGGAAAAGGTCACGGATATTGGTGCCACCGTTATACCCGTATGATTCAGCACCACCAAAACCATACGCCATGCTATTAAACCCTGAATCAGATTGAATGACATGTGGTCCGGCGGAAACAGATTGCTGCAAATAAACAAAGCCGGGATCCTGCGGATGTGCTATAAAAGGCGAAGATGGTATGGCCCCATCTAACCTGAATGAACTAACGGCTGTACCTGTGTTAGGTATTACCACATTAAAAAAATGAGTTAAAATATTAAAATTGGCTGTAGCATTCCACAATACTTTGTTGATATTTTGTTCTACCGGACTTAGATAAATCACTTCCGGATCACCGGGGTTTCCATTCGTACAAGCTCCCTGGGATGTAAAATACTGCGCAACAGTTATCGGTTTATCGGCTTCTATCAATTGTGCTTGATTAGTTGCTGCAATCTCATAGTAAAAATTAGCTTGTAATGGTAATGCAGTAACTACACCATTGATTCTGACAACTGTAGTCGGGTCGGCGACACAAACCCTGTAAATGTTAAAGCTCTGATTTCCTGCAGCAGGAACAGTCAGATATTTCTTTCCCCAGGCTGTTTTGGGAAAGGCTTGCACCATATAATTATCTGATGAAGAGGAGTTATTATTACAAGTTATGCTGATCCTACCGCTACCTGAGAAAACAGCGATTTTTTTGCAACCCCCGTTAGCAGAAGCCACACTTTCAATTTTAGATCCTGTAAGATCAACCGCCGTAAATGGATTGCTATTGCTTGTAAGAACACCCATTACATTGTATACCTGCCCTTGAGTCATTGTTACGACATAAGTGTTATTAGCCACCCATCCGCCTATTGTATTGGCGCTAGGTGTAATTCGTACTGTCGTTGTTCCCGTATCTGCAGCAACAACATAAAAAAAGCAGTTTGCATTATTTGAGTTGGAGGTGTTTTTATAGTTTACTGAATAATATTCTTTCCCCAATGTATTAGTAGGAAATAATATGGTGGCGCCGGAAACACTTTGATTATAAACATGAGCATAGGTCACAATTGCCTTGTCACTGACAATATGGATTCCTTTATTCGTCAATCCTTCTGAATTGAGTCGTGCATCCAGTGCACCCGTTTTTGGTAATGGAGTCGAAGTAACTACCGTATTCGCAGGAACTACATATGATGCTGTATAACCAAGTGCAGGAATTGTTACCGTAACATTCGCAGTTTGTTCAGCAGCAAAATAAAGAACCATATCCTGGGATCCTCCTGCCTGACCACCCGGAGGGTTTACATTAAGCATTTGCTGATGATAGCCATAACCTACCCAAAAATCTTTCCCTTTATTAGAAAAGTCCTGAGCATACGTCATACTACCAAGCAGTACAGTAAGTAAAAGTGTACTTAGAAAATAAAATTTTCTCATTTGTCCAAAATCCTTAATGTGCAGAAAACCGTGACGAATTTACTACATAAATTTAGCAATTAACAGGGGTGTTTACGAAAATCTGAATAAAAAGTCAGCAAAATGCTGGAAACAAAAACGGTTCACCATCAGACCTTTGCCAGCCTTTACCAGCACCTAGGGCATTTCTCGCTGTACTTATTGCCGATCATAAAACCAACTACAAACTCATGGGTGCCTTTACTGACAGTATTTAATGCTGTGGTTGTAATATCATACGCATAGCCAATATTAAAAGTATTGCTGACATTGAAACCTACCATACCTGCATAACCATCTTGATACCGGTAGCTGCCGCCCAGCCATAGCTGGTCACGATATTGAATTTTTAAATTCATCTCCGGTTGAAAATTATTGGTGGATGATCCATCCACATATTTCAGCATTACTGATGGGATGACGTTTATTTCCTCCCCTAGCATAAAGCGATAACCGGCCGTTAAAAACACATGCGGTATCAGTCTTCCCTTACTGATAAAAGTAGCATCATCTGTAAATGAAAGTTTCTGTGGAATTATTTGTTGTGCAGATAAGCCAACAAAATAGTTTTTGGAATACAACCACATTCCAAAGCCCAGGTCGGGTCTGATGCGGTTTAATTCTTTACTGATACTGTTTCCCGTTGCCGGGTCAAAAGGGTCGCCGCTACCACTAAAATCCTGTTTGGTTCTGTCAATACTGACATTGGTGATACCGGCAGAAAATCCTGCTGACAAATTCATCGTCGGTGATAAACCAAGATGATACGCATAGGTAGCATTAGCTGTAAAACGGTTAAAACTTCCGGTACGGTCATTTACAATTGTCATCCCTATACCATGATGAGGTTCTGCTGCCGTATAATTTTCCCAGTAAAATTTTCCCCGGGGATTTTGACCCGGCACTTCAAAAGAAGTAGAAGTGGTTCGATAATCTCCTTTCCCGATTGGTGCCTGGATAGAAAAATAGGTTGTCTTCGGAGCTCCATTCAACCCCACCCACTGATCCCGGGTACTGATTTTTACATCGGTATAATTTTCAATCCCACTGAGGGCAGGATTCAGAATATAATTGTTTAAAATGTATTGGGTGTAATGCGGACGCTGTTGTGATTTGGCAAATATTGAGCAAATCAATAAAACATTCAACATTAAAATCCTTTTACACATATTCATTGTTTTTATTATTAAAAGTTTTCCAAAGCCCCTCCTTGGAAGGGTTGGGGAGGCTTTTAACGGATTACGTCCACATAACCAGACAATATTGTTCTTCCATTTTTAGGGTTCACTATGTAATAATATGTTCCGATCGGAACAGGATTACCTTTTATTGTTCCATCCCATGCCTTTGAGTATCCATCTGAATGATAAATCTTCTGGCCATACCGGTTAAATATATCAACCGTACATCCCGGATAACTTTCCAGGTATAGTATCACCCAGGTATCATGTATTCCATCTCCATTCGGACTGAAGATATTTGGAATCTCAACCTTTTTCAAGAGTTTGACAAAAACCTGATCTGTTGTGCTACACCCATTAGCAGTTGTTACTCTTAAGGTATAAGTCATATCTGAAAGCGGTGAGTTAACAACCGGATTAGATAATACCGGGTTATTGAGATAAGTAGCAGGTGTCCATAAATAGGTTACCGGCAAACTTGCACTTTGCGAAGGCGTTAATGTAACCTGTCCGCCTTCAAGCACCACCCTATCAGGACCTGCGTTTGCAATCGGCATCGGGAATACAGAAATAGTTTGTTCCTTAAAATTCGGACAACCATTCAGGGCAGTAAAAGTATAACGGATTATATGATTGCCTGCTCCTGCTGCTGCGGGATTGAAAAGACCTGCTGCATTAATGCCGGGTCCTGAGAAAATTCCAAGCGCCGGGCTGGCTGTCACCAGGAATGAAGGTACATCAGCACAAACACCCGGAACGGAATTGAACGTTATTGCAGGTGTCTGCAATACGGAGATCGTACCGTTTGCCGAAGCAGTGATGCAACTGTTACCTGTTGTAATAACGGAGTAATTGAATACACCGGCAATCGAAGGAAACCCGTTGATCGTTAATGTACTGCCCGATATTGAACTGGTAACTCCGGCAGGAAGGCCTGTTACCAATGCACCTGTAGCACCACCGCTTAAGGTATAAGCAATCGGTGCAATCTGTTTATCGGAACAAACGGTCTGGTTTGTTGTTGATGCTGCAGAACTGCGTGTAATAGTATGGTCAGGGTTAATTGTTATGGTTCCTGTCAGAGCAGGTGTAAGACATGGTCCTGCACTGCCAATTGTAAAATTGAATACACCACTAACAGTTGGTGTACCACTTATGGTAAATACGCCACCACTATAAACACCATTGACACCGGCAGGCAATGATCCGGCTGATATGGATGCACCGGTTCCGCTTCCGCCAATAGTATATCTGATATTGTTTATTGCAGTATTGATGCATACTGTCTGTACATCCGTTCCTGGAGCAGAGTTTAAAGCTAATGAACCATCCGCTGTCACAGTTATTGTTCCTGCTTGCGAAGTATTTATACAAGGGCCAGTAGTTCCAACTGTAAAGTTGAATGTACCGCTTGCCGTTGGTATACCACTGATAGTAAATATGCCGCCGCTGTATGTGCCGTTTACTCCAGCCGGTAATGATCCAACAGTTATAGAAGCACTGGTGCCTCCGCCGCCTACTGCATATGTAATATTAGCTATTGCAGTATTGATACATACTGTCTGTACATTACTACCCGGTGCTGATGACAGACTTAATGTTGAATTATCATTTACTGTTATTGTTCCTGTAGCTGTGGGTTTCACACATGGGCCTGTCGTAGTAACTGAATAATTAAATGTTCCCGCAACAGTTGGTGTTCCTGTTATCGTTATCACTCCACCAGCAAATGTTCCGGTTACACCCGTTGGTAATCCACTTACACTGCCGCTTGTACCAGTGCCACCAACTGCATAAGTAATGTTTGTTATTGGTGTATTGACACAAACTGTTTGATTAGTTGTTGCCGGTGCCGAGGTCAACGTTAATGTACCATCCGCTGTAACAGTTATTGTTCCCGACTGTAATGTATTTAAACATGGGCCTGTGGTTCCTACAGTAAAGTTGAATATGCCACTTACTGTTGGTGTACCACTGATAGTAAACACCCCGCCACCGAATGAGCCGCTCACTCCTGCAGGTAATGCACCTGCAGTAATAGATGCACCGGTACCACCTCCGGCTATTGAATAAGTAATATTTGTTATTGGAGTATTGATACAAACTGTCTGTATGTTACTACCCGGACCTGAGGAGAGGGTCAATGTCGAGTTATCATTTACGATAATTGTTCCGTTAGCAGTTGGTTTTACACATGGGCCTGTAGTATTAACTGTATAATTAAATGTTCCTGCTCCTGAAGGTGTTCCTGTTATCGTTATTACCCCACCAGCAAATGTTCCTGTAACCCCGCCAGGCAATCCACTTACACTGCCGCCAGTGCCACTACCGCCAACTGAATAGGTAATATCAATAATTGCTGTATTGATACAGACTGTTTGATTAGTTGTTGCTGGTGCTGAGGTCAATGTTAATGTACCATCTGATGTAACAGTAATAGTTCCGATTGCGGTTGGATTAATACATGGCCCGGCAGAAGATATTGTAAAATTGAAAATACCGCTTACTGTTGGAGTACCACTGATGGTAAATACACCGCCACTGAATGATCCGCTCACTCCTGCCGGTAATGATCCTGCTGTGATGGATGCACCAGTGCCTCCTCCGGCTATTAAATAAGTAATATTAGTTATCGGAGTATTGATACAAACTGTCTGTACGTTACTGCCAGGCCCTGATGATAAATTTAAGGTTGAGTTATCATTCACAGTTATTGTTCCGGTCGCTGTGGGTGTTCCACACGGACCCGTGGTATTCACCGTATAATTAAATGTACCAACCACAGTTGGACTACCTGTGATTGTAATAATACCACCAGCAAAACTTCCTGTAACCCCTGCTGGCAATCCTGAAACACTACCTCCTGTGCCACTTCCGCCAACTAAATAGGTGATATTAATGATCGGTGTATTGATACAAACAATTTGATTATCTGTTCCGGGTGCCGAGCTTAATGTAATTATGGCTGCGTTAGTAACATTTATTGTTCCGGTTGCACCAGGAGTTACACAAGGACCCGTAGTGGTTACAGTATAATTAAATATTCCATTTACAGTCGGGCTTCCTGATATTGTTATAATGCCACCGGCAAATGTTGCAGTTACTCCGGCCGGCAAACCACTTACACTTCCTCCCGTTCCACTACCCCCTACTGCATATGTTATTGTAATAATAGGATTATTGATACAGGCATTTTGATTATCTGTTCCTGCCCCCGAGGTTAAAGTAATAGTGCCATCACTTGTAACGGTGATTGTTCCAGTAGCGGTTGGGGCTACACATGGGCCTATTGTTGTTACGGTATAAATAAATGTTCCGCTTGCAGTTGGTGTTCCTGTAATAGTTATTACACCGCCTGCAAATATTCCGGTAACCCCGGCGGGTAACCCACTTACACTTCCGCTTGTTGCAGTGCCACCGACAGCATAGGTAATTGTTGTGATCGGACTATTAATACATATCGTTTGATTATTTGTTCCGGGTGCTGATGTTAATGTAAGTGTGCCATCATCGGTAACTGTTATTCTTCCATTAGCAGTTGGAATAATACATGGACCTGTTGTAGTAACCGTGTAATTAAAAATTCCTGCAACTGTTGGAGTTCCTGTTATACTGATCACGCCACCTGCAAATGTTCCGGTAACTCCGGCCGGCAATCCACTTACAGTTCCTCCTGAACCACTACCGCCAACTGTATAAGTAATAGTGGCAACCGGTGTGTTGATACAAATTGTTTGATTATCTGTTCCAGCCCCGGAGGTTAATGTAAGGGTTCCATCATCTGTAACTATTATTGTTCCATTAGCAGTTGGTGCTGCACATGGACCTGTAGTTGTAACTATATAATTAAATGTACCGGCAACAGTTGGTGTTCCAGTAATTGTTATTACTCCACCGGCAAATGTTCCGGTAACTCCGGCTGGCAATCCGCTAACACTTCCACCTGTGCCGGTACCGCCAACTGCATATGTGATGTTAACGATCGGTACATTTATACATACCGTTTGATTATTTGTTCCGGGTGCTGATGTTAAAGTAAGCGTTCCATCATCGGTAACTGTTATTCTTCCATTAGCAGTTGGAATGATACATGGACCTGTAGTTGTAACCGTATAATTAAATATCCCTGCAACTGTTGGAGTTCCTGTTATACTGATCACTCCACCAGCAAATGTTCCGGTAACTCCGGCCGGCAATCCACTAACAGTTCCTCCTGTGCCACTACCGCCAACTGTATAAGTAATAGTGGCAACCGGTGTGTTGATACAAATAGTTTGATTATCTGTTCCAGCCCCTGAGGTTAATGTAAGGGTTCCATCATCTGTAACTATTATTGTTCCATTAGCAGTAGGTGCTGCACATGGACCTGTAGTTGTAACTATATAATTAAATGTACCGGCAACTGTTGGTGTTCCTGTAATTGTTATTACTCCACCGGCAAATGTTCCGGTAACTCCGGCTGGCAATCCACTAACACTGCCACCTGTGCCGGTACCGCCGACAGCATATGTGATGTTAACGATCGGAATATTAATACAGACCGTTTGATTATTTGTTCCTGGTGCAGAAGTTAATGTAAGCGTTCCATCATCGGTAACTGTTATTCTTCCATTAGAAGTTGGAATGATACATGGACCTGTTGTAGTAACCGTGTAATTAAATATCCCTGCAACTGTTGGGGTTCCTGTTATGCTTATCACTCCACCTGCAAATGTTCCGGTAATTCCGGCCGGTAATCCGCTAACACTGCCTCCTGTACCACCTCCGCCAACCAAATATGTGATATTGGTAATCGGAGTATTAATACATACAGTTTGGTTATCCGTTCCGGGAGAAGAAGTTAAAGCAAGAGTACCATCATTATCAACAGTTATTGTTCCAGCAATGATGGGATTAACGCATGCCCCTGTACTTGTTACTGAATAATTAAATGTTCCGCTCACTGTTGGTGTCCCGGTTATCGTTATTATACCAGCAGCAAAAGTTCCTGTTACTCCGGCAGGTAAGCCGCTAACACTACCACCAGTACCACCTCCGGCAACCAAATATGTGATATTAGTAATCGGAGTATTAATACACACCGTTTGGTTATCTGTTCCGGGTGCTGAGGTTAGGGTAATAGTGCCATTAGGACCAATAATAACTTGCCTGGTAAAGACAATGCTTGGACAACCAGTTGTTGTCTCTACCAACAGTGTAGCATTATAAGTTCCCGAAGCAGCATATGGATGTACCTGATTAGGAGGATTGGGTGCAAATACAATTACCTGAGGTGAACCATCACCAAAATCCCATGTCCATTTATTAATTGTGGCACTTGGCCCCGGAAGAGAATTATCAGTAAATATAATCGGGTCGTTTATACAAAAAGGGCCGGTAACTGTAAAGTTTGCCACAGGCGGTTCGTTTACTGTTACCTGGTGTCTGATCGTATCAAGTAAACATCCGGGAGTTGTAATGCCAACATAACTTACAGTAAATGTACCTCCTCCGGAAAATATATGTGTCGGATTTCTTAACGTTGAATTATTGGCAGGACCGCTGGCAGGGTCTCCAAAATCCCACCAGAACTGATAAGTTGTTTTAGGCAACTGTGGTGTGGTCTCATTAAACTGAACGGGTTGAGTTGAGCACCCACTACTTGTTGTCCAGGTAAAACTCCCTGTTGGCGGATCATAAACAGTTAAATCAAAATCAAATTCCTGTTCAGTTCCACAACCATCTAAGTTGGGAGAATAAGTTGTAATAGTAACAGTATAAACTCCGGCTGTGTTTATTATATAACCTAAGGGTAATGAATACCAATAAAGTGTTTTACCATTAACAACGGTAGTTGAATCAGGACCACCAGGCCCCGGAACACATGTAGAATAAAGAGATATAGGTGGTTGAGGAGGTGGACCAGGCAGGTTACTCAAATCCCACTGTATTGAATCTGCGCAGTAGGGAAGTGACATTTTAAACTTAAAAGAGGATCCGATACAGGCGGAGGGTGTCGCTTCAATACCATATTGGCTTACAACACCAATCTGCCGGAACGGGTCTTTGACATTAGTGCCGGCCGAATACGCATAAGATTCGTAATTACCTTGCTGAAAACCATAACAAATAGCATTAAAGCCGCTATCTGCTCTTAACAATTTAGAACCAGAAACAGCTGGTGAAAACAGATGCGTCAGGTAGGAGTATCCTGGAATATTAATAGCGGGTAAAAATGGAGTAGAAGGTACAACTCCATCAATAGTAAAAGTTGGGGCAGCAATCGTTTTTATTAATACATTAAGCCATTGCCTGTTTATATTCTGTTGCGTTGAAGTAAAAACGGTGATCCTATCTATGTTTTGTTCTATCGGATTTAAAATAACCATATCAGGATCTCCGTTATTTGATCCGGAGCAATCCCTTTTTTGGGCATATTGCATTACAGCAATTGGCTTATCTGCAGTAATAGAAGTTGGGGAAGTCAATACATTGGGCGATGATGTAAAAGCAGCTGGATAAATTTGACCTTCATTGAGTGTTGCAACAAGAAAACCATCAAAAAATACATTGGTATTGTCTTCAGAAGCAAGCACCCTGTATGGATTTCCATTCGGATAATCACCAAAAGGAATAAATCCAAAATTTTTTCCCCATGTACTTATTGGGTATTGCTGCTGAAATAATGGGTCATATGAACTTCCCCCTGTACAGGAATTTGTGCCAAACTGAATATTTGAACTACCTGAAAATACTGCAATTGGTAAACATCCCGGCCCCCCGGCGCCTCCTGTTGATTCAATCAGTGTTCCCGTTATATCTTCAGTTGCCTGGTACTGATACATATCCCCTGCTAAAGGAAGGGGTACAATAAATGTAGCACCCGTTACACCATTTGTTCTTGGCGTAATTTTTACCACCGTGTTATCCTTGGTGGCAATGATCTGAAACTGCGATCTTGCAAGTTGACCATTATCTGCTCCTAATTGCGTGAAGCTTGTGGCATAATATTTCTTTCCTAATACGTTTGTAGGTAAAAGTAATGTTGCTGCAGTCCTCGCTGTTCCCCATTGCTGTGCGTAAGCTACAACCGCCGGCATACCTGGATTCGTTTTGATCTTGATGGATTTCTGAATGACTATTCCAGATTCGGCATTGAAAATATGGGCTTCTGCATGTGTGATATCTATTCGTTGCAATCCATTTGCTGCAATGTTAAATGGTTTTGGAGCAAACGCCCCATTGGTTATGGTCACCAAACCACTACTTGCTCTATCAGAAGTAATCCAGATACTTAGTGTTGCCAAATTACTTGATGGTACATGGTTGGGAAAACAAAGCCAGAATTCTTTTCCCTTATTAGAAAAATCCTGGGCATTAGATGTACTAACAAAAAGCAAGGCAAGTACAAGGGTACTTAACAGGTAAAATTTTCTCATAAGTCCAATAGTCCGGAAGGTGAAGAAACCAGAGGCTAATTTAATGAAAACTATCTATTATACTAAGGGAATATACGAGAATCTGAATAAATAGTTAAGAGTTTGTTTTTTTGGTATTTATACGAATCTCACATAGAAACATGGTTTTTCCGGCTATGTCTTACTAAAAATCTATAGAAGTGAATAATGAAAAACTAATTTTTCATTATTTTTAATATTTTATATTTAATAAATACATTATATATTTTCTTACTTAAATTAAAAGACAAGAATTAAGCTATTAATAATTAATATTCAATTATTTATTTACTAATAATTTGTACTGTTTAATGACTCTTGTTTTTATGATAAAAAAATAAATAATTGCATATTTATATTATAATATATATATCATTAAAATTTATAACTATTTAAATATTAATTATTTATAATAATATATTTTAGCCCCCAAAATTAGTAATTATTTGAAAATTTTGTTATTGATAATAACTAATTAATTTAGTTTAATAATTTGGCCCATTATTTTTTTAACGCTTGCTCCAAGCTCCTTTCCCCTATTTTGCAGTCATAACATTTGTGATGAAAATTCTACCTCTGCCTTTTAGTTTTCTGCTGGTTACCTCCTGCTTTTTACTTTCCTGCGAGTCAGTAACAGAACCTGATTTTAAAGGTATCAGGAACGTAAGGGTTACAAAGTTTGGGCTTGCCGAATCTTCCCTTTCCCTCGATCTGGATTATTTCAATCCCAACAAATTCCGGGTAAAGCTTAAAGAAGCAGAAGGTGATGCCTGGCTGGAAAATACCTTTTTAGGACATTTTGTGATGGATACGCTGATTCATATTCCGGCTAATGGAGAGTTCAGGCTGCCGGTAACATTACAAGTGGATATGAAAAAAATATTAAAAAACTCACTGGTGGTATTCCTTGCCAATGAAGTAGTTATTAAAGTAGTGGGAAAAGCCCGGGTTGGAAAAGGATTTGTTTATATCAACTACCCTATAAAATATGAAGGAAAGCAGAATTTGGAGGAATTGCTGAAATAGATAACCGCAGAGATGCGGAGGCGGGGAGAATACAAATAGTTGTTTCTCGCAAACCTGCCTACCGGTATGCAGGGGAGCTAAGGCGCCATGAATAAAGTGATAATCTCTCGTAAAGACTCAAAGGGGCAAAGACAGAAAGAATACAATACCAGTTAAGACTTTTGCGGCATAGCATCTTTGCGAGACAAAAAATTATTGAGCAGGCGGAGGTGGTATTACTATTTTGGGCTTAGGATGCCCTCCCCCGTCTTCAAACTTCTTACAGGTTTTGGGTAGTCTGAGATATGCATCATTTTCGGCAAGTACATCATCTGCATCATACCCCACATTAGCAATGGCGGTTTTAATTTCTTCTATACTTATCCGGTCGGTTACGTATTTTACTTTTGTTTCGCCTTTGCGGTAGTTAACAGTAATTTGCAAAACTCCGTCATAGCGTTTAAGGTAGTTTTCAATTCGGATTTTACAATTTTCACAGAGGGCATTCGGTGTTTTGATAACCGCTGAAAGAACAGGCTTTACCTGGGAAAGACCTGCAAGAGACAACCCAACTGTTGCGATCGTGGCGATAAGTATTTTTTTCATAAAGTCGAACAATTTGAAAGTAATAAAAGATATTTTTCTTTAGTTCGCCAATTCCTCCCCTTCGGGGAAGTTAGGAGGGGCTTCCATTCCAGTTGGCCGGATCATCCCGCCATTTTAACAAAATATCCTGCTGACCAGCGGAAACGATTCCTTTTTGTACCGCCGATTCAATCAATGTTGGATAGTCTGTAAGGGAATAGTAAGTCAATGATGCTTTGTTGAATGCTTCGGTTGCAACAGCGAATCCGTATGTAAAAATGGATACCATTCCCGTCACTTCCAAACCTGCTTCTCTTAGTACATCCACTACCTGCAGGCTGCTCTTACCCGTGGAAACGAGGTCTTCTATTGCAACTACCTGCTGTCCCTTTTCATAATATCCTTCTATCTGGTTTCCTAATCCATGTTCTTTTGGCTTTGGACGCACATATATATAGGGCAGTTTCAACTGATCGGCAACCATCGCACCCCAGGCAATACCTGCAGTTGCAACGCCAGCGAGTAATCCTGCATCAGGAAATTTTTCAAAAACCACATTACACATTTCTGATTTTATAAAATCTCTTACATAGGGAAACGATAATACTTTCCGGTTATCACAGTAGATGGGGCTTTTCCATCCGCTGGCCCAGGTAAAGGGTTGCTCCGGATTTAATTTTATGGCGTTAACCTGAAGGAGTTTTTCGGCAACGGCTTTGGCGTCAGTCATAAGGCGAAGGTACAAGGTGCAAGGCACAAGGCACAAGGGCTTACAGCAAAAATTTTCCTACTTTCATTTTCTATGTCCAAAGAATTAGAAGAACGGTTTCAGAATTATGCAAAAGCAGTTAGAAATTTTTGTACCCGGGTAAAATGGGATGTGATCAATAAAGAATATATAAAGCAGGTGATCCGCTCAAGCGGATCTGTTAGTGCAAACTATACTGAAGCATCCGACGATTTAGGAAAAGCAGATGAGAAAATGAAAATAAAGATTTCAAGACGGGAGGCCAAAGAAACTATCAAATGGATTGACTTGATTTTAACCTACGAAAATACAGATTTAGAGAAAGAGAAGTTGATATTAATTGATAAAGGAGAACAAATCAGAAGAATTTTATCTGCCATTATCATAAAACTTGGAGGGTAAAGGAAATATTTGAATTTAGGGTTTCTTGTGCCTTGCACCTTGTACCTTGTGCCTTATTATGTACATCAAAATTTACTTCGATAACAAACCACTTTTTCTCTGTGATGAGGTAGACGAAGATTTACAGCCCTATATTCATCATGATGATGCTATTTTTATTGATGAACTGGATTCTCATACGGTGAAGTCAATGATCCATGAAATGCAACTGGAGAAAATTCATGCAGGTGTCTTTTATCATCCTGATCTGGAGCAACTAAAGAAAGCCTTTTATAAAAAATTTACAATCATACAGGCAGCCGGCGGATTAGTACTCAATGAAAAGAAGGAAATACTGATGATCTTTCGCCGGGGCAAATGGGATTTACCTAAAGGGAAATTAGATAACCGAGAAAAATTAGAAGATTGTGCAGTAAGAGAAGTAGAGGAAGAGACCGGGTTACAAAATGTAAACCTATTGTCGCCTCTTACCATTACTTACCATACTTATCATGAAGGAACAAAATATGTGCTGAAAGAATCACATTGGTACAAGATGAAAGTAAACGGCGAACAAAAATTAGTGCCACAGACAGAAGAAGATATACATGAAATAAAATGGGTGACGAATAAAGAGGCTGAAAAGCTCTTTCCTGATTGTTTTCCTTCTGTTATTGATGTAATAAAAAAAGCCTCCCTGCCCCCGAATGGTCGGGGCAGGCTCTCCTAAGGAGGGTTCTTGAACTCTGATTAATTGAAGCGGCTTTATAGAATTTGTGAATTGGGTTTTTCTTAATTGAAATATCGCCCAAAAGAATTATTGATAGTTCTTGGGATGAGCTCAACACACATATGATTGCAAATCAGATCAGGTAAACCAAAATAAATTTACATCAGTTGCGTTTTATAACGACCGGGGGGTGGTGAAATCCCTTTTCTTTATAATGGCTACTGTTAAACGGCTTACACAAACCAACTTCGTACTTTCATTATAAATTTTGATATCCCAAACATGGGTAGATCTTCCAAGATGTAAAGGTGTTGCAACACCCGTTACAAAACCATCTGTTGCACTATGTACATGGTTTGCATTTATTTCAAGCCCTACACATTGAAAACTGGCCGGGTCAATAACCATGGCTGATGCTACACTGCCAATTGTTTCTGCCAGCACACAAGAGGCGCCTCCATGTAATAGTCCATAGGGCTGTTTGGTACGATGATCGACGGGCATTGTCGCTTTTAGATAATTTTCTCCCAGTTCTGTCCATTCAATACCAAGATATTCCCCCATTCCCCCCTTACCCAAATTTTTGAAATGTTCAATAGTCATTTCTTTATTAAACCAAATATTCATGCAAACTATTTTGGTAATGATTGATAGACTGATTCGGGCAGAAAAGGACTGGCATCACCTCCGTTTTTAATGATATCCCTGACAATAGTTGAAGCTACGGAAGTATATTTAGGTTCACCGGTTAGAAAAACAGTTTCGATACTTCTATCCATCGTACGATTGGCATCAGCAATCGTTTTTTCATATTCAAAATCGCTGACATACCGTATGCCCCGCAAAATAAACTGAGCACCTATTTCTTTACAATAATTTATTGTCAAGCCTTCATAAGCTGCAGCTTCTACCCTGTCTTCATCTTTATAAATTTCTTTGATCCATTGTAAACGCTGTTCTGCAGAAAACATGGGTGATTTTGTAGTATTCAATCCGATCCCCACAACTATTTTATCAAAAAGTGGAATTGCCCGATTGATTATATCAACGTGGCCGAGTGTAACGGGATCGAAAGTTCCGGGGAAGAGACAAATACGCATAGAAATGGATAATTGGTTAGTTAATAATTGATAATTTACCGGAAACAAATTTTCCTGGACTATTTGAATTATGAAAACAGAATGGACTATCCATTATCAATTATTTAATTATCAATTTTAATTTCGGCCAGATAATAAATACAACACCGCCATCCTTACCGCCACACCATTTTCCACCTGTTGCAAGATAATGGATTGTTTAGAGTCAGCCACATCACTGTCTATTTCTACTCCCCTGTTGATGGGGCCGGGATGCATGATGACAATTTCTTTATGCAGGCTGTCTAGTAAATTTCTGTTGATACCATAAGCCAAACTATATTCACGGAGGGAAGAAAACAATACCTGGTTCTGTCTTTCTAATTGGATGCGCAACACATTCGCCACATCACACCATTCTAATGTTTCTTTCAGGTTATAATTCACATTCACTCCCAATGCTTCACTGATGTATTTAGGGATCAATGTGGGAGGGCCGCAAACAGTAACCTCTGCTCCCATTTTTTTCAATAAATAAATATTACTCTGTGCTACCCGGCTATGCATAATGTCGCCGATGATGGCCACTTTTCTTCCTTCAAGTGTTCCTGTTTTTTCTTTGATGGAAAAAGCATCGAGCAATGCCTGTGTCGGATGTTCATTAATTCCATCACCTGCATTAATGATGGCGGCAGGTATATGCTGTGCCAAAAAATGCGGAGCACCACTGGCACTATGCCTCATTACCACCATATCCACTTTCATGGATAAGATATTATTCACAGTATCGAGTAATGTCTCGCCTTTGGCTGCTGATGAAGATGACGCAGCAAAGTTGATCGTATCGGCACTTAATCTTTTTTCTGCCAGTTCAAAAGAGAACCTTGTACGGGTGGAATTTTCGTAAAAAAGATTAACGATGGTTACATCTCTGAGTGATGGGACTTTCTTAACCGGTCGTTGTAAAACTTCTTTGAATTGCTCTGCTGTGGATAGAATTAGCGAAATATCTTCTTGGGTAAGATTTTTAATGCCGAGCAGGTGTCGAGTGGATAGTTGCATTAAAGGTCGAAGTTAAAGGTTTGCCACGAATTCACACAAAAACACACAAAAGATTTGCCTGCGGCAAATATATTAGACACCTATTTTTCGACACGAATTTCACAGCCTGCACCAACTTTTTCGGGGAATGACACGAACTTGCCTGCTGGCAGGCAGGTAAATACAATTGAAAACAAACTAATTGCCTTTGCTAATGAAAACAGTAAAGAATTACTATACAATAGTGCTCTAAAGCCCCCCTTGCGGGGGTTGGGGGGCTGAAATCAACACCACTTCCTTATTCACCAGTTTCACTTTATCGGTTTTCTTTGTTTCCACCGTTACTCCCACATAATCAGCCTGTATGGGAAACTGACGGTGCTCTTTTCTGTCCACCAGCACACACAATTCCACTTTGGCAGGACGGCCATAATCCAGCAATACATCCAAAGCCGCTTTGATGGTGCGGCCGGTAAAAAGCACATCATCTATCAGCACCACGGTTTTATTTTCGATGGCAAAAGGAATATGCATGGTATCGGGTGCCAGAATTTCCTTGCGGATATCATCCCGGTAGAAAGTAATATCCAATTGACCATATTGAACTTTCTGTGCCGGGTTTATTTCTTGTATAGATGCTACAATATCGTTACCCACCACCACACCACCTTGCTGAATGCCGACAAACACCACATCATTCATATCAGCATGGCTTTTGCTCAGCTGGTCAGCTAATTGATGTACAGTATCTGAAAGTTTTTGAGATGAAAGGAGAACCTGCATGAAATTATTTTATGATAAAGTTAAGGTTACAAAGGTAAAATAACAATGTATCTTATCTTGTGAAATTTATTAAGAGAAAATTTTCACAGATGAAGCTGTTATCCTTACTATCTATTTACACATTCTTTCCGCTTTTTTTACTAGGTCAATCAAGCGAGAATGTACAGGCTTTGCTAAAGAACAAAATGACTATCCAAACTTCAAGAGCATTTTATCTTAAAAATACCCGTTTATCAAGGCATTTTATTAATCGTTATGTCAACCTTACCAAAAGTTTTAAAATACATAAAATATTTTCCGCTAAAAACCATAAGGGATATAGAAGCGAGGATACGTTGATAGCATACAGACAAATTAAAATAATAAATAAGACAGGACAAAAGGCTTTTTACCAACTTATGCAAACTAGACTTCAATGGGATTATAAAGAACATTTACAAAAATTTCTACTGGATTCAGCAAAACTTAATCTCCAGAACCATTCTGACTCTGCTTACTATTTTTTTATGTTGGGTATGCATAGTAAAGACAGCATGAATGAACTACTGGCCCGGAAACTTGGTTTTGTCATGTCTGACAATAAAGGGAATGAACTGGTTGATTGGAAAAAGATGAATAGTATTAAGTTTACACATTGGGTTATGATTGAACTTATTGGAAGTGATTCGCATATTAATAGCTCTATGGAGAGAATAAGAAATGCTTTCATTCCCTATTTAGAAAAAGCAATTAAACTTGATAAAAAGGAATTCTTTTATATGATAGAAATGCTTCTTCCTTTAATAAGATTAGGCGATGAAAAAACAATACAGGAAAAAATAATTCTTTACAAAAACAACTATTCCAATAGTCAACAAAAGTGGCTGGCAAGTCGTACCAAAGAATCTATTATTCGCCAGCAAGAAATTCCAGAACTCAAAGAAATCAAATAAAAACTTTTTATTTCTCCTGCATAAAAGGATAATGATAATCTGTCGGCGGGTTAAATGTTTCCTTAATGGTTCTTGCACTTAACCAACGATACAAATTCAAAATAGAACCGGCTTTATCATTCGTTCCTGAGCCTCTTGCGCCACCGAATGGCTGTTGTCCCACTACAGCACCTGTTGGTTTATCGTTGATATAAAAATTACCGGCAGCATTTCTGAGTTTGTTTGTTGCTAATTCAACAGCAGCTCTATCTTGCGAAATTACTGCACCAGTCAATGCATATGGTGAAGTAGAATCAACCAGCTCCAATGTTTTTTCAAAACTGTTAGCCGGATAAATATATACTGTCAGTACCGGCCCAAAAATTTCCTCACACATCGTTACATATTTCGGGCTCTTCGCTTCAATAACTGTTGGCTGCACAAACCATCCTTCTTTGCTGTCACATTTACCCCCTACCCAAATTTCTGCTTTCGGGTCTTTCTTTGCCGCATCAATATATCTTTTGATGTTGTTGAAACTCTTTTCATCAATCACGGCATTTACAAAATTGGTAAAGTCTTCTACCGTTCCCATTTTGAAACTCTTCACTCCTGCTATCAGTTTCTTTTTTACTTCTTCTGCAATATTAGAAGGAATATATGCCCTTGATGCCGCAGAACATTTCTGTCCCTGGAACTCAAAAGCACCTCGAAGCAATGCCGTTACTACCACATCTGGGTCAGCACTTTTATGTGCCAGCACAAAATCTTTACCGCCTGTCTCTCCCACTATTCTTGGATACGATTTGTAATTCGACATATTCTTACCTATCGTTTCCCACATATTATTAAACACACCGGTGGAGCCGGTAAAGTGTACTCCTGCAAAATCTCTATGATTAAAACATACTCTGCCAATCGTTGGTCCATCCACATAAATTAAATTGATAACTCCATCCGGTAAACCAGCTTCTTTTAAAATTCGCATCGTCATTTGCGCCGCATACACTTGTGTGTTCGCCGGTTTCCATACCACCACATTACCACACATAGCGGCTGATGTAGGAAGGTTACCACCAATAGCCGTAAAGTTGAACGGTGTTATGGCTAATACAAATCCTTCGAGCGGACGGTACTCCATTCTATTGTGCATACCCGGACTGCTGATCGGTTGTTGCTTATATATCTCCGATAAAAAATGAACATTGAAACGTAAAAAATCAATCAACTCACAAGCTGCATCTATTTCTGCCTGGTAAGCATTCTTGCTTTGTCCAAGCATCGTAGTTCCGTTAATATAAGGACGATACTTTGTAGCTAATAAATCTGCGGCTCTTAAAAATATATTGGCCCTGTTCTCCCAACTGGTATTTGCCCAGCTTTGCTTTGCTGCCAGAGCTGCTTCAATAGCTTGCTGTACATGCTTCTCTTCACCTGCATGAAAATAACCGAGTGTATGTTTTGTTTCATGCGGCGGATGTATCGCCACTTTTTTACCCGTTCTCACTTCTTTACTGCCGATGTACATGGGTACATCTATCTCACTGCTTTTTAATTCAGCTAATACTTCTTTTAATCTTTTCGTTTCAGGACTATTGGGGCCGTACGAAAGAACCGGTTCATTCACCGGCATCGGGTAAGAGAATGTTCCTATACTCATAGAATTATTTTTTTGATAGTCGTTAACTAAGTTTGTGTATCAACTGATATGTTCGAAAATCTTCTTTAGGTATTTCATAAAAACCAGAAAAGAAAGAACCCGATTCTTTGCTTAGCCATTGAATTTGCACTACTTCTTTTTTAATTCTTTCATCACCATAATACTTTCTAATAGCCTTTAAATCCTGAATAGTTCCATTACTGAACAATTTTTCAATAAGCCATGCAGAACCCATTTCCCTTTCCAACTCCTCAAAGCAACAATCTTCAATAAATCTATCCGGGGTTGATGAATATATTTTCATAGAAAACTAATTTAAAAGGCTTCAAACAAGTTACAAATGATTATAGTATCAACGGATTTTAAAGCCCAAAATATATTATTTATTTCCAAATAATCAGACTCTTCCAAAGTCCCCCTTGGGGGATTTAGGGGGCCGCATTCTCTTTTTCACTCATCAAATACGCCTTTATAAATCCATCCAGTTCTCCATCCATCACCGGACCAACATTTCCCACTTCAAAATCAGTACGGTGGTCTTTAATCATTTTATAAGGGTGGAAAACATATGAACGGATTTGAGAACCCCATTCTATCTTTTTCTTCTTTGCATTCGTAGCATCTTTTGCTGCATTCCGTTTTTGCAATTCCAATTCATATAAGCGGCTGCGCAGCATTTGCATTGCCAACTCACGGTTACCCAACTGACTTCTATCCTGCTGGCATACTACCACTATACCAGTTGGAATATGCGTTAACTGCACTTTTGTTTCTACTTTGTTTACGTTCTGTCCGCCAGCTCCACCACTTCTTGATGTTTCCATTTTTACATCGGCCGGTTTTATTTCAATCTGTATCGTATCATCCACCAAGGGGTAAGCATACACACTTACAAAGGATGTATGCCGTCTTGCATTACTATCAAATGGAGAAATACGAACCAACCGATGTACACCACTCTCTGCTTTTAAAAATCCGTAAGCAAAGGGCCCGTCAAATTGCAACGTACAGGTTTTTATACCAGCGCCATCGCCCCATTGCCAATCCAGCTCGGTTACTTTCCAGTCCTGTTTTTCTCCATACATGCGATACATACGGGCCAGCATCTCTGCCCAATCCTGGCTTTCTGTGCCACCGGCACCGGAGTTTATTTGTAAAACGGCAGGCAGTTCATCTTCCGGTTCGTTTAGTGTGGCTTTAAATTCTGCATCATCTAATAAAGTAATCGCCGTATCATAAGCCGACTTAGTTTCTTCTTCGGTAGCATCACCTGCTTTCCAGAACTCAAAGAGCACAGCAAAATCCTCTACGGCCGTTTCAGTAGCCTCATAGAGTTTTACCCAATACTCATTTACTTTCGCATTTTTGAGAATTTCGGTAGCCCTTTTGTTGTCATCCCAGAAACCGGGACTTAACGAAAGCTGCTTATCTTCTTCAATTTTATATCGTCGGTTTTCGACGTCAAAGAAACCTCCTTACCCCGGCAATGCGGGACCGCATATCATTCAATTTTTCGATTGTCATGCTGCGAAGATAAAGGAAATGAGGGAGGATTTGGTAGCCAGCTTCAGTTCCCTGAGCATCGTCTGTTGCGTCGCACACTTGTAAGTTCTGTTCGCTACTCAGCATTATGGAAATTTTACTTCTTTTTTAAAGTATCTTTAATGCGAGTAGTTGGCGATAAGAAAACGCCAACAGCGGCGTAAAGCTGTATTACTACTATCATCTTTGTTACGCCGTTGTTGGTGTTCAACATTCAAACGATTCCTACTTTAGGACTTTACACCAACAACATGAACAACAGACTTTAAGATTATAAAAAGGGAATTACCCAAAATGCTCATTCGTGTTAATGTAGTACAAGTGTGCGACGCAATGTAGTTGGTAGTAGCAATGCGGCCGGCTAAATAATTCCTGCTATTTTCTGTTGTACCAGCCGCTTACCCCATCCATTTGTAAAAATGCAAACATTATCCGTAATTTGATTGCAGCTATAAAAATTTGAAAAGATGAAAAACGTAATCATTTTTATTCTTTGCTTCGCTTCTTTAAATATGTATGGCCAGGAAGAATTTGATGGCCACAAATGGGAAGCTCCCTACCATCTGCCCATACCAAAAGATTGGGGGCTGGAACGTTTCCTTATTCCCATCAGTTTTGCGCCATCAATTTTGTATAAAGGAGTTGAAGACATTCGTTTCACTCCCGGATGGGCAAAAGTAAAAAGCGATGAATACTGGAGCTATGCTTTTTTGTGGTACCTGGATGGTTCCGTAAAAACAAATAAGAAAATAATAGCTGAAAATTTAAAAGCTTATTACACAGGTTTATTTACCGTTAATAGTGATAGTGCAAAGGTGGCCGTCTGGAAATTAAAACCAGTAATTACAGCTTTCAAAAAAATGCCAACCGCTAAAGGTGATGTAAAGACCTTTACCGGCACCATTCAAATGATAGACTATTTGCAACAGAAACCTATCACCCTGAATTGCATAGCACACATTAAACGTTGCTCCGACGACAATAAGACCATTATCTTCTACGAATTATCACCCAAACCTTTTACCCATAACATTTGGACAAATCTTAACCAGCTATGGTTAGATTTTAAATGTAAAAAATAAAGCCCCAAATAAACAAATAATAATCGCTTCCCAACCGAGCCGACAAAAAATCGTTCCCAGGCATATCCCAGCCAGCAGTCTATCACAACAAATAATTTTGCGACCGGACTCTCTACCGATAGGAGTATAACACTCTCCAGCTCGGGCTAACGTATTTTTTTTACTTATATTTATTTATAAATTTATTACCGATGTACAGGAAATATATTTTTACTATATCCGCCTGCCTGTGTATATGGGTAACAACTATTGCACAAACTAAAAAAAGCAAAATAGCTGAGATCATGAAAACGTATCACAGCTATAATATGTTTGATGGTGCCGTGTTAGTTGCCGAAAATGGGAAAGTTATTTATAAAGGGGCTTTTGGCAAGGCTAACCGGGAGTGGGATATTAATAATTCGGTGGATACAAAATTTATGATTGGCTCCATATCCAAACCGATTACTTGTTTTTTAACCTTACTACAAGTTCAAAAAGGGTTGATTGATATTAATAAAACCATAGAAGATTTTTTGCCCGAATTTAAAAACAAACCAGCGGCTAAGGTTACCATAAAACAGTTGATGAGTAATACTTCTGGTATGCCGAATTACGATATCATTGAAGGTTTTTTTACAAAATATAGCAGGCAAACTTATACCAGGCAGGAGTATGTAAAAATTTATATGGATTCAGCATTAGTGTTTGAACCCGGTACTAAATATTTTTATAGCAGTTGGGGCTTTTTCACCTTAGGGTATATTTTAGAACGAGTTACCGGCAAACCATTTGCTCAATTGATGAAGCAGGATATTTTTGATAAATTAGAAATGACCAATACCGCCAGTTATCATCACACACAAATAGTTTCAAAAAGGGCACAAGGATATGATTATGCGTTTGGCGGCTTTACCAGTGGCGATTTCAGGGACCAATCAAACACCATGGGGGCTGGTGATTTATATTCTACTGTTGAAGATATGTTTAAACTGCATAATGGTATTCAAAATAATACTTTACTGAACAAACAGCTTACCAAAGAAATGCTGACACCAGGTACACTCCCTCCCAGGTATGGGTATGGGTGGTTCAATCAAAATTTTAAATATACTGACAGTGATAGTGTAGCAGCAAATTTTCATTTGGGTATGATGGAGGGGTTTATTAGTTTTTTTATCCGGATACCCGAAACGAATAGTTGTGCAGTAATTCTTTGCAACAGCTCCCCCACTGATTTTTTTGGGATAACAAAAAACCTGGTTAAAGTATTGTATAATAAACCAGTTGTATTAAAACAGCCGATTCAGAAAAAAATAGAAAAGCTAATTACGGAAAAAGGTGCCAGAATCGCAGTTCAAGCTTATCAACAACTAAAAACAGATACAGCTAATTATTATGTCGACTGGATATCAATGAACTTTCTTGCTGAACAATTATTTACTTTAAAGCGGTATGATGATGCAAAAGTAATTTCTGAAAATAATGTATTGGAGTTTCCTAACAGGGATTTAGTCAACTATACGATGGGAAATATTTATTTAGCTTTAAGCAGAAAGCAAGATGCAATAATTTCCTATCATAAAGCTTTAGCAATCAATCCTGATTATGTAGAGGCAAGCAATAAGTTAAAGGAATTGGGAAGCAAATAGTAATATTAATTGTTCCCATTCCGTATCCAAGACAGTAACCTTAATTAAATTTAGACCATGAATTTAACCACACAAATAGCAAAGCAGTTCAGAGATCTTCATTTTGGCGGCAACTGGACTTCGGTAAACCTGAAAGATAGTCTGGCAGATGTAAGCTGGCAACAAGCCATCACACAAGTGTATTCTTTTAATACCATTGCCACCCTTGTTTACCATACCAATTATTATGTAAATTTAGTACTGAAAGTATTACGGGGAGAGCCTCTCAATGCAAAGGATAAATATAGTTTTGAACTTTCTCCCATCCTGTCGCAGGAAGATTGGGAAACCTTACTGAATAAAACCTGGACCGAAGCTGAAACCTTTGCCAGTATGGTAGAAGAGTTACCAGAAAGTAAATTGAGTGAGATTTTTTTGGATGAGAAATATGGTAACTACTACCGAAATTTTCACGGCATTATTGAGCATACACATTATCACTTAGGGCAGATTGTATTAATTAAAAAAATACTGCTACAGACAGATAAAAGATGATGTATAAAGTATTCCCCCTGCAAAGATTACTTTGGATAGACGGAATTGCCGCACTAACATCCGGATGTATTGTACTTCTTTTCACCACACCCCTTTCCGGGTTTTTTAATCTTCCCCACCAGGTTTTACAAGTAATGGCTTTTATCAGTTTGGGCTATGCTGCTTATTCATTATCCCTGGCGCAACGAAAGGTAAAACCCATCTCATTACTTAAACTATTAGTGTTTGCCAATGGCGCCTGGGTAATAGTATGTCTGTCAGTCATGTTGTTTTATAGCTATACTGCTACTTTCTATGGAATCATCTATTTAATACTCGAGGCATTATTAGTTGCCACTTTAGCTTTTTTAGAATGGAAGCAGATTATGTCAAATAAATTGTAATAACCACAAATGCATTTACTGGAATACACACCTCATTGCTGTAAAATCAACTACTGAATAGACAGCGATAAGTTGACAAAAAAATTATCTGCTATATTCAACTTCTTTAATTTTTGCAACTAATGAAATCTTTTAATGCCCCCTTCTTACTAGATTTTGCAGTTGCCACCATTCTGCTTGTACACAGCATCCCGGAAATATTTAAGACCGGTATCAATGATTTTCCCGTCCTGGCAGATGTTCCGTAAAAAATAACACCCCTCGTTTAGTGTTTTCTTCCACCAAACGAATGAACTAAAGCCATACATTTTTGTATCTGATTGTCTTTGAAAAAAGAAAATAATTTTGTTGTATCAAGCCAGGCGTACATCTGAATAAACAATAAATGGATAGAGAAACCCTTATCTCCACTTTTGGTGAATACAGTACCGAAATCCATACTCAACATTATCAACAGCGGAATAATATTTTCTTAAGGCGCTGATGTAACGGCCGTTTTGGCATTTTTTGAATCTACAGATTTTTTTGTAAGAACAACTACTAACTTTGATGATAAGGGCCGCCTGTAATAGTAAAGAGAGGATAATCACAATATATATTTGGTCAAATAAAATTTCAAAAGCAAAATTATCATTTATGCAATTTAAGTTGTTCAAGAAATCGGTGTATACAAACAGACGCACTGTGTTAAATGAAAATATTGAAAATGGTCTCATATTATTTTTAGGCAATGAAGAAAGCAGTATGAACTACAGGGATAACTGGTATCCTTACAGGCAGGACAGTACCTTCCTTTATTATTTTGGATTGAATATTGCTGGACTGGCTGCTATGATTGATGCCGATTCCGGTGCTGAAATTATTTTCGGCAATGACCTGACCATTGAAGATATTATATGGACAGGGCCACAGCCCTCTGTAAGAGAAATGGCAGCAGCAGTTGGTATAAATAAAACAGCGGCTGCAAATGAACTTAGCACTTATATCAATACTGCTTTAGCAAGTAAAAGAAAAATACATATCATACCGCCTTATCGTCCTGAAAACAAAATTAAAATTGCCGGGTTATTTAATATTAGTGTAAAGGAAATTGACAATCATGTATCAGTTCCGCTGATTAAGGCAATTGTTAGTCAGCGTTCGTACAAAGAAGCTTATGAAGTAGAACAAATGGATAAAGCTTCAGCAATCAGTGCTGATATGCATATGACTGCTATGTACTTTGCAAAACCGGGAATGAAAGAATTTGAAATAGTGGCAAAGGTTAAAGAAGTTGCTTTTGCAAATCATGCCGATATTTCTTTTAGTCCTATCCTTACTATACATGGTGAAACCCTGCATAATGTGTATAGTGGTAATACAATACAGGAAGGTCAGCTTTTACTATGCGATGCCGGTGCCAGTAACGAAATGCAGTATGCCGGTGACCTTACCTCCACTTATCCTGTTGGGAAAAAGTTTACCACAAAGCAAAAGGAAGTTTATGAAATTGTTTTACATTCCCACAACACTGCAGTAGCTATGTTAAAGCCGGGAGTATTATTCAGGGATGTGTACTATGCAGCATCACAAAAAATTGTGGAAGGTATGCAGGGACTTGGTATTATGAAAGGCAATGCTGAAGAAGCAGTTGCTGCAGGAGCACATGCCCTCTTTTTTCAATGTGGTCTTGGGCATATGATTGGCCTGGATGTGCATGATATGGAAGACCTGGGAGAACCATATGTTGGATATAATGATGTGATTAAGAAAAGTACTCAATTTGGTATAAAATCGCTTCGTCTGGGCCGCAACCTTGAACCGGGATTTACATTAACAGTAGAACCTGGCGTTTATTGCATACCGGCATTAATGGACCAATGGAAGGCAGAAAGAAAATTTGAATCTTTTATTAATTACGAAGCACTGGATACACTCAGAAATTTTGGCGGTATTCGTGTAGAAGAAGATTTTCTGATTACGACAGACGGAGCTAAATTATTAGGGAAAAAATTGCCAATGACTGTTGCGGAAATTGAAGCAATCAGAGGGGCTTAATGCTTTTTTAATAGTAGCATTTCATTTTTTGCATTTGCTTGTTTCTCGAAAAAATAAACGACCCTTGCTACTCTTCTGCTAAGTCAGCTTAGAAGGTATAGTTCGACATCAACTGCCAGGGAAAATTAAGTCACCATTTTTGGGCAATAATAATACACCCATGCAATACATGATCATTGAAAAATTTCAACCCGGTAAAGTAAAAGCCATGTACCTGCGTTTTGCAGAAAAAGGAAGAATGCTGCCGGAAGGAGTGACCTATATCAATAGTTGGCTCAATGAATCTGTGACGGTTTGCTACCAGCTAATGGAAAGTGAGTCACCTGAAAAGTTGCAGCAATGGATGGATCATTGGAAAGACCTTGTAGATTATGAAGTGGTTCCGGTCATAAGCTCTGCAGAGGCTAAGGGAAAAATATTTATAAATGAATGAATTCTTTCAAGATTCGCATATTCTTTTTCCAAGAAATGAATTAACTTTCTATCTCTTTTACACCTTTAACTACAGATTATGGAAAAGCGTTGGAGCCGCCGGGATGCAATCCGGGCATTAGGTTTATCATTGGGAACTACTGCTATCCCTTTTTCATCGTGGGCCGCAGATGAAAACAATTATCCCATTTTATTGCCCAAAATAAAGTTGAACCTGGATAAACCGGTTACTGCTATTACCTGCGGCGCTGGTTCAAGAGGCAATGTATATGGTAATTATGCGGTGCAATACCCGGAACAATTGGATATAATTGGCGTGGCAGAACCTATTGCCATCCGTAATGAACGGTATTCAAAAAAACACAGTATAAAAGAGGAGAACCGTTTTAATACCTGGGAAGATGTTTTTAAAAGACCAAAGTTTGCTGATGCCATCATCATTACGACACCGGATAACCTCCACTATGGCCCTTGTATGAAGGCGTTGGAAATGGGCTATGATGTGCTGTTGGAAAAACCAATATCACCCAGTGAAAAAGAATGCCGGGAGATTTTAGCACTTTCAAAAAAAACCGGCAGGATAGTGGCCGTTTGCCATGTGTTGCGCTATGCACCTTATTTTGTTAAGCTGAAAGAAATTATTCAAAGCGGTGTATTGGGCGAGGTAGTTAGCCTGCAACATTTTGAGCCGATAGAACATATACACATGAGCCATTCGTATGTAAGAGGAAACTGGCATAACAGTAAGAAAACAACACCAATTATATTAGCAAAGTCTTGTCATGACCTTGATATTATACGATGGATGGTGAATAAACCTTGCACTCATATTCAGGCTTTTGGAAGCCTGCAATGGTTCACTAAAAAGAATGCACCGGAAGGAAGTACAGCCCGATGTACAGATGGTTGTAAAGTAGAACAAAACTGTCCTTATTCTGCATTGAATATTTATCACCGTAAACGACAGTATAATTATGTGTTTGATTTACCGGAAGAGAAAGATAAGCAGGCGGATTTTGTACTGACGCAATTACAAACAACCAACTATGGCCGCTGTGTGTATCGGATGGATAATGACCAGCCAGATCACTATACTACCAATATATTATTTGAAGGGGGACTGACAGCTTCCTTTTCTATGGAAGCATTTACTTCTTATCATGGAAGAAGAACCAGGGTAATGGGAAGTCTTGGAGATGTGGTGGGAGATATGACTTCTTTTACTATGACTGATTTTTTGACGGGTAAAAAAACAGAATGGAAAGAAGAATCTGACGGGCATGGTGGTGGCGACTGGCGTTTGGTAGCCAATTGGATCAATGCGGTATCACAGAAAAATTCGTCCTTGCTTACTTCTACCATTGATGCATCTATAGAAAGTCATATAATGGGTTTTATGGCTGAGGAAAGCCGGAAGGCAAAGCAGGTGAAGGAAGTTCAATTATAAGGAAAAATGTTTTCACTTTGATTCAAGTCCGGAATAAGAAAAATGCAGTAATTAACAGTACGGGTCTGGTAGGCACCCATTGCGACTTAAATTGAGTATTCTTGACTTTTTTTCCAGGAAATATTTATGCATTTGTTGGTCTTCGAATCCCGATAGCTATCGGGAGTAACCGGACTTTGTTGCTATTGCGCCAAGCCAGTGGAGAAGACAAATCACTAACAAAAAAATAAAATTTTAACTCCTACATTTGATGAGACCAATAAAGCTCAACACGAACTGCAGCCTAAACTGGCTATGCTTTAAAATTCGTCTTTGAAAAATATCATCATGCATTATGCTACTGCTAATACATAATTCTTTTTATCAACACTATATTTATTTTGCTGGCATTTATTCCAGTAGCTGAAGAAAGAATTGTAAAAACCTTTTGTTTCAGGGAATATCCAGTCCCTTTCTTCTTTAACTCCGGGAAAATGTTTGGAGAGAGGATGTTCTTTTGAATAGATGGCAGGAAAACGCATTAACTCCGGTATTTCATTTAGTTCTCCGGAAAATATCTGTAAGCCGTTGATGTTTTTTGCAAGATCAAGGATAAAGTTCATCACTTTTTCACTGACCGGGTATTGTTTGAAATGCGAAGGCTCCAAAAGAAATATGCGGTTGGCTTTTATATCCTGTTTCCATGAGGGGTCAAGATTGTACGATGTATAAATAACCAATGGTAATGATGTATCAACAACCGGGGTTACTTTTTCGGGTAATACAGTTTGGAAAGTAAGTGATCTGTTACTCTTTAATATTTCAGGAACTTTCATGCCGGGCAATTCATCATAACTTTTATCAAGAAAGGTTTCTTGTTGTGTGCTATTGGTATAGGTATTAATGTTTTCCTGATTACAAAAATATTGCCGGGAAGAAAAATTTCCGGTTACCCATTGCCAGCTGCAGGCATTACTGGCAAGATCACCATCCAGTAAATGATAATACATCCATTGTGACGGCAACTGCCAGTTTGATTTACCAATATTGCAGGCGATACTGGCAATATACATCCTCAGGTGGTTGTGCATATAGCCGGTTGTATATAATTCCCGGATAGCTTCATCAATAGAATGAATGCCGGTGTTCGCATCTGCAATAGCGGTTGGAATATTGCGATGTTGTATCCCGGTATATCGATGCCGGATGTCATCAAATATATCGTCTTCCATATGCTGCCAAACCCGTTGAAAATATTCTCTCCAGGCCAGTTCCTGTATAAATTTTTCTACCTGTCCGGTTGTATACCCTTTGTCAAGTATTATTTCCAGTATTTGTTTTGTAGAAATTACACCTCTGGAAATATAAGGTGACAGGTAAGTAACCGCACCGTTAATATGGTTTCTTGTTTTGCCATATTCAAGGGGATTGATAGATTCAATCTTCTTCATTATTTCATTGTACACAGTGGGAAAATCCATGCTTCTGTTTCAGTATATAACAAACCCGGTCATCTTTGGTTGTATAAAACTGTGAGAGCTTTTATTTGTTTCATTTTATTATTAAAAAGATGTAGTTTTCTTTAACAAGAACTGTTGAATGATACTGGTGTAAGTGGGACAATTGTTCTTACCCTGCCTCATAAGGCCGCACAGGTTTAAAACGATCAGTTATATCATTTATGATTTTATGGAAGACATACCCCCGTCAACAGCCATGATTTGCCCTGTTATCCAGGAAGATTCATCGGACAATAAAAAAGCAGCCATATTAGCAATGTCTGCGGGATTCCCAATTCTTTTCAGCGGATGACGGGATGCATTAGATTCTTTCTTTGCATCTGTATTTAATAAAGAAGAGCTGAGCGGAGTTTCTGTAATTGAAGGTGCAATACAATTAACCCGTATGGCAGGAGCCAATTCTGCAGCCAATGCTTTTGTTAATCCTTCTACCGCACCTTTTGATGCTGCTACCATGCTGTGAAAATTAAATCCCTGTTGTACAGCAACCGTTGAAAACAGAACGATAGCTGCATTACCAGATGCTTTTAATTTTGGCAATAATTGTTGAATGATTTTAATAGCCCCGATAACATTTAACCGGTAATCGTTGATAAAATCTTCGGGTTGTATGCGGGCAAATGGTTTCAGGTTGATACTTCCGGGACAGTAAACAATTCCATGTAGCTTTTCTGGCAGATAACTTAAATCTGCTTCTTCACCGATGACATTACAAAAATGAAAACTTAACCTGTCATTTTCCTGTGGTAAGGGGACATGCTGGTTATAGGTTGCAAATACACGATGTTTTTCAGCTAGTTGATGGGCTAGTTGTTTGCCTATGCCTGTTGAGCCACCTATAATAAGAAAGTTTTTTAATTCAGAATTGTCCTGCATGGAGGGTAAATGGATTTTTATTGGCCAGTGGTTTTCTTTTCTTCAACTTCTATATCATCAAGTTTTTTCTTAATGATATCCTTGAGTGCTTTTTTTTCACTTGGATCAATACGTTCATCCGAAAATAATCTGCCGACATACTCCATCATATCAGCACGGGGACCCTTCTCTTTTCCTCCTGCAAATGGTTTTTTTGTCTCTTCCATTATTTCCTTGAAGGTGGCAAGGATAAAAACCATGAAAAGAAGTACAACAATTGTTGTCAATATGATGATATCTAAATTTTCCATATTTATGGTTATTTTCTTTTTAAATTGAAGAAGATCAGTAAACCCAGTATGGTGGGGGGCCATAATCCGATAAAAATTGCCCGATTCGGATCTTTAGCAATTACATAATAGTACTCGGAGATAAAAATCAGTACGACGACCAGTACAATTATTAATAATTCTGATACTTTAAATTTGGAAAACATAGCTTTTTATAGTTTAGTTATCGGTTAATGTATAATCAACTCAGCGAAAAAAATATCAATTATTCATAGAAAATCCTCTTAACAATATATTTTCCAAGATAAAACATTTTTCCCCAGCTTTTGTTTAAGGTTTACAATATTTTCTTCAAATGCTATTTTACAATCAATCAGAAATTCACTCCTGGGAGCGGTTTTACCGGGCTAACTTAATCAACAGCCTTACAGGGTTTAAATCAGTTAGTCTGCTGGGAACTGTCAATCAGAAAGGGCAAACCAACCTGGGTGTATTCAGCAGTATTGTTCATATGGGGTCAGATCCCGCCTTGATTGGATATATCAACCGCCCCCGAGCAGCGGCTCCTCATACATTGGCTAATATTGAGTCAACAGGCTTTTATACCATTAATCATATTGTACCTTCATTTTTAGAAAAGGCACATCAGACCAGTGCTAAATATCCTGATGGAGTATCAGAATTTGAAGAGGTGGGACTTACCCCTCAATATTTCGGCAATTTTCCTGCCCCATTTGTAGGTGAAAGTCTTGTCAGGTATGGCTTAACACTGCAGGAAATAGTTCCAATTGAAATAAATGGTACTTTTCTTGTAATTGGAAAAATTCATTCAATTTTACTTGAAGATGAACTTATAAGGCCTGATGGTTTTATTGATCTGCACAAGGCAGAAACAGTTTGCAGTAATGGAATCGATAGCTATTACAGTACCAAACCACTTGGTCGTTTAAATTATGCAAAACCCGGGCAAAAATTAGCATCAAAATTACCAAATGAGTAAAGGATTATTTTTATCTGCACGTTGGGAATACCTGGCCATGTTTAACTATGAAGTGGATCCACAGATTTTACATAAACATTTGCCCCCCGGAACAGAGATAGATTATTTTGATGGGAAGGCGCTGGTAAGTATTGTTGGTTTTTTATTTAATGACACAAAAGTGTTGGGCATCCGTTGGCCTTTTCATGTAAATTTTGAAGAAGCAAACCTTCGTTATTATATCAAGCGGTTGGATGGTACACAATGGAAAAGAGGCGTAGGTTTTGTTTCAGAAATTGTTCCCAAACCCCTTGTAGCAAGGCTGGCTAATTTATTTTATAATGAGCATTACAGTACTGCAAAAATGGGGCACCAGATTTTGGAGAAGTCGGATAATTTATTTGTAGAGTATAGCTGGAAAAAAAGAAATCAACCCAAGAATGTTATCCGGGTTAATGCCGGACCAGAACTACAGGAAATTGTACCAGGTTCAGAAGAAGAATTTATTTTCGAGCACTATTTTGGTTACAATCAATTGAATGCAACAAGCACAATTGAGTATGCGGTACAGCATCCCCGCTGGAAAATTTATCCGGTCACCAGCTTTTCCATTGATTGTGATATTGAGAATCTCTACGGAAAGGAATTTGTGCCATACGTTTCTAATAAACAGCCTCACTCTGTTTTCCTTGCCAGAGGGTCATCAGTTACAGTAAAAATGCCTTTAAAAATCAAGGGAATTAAAAAGTAGCCAATGCCTTTTTATAGTTGATTTTTTCTAAAATATCAGACAAATAAAAAAGCTCCTGAACTCAGGAGCTTTTTCTCACTAATCTATCTACTCATTAATTTGGAAGAACAACTGTATCAATAACATGAATGATACCATTGCTGCCTTTAAGATCTGTTACTGTAACAAAGGCTACACCACCTTTTTCATCAGTTAATTTCACTTTACCATTATCTATTGTGGCAGTAAGCATATTACCACTAACCGTTGTTAATACGGCCTTTCCTTTTCCGGCTTTGATGGCAGCTATAACTGCATTTGCATCAAGGTTACCAGCTACTACATGATAAGTAAGAATTTTTACCAGAGTTGCTTTGTTTTCGGCTTTCAATAAGAAATCAACAGTTCCTGCAGGCAATTTTACAAATGCATCATTTACAGGTGCAAATACAGTAAAGGGGCCTGCACTCTTTAATGTTTCAACAAGACCAGCTGCTTTTACCGCTGCTACCAGTGTAGTATGTGCTTCAGAGCCTGCTGCGATATCAACGATATCGTTTTCTTGTGAGTAAGCAGCATTAGAGACTAAAAGAACTACGGCCACTAAGGCGGATTGCAATAATTTTTTCATTGATTAATTTTTTATTTTTTAAAATATTTGATTTGAATAAACTAATAACCATTTTTAGTACAGTTGGTTCATACTGTGAATAAAAGTTGGATAATAATGTGATTTGTTTATTTTATGCGGTTCTACAATCCAAATCATTAAACAATTTGAAGTTCAGTAGGACAGAACCAGTCTCGCCAATAAATAAAAACGCTGAACAGTGCTTATTATCCGTTGAACGTTATTTTATTTTTAAACCAGAATGGGTAAACAATATCCAGAATTTTTTTTTACAAAAACTATATGTAACAGAATTTTCGAAAATAAATGAAAATATATAAACTATTAATTTAAACCGATGTTATATGGTTTGGTAAAATGTTACTTAAAATGAATTAAATACCCAATTATCTAATTTCTTAACTCAAAATTTAAACATTATGAATTTACCTTTTCTGGAGATTAAATCCATCTCCAACGACAATTATGTCGCTTTCACCTTTTTTATTGGTTGTATGGCTATGCTCGCCGCTTCTGTTTTTTTCTTTTTCGAAATGAATAACACAGATAAAAAATGGCGTACATCTCTTTTGGTATCCGGATTGATTACGTTTATTGCAGCTGTCCATTACTATTACATGAGGGATTATAACCTGGCGACCGGTGAATCTCCTACTTTCTTTCGTTATGTAGATTGGTTGCTTACAGTGCCACTGATGTGTGTTGAATTTTATTTGATTACCAAAAAAGCTGGTGCCAAAATCGGGCTTTTATGGAAACTGATCGCTGCTTCTGTTTTCATGCTGGTTACCGGTTATATTGGTGAAGCCATTTATCCTTTGGAAAAACAAAGCTGGATTTGGGGTTTCATCAGCAGTATTGGATATTTCTATATTGTATACCTGGTTTGGTTTGGTGAAGTAGCAAAACTGGCTGGAAATGCTGGACCAGCTGTTGCTAAAGCTGTTAAATCATTAGGCTGGTTTGTCTTAGTAGGTTGGGCTATCTATCCGCTAGGATATATTGCAGGTACAGAAGGTGGTTTGTTTGGAATGAAAGTATTGGAAGGTTTATCACTCGATGTAGTATATAATATCGGTGATGCGATCAATAAGATAGGTTTTGGATTAGTAATTTATGCTTTGGTACAGTCGGATAAGTCTCCGGCAACTGCATAATGTTATAAAAAGGGAGCAGTTTGTAATTACATGCTGCTCCTTTTTTTATTAAATAGAGTTTTCCCTGATTTATGATGAGATGTGTTCTGATACTTGTTGGAGTTTTATTGCTGATTATTCAGCAGTTTACTCAACCTTTTTCAGTACAATTACAATTTATTATTTTTTTGTCAGGTATTGTAATAATAGGGATACCACATGGTGCTGCTGACCTTTTGGTGGCTAGTCAAAATGCCGGGATAGAAAATAAATCTTTTTCTAAACTCCGGTTTTTTAGTATCTACCTGGGCCGTTTGTTTTTATTTGCTGCTGTGCTATGGCTTTTCCCCATTGCAGGTATTTTACTATTTATCGTTTTTGCGGCCTATCACTTTGGTGAGACAGATTTGAACCAGTTTAAAACTGATAATATTGCCGGAAAATTATTTGTGATAAGTTATGGGCTTGTTATCCTGGGAATTATACTGCTCCATCATTTTGAGGAAGTAAAACCTATTTTGCTCCTATTAGATCCGGGGTTGAAGTATGAAGTTTTTATTGCAGGTATAGAAAAGTATCGGTACACAATTTTATCTTTCTGCGGTTTATTTTTTTTTATAACTACATTTCTTTATTTTTCTATTGCTATCGGACACCGTGACAACCATGGACTTTTTTTAGTGCAGTTTGTTTTTATTCTGGTTATCCTATATAGTCTTCCTTTAGTGCTGGGTTTTACATTTTATTTTATTGTTTGGCATTCAGTTCTGTCGTTACACAACATTATAAGATACCTGCGAAAAGACGGTTTGCTAACTGCTTCAAGGATCGCAAAGCAAATAAGTGTATATAGCTTATTAGCAATGGCAGGTATTGCTTTATTTGGATTGTCAGGGTTTATGTTTATGAATAATGATACGATGATACTGTACATATTTCTTGGCCTGGCAGTACTTACAGCTCCTCATATGCAAATCATGCATGATATGTATCGCAGCATGCGGTCTCAAAGCAAGGTGAAACAGGGGAATTAGTAAAAACGTATCAGAGTGAAAATTTTGCTGTTTATTCTTCTTTTGACTTCATAGCTCAACTAATTTTTACAAGAAACATATCTGCTCAATACCAGGGCTTGATTAAGCCCTAAAAAGGGAACAAATAATTTAGAAATGAAAAAAAACAAAAAATTATTTGATTTTTTCTATTCTGCTTTTCTTTCGGAAGCTACTAAAAGAAAGAGTGAAAAAATCATTATTTTTATCGCAATAGTGAGTTTCATCATTCATCTTCTGATTATAGCATTAGCAGATATGGATGTTCTGCATTTTAACGATCCCTCCAGACTATTAAATACCCCCATTGCAGCCATTTATACTCCTTTTTCATTTATATTAATTTATGAAGTTTATCTTTTAGTTTTTTATTTACCAAAATCAACCTCTATTTATATTGGGAAGCAATATGAAATTATAACACTGATTATTATACGAAGAGTTTTTAAAGATCTGCCTAAAATTGAATTTACTTCAGATTGGTTTACTATAAAAAATGATTTGCAGTTTTCATATGATCTCATTGCAACACTTCTTTTATTTTTCCTGATTTTTATTTTTTACCGTTTTAATGACATAAATAAAATAAATCAGAAAAATTATACAAAACCATCACCCGAAATAACCAGGTTCATAAAAATGAAAAATATTATAGCCATGTTTCTGATCCCTGTTTTTCTGGGGTTGGCTATATATAGTTTATCCAGATGGGTTTCTGAAAATTTTTTTACAACCAACCTGATGGTAGATGCTATTAAAGATGTCAATACTATTTTCTTTGACGATTTTTTCACTATTTTAATTCTGATCGACGTTTTGCTGCTTTTATTTTCTTTTTTACATACGGATAAGTTCAGTAAGGTTGTTAGAAATTCAGGATTTATTATTTCAACAATTCTAATTAAGCTTTCATTTGGAACAGAAGGTGTGTTAAATGTGATTTTAATCGTTGTTGCAGTTTTATTCGGAGTGATTATTCTGGGTATTCATAATTGGTATGAGAAAAAATTGATTCCAAATGATCGTATTGTGGTTTAAGATTTTTTCGGGTTGTGCTGAGCCTGTAGAACTTCCGGGGCCGATAATGCCGATCCCTGTGCTTACATTATGAATCCTTACATTACTGATTGCTATATCAACTGTAGTAGTTGTATTCACATCAATTTCTTTATCGGAAAAATTTGCCGGGACACAATTTTCAACATTTAATTTCTTAACAGCAATCACCCGTATTCCGTTTATTTCCCAATGGGCTAAAGAAATAATAGCCTTGGTTCGCATTATTATTTTGTACGCCATTTATCCGGTGACTTATTTATCTCATCCAAAGTCATGGAAGCTTTTCTACAACAGCAACACCGCTATGGCTCACTGCTGAATCACCACCGTCGCAGTCACTCCTTGCGCCACATTCCCCGTCACGGAATTGTTCTTGGACGAAGTGATCGTACCGGGGCCCTGGAAAGCGGTAGCATTGTTTGTTACTATATTCCCTGATAAATGAGCCGCTGCACCCGTATTTGACTTCACTCCCACACTACAACCGGAAATAACAGAATTGCTGATAGTACCCGTTCCGCTTCCGATATTAATACCGTTACTCAGGATTGAATGGATATGACATCCATCTATCACAGTAAATCCTGCAGAGCCACCTGTAGAACCTGAGGGGCCCACAAAGCTTATTCCACCACTGGCATTAGTAATAGTTGTATTGTTGATCGTTATTTCCGCTGCCGTAATTGAATTGTTGAAATCAATTCCATTGGCTAAAAAATTGGCCAGCATACAATTTTCAACCAGTAATTTTTTAACGGCGATAACACGGATTCCGTTAATCCCTAATGTTGTGCCGGCTCCATTAATGGAAAAATTCCGGATCGTCACCAATGAGTTGGGCGCATTAACAACAATTCCGTTTGTTGCACTGGATAATATGGATCCAATAACACCACCGCCATCAATTGTAATTGATTTAGTAATGGTGACAGCACCAAAGCCGCCGGGGTCCAGAATATTGATTTCTCCACCAGTTGCCGTTTTACTGATAGCACCCGCCAATGTCTTACAAGGGGCAGTGCGGCTGCAAGGATTTGCATCATCACCTACACCCGAAACCCAGGTACGGGTTGCCTGAGAAAAAGAGGGTTGTATTGCTAAAACTAAAAAGGCAGATAATAATGACAGAACATACTTTTTCATAATGATTGTTTTACCAAAGTTAGTTTTTTTTGTTGTGATTCATTTCTCAGGATCGATTTGTAAATTTTTTATCCTGAAACAATACTTACCAAAAACATCCCCTATCTTTCCTTCCAAACAAAAACGAACCCGATGTGTTTTTCAGCTACCGCAAGTTTTGGTGCCAGTGCTGTATTGGGTACAGTCGGTATTCTTTCTGTGGCTAAGGCAAAAACAAACCCACAACGGACATTTGCCACTATCCCCTTACTTTTTGCAGTACAACAATTTACCGAAGGGTTGTTATGGCTATCACTGAAGAATGACGACATGGCTTCCTGGCAAACTCCACTAACCTATATCTTTCTTGTTTTTGCCATGGCTGTGTGGCCATTCTGGATTCCTTTTACCATCTGGCTGATGGAGAAAGATGTGAAGCGAAAAAAACTAATCAGGGGCTTTGTTGGGGTTGGAGCCGTCGTCGCTATTGGTGTTTGCATTATACTTTTTATTTACCCGGTAAAAGCAGTAACACCCTTTTGTTTTAATTGCCCGGATGCAGCAAGTGCTTCGCTTAGAGATCATTTACATTATGAATTTGCTATCCCCCAGTTGATAAAAAATCTGATCGTGGCATTCAGTGTACTTTATATTGCCGCTACAATCATTACGCCGTTTATTTCAACGCTCAAAAAAATGAAATGGCTCGGAATAGTATTTTTAATATCCTACCTTTTTGCTGTTAACTTTTACACTGGGTTTGTAATTTCTGTTTGGTGCTTTTTTGCGGCAATGCTGAGTTTTGTGGTGCTTTGGATAATTGTTGATTTGCGCAGAAACAAGATTTGAACCACTTAGACACAGAAGATAGCTATAAAAAAAGCCACTTAGGTTATTTTATACCGATACGACATTAAAAGCATGTCCTTCAGTCATACCTGTTGTCTATCGGTATTAATACCTCTGGCAAGGATATTAATTTAAAGTCTATTTGGTATTATTTGAAACCCATGTGGTAAATGAATTAAAACAACAAAGGCCACAAAGTATCTCTCTTTGTGGCCTTTCTGCAAAATATTTTAACAACCGCTTATTCTAATTCTACATTACTGCTTCTGTTGATCTTGTTCACTCTAATGACACGAACCCAGCTAAGAAACCTGATAATAGGATAAGTAGGATCAAACTCATACCAACGTTTTCCAAAATTAATGGCCGATGGTGTTTTGTGATGATTGTTGTGGTACGCCTCTCCCATTAAGAATATATCCATCGGATACAAATTCTTAGAAGTATTCTCCATTTTAAAATTAATTGTACCATATTTATGTGCAAACCAGTTGATGACAGCCCCATGCAACGGTAACATTACAATATGAATAGGTATCAGCAAATACCACCAGGCCGATGGTGCAAAGAGGATGTAAAAAGTAATGTAGAAAGCAATCCAGCCCACCCGGGATAACCAGTTATGAGCAATCCTGTCCAGCGCCGGCCAGTCAGGAAGGTTTTTTAAAAACCGATCTTCTATTTCGATTTTATTATTAAACACACCGGATGTAAAGTTGCGGCTGCGCCACATCATTATCCATAAATTGTCATCATATTTAGGAGAATGGGGGTCTTTTTCCGTATCTGTATAGGCATGATGCATCCTGTGCATGATGGCATACACTCTCGGGCTAACATAAGAAGAGCCTTGTCCGATATAGGCTAACAGATAAAAAAAACGTTCCCAAAATTTACTCATACTGAAGGCAGCATGAGATGCGTAACGGTGTTGGAGAAAAGTTTGAGAAAAGATCGCCAGGTACCAATGACACACAAAAAACAAAAGTATTATTAACATTAAAAGAGCTGGGTAAAATAAAATAGAACGATGTTGACTTGAAAGGTACGAATTGTTAGGGTTTGTTGGATTTTTATTTCGTAAAAACAGCCTAATACAGCAATAATAAATGGTTTGTTTAACTTTTGTTACTATTGCCCTACAATATATAGTATGAAAAAGATATTATTTGTAGCATTTTATGTGTGTTTGTTAACTATTTCAAACGCAACTATTAAAGACTCAACTATTATTTATGATCTTCCTGACAGTGTGAAAGTTGTTCAGTTCATGGCAGAGATAAATGTGACAGCTACTAATAGTAAAAAAGAGGCATTCGCCGGAATTAAAACTGATATAGTAAAACTGTACCTTGAGTCAGATAAAAAAGGAAAAGAAATTGTATTTGAGTTTCCTCAATATGCGAATGTGATGGCAAAAGGTCTTAATACTGATGCCAGTGAAAAAGGTGAAATTGGGTTTAACTACAACTGGAGCATTAATGAAACATACAAACTACTTATTGCTATTGCTACAGACTCTGCAGAAAATTTTTCATTATACTCCGGCTATGCCTTGCTGCCAAAAGAAAATAAATGGAAACTGATAGGTACCTGCAAAATAGCCGGACGGTGGAATAACTTACAAAACCCTGCCTCCTATTCATCAGGAAAAAAGGGAGCCTTGCAAAAAAGTATCGGTCAGGTATGGTGCCAACGAATCAATGGTTCATGGAAAAATATGAAAGCAGATGGGCAACCGGCTCCGGTAATTAGTTTGTTTGGACATATGGATAGTATATGGCAACGGCAAGCAGATATGCATGTGATAAATGAAATGATCACAACCGGGAAAACTGATGTAAAGAATAATGAACAGGGTGTGTATTATACAATGATGAAGGAAGGAACCGGTCGACTTGTTTCGGTAAATGATACGGTTTCTGTTTATTACAAAGGCTATTTGTTTGCCAATGATTCTGTAATTGACCAGACAAAAGATAAGCCAGCTACATTTCCATTAAAGCGTTTAATAAAAGGTTGGCAGATCGGTGTACCGTTATGCAAAGTTGGTGGTAAGATAAAATTGGTTATCCCTTCAGACCTGGCTTATTCCATACGAACAAGGGCTGCAAAAATTCCACCAAACAGTATATTGGTATTTGAAATTGAAGTGGTGGAGGTGAAAGCATTTCAATAAGATTTATTGCCCTGTTTTCAGCAGTTTCGTTATCAACTCTTTCAAACAAAAGCTGCAAAAGGATTTTCTCTGGCTATAAAAAACTTTTCCTGAACTTTACTGTTTATTATGACGAACAAAAACCTCAACAATGAAACTACTGCAATCACTCTCAATCTCTTTGGTGGCTTCAATAGCCTTATTTACCTCCTGCAAAAACGATGATAAAAAAAAGGAGCCTGTAATGAAAGAACATAAATTAAAAGAAGAAACAGTGAGCTATCAACTCGACAGTTCTACCAGGAACAATTTTGTAGTGTACGACGAGAACATGGAAGGCAAACGTCCCGCTGTGTTGGTCATTCATGAATGGTGGGGGCTGAACGATTATGCTAAAATGAGGGCAAGAGAGCTGGCTAAGCTTGGTTACATCGCCATGGCTGTAGATATGTATGGTGATGGCAAAATGGGTAATGATCCAAAGGAAGCTGGTAACCTTGCTACACCTTTTTATACTAATCCTGAAAAAGCCATGCCCATTTTTGATGCAGCAGTGGAAAAGTTAAAGGCATTTAGTCAAACTGATTCCACTAAACTTGCAGCTATCGGCTATTGCTTCGGAGGCACACAGGTATTAAATATTGCCAAATCAGGCGCAGACCTCAAAGGGGTTGTTAGTTTCCATGGCGGGTTAGCAGGAGTAGCTGCCAATAAAGATTTGCTAAAGGCACAGATACTGGTATGTCATGGTGGTGCAGATAATTTTGTCCCACAAAATGAAGTTGACCAATTCAGAAAACAGTTGGATTCGATTGGTGCAAAATATACGTTCAAATCTTATGAAGGTGCAACTCATGCTTTTACTAATCCAGAAGCAACAGAAATGGGAGAAAAGTTCAAAATGCCTATAAAATATAATGCTGCAGCGGATACTGCTTCCTGGAATGAGATGAAATCATTCTTTAGCCAGATATTTAAGTAGATTCATATAAACTACTGATAATCCGGAAATTACTCTCCGGATTATTTTTTTAATTTCTCCTTGAAAATAAATATGAGATTCGCTTTTGCAGAAATTACGGTAAATTTTGAAAAAATACTAAGTAAAGCTATGTAATTCAAAAACCGGTTTCTATCTTGTCAATTCATTGGACTATTGACAATTAATTTTGAGCAAACTTTTACTTTCCCTACTCATTGGAAGCATCTTTCTATCTGCCTGCAGAAAAGAAAACTTCACCCCGGTTTATGAACCGACTATTCCCTGTAAGTTTCAAACAGACAACCCCGCCGGCAGGTCTTATACTTCTGATGCTGTAATATCATTGACCTGTACAGAAAAACATTGTGGTATTTTACCATTAAGCAGTAAGAATTACTGGATTTATGAAGATTCAATCTTTAATAATGGAGTTTTTCTGAAAGTACAATTTGATACTTTACGTTTTACCGCCAATAAAAAAACAATCTCTGACGGGTTGATCTGGTGGGAAGGCAATCTTTTTATTGGTTTACCAGAGACTCTATATGCAAATGAATCTGCCTTTTTTAATTTAAGCGAAAGGTTGTTCACTCCAGACATACTTGATGCCAAAAAGGAGTTCTCAATTCCGGCAGGCGATTCATTAAATTATCTGACCAGTTTTGAAGATGCTGCCGCACAAGGCCGTTCCATAAAACTCACAACACCGGTAAGCACTTCATTCGGCACTTTTAATGATTGCCTGTATTTTGAAAAGAATGCCCGCAATTATCGTAAAGAACAGGTATTTTTCAAACCCGGCCTCGGAGTAGTTAAATTTATTTATGAAAAAGCTCCAATTGGAAAACGGGTAATCGAATTACAGCAAATATCTACCCTTGTAGGTGTGCATATTGAATAAGCCCCTTCTTATTCTCTTTTAAAATATTATTCCCCAACAAAAATTTATCATTGCAGCTCAGTCACTTTTTTTGCCATGGCTGCCATGTGGGCTGCATACTCTTCGACGTAATTTTCTTTTTTGGGATATTCATTTCTTAATACAGATACAAGATCCTGCAGGTATTCATAACCCTTTTCAGCTTCCTGGCTGTTGTAAAAACAATTGGCATAGTAACCGGTGGAATCAAAATCACTTAAACCAATAGAATGCTGATAATACTCAAATGGAAGCATTACCCTTGCCCCGATAAAATAGGATGATTCCCTGGCTACCAGTTTAAAATAAACAGAATAATAACTCAGCATAGAAGCAATCCGGTTTTTTATTTCAGATAGGCTCTCAGATTTAAGTGGTTTATGTCTCCATGCGTTGGCAGCTTGAGAAAATAAGTCATCTGACAATTGATTTTCTACTTTTACCAATTGCCACAGCAGCCTGATCTTTTCATTTTTCCAGGTTACATATTCTGTAAGTTGTAATACCCCTTTATCAAACGAAGTAAATGTTGTTTTAAACTTATCAAAACCCTTCCCACCATTCTTTACGTATATAGCGTTGTTATTCTCAGTTTCCCATTTGCCGTTATTTGTTATACTATCCATTTGTTTAAAATGATCATTGTCATTAAAACTAATAAGTTTCAGGCCATACAGGCTTATAATAGAATCCTGAATTGTTGCATAAAGTTTTTTTTGCTTTTCATTTTTAAGCTGATGTTCAGGGTAAATTATGATCCAGTTACCTGAAATGGAATTACTGATCGCCTTTTCTTTCTTTTCTGAGTTACAAGAAAAAAAAAGAACCCCTATTAAAAATAAACAGTACCGCATAGTACAAATATAAAAAGTCCTTCCGGGAATGCGGAAGGACTTTTTATATCGCTCAAGTTCGAATGCTTATGGTAGTAATATAATTCGCTGGCTGTTTCCGTTATTCCAGGTCAGTAATGCTTTATTATCGCAATTACCGTTATTCGGGAATCCGAAATCAAGGAATAATACCCTGTCATTGATCTTTATTTTCAACGTGCCTTCGCTGATCCAATGGCAAGCCACTTTTTTGATCAATGGAGTTTCCGTGTTAAGGTTTATTGTTGTTCCGTTTCTGAATATTGTTTTTGAACGACCGGTAATCTTGTAAACATCGTCTCTTACGATTCGGGTAAGCATTCCTGCAATTTGTGTTACTGTTTTAATTCCATCATACATATAACCTCTTCCACCCGGGAAAGTTACTTTTCCATTAACCACTTCAATGCTCCACTTATGTACAGGTGGTTCAGAAAGGTTTTTGAAAATCTTGGTACCTTCTATATGCACATGATTTACATAATAGCGTACAAAAGTGAGGGTTACTACTGAACCAGGTCTGCGGATGGGGCCGGTAAAATGAAGCACTAATTTTCCGCTTCTTAATTTGCCATCACGGCCTACACAACTGTCACCAAAATCAATCGTGACTGTTTTAGGATAAGTACTGTCGTTGGGAGTTACAGTAATGGTGGCACAATCACCGATCCTTTCACGAAGTTCAAAAAAATTGGGGAGGTATAAACGTCCCTGTAAATTGGTAGCAGATTTGCCTTCTACACCAAATCCGCCTTCACTTCCTTCTTCATCAGCAGCGGTAAAGGCAATATCCTCCGCATCATCAAAGCTTGCTTCCGCTTTTGAGCTTTCATCAGAAAGGTCTGCGGCTTCTTCTTCAGTTACTGCAGTTGTGCTGTTTAAATCGTTTAAACTGTTTTCTTTCTGGCAAGAAGTAAAAATAAAAGTGGAAAATAATACTGCAATAGCAGCAAGAGTAATCCGGTTAATTGATAGAGTTTTCATGGCTATACTTTTTTTGTTATTAAAAATTAATTACGCAACTTTTGAACTGTACGGAGAAAGAAAGTTTAAAGTCCGTTAAAATATTTTATTTTCCCCTTTAAATGAAAAGTATTCTGGGATATATACGTCTGTATTTTGTTGAAATGGATATCAGAACTTTCATTTACATAACGATCTTCTCTGCTATCCTTGTATTTATTAATTACCATTTTGGTCTGGATAGTTTGATCAGAAAAAATAATTCATTTCTGATTAAACTTCTTTGCTGGTATATAGTCTTCCTGGTTGCCTTCTCCATTCCTTATGTGATAACCGGTTATCAACTACCATTGAGGTTGTTAGGTAAGCGATCCTTCTTTTTCCTGCTGTTGATAGCACCACTTTTATTTGCATTAAAATTAAGTCTTGATATTCCATTACATATTTCCAACAACCTAAATTGGGACAACTACTGGAACCATATTATCTATTGGCCTTTATTATTAATGATCATTACAGGAGTCCTTTTTCTTTTCTGGAAGTATTTTGATAAACAGGAACCATTTTATGGACTGACAAATAAGAACATTATCTGGAAACCATATTGGATCATGTTGCTGATAATGATTCCCCTGGTTACACTTGCTTCTACACAGGCTGATTTTCTGGCTGTATATCCAAAATTAAAATCTGTTGCAGGAGTGTATAACGAATCCGGAATCACCTGGTGGCATAAATTATTATTTGAACTTTCCTATGGAAGTGATTTTATCGGCATTGAATTATTTTTCCGGGGATTTTTAATCCTTGGATTTATGAAGTGGGCCGGCAAAGATGCGATACTGCCGATGGCCTGTTTTTATTGCACCATTCATTTTGGCAAACCGATGGGTGAATGTATCAGCTCCTATTTCGGTGGAATTATTCTTGGCATCGTTGTTTATAATACCCGTTCAATTCTTGGGGGATTATTGGTTCATCTCGGTATTGCCTGGATGATGGAGTTGGGAGGTTTTATCGGAAATGCTTTTGTTAAATAGTCCATTCATCATGAACTACCCCCACCAAATAATATTTGCCATCTTTAAATTTATATACCAGACGGAGGCTACGCCACTGATGTGCATCATATTTATTACCAGGTCCGGGATAATAGGATTCAACAAATGAAGTACCCGGATAAACTTCAAGGAGATTGTTCATTGAGTTGCCAACTCCGATAAACCTGTTCACTTTTATAGAATCAACATTCAGGAATTTAACGTCGTAAACAAACCTTTTAACATACTCATCCGGGGTTAAGTTGATTGGTTTATCATTGCCATCAAAAATGCCCCACTCTATTTTAGGTTGTTTCTTTTTATCCTTCCAGGCTTTTACTGATTCAGCTTTTGTTAAAACATCGTTTTTAATAGAAATTGAACCATAAGGTGAAAATCGTACACCCTCCTCCGGGTGAATAAACCGGGAAAGTGAATCGTATTTACCATCTTTAAATGCTGCTATTATTTCCCTGGTTTGTGCAAGTAAAATAGAATCCCGCAACGGGTCAACAACATCCTGATCTGAAATGATTGAATCGATACGATTGGTCAACGAATCCGCTTGCATTCTTTTCTTCCCGGAATTATTACAGGATAAGACAAAAAGTGAAATGCCAATCAATAAGAATATTCTATACATATAAATGTTTTAAAAAAGCTACAAGCCGGTAAGCCGGATTCTGTCGTGGGCTATCATTTATCTGTTTCCGCAGTTACCTGCAGGACTCAAGCTGCCTACCCTGTACCTTGGGCGAGCAGCCCTTAAAGCGGTACTATATGTGGCATTTCAGCATGCAAGGTTTACCCGCCAATGATGTTACCATCAAAAGCTGTGAGCTCTTACCTCACATTTTCACCCTTCCATCCTCCCCTTCTCCACTAGTGGAGAAGGGTTAGGGTTGAGGTCATTTTCTGTGGCACTGTCTGTTTCTGATTTCTCAGAACCCGGCTCTTCACCGGTGCATTGCTCTGTGCTGTCCGGACTTTCCTCCTCCTAATAAATTAAGAAGCGATAGCCTGGCTTGTAGCGGGGACAAAAGTAAACAGTAAAATTAGTATTGAAAGAATATTTCCGTCGCCCCATACCCGAAATTCGGATGGTACTGATTCACAAATGACTTCACCTCTTTCTTCAACCGCAGTATATCATGTATCTCATCCCGCAGCACCCCTTCTCCCACTCCATGTATTACAATTAACGAATGCTGATGATGGGCCAAAGCCAGGTGATAATATTTTGCAAACGTTTTTAACTGAAGACCTACAATTTCGTAATTACTCATTCGTTTCCAGTCGTCTGTTATTTTCTCTATGTGGAGGTCAATAACAGTACGGGCAGGTTCCATGTGCTGTTTTGCATTGGATGCCTCATAGATTTTATATCCTTTTCCGGCAAGTCTTCCCATTTCTACGGTTTCTTCTATTACTTTATCCGGGTAGATTTCAAATAAAAGATGCGAGAAAGTAGCCTGGTTCTTTTGCTTTAGTTCTTCAATTTTTGCAAAAAGTTGTTTAGGCTTCAATTTAACGGATACTTCAAAATGATCGGCTTTGCCACCCTTATGTGCCGGCCTTTTATCGGGTACTAATAAAGAGAAATCAAATTCAAATGACGGGCTGTCGTTCAAATCGGCAAAGTCAACGTCATGCAAATAAAAATCTTCGAAGGGCTGAACAATATTTTTTAATTCAAAGTCGGGTTTACCAAAAAAATGTAATTTGTAAAGAAAGTTATAAGGCGTTTCCGTTCTGTTGATCAGGTGTATTTTCAATTCTTCCACAACCACATCTCCAAACTCATCCGTATCCATTACCGGTAAAAAAGTAAGCCATACCCCGTCTACCACTCTTTTTTCTTTAGATGGTTTTTCTTTCCGCACATCGTCCACAAATTGCTTTTCTTTTTTTGCCGGCCCGCCGGATCCTGTGGAAAACAATTTCTTTTCTGTAAACCGTTTGAAATAAGGAAAATCAACCTGGTCCATGTAAACAGGAAAGGATACACCCTTTATATCCACCATCAGCATTTTATCATTCATAATATCAACCACCACCGCTTCTTCGTTGGAGTGCAGGATTAAAACGGTATCACCTATCTGGTATTTCATTTTCTCACAATCCCTTGATCAGGAAATTTAAGTTTTGTAAATAAAAAAGTCGCACAAAGTTACTTTAAGTAAAAATGTGCGACAGGTAAAAATTAATTAAGCTATTATTCTTTCTTCTTAGCCAATTTGCTATGGGTGTAGCTATACAGGAAATAAATAACAAGCCCTATTGCCAGCCAGATAAGAAACCGCATCCAGACCTTATGGGTTTCCTGCGACATCAGGTAGAAACAACTGATCATACCCAAAACCGGAAGCAGTGAAAGCTTTTTAGTAAATGATAATACGGCCATTATTAATGCTATCAGCCAGAAAACAGCCATTGGCCAGGTTGATTTGGTCAACAAATCTGCTGAAAAATAACCGGGAAAATTTATAACAATTAAAACTATTGCTGTAATTAATAATGCCGGGTAAATGAATTGTGCATTGACGTAGGGCACTTTAAATTTACTCTCCGGTCGGTCTTTTCTTTGTTGCAAAACAAGAATACCCCCGCAAACCATTACAAAAGCAAAGAGAGTTCCGATACTTGTCAATGACAGGACTTCATTCAGATTGAGGAACAAAGCAGGTACAGCTACTACTACACCTGTGAGAATCGTTGAGAAAGAGGGTGTTCCATATTTTGGATGTATCCTTGAAAATATCTTTGGCAACAAACCATCCCGGCTCATACTCATCCATATTCTTGGTTGCCCAAGCTGGAAAACCAATAACACACTGGCTGTGGCTATAATTGCACTTACCGCTACAATACCCCCGATAAATTTCAATCCTCTTTCGTCAAATACCATAGCCAATGGGTCGCCTACATTCAACTTGGTGTAATGCACCATGCCTGTTAATACCAAAGCAAGCAGTACATAGACAACAGTACAAATAATAAGTGAGTATATCATTCCCCTCGGTAAGTCCCTTTGCGGATTTTTACACTCCTCCGCCGTGGTGGATATCGCATCAAACCCGATATAAGCAAAGAAGACCGCTGAAACACCTTTCATAATTCCTCCAAACCCTTCCGGTGTAAAGGGTGACCAGTTGTCCGTATTTACGTAATATGCTCCCAATACAATCACAAAGAAGATGACCGCTAATTTAATTATCACCATCAGGTTGCTTGCAGACCGTGACTCTTTTATGCCTCTGAATACAATATAAGTGATAAGGGCTACTATTAATAAGGCAGGTAAATCAATGATGATGCGAAAACCAAATATTTGTGGCGCATCAGCCCATGCAGCGGCCTGTTGACCTTTAGCACTTATATAATCCATCGTCAGCCAGTCAGGAATATGTAGACCAGCTTTTGTCATCAGGTTAGTAAAATAATCGCTCCATGAAATGGCTACGGCGATATTACCGATGGCATACTCCATCAATAAATCCCAGCCAATGATCCATGCAAAAATTTCACCGAAAGCAACATAAGAATAGGTATAAGCACTTCCTGAAACCGGAACGGTGGATGCAAACTCCGCATAGCATAAAGCCGCAAAACCACAGGCAATGGCAGTAAATATGTAAAGAAGTACAATTCCCGGCCCGCCATTGGAAGCAGCAGTACCAATACCGCTGAAAATACCGGCACCGATGATAGCTGCAATCCCAAAAAAAGTAAGGTCACGGACACCAAGTACTTTTTTTAATCCTATCGAATGACCATCATGAAGACCGGCTTCAGCATCTTTAAGAATAGTGGTAATAGATTTCTTGCGGAAAAGTTGATTTGCCATGGCAGTTGATTTTTGGTCGGGTTAAAATAAGGAAAAAAGCTAAGAGACCAAAAGAGAAAATGAGGAGAAAGAGGTAAACAGCCTTTTAGAACTTAAAAAACTCTAATGCTCCCGTTTAACGAGAAAATGAGCCAGTTCTTTCAACGGCTCTTTCCGCTTAGATAGTACAGCAATGTCTTCTAAATGAGTGAAGGCTTCATCCAGGTATTTATTCTTTAACTGCAAAGCCCATTCATCCACTTTACAGTCATGGAAAATTTGTACTACTTTTTCTATCTTATCAGGTGGGTTTCCTGCCAGCAAGCTTTTCAATTCTTTTTGCTGAGCAGCAGAAGATGTTTCAAGAGCATGTAACAATAGAAATGTTTTTTTATTGGCCAGAATATCACCGCCAACCTGTTTGCCAAATTTCTGCGGATCGCCAAATGCATCTAAATAATCATCTTGTACCTGGAAAGCTATACCAAGTTTTTTTCCGAAATCATACAACAGATGCTGGTTTCTTTCTCCTGCTCCACCCAATATAGCTCCTGTTTGCAAACTTGCCGCTAATGCGACGGATGTTTTCAATTCTATCATCTTCAGGTAAGCATCGAAACTCACAGTTTCCATTTTCTCAAAATCCATATCCATCTGTTGACCTTCGCAAACTTCTTTAGCTGTCTTATTGAACAGGCGAAGGATTGATTGCAGGTATTCGAGACTTATCTTATTCAATTCTTCATAAGCTGTTACCAGCATCACATCACCTGCCAGCAAAGCGGTATTCTCTCCGTATTTGGTATGAACCGTTTCCATACCCCGCCGCAGCGGGGCTTTGTCCATCATGTCATCATGTATCAGGGTGAAATTGTGAAATAGTTCTATAGCAGTACCTACATGCCACGCATCTTCTTTTATTTCTTCAAACAACTCATTGCCCATCAGGCAGAGAACAGGACGGATTCTTTTACCACCTAATTTTAAAAAATATTCATTGGGGTCATACAAAGAAGCCGGTTCCGACGGGAAGTGTCGTTTATCAAAGTATAAAGCGAATTTTTGAGAGAGGAGTTCAAATGATTGCATATGGCAAAATAAGTATTACTTTTTCTTTTTACTCTTTTCTTTAACTGTTTTCTCACCTCCTACCTCATCCGCCACCACCCACTCATAATCCAATTGCCTTTTGGTAAGATTAGCGGCTACCACCTTAATAGTTACTTTATCTCCCATATTAAACTTCTTACCACTACGATGACCTACCAGGCAATAATCAGTTTCTACATGGCGAAATTCATCATACTCCAGCAAACTATTGATGCTTACTAATCCTTCACATTTATGTTCAATAGTTTCTACCCAAAACCCAAAACTGGCCACACCACTTATCACCCCTTCAAAATCTTCACCAAGATAATTTTTCATGTACTGCACCTGCTTGTACTTGTTCGATGCCCTCTCCGCTTCCATCGCAGCCCTTTCCCTTTCACTGGTGTGCTTGCATTTTTCCTCCAGCTTTTTATCGGGATTGATCTTGTTTTTCAAAACATCTTCCAATATCCGGTGCACCTGCACATCCGGATAGCGACGGATAGGTGATGTAAAATGACAATAATGTTCAAAGCCCAAACCATAATGACCGACATTTTCGGTGGTGTATTTTGCTTTTGACATGGTACGGATGCCCAATTGCTCCAGTACATGTTGCTCTGGTTTGCCATGCACATCTTTCAACAATTGATTAAATGAAGTGGTAATAGCATCGGGAGATGATGTATCAAACTTATGCCCGAATTTTTTTGCAAAAGCAGCAAAAGGAAGCAATTTTTTTTCATCCGGGTCGTCATGGGTACGATAAGGAAAAGGCAATGGCTTACTATTGATCTTTATCTTAGAAATATTTTCAGCTACTGTTCTGTTCGCCAATAACATAAATTCTTCTATCAACTGGTGAGCTTCTTTACTCTCCTTTATCATGATGCCGATCGGGTTACCTTTTTCATCCAGCTTAAACCGTACTTCCTGTGATGAAAAATTAATGGCGCCATTTTGAAAACGTTTTTTTCTGAATTTTTGTGCGAGGTCATTCAGTATTAAAACTTCTTCAGCATACAATCCGGCTTTTTGCTCTATCGTCTCCTGCACTTCTTCGTACGTAAAACGATGATCAGAATGAATCACTGTTTTTCCTAACCAATATTGTTTTACCTCACCTTTTGGAGTGATCTGAAAAATAGCAGAGAAAGTTAGTTTGTCTTCATTAGGCCGAAGGGAGCAAAGAAAATTAGAAATATGTTCCGGTAGCATCGGATTTACCCTATCTGGCAAATAAACGGATGTAGCCCGGTGATAAGCTTCTTTATCTAATGCAGTATCAGGCTCCACATAATGGCTGACATCAGCAATATGCACCCCAATTTCATAATTACCGGTTTTCATTTTCCTGATTGAAATAGCATCATCAAAATCCTTTGCATCCACCGGATCAATAGTGATCGTAAATATTGATCTTATATCATTTCGCTTTTTGATTTCATCCGCTGAAATAGTATCTGGGATCCTTGCCGCCACTTCCAGCGCATCATCAGGAAATTCCAGGGGGAACCCTGCTTCCAGTAAGATCTCTTTCATGGCTGCATCGTTACTGTTTTCAGCATCAAGTATCGTTACTACTTCACCTACAGGTCGCTTGCCATCATTTTCCCATTGCAATAGCTTCACCACTACCCTGTCGTTATCTTTCGCTTCTTTTAGATTGGTGAGTGAAATAAAAATATCGGGCATTGGTTTATCCATTTCTGCAATAAAAAAAGCAAACCCCCGTCCGACCGAGCCATCCGGGCGGGCTTTGTTCATTTGCAAATGACCAATAAATTCTGTTCGTTTACGGTGCAGTACTTCCTTAACAACGCCCTGCATACGTCGTCCACTACTCCTCATTTCTTTTACTGAAACAGAAACTGTATCGCCATGCAAGGCTGTGTTGAAATCTCCGGGGCGGATAAGAATATCTGCATCCATCCCTTCTATGGTGACAAAGCCCATACCTGAACGGGTAATATCCAGCATCCCTTTAAATACTTTACCAGTTGATACTGGTCGTTGTCGTTGTTTTTCTTTGCTCTTCTTTTTTGAATTTTTTCTTCCCATGATAAGGTTTATGCTGTTTTTTTATAATCTTGAATATAATCAATCACCAGTTTATCAAATTGATCTCCTTCCCCAAAAAGGAATTGGTGCCTCACCGGGATCACATACAAGGGCAATTCAGCGATCTCATTGGTGAATTTAGTCAACCTCACAGCATCTTTCTCGGTAGTTAAGATGATTTTATTGGTTGATGTCAATTTTTTAAATTTTTGCCTGATCTCGTTCAGGTCATCAATGGTAAAAATATGGTGATCTGAATATTGAAGCATGTGATAACTATTACATTTCTCTTCTAGCAGTTGTTTTAATGGCCGTGGATTGGCAATTCCGGCTACCAGCAATACTTCTGTCTTTTCGTTGGCTGTAAATATTTTTTTACTGCTGATATGGTACAGTTGACCATATCCGATGGTTGTAAAAAAAACGACTTGCCCTTTTACCGGTTTAATTTCTTTGATCACTTTTTCTTTTTCCGCTTGTGTCAGCTCGGGTTTACATTTTGTTATTACAATTATCTCAGCTCGTTGATAACTGCTTTTCAGGTCCCGTAAGTCACCGGCAGGCAAATAAAAATCACGGGTAAACAAATTTCCATATTCTGTGAGTAAAATATTTAGCCCTGCTTTTATGCTCCGGTGCTGGAAAGCATCATCGAGGATAATTGCCTGGGTTTCGGGTTTATCATGCAATAATTGTGGTATTGCCATAATTCTTTCTTCACCCACTGCCACTGGCACATCCGGAAACTTTAAATGAAACTGCATGGGCTCATCACCAATTTCCAGTGCCGTTGTATTCTGACCGGCCAATGCATAACCCTTGGTTTTTCTTTTATACCCCCGGCTGAGTGTGGCAACATTAAATTTACCTTTTAAAAGATATACAAGGTATTCGACCATGGGCGATTTACCCGTACCTCCTACTGAAAGATTGCCTACACAGATTAGCGGTAAACCAAAACCGGTAGACCTGAAAATATTTTTATTATACAACCAGTTCCTTATACCGATAGCCAGCCAGTAAAGCAGAGCAAAGGGTAATAAAAGAATGCGGAATGATTTGAGAAAAGAATTAGAAAACATAAATGGTTTGCGGCGTAATACAAAGATTTAAAGGTACGTCAAAATCAGCCTTGTCTGTTATTGCCCCTACGGGGTCAAAATAGGAGAAACCAACCTTTAAACAATCCTTCCTACATTCAGCAAGGAATTTATCATAATAACCTTTACCATATCCTACCCGGTATCCTTTTTTATCAAAAGCCAGCAAAGGAACGAGAACCATATCTATTTCATCTGCCGGTAATAGGTCTCCTTCTGCCGGTTCGTAAATATTAAAATCATTTTTAAGAAAATCTGTTTCGGCATTAACTACAACAGCAATCATTTCATCCATCATCGTATCCGTTCTTGGATAAGCAACCACCAATCCCGGGTTTTTGAATTCCAGGTAATCAGTCAGTATATGGGTGTTCAGTTCATTATTCTCTTCAATGGGCCAGTAGGAAAACAAGGATTGTATAAACGGGATCTCCGCTTGCTGAAATTTTATCAGCAACAGGTCATCCAGTTTTGCTCTTTCTGAGTCGGAAAGTTCTTTTCTTTTGTCCTGGTAAATTTTTCGTAGTTCCTGTTTCTTCATTATTCCCTGTCCTCAATAAATGTAGTAAAAATAGTAGTTCCGTAATTGCGTTCAGTTTTATAAAAGGGGAATGATTTGTAATTATTTCTGGGTGTATGTTCCATGACCAACCATCCGTCCTTTTTTAATAATCGCTTTTCAAAAATATCTTTGGGTAGATTATCGATTGTTGTCAAAGCATAAGGCGGACCGGCAAAAATAAAATCAAATTTCTCCGTACACTGGTTGATAAATTTAAACACATCCATTTTCAGTGCCTTGATATGTTCAATCCGTAAGGCTAATGCCGTTTTTTTAATAAACTCATACATGGCATGATCCTTTTCTACAATCGTCAGGTCAGTAACACCTCTTGATGCCAGTTCGTAGCTGATACTTCCCGTACCGCCAAAAAGGTCCAGTGTTTTTAATTTTTCAAAATCAAGTTTATTTTGCAGCACATTGAACAATCCTTCTTTGGCGATATCGGTGGTAGGCCGGGTATAAGGCATTTTATTGGGAGGATTAAATTTTCTTCCTCCATGTTCTCCTCCTATGATGCGCATTTGGCCAGATCATTTAGTGAAGTAAAAAAATGTGCCGGGTATTCGCTTGTGGCATTCCAGTCAGCCTCCCTGAATTCCAAGTTGATAAAATACTGGTATAACTCCTTGTACAATGCCGATTGTTTATCAACCAAACCTGACAATTGCAATTTTACATCCTGTTGCGATAATAAAAACTGCTGACAGATCTTTAATAGAAAGTACAATACATCTTCCGGGGTAGTATATTCAAATGCTTGTGCCAGCAATAGTTTACTATCTCTGGTAGCGACAACTGTAAACATTTCTTTCCGGAAATCAACTGCTAAATTTCCACGGGGTTCTGCTGTATATACTTTGTTGATATGAAGCGAATATTGATGCCTGCATTTTGCCGTCGGGAATTTTCTGCTTACCCATTCATGAATTTCTTTTGGAACAGCATATACATTGTATAGTTGCCAGCCAGGCACCAATTCGGAAGCAATATTTTGATTACCGTTTGTAGCACCGGAAGTCTGTAATAATAATCCTGCATCTTCCAGGGTGTATTCGCTGGCAGGGACAAAAATACTTTGCGAAAAGTCAAAGCTGACCAATACTTCATAAAAAGAATTTTTAAATGAAGGATAGAAATCATAAAATTTCGTCAATTCGATTTCATCCCAATGCTCAGAAGAACAGTAGGCTAATTTATATAGTTCTGTGCCGGATTTATTGGTAATAGCAAAGCTGGCATGCTTGTCTCCCAGCCTCAGCGATAAAACTTGCTGCCCGTTACCGGATGCTTCGTTTTCGATATGAAATAAATTGGTCAATACTTTCTCTTTAGCTGCAATAATAACCAAAATAATTTTTATGGGGATTCATTTTGTTAAGTCTGATTTCTAAACCAGATAGCAACAAAAGATCATATTAATTCCCATAGCTCTATGATATTTATTGTTTCCAATATCCTATTTGGTTCAATAAAAATATTCCCTCCTTCTAATAGCCCCGTTATACTCAAGTTCCTGACATATTATCAGTAGGTTTGCGCCTCCAAAACAATGAACAGCGAACCAGTAAATACCGATTTAAAAGTCTCCACATCCAACCGGCAGATCTTATCGATAGCATTGCCCATTATTTTGGCTATGTTGGTACCGCAAATAAATTTTCTGACCAACAATATTTTCCTGGGTGGCCTTGGAGAAACGGAATTAGGTATTGCCGGCATCACCGGTGTATTCTATCTCATCTTTGCGCTGATTGGTAGCGGACTTAACAATGGATTACTGGCACTTATTGCCCGGCGTGCCGGAGAAGGCCGGCCCAGAGAAATAGGCAAGTTATCGGGACAAGCCATCTGGATAGCCATGTTTTTTGCCGCTGCCTGTATTTTAGTCATTTACTTTGTTGCCCCTTTTGCATTACATGCCACATTAAAGTCAACAGAAGTAGAAAAAACTGCCATCCATTTTTTAAAGATCAGGGCATGGGGTATTCCCTTTCTGTACCTTTTCCTGTTGGGTAATGCCTTTTTAGTAGGCAGCAACAACAGCCGCTATCTTAAATATGCATTCATCATAGAATCGGGGCTCAATATTTTTCTTGATTACACATTAATATATGGTCATTGGGGTTTTCCAAAACTTGGGTTTAATGGTGCAGCCGTGGCATCCGTTGTTGCAGAAATCGTTGCATTAGCAATTGTACTACTGATCATCGTTAAGAAAAAATTTCATACCCGGTTTAGTTTATTCCATCACCTGAAGTTCAATAAAACAATTGCCGGATTGGTATTCCGCCAATCATCGCCTTTGGTAATGCAGTTTTTGTTAAGCATCATCGGTTGGTTGATATTTTTTATCATGATCGAAAATACCGGCAAACATAATCTTGCCATCAGCAACACGATGCGCAACATTTTTGGCATCTTTGGCATTTTTTGCTGGGGTTTTGCAAGCACCAGCAATGCGATGGTCAGCAATATAATAGGACAGGGTAAAAAAGATGAAGTGCTTTATCTTATTAAAAAGATCATGTGGCTGAGTGTAGCTTTTACTGTTTCTCTATGTCTGCTACTCAATCTCATACCCGGTTATTTCCTGAGCATTTTCGGTCAGAACCAAATCTTCATTGCTGATGCTATTCCTGTAATCCGCATGGTGAGTATCGCCATTGTTTTTATGTCTGTCGCCACAGTCTGGCTAAATGCAGTTACCGGCACAGCCAACACCACCATCAATTTATTGATCGAAGTGATTGCTATTGTTCTTTACATCATCTACATGTGGTTTGGCATCAGGGTTTGGCAGTTTTCACTAGTATGGGCATGGAGTGTAGAACTATTGTATTGGGGCGTTACCTTTTTGCTTTCGTGGTTGTACATGCGAAGTGGCAAGTGGAAGAGGAAGGTTATTTAGTTGACGTTTGCTTTACCCAAATAATTGTTTTTAGGAAAAAACACAAACCACGGCATTTAGTTTTTTGAAGCAGCTGTAAGGGTGGGTTACAAAGAATTATTCCACTATTCATTTTTCTTTTTTGGTTGGAAGATTAAATAGAACTGGAATCCGGCTTATTGCCCTGTCGGTGTTGTTATCAAAAGGCAACGGGTTCCCGGTTTAGTGGAACGAAGGGACTCTTTACTCTATGCATGGCAACGAGATACGGGCTTATAAGCGGAAGGCTTTAAAATCGTAAGATTAAGAAAAAAATAATACCTGCTTATTTCAACAATTCAAACACAAAACTCTCTTTCGGTTCTATCTCTAATCCATTTAGAGATTTTATTTTACCAGAAACCACATTTCTAACCTGTGTAAAACCTTTTGTTCTTTCTGCATAAGCTGACCAGTCTGGTTTTGCATTCTTATCTCCTGTGTTTGTGATGACCATTACTGTTTGTTTAGCATCATACCTGAAATAGATATATAAGCCATCTTTAGGTATAAACTGCATAGTTTTTCCGGCTGTGATAGCAGATGAATTTTTCCTGAAATTGGCCAACCTGCTTATATACTCAAATGCTTCGTCCTGTTTATCACTTCTGCCCTGCTTATTAAAACGATTGTCTTTTTCTTTATCATCGGCCCAGCCTCCGGGAAAATCTTCCCTGACGGTAGCATCGGTGTTTACTTTTTTATTTTTCATCAGCACTTCGGTGCCGTAATATATTTGTGGAATGCCCCGCAATGTAAGCAACCAGTTAAATCCCATTTTCATTTTACTCCAGTCTTCATCTATTACGGAGAACACCCTGTCCATATCATGATTATCCAAAAAAATGCAATTGTTCATCGGATCCTTATACAAAACATCCTGGGATAGAGTGGTATAAATTTTATTGACCCCGGTCAGCCAGTCAAACTTTTCATTCATACCGGCCAGCATGGCAAAGCAGGATTGAAAGTCTAACATTCCCCTTGCATTATGCTTAAAAGGAGTATTCATATTGTTCTGAGTAAAATAAGCATTGGCCACTGCGCTGTTCACCCATGATTCGCCAAATACGGTCACTTTTGGAAATTCTTTCTCCAACGCTGCATTTACATTATTCATAAACTGTTCATCGCAGTATTTGTAAGTGTCCACTCTCCAGCCATCAATTCCATATTCTTCTGTTGTCCAAACAGCATGCTGAATTAAAAAATTAGCAACAAATGGATTTCTTTGATTAAGGTCTGGCAGGTGTGGCACAAACCATCCGTCCAGCATTGTGTTTTTATCCGATTGCGAAGCATAGGGATCATAGAAAACTTCTTCCCGGTGGTTGGGCCCTTTATCGCCCTGTGATGTATTGAACCAGGATTTCATCGGCGGGTCGAGTACAAACCAATGATGATTGCCCACATGATTGTAAACAGCATCCTGGATTACTTTCATCCCGTTTGCATGAAGTTTGTCGCAAAAATTTTTATACCCTTCGTTGCCTCCAAAACGTTTATCTACCGCATAATGGTCGGTAAACCAATAACCATGATAACCAGCTACATTGTTTCCCCATTCACTCATCAGCGGCATATCGTTTTCAATAATGGGTGTAAGCCATAAGGTTGTTACCCCTAATTGATTGAAATAGTCAAGATGATTTTCAATTCCTTTAAAATCACCGCCATGTCTGGAGAATTTATCTTTTCTGTCGCTTGTTTTATCCCGGTAGTCGCTGATAATATCATTTGATGGGTCGCCATTGGAAAAACGGTCTGGCATCATGAGGTAGATAAAATCTTTGGCAGTTACACCAATAGCTCTTGTTTTACCATTCTGATTACTCCTGGGTCTTAATTCATACTCAAAAATTTTATAAGAAACTGCTTCTGGTGATTGCAGGTTGTCAATCCTGAATTTTAACTTACCTGGTTTAGCCGTTGCAGTAATTGTCAGATCAAGAAAAATATAATTAGGGTTCTCTGCTTTTGTTTGCTTAACCAGTTTTACTCCCGGATAAGGGAGCATCAAAATTTTTTCATTCCCTACCCTATCCCTGTGTATCATCAGTTGCAGATTAGGATTTTTCATTCCTACCCACCAGTTAGTGGGGTAAACTTCAGGAAAACCGTTACTCCAACTATTAACTGAAGTAACTACAAAAAGTATGACAAGAATACGTTTCATATAGCTTTATTTATCTTTTATTCTTAATGTTAGCAGTGCAGCTAATATCATTGAGCAGCCGCCAACAACGATGGTCATAATTGCATTTCCATTAAAGATGTGTTTTGTAAGCACACCCAATAATGTGGCAGCCAGTATTTGTGGGATGACAATGAAAAAATTGAAGATGCCCATGTACACCCCCATTTTATTTGCAGGCAATGCTTTTGTAAGCATGGAATATGGCATGGCAAGAATACTGCACCAGGCTAATCCGATACCTGCCATGCTTATAATAAGCATTTTTTCATCCTTAAATATGTAAAAGGAAATAAGACCCAATCCACCCGCAATCAGTGCTATCATGTGAGTGGCAGGTCTCGAAAACTTTTTGGCTAATACTGGTAAAAGAAAAGCAAATAAAGCGGCGAAACCATTATACCATGCAAATAGCACACCTACCCAGTTGCCCATATCATTATAAGCTTTTGAAGTTGTATCGGTTGTTCCTGAAAGATGCTGCGCCAACGCTGGAGTAGAGTAAATCCACATCGCAAATAAAGCAAACCAGGAAAAAAACTGAACGATGGCCAGTTTCTTCATCGTATCAGGAAGAAAATTCAAATCATCCATCACTTCTACAAAACCATTTTTACTTTTTCTTTTCTGCAAAAGCCCGGCAACCAATTGGCATATTCCAAATGCAGCTACTCCACCAGTTAATACATACAATTCTTTTTCCAATTTATTTTCTGCCGATGAATTGTATAAATAAAGTCCGGCTGTTAATGCAAGACCGATAACTGTCCATATCGTTCCTTTTTTAGAAAAAGCAGACGCTGGTGTTTTAATATGAACCGCATTATCCGTTTCTCCGATTTCACCAAATGATTTTAGCTCTTCCGGAGAATATTCTTTAGTGGTGAAGACCGTGTAGGAAATGGCCGCTATATATACAACAGCACCAACAATAAACGATATTTTGAGAGAATCTGGAATTACACCTTCTGCTGCTTCGTTTGAAACACCAAACTTTGTAAGCAGATAAGGAAGCAGTGAGGAAATAACAGCTCCGACACCAATAAAGAAACTTTGCATCGCAAAACCTGTAGTTCTTTGTGAATCAGGAAGCATATCGCCAACAAATGCTCTGAACGGCTCCATTGAAACATTGATAGAAGCATCCAGCAGCCATAACATAACAGCAGCCATCCATATTTCAGATACATTTGGAAAAACAAATAGAGCAAGGGCCGCAAAAATAGCACCTACCATGAAGAATGGTCTTCTTCTTCCCCATCGTTTGTGCCATGTTTTATCACTCCAATGGCCGATAATTGGCTGAACAATCAGGCCGGTTAATGGCGCGGCAATCCATAAAATTGGTATGTCATCAATATTAGCCCCCAGTGTTTGAAATATCCTGCTGACATTGGCATTTTGAAGACCAAAGGCAAATTGAATTCCAAAGAATCCAACACTCATATTAATAATCTGGCTAAGGCTAAGTTTCGGTTTTTTACCGGCAAACACAGAAGACATAAGCAATCGTTTTAATCAGAGAGTTTTGAAGATAGGAATAATATGTAGAAAGTACACATTTTCTTCAGATAAAAAATCCTCATTTCCCGACCATATTAATCATTTCAGATTACAAACCCATTGGGTATAATACACCCTTTTTTCAAAACAACAATTCCATCCTTAACTGCATAAAGTGGATGGTCTGTGTTTTCTATATGTGAACCGCCGTTGATGCGGACATCATCGCCTATCCGGCAGTTCTTATCAATAATTGCATTTTTGATATAACACCGGTTACCGATACCCATTAATGGGATTCCTTTTTTTTCTGCAGCTTCAATTTCTTCCAGTGTTTCATATGCATCATTACCCATAGTATAGGTGCTCACCAAAGTGGAACCAAGACCAATCCGGGAACGAATGCCAATTACACTATTCTCAATTCTTGATGCATTGATAATGGAACCTTCGGCAATCAATGTTTTCTCCAATGTTGTACCGCTGATTTTAGCCGGAGGCAACATACGGGGACGGGTATAAATTACCTGCTCGTTATCAAATAAGTTAAATGAGGGTATTTCTTTTGTCAAATCAAGGTTTGCTTCAAAAAATGAATGAATATTTCCTATATCAGTCCAGTAGCCTTCATACTGGTAACTGGCAACTTTATATTTATTGATCGTTTGCGGAATTATTTCTTTACCAAAGTCGGTAGCATCTTTAAACTCTTCCTGCAAAAGATCAAACAGCAACTGACGGTTGAAAATATAAATACCCATTGAAGCGAGATAGTTTCTTCCGGTAGATTTCATAATATCACCAGTTTCACTTACCCACGCAGGCAATAACTCTTTTTTAGGTTTTTCAATAAAAGAGGTTATCAATCCTTCCCCTGATTTTAAAATGCCAAACTCCGGTGCATCTTTTTCATTAACTGGTATGCTGGCAACCGTAATATCTGCACCTAATTTTTTATGGTTATCCAGCATTTCAGCAAAGTCCATTTGGTAAAGCTGATCACCAGAAAGTATCAATACATAATCACTTTCAAATGGTCCTATATGACGAAGCCCCTGGCGAACCGCATCAGCAGTACCCTGGTACCAGGTTGGGTTATCAGGCGTTTGCTCAGCGGCAAGTATATCAACAAATGCCTTACTAAAAGCACTGAAGTGATAAGTGTTTTTGATATGCCTGTTCAATGATGCTGAATTGAACTGAGTCAACACAAACATTCTTCCTATTCCGTTATTCAGACAATTGGAAATGGGAATGTCCACCAACCGGTATTTTCCTGCAATGGGCACGGCAGGTTTAGAACGGCTTGCAGTAAGCGGATAAAGACGACTGCCTGCACCACCGCCAAGAATGATAGATAAAATTTCCTTTGAATGAGTAATAGTCCTTATGGCCATAACGAATCGTTTATTTCAATGATTGGTATAAATTGATGTATTGCTGTGCAGATGAATCCCATGAATGATCAATCGTCATCATGTGGCTCCGCATCCAGGTATAAAGGTCAGGTTTATTATTATAAAGATCAATAGCCCGGCCTACCGAATATGTAATATCCCAAACCGATGCCTGGTCAAACCGGATTCCAAACCCCTGCGGGTCACCCATATCTGTAACGGTATCCTTCAACCCCCCGATATTCCTAACCATAGGCACGGTGCCATACCGAAGTGCATACATCTGGTTCAATCCGCATGGCTCTACCCGGCTGGGCATTAATAAAAAGTCTGAACCGGCATATATCTGGTGACTTAATGGCTCACTGTATCCAATATAAGAATTAAAATAACCATTGAACTGGTGCTTCATCTGATCCAATTTATCTTCCAACGCAGGATCACCGGAGCCGAGTACTAAAAAATTAGCATGACCATGATGTTGATAAATAGATTGGCTGATAGCATCGGGTAATAAATCAGCAGCCTTCTCTCCTACCAGGCGACCAACAAATGATATTAATGGCTTGTCGGGGTCTAATCCAAACTGCCCCGCCAGTTCTTTTTTATTCTTCCGTTTTCCTTTTTCTACTAATTCTTTGTCATAATTCTTTGCAATCATGGTATCCGTCAACGGATCCCAAACGTCAGTATCTATTCCATTTAAGATCCCATAACTTTTTCCTTGTTCATAACCAAACAGGTTTTCCAAACCATTGGCAGCTCCTTTTAATTCATCCAGGTAGCTGTTGCTCACCGTTGTTACTTTCCAGGCACATTTTACGGCAGATGCCATCGGGTTGATCGTTTTTTCCCAATCCAATAGGCCCCATTTCCAACTGTCAAATGCCGGCAGATAATAATATTTATCCCATCCAATCCATCCCTGGTATTGTGCATTATGAACAGTAAAAACGGTTGGTACTTCAGCCAGTTTCTGCCGGAATTCAAAACAATATTTTATCATAAAAGGAATAAGGCCAGTATGATGATCATGACAATGTATGACATCTGGTGTATGTTCCCATTTATTGAGCCAGTCACAGACAGCCACCTGGAAAGAAAGGAATCTCTCTGTATCATCATCATACCCATATATTTTTTCCCGGTCAAGCAATCCATTAATATCAATCAGGTACAGATCAAACCCAAGTTTGTTTGTTTTTTCTTTAATAACACTGTAATGAAAATAAGTGGGTCCGATATGCTGACCACCTTCATGAACGAGCTCCCATTGGTTCTCGTACAAAAATTTAGTGCGGTACATGGGCATGACCACTTTTACATAATGACCCAATTCTGCCTGGTATTTAGGCAAAGCCCCCACCACATCACCAAGACCACCGGCTTTTGCTACGGGATAACATTCTGCTGCTATATGTACTATTTCCATCTATATTATTTAGTGACTCAGCATTCGAACTGAAATTAAGGAATTTTGAAAATTAAGCCATTGAAAAACTAAAAAAATGACTCTGACCCTATCCACATCATTTTCTATTGCAAAGATATTTTATAAGACCTAAATTAAACTCTAACAACTGTTTTTTACAAAGAAATAATTTTGTATTACTTTCAGCAACTAATAAAACTACGATTGTTATGAGTCAACCCAAACAGCCTACCAACCACGGCGCTCTGAGTACCCTTGTCACTGTTTTCTTCTTTTGGGGGTTTATAGCCGCTGGTAACAGCGTTTTTATTCCTTTCTGTAAGAATTATTTTCATCTCGATCAGTTTCAGAGTCAGTTGATTGATTTTGCTTTTTATACAGCCTATTATGTTGGGGCCTTAATCTTATTTGCTTATGGAGCATTTGGCGGAAAAGATTTGGTAGGAAAGTGGGGGTATAAAAAAAGTATTGTCTATGGTCTTCTTTTTTCAGCTTGTGGTGCTGCTGCCATGATACTTGCGGTAAATGGAAATAGTTTTGCTGGCATGCTGATTGGATTATTTATTGTTGCACTTGGTTTTTCATTGCAACAAACCGCTGCTCAGCCATTTGCCATTGCGCTTGGAGATCCTGCTACGGGTACCAGCCGGGTTACGTTAGGCGGTGCCATCAATTCTTTTGGTACGTCCGTTGGCCCTTTGGTAGTAGCGCTGGCTTTATTTGGTACAACTGCTGCCATTACCGATGAAAAAATTGCATCGCTGAGTTTATCCAAGGTAATTATTCTTTATGTAGGTGTTGGTGCTTTGTTTATAAGTGCTGCTGCATTGTTCTTTTTCTCCAAAAAAGTTCCTGCGGGCATTATCCTGGAAAAAACGGAAAAGGCAAGTAAAGCTTTATATACTTTACTGATATTAACAGGTTTACTTATTATTATGTTTGTCCCGGTATTCAGAAGTTATCAAACGGATATGTCAGCAGCCAGCGATGCTGATAAACATGCATTAGAATCCTATCGGTTACGATGGTTACTCGGCGCACTGGCAGTAGTTGTAGTAGGTTTGCTTGCTGCAAATTGGAGTGCCCGGAAAAAATCATCTGGTTGGGGTGCCATGCAATATCCCCAATTAGTTCTCGGTATGCTCGCCATATTCACCTATGTTGGTGTGGAAGTGGCTGTCGGAAGTAATTTAGGAGAGCTATTAAAGCAAAAAGAATTTGGTTCTTTATCCGCTTCCGAAGCCACTCCTTATATAATGATGTACTGGGGTAGCCTGATGATTGGCCGCTGGACAGGGGCTGTCGGTGCTTTTGACTTGAAAAAAAGCACAAAACAATTGCTGCAACTTATAATGCCCATTGTTGCTTTTGGTATTCTGATACTTATCATTTACCTCTCCGACTATAATGTATCAGCTCTGTATTATTATATTATTTGTGTATTGGTACTGATTGCTGCATTTTATTTCAGCAAAGACAAACCAGTACAGACATTACTGATATTTAGCATACTAGGGGTTATCGCTATGGTTATTGGCCTGCTTACAACAGGCACCACTGCTATTTATGCATTTCTCAGTGCCGGTCTTTGTTGTTCGATAATGTGGCCATGTATTTTCAGTTTGTCTATTGCCGGGCTTGGCAAGTATCAGTCACAGGGATCTGCTTTTCTTATAATGATGATTCTTGGAGGAGGAATACTGCCGCCGATACAGGGAAAATTAGCCGACATCATTGGCATACACCAGTCATATATTCTGGCTGCAGTGTGCTTTGCATACCTTGCTTTTTTTGCATTTATAGTGAAAGGAATCCTGAGAAAACAAGGAATAGATTACGATGCAGAAGTAAGCGGAGGCGGACATTAATATCTTTAAATTCGTTAGTTAACTATTATGGCAAAATTTGCAATTGGCATAGACATAGGTGGCACCAACACTAAGTTTGGTGTAGTAGATCAGAAAGGTCATATTCTTCAACAAGACAGGTTGCTGACAGATGGACCAGAAGGCGTTGAAGATTTTATTGATGAATTACATGACAAGCTGGTGCCAATGATTAATAAAAACGGTGGCATGAAAAACTTTTCCGGTATTGGCATTGGTGCACCAAATGGAAATTATTACACCGGCAATATTGAATATGCGGCTAATCTGAAATGGAGGGGTATTATTCCATTTGCTTCAATGGTTTCAGAAAAACTGGGTTTACCTGTTAAACTGACTAATGATGCTAATGCAGCTGCGATGGGAGAAATGATGTATGGTTGTGCCAAAGGCATCAAACATTTTATCACCATTACACTAGGAACTGGTGTTGGTAGTGGAATTATCATTGACGGAAAAATTGTTTTAGGTCATGATGGGTTTGCCGGTGAATTAGGACATACCATAATCCGTCCTGGAGGAAGAATGCATAAAGGAACAGGAATTAAAGGTACTTTGGAATCATATGCCTCAGCAACCGGGGTTAGAGAAACGGCATTGGAATTATTAGCGGAAAATCCCGATGAAGAAAGTTTGTTGCGGGATTATTCAATTAATGATCTTACCAGTCAATCTGTTTATGAATGTGCTATGAAGGGTGATAAAATTGCTAATGATATTTTTGAATTCACGGGGCAGATATTAGGGGAAGCATTAGCCAACTTCGTCATGTTCTCCTCCCCGGAAGCCATTATTTTATTTGGCGGATTGACAAAAGCTGGTGATCTGATTATGAACCCTACAAAGCAGGCGATGGAGGCTAACCTGATACAAGTCTTTAAAAATAAAGTGAAATTATTGTACAGCGATTTACAAGAAGCTGATGCTGCAATTTTAGGAGCAAGTGCACTGGTATGGGATTAATTTCGTTAAAGACTTCAGTTGATAGAAGAGTTTTATGTCTTTGTTTGAAATTTAATTAAATAATCAAAAAGATTTATATCCGAAGATATACTCAGTCTTTTTCGAAGGCGATACCTGCTGATTTCTACTCCCCTTATGGAAATGTTCATCAATTGTGCTATTTCTTTAGTCGAAAGGTTCATTCGTAAATAAGCACAAAGTTTTAACTCGTTAGGTGTTATTGTAGGATGGTTTTTTTTCAAAACAATCAGAAAATCACTATGTACCTTATCAAAATGTTTTGAAAACTTTTCCCATTCATGATCCATATTGTCTTCGTCGTTTAGTGATTTAACCATTTTTTTCAGGTCTGAATTTGACTGTGTACTTTCAATACCTTTCATTACATGGGTTAATTCTCCTTTTATTTTAGAGAGTAATTCTCCTTTTTTTAACAGGTGCATAGCAGAAGATGCTAACTCGGAATTTTTAAAATTTATTTCAGATTCAAGATTTTTATTCCGTAAGGAAACCATTTCGGTTTCATTTTTACTTCGTTCTAACTCATGAATATATAAAAGCTTTTTTTGATCTTCTTCATACTTTGCTTTTTGGGATATAAATTTCTTTTTTTGCCATTTATATAATGCATAAGCAAAAGATAAGAAGAAAAGCAAATACAGGATGTTTGCCCATCTGGTCTGGTACCAGGGCGGCAAAATTTTAAAAGAATAAGTTGCGGGTAGCGATTCATTACCAAGATTATTCCTCACTTTTACTTTAAATGTATAATTCCCAGACGAAAGGTTTGTATATTCCTTCTCAGTACGTTTATTCCACTCTGACCAATTGTTTTCAAACCCTTCTAATTTATAACTATACTCAAGATTGGATTGGTATCCAAATAAAGCGGAAGAAAACTGAATTCGGATTGTTTTCCAAAGGTGACTTATATTAACTTTTTTTTCAGAACCCTGGATTGGATGCCCATTTACATGATATCCGCCAAATAGTATACTATCTTTTTTGTTGATGATTTTTACTGAACTTATCTGTAAACTTAATGCAGGAAGTGCTTTTTTATATTTTTCATAATTGATATGAAAAAAGCCTTTTTCTCCTCCCATGAAGATATTACTCTCATTTAGTGGATAAATAAATTCAAATCCGCTCAACATTTTATCCGTTAATTCCGGTAAGTATATAATAACAGGTTCTTTTCCTGAAAAATCAACAACACCCACTATTTTATTATGCATAAACCAGATGTTTCCAGCAAGGTCTTCTTTCAAATAGCGCAAACTTTGTTCTCCGAAAATTTTTCTATAATATGCTGAAGGTTCAAATTGGTCATTATGTTCATTATATACATAAACTCCCTTTTCTGTCGCCACTACTATTTCGTTTTTAATTTTATAAACATGATTATTCAGTATTGAAGGCAACCCTTTTTTATTGGTATATAAAGTAAAAATATAGCCTCCGGGTGTACCTGCATTTATTTTATGAACTCCATGATATGGATGTGATACCCATATATTTTCATTTTTATCTATCGATACGAATCTTGAAGATTCTTCAAAACCTGAAATTTCTCCATTTGCTGTGAATTGCCCGTTTAAAAAATTAAAAAAGGATATCCCTTTATAATTTCCGGCAATTATTTTAGATGTTGGGTATACAGCAGATAAGGAAGTGAAATTCCAATGGCCGGGATTTTTGGTTAATACTTTTGCTGTATTGTTGTTGATGATAAACGCCCCTTCGTGGCTTCCCAGAAGTACCTGGTTATTTATTTCAGCTAAAGTCCAGGTTTGTCCTTTTGTATTTTCTACCGGAACAAAGTCTCCCTTACTGAAGCTCAGGTCTCTGGTTTGTTGCAAAGCGACACTGAAAAGTCCGTTTGAAGTGCCTATAAACAAACGATTATCATGTAGCAGTGCAGTATAACCTGGTCCATCCTGGAAATTTGGAGTTATCTGTTTAATAGCACTGTTATAGGCAATAAAATCAATACCATTATCCAGTCCTAACCACAAATTACTTTGTTTATCCAAAAAAATACTTAAAATATTACTATTTTGAAGACCCTCTTTTTTTGAAAACCTTTGAATAATATTTCCTTTTTTGTCAATAATATAAATACCGTTATTATTCGTTGCAAGAGCAATCCGGTCATCGTTGATTAAGCTGGCAGCATAAATTCGATCATTTTCAAATAGTTTAGAGTTAACTGTATTGTACTTTGTAATACTGCTTTTAGATAAAATATAAAGCCCTGTTTTCAATGTGGTCACCAGGGAACTGTCATTTTGAAGCGGTAATATGGCTGTTATAGGATCATCAATAAGAAGTTCGTTGCTATTTGTAAGCGGCTTCCAAATATTATTAGCATAACTTAATAAACCTGTTTTTAAGTCATGTGCGATTAATTTTCCATGAGATTCGCCTAAATACGACCATTCGCCTGTAGCATTAAAACTTGATACCGTTTCGTTTGTAAATTTGAAGATCTTATTGGGTGTCCGGAAGAAAATATCTTTTTTGTATTGGATGATATCCCACACATCACCAAAAGAATTATCCTTATCTGAAATGTACTTCGTTAAAGAATGATATTGCAGACGTCCGTTTAAATCCGGGAAAAAGTAACCAAGTTCATCTTGCCCACCCACATATATTTTATTGTCCGATCCTATATCAACAGACCTTACAATTGTTTTATTTGGCAGAGGATACAAGTTCCAATAAGTACCATCAAAACTCAACAAACCCTCATTATTAGCGATGTAAATAATTCCATTTTTATCTTGCTTTATATCCCAGTTTTGAAGCCCCCCACTATACGATTGCTTTGAGTAATTGATCACATCCGGAAGCCCAATTGTGTTTTGACTTAATAAATTAATTGGGAAAAATAAAAATAGAAGGACTTTTCGCATTTCGAAGCAGTTATTGGATTATTGAATATACAAAAAAAGTAATGATGTAGTAATGATGTAGTTTAAGTTGATTGATAATCAAACATTTATAAATTATGATGTAGTATTGTAGGGCAGTAAATTTTGGTGCAATGTAGTATGACGAATTACCTTTCCTTTTTGCTATAAGTCTCTTTTCTACACAAATTAAAACGATTGCATATGAAACTAAAAGTCACATTACTGTGTCTGGTAATCTTCTTCGGGAGCTATTTTCATCAGGTTTTTGCACAAGGTTTTACAGTTACAGGTACTGTAAACAATAAGACTTCAAATGAACCGCTTGCTGGCGCTACTGTTCAAATTAAAGGCAGTTCTTCAACAGCAATCACTGATGCGAAGGGTGCATTCACAATTTCGGTTCCTAAAAAGGGGTCAAAACTTTTTGTATCCTATATCGGAATGAAGGAAATTGAGTATACCGTTAACGATGGCATTTCTCCCATTGCTATTACCATGGAGGAAAGTTCTTCTGTTACGTTGACAGATGTCGTGGTGGTTGGGTACGGCACCCAGAAAATTACAAAAGTATCAGGGGCTATTTCCACCATTAAAAGCGGAGATATTGAGAAGCTAAAACCTGTAAGAACAGAAGAAGCCTTGCAGGGCCGTGCGTCTGGTGTAAGTGTTATTCAAAGTGGGTCGCCTGGATCTAAACCGACAGTTCTTATCCGGGGTATTCCTTCTTTTTCGGGCACAGATCCGGTTGTTATTATAGATGGGGTACCGCAGTCTTTAACTGACCTTAATTCAATTAATGCTGCCGATATTGAATCAATCAATGTATTAAAAGATGCAGCTACTACAGCAATATATGGTGTGAAAGGTGGTAACGGTGTTATTGTAGTTACCACTAAATCGGGAAGGAAAAACCAAAAAACAGAAATTACTGCAAGTAGCAATTATGGTATACAGGAAGTGATGAATACAATAGGTGTATTAAATGCTTCAGAATATGCCGCAATGATCAATGAAGGAAGTACTGTAGCCGGGGGAAATGTTATATTCCCCAATCTTTCAACAATAGGTGTTGGCACAGATTGGCAAAAAGAAATTTTTGAAAAAGCTGCTATGCAATCGCATACTGTAGCTGCCCGTGGTGGTAGCGATAAAATGTCGTATTTCCTTTCTGCCGGTTATTTAAACCAGGGCGGTATTGTTGGGGGAAATGATAAATCCACTTTCAGCAGAGGCAACTTTACAGCCAATCTGAATTTTGATATTTCGTCTAAAATAAAATTTATTGTAAACACAACCGGTGTTATTCTTGATTCTAAAGGTGTGCAGGAAAACTCTTTTAATAGTGTTATCGGAAGTGCTTTGAATTTTGATCCTACGGTATCAGTTCTTAATACAGTTCCAAATACAGTGGGTAAATATGGTTTCAGCAACCTTTTATTATCAGAGATATTTAACCCATTAACAAAGCTGGATAATACTTATAATAAAAACGTAGGAAATAAGTTATATGGAAAATTTGAGTTGCAATATGATGTGATTAAAAACCTGAAATTAACAACTCGTTTTGGGTATACGAAATATGACGGAAATGCCAGAAGCTTTTCCCCTCTTGTATTTTATGGGTTAAACAACGTAGATAACTCTATGAATGCAGATGGTTCTACGGTAACCGGTAGAAACAATAGTGTGGCTCATGAAAAGACAAGCAATTTTAATTATACCTGGGAGTCTTACGCTAATTATAATTTTCGGGTAAAACAAGATCATAATTTTGAAACGGTACTTGGCATTTCTGTTGCCAAAGTTTCTGGTAATGCAGCCGGAGCAACAAGACAGGATGTTCCCTTCAATTCCTGGGAATTTGCAGACTTTACTGCGGCTACAGGTAACAATTCAGCCACTAATACCAATGCACTTGCAGGATATTATTACCAGTATTTCAGAAGGAATCTTTCTTATTTTACCAGGATAAACTATGATTACCAGGATAAATATCTGGCCTCTTTTACGGCTCGCCGTGATGGTTCATATGCCTTTGGAACAGATAATAAGTATGCCAACTTCTTTTCTGGTTCACTAGGATGGATAGTTTCTAAAGAAAGTTTCTTTAAATCTGATTTTATTGACCACCTGAAAATAAGAGGGAGTTACGGATCCATCGGTAATGAAAATGTAAACCCACAGTTTGTGAGTATCATCACTGGCGGACCAAGTTATGGTACCCCTCCCAACAGTAACGGTTATACTTTCAATAATATTTTTTACCCTGGATCTACCGTTGGTTCTGCTGCAAATGATGCGTTACGTTGGGAAAAACAATTGCAGTCTAACGCAGGTTTCGATATGACTTTCTATAACAGGAAATTCACTTTATCTGCTGATTATTTCCGGAAAGAAGTAGATGGCTTATTGTTTACTCCTTCAGCTTCTCTTTACCTCGGTACTGTGCCTATTCCTACTGCTAATATTGGTTCTACAAAAAGTAGTGGGGTGGATATCAGCCTTGGCTACAACGAAACAATTTCAAAAAATCTTAAATTGAATACCTCTCTTACATTTACAACTGCTAAAAATGTAGTTACAGCTACCAATGATGATGGTACTGCTAAAATTTTAGGTGGTTATTATTTTAATGGACAATCTCAGAGTGTTACTGTATTTGAAAAAGGGTACACTCCGGGTTATTTTTATGGGTATAAAACAAATGGCCTTTTTCAGACGCCAGATGATTTAACCAAAGGTGCTACACAAACCGGTGCCCAACCCGGTGATATTCGTTTTGTTGACGTGAATGGCGATGGGGTTATCAGTGCTGCAGATCAAACTAATATTGGTGATCCTTTCCCGGATTTTACAATGGGTTGGGGCCTTAATCTGGAATATAAAAATTTTGATTTCAATTCATTCACTTATGCTTCGGTGGGTAATGACATATATAGTGCCTACGAAAGAAATGCAAATTTTTCAAATAAAGACAGGAGTGTTTTAGCAAGATGGACAGGTGCAGGTACTACGAATGATGCAAGGAATCCCAGGTATTCATTTACAGACGCAAACAGTAACATTCGTGTATCTGATAGATACGTTCAGGATGGTTCATTTGTAAAAATCAAAAACCTCCAATTCGGATATACATTCCCTAAATCAATAACAAAAAATATTTTTAGCAAGCTACGGGTTTATGTGCAGGTTAAAAATGCATTCGTATTTACAAAGTACACTGGGTTTGATCCGGAAATAGCCGGTGGTATATTAGATACGGGCATCGATCGGGGTGCCTATCCACAGGCCCGTACTTATGCTTTTGGCATTGATATTAAATTATAAATCTTTACCTAAATACTTCAATAATGAAAAAGATAACAATAAAAATACTTGGTTTGCTTTTCGTAGCAACGATACTTACTTCATGTAAAAAATGGCTGGATTATGATCCCAGAGAGGATTATAAAATAACTGATCTTGATTACTTGGCATCAGAGAGTGATTACCGGACCATGGCGATCAGTGTATATACTCCAATCCAATGGTTGAATCAAGCGGTACCGGTTGGTGACATAGCTTCTGACAATTCTGTAAGTGGTGGTGAAAATGCATCTGATGTATTGTCATTGCAACAGATCGATGATTATACACATACTCCTGTCAACTCCACCCTGACTGAATTATGGCAGGCTGCTTTTGAAGGTATCAACAGGGCTAATTATTTGCATCAATATAAGGCTACAAATAAAGGAGGTCAAACGGTTAATTTCGCTGGTAAAGATGCCCTTTATGGTGAAGTATATTTTTTAAGAGCCTATTATTATTTTCACCTGGTACGCTTTTTTGGTGATGTTCCTTTATTTGTTGATAAAAGATTGAGTTTGGCTGAATCAAAAACTTTACAACGTTCTGCAAAAGCCGAAGTATATAAGCAGATTGAACTGGACCTAAACAGTGCCATATCTACTTTACCAGCCGTTCAGGTTGAAAAAGGCCGGGCTACAAAATATGCCGCCCAGGCTCTGCTGGGTAAGGTATTATTATATCAAAATAAATTTGATGCGGCAGCTGCCATGCTGGAGAATGTCATTAATTCAAATGCATATTCTCTGGTATCAAATTTTGGTAATATGTTTCTGGCATCAGGCGAAAACGGACCTGAGTCGGTTTTCGAAATACAATATTCAAATACTTCTCCTTACTATAATTGGGGCGGAGTTACAAGGGGCCAGGGAAATCATTCTGTTCAACAGTGTGGAATAAGAGGTTTAAACGGAACAGGTGCTATGCCTTATGGTGCAGGTTGGAGTACTAATTTACCGGCACAAAATCTGGCCAATGCATATACAGCTGGTGATTTAAGAAAAGCGGTAACAGTATTGGATATTGAAGCTTATAAAACTGCAAACCCTGCTTTTAATATTACCTACCAGGTAGCGCCGTTTAAAAATACAGGTTTGTATAATCAAAAATATTTACCCCGTAAAGGAGAAACATCCGGGCAGGTTGAATTGAATTACCTGAATAATTTCAGAACCATCCGATATGCCGAAGTCCTGCTGATGGCAGCGGAAGCATTTAACAGGTTAACCACGCCAAATGATACAAAAGCCCAGGGTTATTTAAACCAGGTTCGTCAAAGGGCATTCGGAAACAATCTGAATAATATTAGTTCCACAGGTACCACATTAAAACAAGCTATCTGGGATGAGAGAAGATTAGAACTCGCAATGGAAGGCGATCGCTTTTTTGATTTGGTAAGAACAGGTCAGGCGGCAACTAAAATAACAGGGTTTATGGCCGGAAAACACGAATTATTTCCAATACCACAGGAAGAAATATCTATTTCAGGTATCACTCAAAACCCTGGTTATTAAATTCATCTTAAAAACTAACAAATATGAAATCTATTAAATATTTATTCAGCCTGGTCTTCTTACTGTCAATGGCAGCTGGGTGCAAAAAGGAAGTAAACGATGATATTTCATTTGTTGCTACCGGAGCAGCACCCGAAGCTCTTGCCGTATTATTTCAAATTACGCAGGACAATTCGGGTTTGGTTACAATTACTCCAAACGGAACAGGCGCCATTTATTATGATGTATTTTTTGGGGATGGCACGACGGCTTCTGTAAAAGTAGATGCAGGAAAAAGTACAACACATACTTATCGGGAAGGTGTATATACTGTAAAACTTGTTGCACATTCTGTAAATGGAAAAACAACAGAGTATACAAAGCAACTGACTGTTTCTTTCAGAGCTCCTGAGAATCTACTGGTAACTGTAGCTATTGATGCAGTCAATAATTTTAAAGTAAATGTTTCTGCTACTGCTTTGTATGAAACTTTCTTCAATGTTTATTTCGGCGATGTGCCGAATGAGGTACCGCAGCCTTTTCTGGAAGGACAAACAATCAGTCATATTTATAATTCCATAGGTACTTATACAGTAAGAGTTGTTGCATTGAGCGGTGGTGCTGCCACTACAACCTTTACCACAACGGTTACGATTACTGATCCAGTTCTTATACCTATAACCTTTGAATCGCCAACAGTTGATTATACGTTTACAAACTTTGGTGGTGGTGTTGTTACCAAAATAAATAACCCGCAATCGGGCGGAATCAATACAAGCTCTAAGGTTGGCAGAATGGTAAAAAATGCACCTGAAGTCTGGGGCGGTAGTTTGATAACAGTAGGAACCCCGATTGATTTTTCTGCAAACAGGGTATTTAGAATGAAAGTTTATTCTCCAAGAGTTGGTGCCAAAGTTTTATTAAAAGTTGAAAACATTTCTAATGGCGGTATTTTCTTTGAAAAAGAAGTACTGACTACAGTAGCCAATACATGGGAAGATTTAGCCTTTGATTTCAGAACTATCAATACAGCCAATTCTTATCAAAAAGTAGTTTTGATTTTTGATTTAGGAACACCCGGTGATGGTTCGCCCAATTTTACCTGGCTGTTTGATGATATCAGGTTGACCAATCAAATGCCTGTTGGTTTATTAGCACTGCCCGTAACTTTTGATTTGCCGGGTGTTAACTATGAGGTTACAGATTTTGGAAATAGCCAAACAATAGCTGCTGTTGATCCAACAAATGGAGCTAACAATGTAAAAAGAACGACCAAAGTAAATGGTGCCGAAACATGGGCTGGTACCACTATTGGTGCAGGTTTTACAACTGCAATACCTTTTACTGCTACTAATACACAAATGAGTGTAAGAGTGTATTCTCCTGCAGCCGGTATCCGTGTAAGGTTAAAAGTAGAAGACAGAACCAATAATACCAGGTCAGTAGAAACTGAAGCTATGACACAGGCTGCTAATACATGGGAAACATTGGTATTTGATTTTGCCAATCAATCATCAGGTACAGCAGCGTTGAATCTGACGTACACCTATAATATGGCATCCATATTTTTTGATTTTGGGAATGCAGGTACCGGAAGTGTATTCTACTGGGATGATGTGAGTTTCTTAGCAGCCAATGTAGTTCCGAATTACCTGGCTCTACCATTAACATTTCAGTCAACAACTTACCCTTATCCATTTATAAATTTTGGCGGTGGTGTTGCCACTGTCGTAAACAACCCAAATCCATCAGGGATTAATACAAGTACCAAGGTTGGCAGAATGGTAAAAGGCGCCCCAGAAGTTTGGGCCGGCAGCTTTATTGAAATGGTAAATCCAATTAATTTTTCAACATTAAGAACATTTAAGGTAAAAGTTTATTCACCAAGAATAGGTGCCAAACTGTTATTGAAAGTGGAAAATGCAACAAATGGTGGTATTTTTTTCGAAAAAGAAGTAGCTACAACGACCGCCAATACATGGGAGGAGTTAACCTTTGATTTCACAGCAATAAATGCCGGAAATTTTTATTCCAAAGTGGTGTTGATTTTTGATTTAGGTACACCGGGAGATGGTTCACCAAACTATACCTTTTACTTTGATGACATCACACTTAATTAATTTTATAAAAAAAGCAATCATGATAAACTCAATTAAATCATTTGCCATCATTTTTCTTACTGTATTAATTAGCCTTTCCAGTTGCAAGAAAGAAGAGTATTCGTTTGGCGATTTAAAGGCGCCAACAAACCTTACACTCACAGCAACCGTAGTTGGTGTAGATGCGACTAATCCAAATGGAAATGGGACAGGAAATGTAGTGATAACAGCAACTGCCGGCAATGCACTTACCTACAATATCGATTTCGGAGATGGAATTAAACAGGTAGTTTATTCCGGATCAATCACTCATAAATATGCTAACCCCGGGATCAATACCTATACTATTAACGTTAATGCTGTAGGTACCGGCGGTTCTTTATCAACCATCAGTAAAACGATTACAGTATTTGTTGCATTTGTAATTCCTGCACCAATAGTTGCTGCACTTACAAATGGTTCTTCAAGAGTATGGATTACAGACAAAGATGCTCCTGATCATTTTGGTGTAGGGCCGTCCAATGCTTTTTTCCCGATTTGGTATGGAGCTGGGCCAAACACCAGAGAACCCTGTGCCTATGATGATGAGATCACTTTTTCCAAAAATGCCAGCGATAGAATGTTTATTTCGGTTGATAATAAAGGAACATCCATGTCAATAGGTGCAGCAACAGCATTTTATGGATTTAGTGGTGGTGACGGTTGCTATGCAATAAATACCGGTGGAACAAAGCAACTTGCATTTTCTGATGCAACATCTGGCTCTACCCCAGCTCAGTCTTCACAAATTCAATTTACTGTTCCCGGTAATGGCATTATTAATTTCGGAACCGGAGGTGTAACTTATGAGATTATATCATATACATCAACAACTATGTTTCTCAGAAATATCGGTGCTGATGGCAATTCATGGTATCAAAAGTTGAAAGTAAAACCGTAATGAAATGAAATTCATGACATTATTTTTAATATCATTAGTAGCACTAATCAGTTCCTGTGGAAAAAGTGATACGCCAGGTAATAATAATACAGCACCTTCAAACCTGACTGTCAATGCTATTGTTAGTACAGATAATAGCGGAAATGTTTCGTTTACCGCTTCTGCATCGAATGCAGTCACCTATGATTTTGATTATGGCAACGGTATATTTGCTACAGTTGTTTCAGGTATCATTACTTATAAATATCCCTCTACCGGCACTTATACTGTTAATGTAATTGCCAAAAGTTCAGGCGGACAAACTGTCTCAAAATCTATACAGGTAACTGTAACAGTTTCGGTATCATTAGTTTGGTCTGATGAGTTTGATATACCCGGGGCACCTGATCCTGCAAAATGGGGATATGATATTGGTGATGGCTGTCCGGGAATTTGTGGATGGGGTAATAATGAGTTACAGTACTATACAAACAGACCTGATAATGCCATAGTTTCCGGTGGCACATTGAAAATTATTGCCAAAGCTGAAAATTTTAGTGGTAAAGCTTACACTTCTGCAAGATTATTATCGAAAGATAAATTTTCGTTTAAATATGGCAAAGTTGAAGCAAGGGCAAAGCTTCCTGTAGGTGTGGGCACATGGCCTGCAATCTGGATGTTAGGAAATAACATTAATACAGCTGGTTGGCCAGCTTGTGGTGAAATAGATATTATGGAACATTTAGGAAGGGACCTGAATAAGATTTATGCCACATTACATTATCCAGGCCGTTCCGGGGGAAATGCTGATGGTAACACAAAAATTATTTCAAACGCAACAACAGCCTTTCATATATATACGCTGGAATGGACTTCATCGCTGATCAAAATTTCAGTAGATGGTGATCTGATTCATTCTGTTGTTAATTCAACAAGTATTCCATTTAACCAGAACTTCTTTTTTATTTTAAATATCGCAATGGGTGGAAATTTTGGAGGTCCGGTTGATCCGGCATTTACAAATGCATCCATGGAAATTGATTATGTAAGGGTATATCAATAAAAAGTAATCAAATTGAAACGGTGTTCGTCCTGTTTATAAAATGAAATAGTGAAATGAATACAACATACAATACCTGTTTCATTTATTTCTTGTCACAAAGCAGAGCAGTTTTTATATAGCAATCATTCTTAACGGATCGTATTTACTTTTTTAAGTTAGTACCTCCGTTTTTTTATCAAAAAATCAGGGCTAAAAATTTTAAACCATTAATAAGCTTGTTTTATGAGAAAAAGCATTGCTGTATTTTCCTTCCTGTTACTGATCTCCTGTTCTTTTATCTCTCCACAAGCCAAGGTTATTGTCAAAAAATCAGAAAAGGGATTTGTGCTGAATGTTAATGGAAAAGACTTCTTTATGAATGGTATGAACTGGGATTACTTTCCCATTGGTACCAATTATACTTACAGCTTGTGGCAGCAGCCAAATGATGTTATAAAAGCTGCATTGGATTATGAAATGCTTTTGCTTAAAAACATGGGTGTAAACAGCATTCGTCAATACACAGGCGTGCCTGTAAAGTGGGTTAATTATATATATGAGACTTATGGCATTTACACCCTTCTCAACCATCCCTTTGGCCGCTATGGACTTATGTTGAATAATAAATGGGAGGCTAATACAGATTATTCAAATCCACAAGTAAAAGCAATACTTCTGAAAGAATTATCAGAAATGGCGAGGGAATACAAAAGTGCTCCGGGAGTTTTAATGTTTCTTCTGGGCAACGAAAATAATTATGCCCTTACCTGGAAGGGTGCAGAAACTGAGAATATTCCCACGGAAGACCAAAAATCAAAAATTGCGGCTAAGCACCTGTACAGGTTATTGAATGAAGCAGTGCTGGCGATGAAGGCAATTGACAAGTCCCGGCCGGTTGCTATTTGTAATGGTGATCTGTTATACCTGGATATTATTGCCAAAGAATGTACTGATGTGGATATACTGGGAGTTAATATATACAGGGGGCTTTCTTTTGGAGATACTTTTGAAAAAGTGAAAAAAGACTATGATAAGCCAGTAATGTTTACAGAGTTTGGAGCAGATTCCTATAATACCCTGACCAATACCGAGGACCAGGAATTTCAAGCCGGTTGTTTAGTAGATAATTGGAAAGAAATATACGCCTATGCCGCCGGCAATGGCAAATCAGGAAACAGTATCGGTGGATTTACTTTTCAGTTTAGTGATGGCTGGTGGAAAAACGGACAAACTTTCAATTTGGATAAGCATGATTCAACAGCTTCCTGGGCAAACGGCGGTTACCAGAATGATTTTAAAAAAGGGGCGAATAATATGAATGAGGAGTGGTTTGGAATTTGTGCAAAGGGGCCAACCAATGAAAAAGGGGTATATACCCTGTACCCAAGGGCGGCTTATTATGCTTTAAAAAAAATGCATCTGTTTAACCCCTATGCATTTTCTGATAAACCCAGACAATAAAAAAAAGCATGAAAAACGAAGTGTCCCAACTTTCACCGGTTGAAATTGATGAAGAAATTTTTTACAAAATTTCCGATGTGGATGAAATGCGGCCATTTTTTATGAGTATTGTCAGTGATTCAAATCACTGGATGTTTATTGCAAGCAATGGGGGAATATCGGCCGGAAGAAAAGATGCACAGCATGCCCTGTTTCCGTATTACACCGATGATAAAATAACCGGTTCTGTAGAAACTACGGGAAGTAAATCAGTTTTTTGGATTTATAAAAATAACAAACAGTATTTATGGGAACCCTTTTCCGAAAGAGGTGTTGGCAAATTCAACATTACCCGCAACCTGTACAAGAGTAAATTCGGTAATAAAATTATTTTTGAAGAAATTAATGTTGATTTAGGGCTTTGTTTTAAGTATCAGTGGAGTTCAAGCAACCTGTACGGTTTTGTACGATTGAGTAACCTTATTAATCTGTCAGATACAGAAGTCAAAGTGAGGTTATTGGATGGTTTACAAAACATACTTCCCTATGGTGTAGGCAGCGATCTTCAAAACACTGCCAGTAACCTGGCTGATGCATACAAACGTACTGAACTCATTCCTGAGACGGGCCTGGGCATCTTTGCTCTTAGTGCAATTATAGTAGATAAGGCGGAACCAAGTGAGGCCTTAAAAGCAAACATAGCCTGGTGTTTTGGATTGGATAAAAGAATATACTTGCTTTCTTCCTTACAATTAAAAAGTTATCGGGAAAACGGTGTTGTTCACCAGGAAGAAGATATTAAAGGAGAATCCGGTGCATACTTTGTTGTGAGTGAATTAACACTCGCTGCTGTTCATAATAAGGAATGGATGATTGTAACGAATGTTAATCAGAACCATTCTGCAATTGTGCTGCTTTCAGAGAGTATAAAAACCGATAAAGATTTATTCAAAAAAATATTAGCCGATGTAAAACTGGGTACCGAAAATCTGGTTAAGCTAACAGCTTCATCTGACGGGTTACAATTTACTGCTGATGATCTGAAAGATACCAGGCATTTTTCCAATGTGCTTTTTAATATTATGCGGGGAGGAATCTTTGATGATAACAATAAAATCGAGAAATGGGATTTCAGCAATTACCTGCGCAAAGCCAACCAGCCCGTTTTTGAAGAAGTGCAATTATCTATTCAACAACTTCCCGAAACCTTTTCTGTTCAGGATTTGATAAGCGCCGCTGATAAAATAGATAACATCAATTTTCACCGGTTAGCAACAGAATACCTGCCACTAAAATTCAGCCGCAGGCATGGCGACCCCAGCCGGCCCTGGAACCAGTTCTCTATTAATACAAGAAGTGAAGTTGATGGTTCAAAAATTTTGGATTACCAGGGAAACTGGCGGGATATTTTTCAGAACTGGGAAGCGTTGGCCCACTCCTATCCAGAATTTATGGAGGGCATGATCTTTAAATTTCTCAACGCTTCTACTTTTGATGGGTACAATCCTTATCGTGTTACGAAAGACGGCTTCGACTGGGAAACCATAGAACCGGATAATCCCTGGTCGTATATTGGTTACTGGGGCGATCACCAGATCATTTATCTGCTGAAGTTTTTTGAATTTTTAGAGAACTACCGTCCGGGGCATATTCAGGCACTGATGAATAAAAATGGTTTTGTGTACGCCAATGTTCCCTATACAATTAAACCCTACCAGGTAATACTTCAAAATCCAAAGGACACGATAGAGTTTGATCATAAAAGTGACGTCGCAATACATGACCGGATGAATAGTATTGGCGCCGATGGTTCATTACTCACTAGTACGGCAGGTGAAATTTACCAGGTGAGTTTTTGCGAAAAATTGTTAGCAACCGTACTTTCCAAGCTGAGCAATTTAGTGCCTGATGGCGGCATCTGGATGAATACCCAAAGGCCGGAATGGAATGATGCCAACAATGCGTTGGTAGGCAACGGACTTTCCATGGTTACCCTTTGTTACCTCCGTAGATTTTTAAAATTCTTTCAACCTGTTTTTGAAACGGATACTTCAGCTGAAATGGCAGTTTCTACAGAGTTGCATAGCTTCTTTGAAAATATTGCCAAAACATTTGAACAGCACAAAGACAATCTATCCGGGCCAATAAATAATACCCTGAGAAAAAAAATGACCGATGCCCTTGGTATGGCAGGCAGCAATTATAGAAGCCAGATTTATTCAAACGGTTTCAGCGGTGAAAAGAAACCAGTGACTGCAAAACAGATTTTAGATTGTTTCAGTTTGGCAAATGCTTTTCTGGAGCATGCAATTGCAGTGAATAAAAGAAACGATGACCTGTACCATACCTATAATTTGATTTCTTATGATGAACATGCTGTGCAGGTTGCACATTTGAGTGAAATGCTGGAAGGACAGGTGGCTGTTCTTAGTTCGGGATTTCTTAATGCAGAACAGAGTTTAAAATTATTAGATGCGCTTAAAATCAGTTCCCTGTACCGGCCCGATCAGAATAGTTTTATCCTTTATCCCAATAAAAACCTGCCAAAGTTTTTACTTAAAAATACAATACAAAATAAATCTGCAGAAAGCTCTTTGCTATTAAAACAATTACAGGAAGATGGCAATCTTTCTATTGTTGAGAAAGATATTAATGATGATTTACATTTCAACGGTCATTTCAGAAATGTAAACGATTTAAAAATCGCCTTAGAAAAATTAGAACAACGTTACAGGCATCTGGTTGATGAAGAAGGTGCAGAAATACTCAGGATCTTTGAAGAAGTTTTTTGCCATAAGGAATTCACCGGAAGGTCGGGTACTTTCTTCGGTTACGAAGGTTTAGGTTCTATTTACTGGCACATGGTTTCTAAGTTATTGCTTGCTGTGCAGGAAACTTGTATCAGGGCTATAGAGCAGAAATCAGATCAGGTAACTATCAATGAATTGGCTACACATTTCCACAACATCAACGAAGGCATTGGCGTACATAAGCCACCACATTTATATGGCGCATTTCCAACCGATCCGTATTCACACACCCCTTTCAACAAGGGTGCACAACAGCCCGGCATGACAGGACAAGTGAAAGAAGATATACTAACAAGAATTGGAGAATTGGGAGTAAAAATGAAAGCAGGAAAATTAGTTTTTCAACCCGACTTGCTGCATAAAAATGAGTTCTTAAAAACGCAAAAGCAGGCCAGTTTTGTTTTGGTAAATGGCAGCACAAAAACTTTAATGCTGGAAAAGGATAGTTTAGCATTTACCGTTTGCCAGGTACCGGTGATTTATAATATTGCTTTTGCAAATAAGATAGAAGTGTTGTTTACCGATGGCAGTACTGAATTGTTCAACACAATTGAATTAAGCCAGGAACTAAGCAATAAAATTTTCCAAAGAACCGGTGAAATTGCTCACATAAAAATTTATGTAAAAGAAGACCAGTTGAGATAATGAATAAACTAATTTACTTCATATTAATCTTGTGTATATCCTGTAATCAAAAGATTACCGGTAATTCGGTTTCAAATAAAATAACTGCTGAAAAGATATTGGGTAACTTAAATTATAAAGCCATTTGTTATGGTGGATACAGAGATAAAACAAGGGATATAGAACCTACCGTTGTTCAGATAACCGAGGATTTAAAAATCCTTTCGGCTATGAACATTAAAGTGCTTCGAACTTATAATGTGCATCATACAGAAGCTTCCAATTTATTAAAAGCCATCAGCACATTAAAGAAAACGGATCCAGGTTTTGAAATGTATGTAATGTTGGGTGCATGGATAGATGCTAAAAACTCCTGGACAGCAAACCCGCCCATCCGTAATGAAGATAGTGAACGCAACCCGGTAGAAATAACCGAAGCGGTAAAACTGGCAAATGAATACCCGGAAATTGTAAAGATCATTTCTGTTGGTAATGAAGCGATGGTAAAATGGGCATGGAGTTATTATGTGGAGCCGGGCATCATTTTAAAATGGGTAAATCATCTGCAGGATTTAAAAAAGCAGGGAAAATTATCGAAAGATGTATGGATAACCAGTTCAGATAATTTTGCTTCCTGGGGTGGGGGAGGCAAAGACTATCATATAGAAGATCTGACTAAGTTGATTAAAGCTGTTGATTACATTTCGATGCATACATATCCTATGCACGATACGCATTATAATCCGGTTTTTTGGGGGATTTTGGAAAATGAAAAACATTTATCTGAAAGGGAGAAAATAGATGCGGCCATGATGAGGGCAAGAGATTATGCGATTACACAATATAAAAGTGTTTCCAGTTATATTAAATCATTGGGGATTGAAAAACCAATTCACATTGGCGAAACCGGTTGGGCTTCTGTAGCAAGTGAGTTGTATGGCAATTCAGGTTCAAAAGCCACCGATGAATACAAATCGGCAGTATATTATAAACTCATGAGAGCATGGGCTGATAAAGAACGGATGTCTCTTTTTTACTTTGAAGCTTTTGATGAGCAATGGAAAGACAGCAAAAATTCAGTGGGTTCAGAAAATCATTTTGGGCTTATCAATTTACAGGGCCAGGCTAAGTATGCGCTTTGGGAACTGGTTGATCAGGAAGTTTTTAACGGTTTAACCCGTGATGGTAAGCCTATTACAAAAACATACAATGGTAACGAAGCTACCTTATGGCTGGATGTTAAAACGCCTGCTGCATTGATTAAAAAATAAAAAGTAATGGAAAAAAATATTTTTTTGGTAATACCTTTTATTATGGCTGCCACAATGATTAGTTGTAAAGTATCAAATGATCTGGAAACTGAAGTGTATGAAACTTCTGCACAAGGAAATTCACTTAAAAAAATAACTGAATTTGCAACAGGTGAAAACCCGGTAGCAGTTACCATCAATCCGGAAGAAAAATTTCAAACCATTACTGGCTTTGGAGGTTCTTTTACCGAATCGTCTGCGCATTTGCTTTATCGGTTAAGTGCTGCAAATCGGAAAAAAATATTGGATGCTTATTTTAGTGAAGCCGGGGCTAACTATTCATTAACACGAACGCATATTAATTCCTGTGATTTTTCTTTGAAACATTATGCGTATGCAATGGTTGCCGGCGATAAAAAGCTGGATAGTTTTTCAATTGAAGAAGATAAAAAAAACAACCTGATACCCATGATACTGGAAGCGAAATCCATTTCTACAAATGGGTTTAAGATCATCGCCTCACCCTGGACTGCTCCACCCTGGATGAAAGACAACAATCATTGGGTTGGCGGAAAATTATTGCCTGAATATAACGATACATGGGCTTTGTACTATTCAAAATATTTAGATGCATACAAAAAAGAAGGTATAGACATCTGGGCACTTACTGTAGTAAATGAGCCTCATGGGAATGGGAATAACTGGGAAAGTATGCTTTTTTCACCTGATGAAATGACCTCTTTTGTGCAAAACCATCTGGGGCCAATTTTAGAAGCCAATGGAAAAGCTAATGTAAAAATATTTGGATATGATCAAAACAGGGCAGGCATAAAAGAATGGGTTGATGCGATGTATAAAAATGACAGCACTTCAAAATATTATGCCGGTACGGCCATTCACTGGTATGAAAGTACGTATGAAGTATTTCCTGATGCATTGCAATATGCACATAAAAAAGCCCCTGATAAATATCTGATTCAAACAGAAGCTTGTGTAGATTCAGAAATTCCGCATTGGAATGATGATGCCTGGTATTGGAAAAAAGAAGCTACAGACTGGGGCTGGGATTGGGCAAGTGAAAAAGACAAATACCTACATCCCAAATACGCACCTGTTAATCGTTATGCAACTGATATCATCGGATGTTTAAATAACCGGGTAGATGGTTGGGTAGACTGGAACATGGTTTTAGATAAGCAAGGTGGGCCAAACTGGTTTAAAAATTGGTGTACAGCACCTGTAATTGTAGATCCTGAAAAAGATGAAGTTTATTTTACACCCTTGTATTATACGATGGCTCATTTCAGCAAATTCATCAGGCCGGGTGCTGTAAAAATTGGTTGTACGATTAATGATAAAGAGTTGTTGGCTACAGCCGTAAAAAATCCGGATGGAAGTATAGCGTTGGTTCTGTTTAACCCAACTGAGCAGGAAAAAAACATAACAATAGAACTGAATAATAAAGCAAAAAATATTTCTATCAGCGCAAAAGCGTTGCAATCAATTATTATAAAGTCTTAAAACCAAACTAAATGTATCACTCAAAATTCATTAATTATGTCAAATAATTCAAGCCCTGTAAAACAAGTTCCGATGGGGCAAAAGATAGCCTTTGGATTAGGGATGCTGGCCAACCAGATGTTTCCTGCTGCCCTTGGTATTTTTATGGTAGTATTAGTTGAGGATTTAAAATTTCCTGCATGGATGTGGGGTGTTTTGTTTTTTGCACCAAGAATAGTAGATGCATTTTTTGACCCTATTATGGGTTTTATTACCGATAATACCCGTTCAAAATGGGGAAGAAGGAGGCAGTATGTATTTATTGGTTCCCTCATTATGGGTATTTCGTTTGTAATTATGTGGCAATTGTTCAGGGAGAATGGAATTCAATACAATTTTATTTTCTTTCTTATCTGGTCGTTTGTTTTTTATTTAGGGCTCTCTGTTTTTAGTGTACCGTATGTCGCAATGGGCTACGAAATGAGTGATGATTTCCATGAACGGACAAATATCATGGCAATATCCCAATGGATTGGGCAATGGGCCTGGGTGATTGCACCCTGGTTTTGGGTTGTTATGTATGACCCCAAATGGTTTCCCAATGCAGACACAGCAACAAGAACATTGGCAGTTTGGGTGGGTATTTCGTGTATGATATTGGCGATGATTCCTGCCATATTTATTAAAAGTAAGTCAACGAAAAATGATGCTAGTTTAAAACCATTAACTTATAAAACAATTGGAGGTAGTTTTAAGGAAATTCTTATCAGTTTCAAAGAAGCTTTCGCTAATAAACCATTCAGAAAACTCTGTATTGCTACATTCTTAATTTTTAATGCCTTTAATACCGTTGCCGGGTTTACTTTTTTTATAGTTGTTTACTATCTGTTTAATGGCAGTACTGCAGACGCAGGTATATGGCCTACACTTTTTGGAAGCGTTGGTGCACTGGCTACTACATTTATGGTAATACCTACTGTTGCCTGGATTGCTAAAAAAACAGAAAAGAAGAAAGCATTTTTAATCTGCCAGGGGATATCTATTTTAGGATACATCTTGCTCTGGTTTCTCTTTGTTCCGGGCAAACCCTATATGTTTTTGTTTGCCTTGCCTTTCTTTTCATTTGGTATCGGAAGTTTATTTACCATGATGATGTCAATGACGGCTGATGTTTGCGATATGGATGAATTGGAATCCGGAAAACGAAGAGAAGGAATTTTTGGAGCTATCTACTGGTGGATGGTAAAATTTGGTTTTGCTATTGCAGGTTTATTAACAGGAGTTATTATGTCTTCTGTAGGTTTTGACACAAGTGCTGCTACGCAGACCGAAGGGGCTGTAACCGGGTTAAGACTGTTTTTCTCTGGCATTCCCATTTTAGGTACTTTGTTAGCCATGTGGGTAATGAGGAATTATGACTTAACTGAAGAGAAAGCAAGAGGAATAAAAAAAGAATTGGAGGACAGAAAAGTTGCAAATCAATAAATAATATTAACAATGTCATTTAGAAAAGATCATATACTTTCTTTAAAGCCAGAAACAAACTTTAGTTACGTAACAGGAGAAACCGAAGAAGCAATAAATAATTTATTTAGTGAAATCCTGCAAAACGGAGTACATGGATTTTGCTTCAGTTTATATGATGAAGGCCAAAAACCGGGTGATATTATTTCCGAAGCACAAGTGAGACGGCGAATGAAAATCCTGAAGCCACATACAAAGTGGATACGTTCTTTTTCCTGCACAGATGGCAATGAGTTAATACCCAAAGTGGCTAAAGAATATGGAATAAAAACACTGGTAGGTGCCTGGCTGGGTAATGACCCGGAAATAAATCAACGGGAAGTGGAAGGACTGATAAATCTGGCAAAAAAAGGTTTTGTTGATATTGCCGTTGTAGGAAATGAAGTAATGTACAGGAAAGATTTATCGGAGGATGAATTACTGGCTTTCATCATGAAGGTAAAAGCTGAGATACCTCATATACCCGTTGGCTATGTAGATGCTTACTACGAGTTTTCACACCGGCAACGAATAACTGAAGCCTGTGATGTTATCTTATGCAACTGCTACCCGTTTTGGGAAGGCTGCCCGTTTGAAAACTCACTGGATTATATGAAGCAAATGTATTACCACGCAAAAGCCGCAGCTAATGGCAAGGAAGTAATTATAACAGAAACGGGATGGCCCAGCCAGGGTGAAAACCTGAAAGAGTCTGTACCATCCGAAAAAAATGCAAGAGATTATTTCATCAATACCCAGTTATGGTCTGCAAATGATAACATCCCGGTATTCTATTTTTCTTCGTTTGATGAATCATGGAAAGTTGGTGTAGAAGGAACGGTTGGTGCTTATTGGGGTATCTGGGATAAAAATGAAAACCTGAAATTCTGATATGAACTTTTATGAAAAGTTTGAATTGCAGCATGCGAAAGCAATATGTTATTCTGGTTTCAGGGATGGGCAGCAACCCGGAGGTATATATCCTTCTTATGATGAAGTGAAGGATGATCTATTGATTCTTCAAAATAATTGGAAATACCTACGCTTATACGATTGCGACGAACATGCTGAAATAGTAATAAATGTTATCCGGAATGAAAATCTGAATTTCAAAATCATGCTGGGTTCATACATCGAAGCAGAAATGAACAACTTCGGTTGTCCCTGGGGTGGCGGTGTTTATACAGAACAGCAATTAGAAATAAACCGAAAAAAAAACAACAAAAAGATTCAACAGCTCATTGCATGGGCCAATCAATTTCCCGACATCATTTTTTCAATTTCAGTTGGTAATGAAGCATGTGTGGACTGGACAGATCATTACGTACCTGTACAACGAGTGCTGGAATTTACCCGTAAGGTGAAAAAGCTGGCTAAACAACCGGTTACTTTTTGTGAAAACTATGTGCCCTGGCTCAGTAAGTTAAAAGTACTGGCTGCTGAAGTAGATTTTATTTCTATTCATACATATCCCGTGTGGGAATACAAACATATACACGAAGCAATCAAATATACCCGTGAAAATTATGAAGCAGTTGTAGCATTTTATCCTGACAAACCGGTAGTGATTACCGAAGCAGGTTGGGCTACCAATTCAAATGGCAGGGGCATCCATTCCGAACATGTTAATGAAGAAAATCAAAAAATTTATTATGAGGATTTAATGACCTGGGCAGAAATAAATAAGATCCTGGTTTTCTTTTTTGAAGCTTTTGATGAATCATGGAAAGGTTCATCAGACCCTGATGAACCCGAAAAGCATTGGGGATTATTTCATACAGACAGGACAACTAAACTGGCGGTAGCGGATTTGTAATACTGGTTGAATTTATTAAAAGACTACTTCAACTTTAAAGTATTATTTTTCATCTGGTTTAAACATCACAGCTCCGGAAATTTTTAAATCAATTTTTTGCTGCGCATAAATTATTAAATTCCAGTTATCGTTTGAAAGATTTACAGGAAACTCCAACTCAAATTCATTTTTATCAGCTGCCGTCTGTCTTGAAAAAACTCTGACAACATTGGTATGTGATAATTTGGCTCCGCTATTCTCCCCTGCCTTTACATTCATCGTTGCATGCTTTTGAACTAAAGCAACCAGCAAGTCAGTTTTTTTATAATCACCGGCCGTATGTACAAGGAAATTGATTTTATTATTATTTATTTTTACATTTTGAACGATTAATTGAACGACGGGCTTCTCTTTCAGGGCTGTCTTAATAGTTGATTCCGCTTTACTCCTGTTACTACCTACTAATTCATATTTGCCATTCACCACTAATTGAGGTGTATAAATGGATTCCAGATTAAGTTGCCGGCTATAATCCCTTTGCCTTTCTGAATATTCGCTGCTGCTGAAAGGGTCTGTCCAGCCAAGCCGGTTCCAATAATCAACATGAAATGAAAGAGGGATAACATTTGAATCAAGCATTGCTAATTGGGGTAATAATTTATCCGCAGACGGGCAACTGGAGCAGCCCTCGGAAGTAAATAACTCAAGTACAGCTACAGGAGCATACCCCCCCATCACTGATACAGTCTTTGCTTTTTTTAAGGTAGCAGCAATTTTATTTTTAGAAATAAACCCTGCACCAATAATACCTGCGAAAGCGATTGTTAGTAATATCCATTTCATACTGCTAAACTACAAGAGTAAGAAGCAGGCTTACTGTCGCCTGAAAGACAAAGAAAGAATTTTAAAAACTATTAACAATTTTATAAAAAAACCCGGAAACCGGGCTTTACTGTTCGCAGGAATTGAATAGACTATTTTAGTTTCAACACAGGTTTTAATTGATAAACACCGGCACCTGTCTGATGAATAGATAATGCCGCATCAAAATCGATCAGCAATGAATCCAGTGTTCCGTTTAATTTTTTGTTGATTTTTATTTTCAGACCTGACTCCGAACCACTTGGAATAGTAAGGGGATAAGTAACACCGGCTACTTTGATTGAGTTATTAGTTCCCAGAACAAACCTGATTTCTTTTACAACATTGGTTGGAATTGTTCCAATAGCCAATAATGTATCTACGCCATTTTGTAATCCCAAAAGATCATATACACCTGCGTAAGTATTAAGGTCTGCCCATCCATGAACAGAATCATCACTGAATTTTACACTTACCTGCAGAATATCCACATTTACTTCTTCAGCATTTACAGGATTATCAGTTAATCGTACTTTAACAGTAGTATTTTTTCCCGAATCATCTTTGGAACAAGCAATAAACACAACAGCCACTAACACAGCAAGCATAGAAAGGGAAAATGCAATTTTTTTCATAATAATCATTTTCCCCTGATAAGAGGAAAACCATGCCAAAGTGAGTATCTGTGGAAAATTAGTCATCCGTTGAGCTCAAAATTTGAGAAAATATTACTTAACGCTGACAATAAAAACTGCAGGCACCGGCCGCTGTCCTGCTGCATCAGAAACTTTAATTGTTTCTTTTCCATTGACCAGCATACAGCTGCTGCCACCGCCATCGAGGTTGAGTGCTTCTAAACAACCGAGGTCTTTAAATATTTGTGCTTCTTGAGTAAGTGTGGCGCCTTCAGCTATGCCGGGAAACCTTCCCTGTACAACCAGAATGATAAGCTTGTTATCTTTTGTGTAACCCATGGCGGTACGGGGATGTTTGTCATTAATGGCTTTGCCTGCGAACTTCATTTCTTCTTCATTCGTAATCTTAATTCTTCCAAATTGTAAAAGAACCGGGCCGCCACCAACAGCGGTTTTCATTTTCCATTTTAAGAAGTGAGGTATGCCTCCCGGATAAGAATAAGCAAAAAGTGATGGGCTATGCAAGCTTTTTTTCAAGTTCCACTTGAATGAGGAATCTTTAATTGCATCCTGCGGAATTTGCACCGCATATGAAAATCGTTTTGACGAATCTGAATATAGCCATCCAATATCAGCTTCCCTTTTCTTCGATATGCCAATGGCACTGCCAAAAGTATGACGATACGTAAACGTATTCTTTCCTCTTCCATTTATCGTGTGGATATTATAACCAACCAGTTTTTTATTTTTTATCACCACATTCAAATTCTGATTAGTAGCAAATGAAAAGAAGGTACAATTAATTACCAATAGTGGCTTATCATTCTTTTCATAAAACTTCGAAGGGGTTAATCGTCTTTTATAAGTAGTATCAACAGTAAAATCTAATCTCTTATCTTTCAAATCTGCTTCTACATAGTAAGCAATATTCGGCTTGCCATCCAGCAAGTCAGTTGTTTTGTACACATGAACAGAAGGCGGCAACGGCTGATATAATGAATCTATATTCTGCCATTTCAATTGACCGTTTACTTGTAACCCTAAAAATAAACTGAGAATAAATATTGTAAAGACTCTTGCCATAACCCCTGACTAATGACTCCCAACTCCCGGCTTTTCACTCTCCCATTCCCTCCTTCCCAATCCTGCAAAAACATGCCTTTCACTATGATAAGAAGAACGAACCAATGGGCCGCTTTCTACATAATCTAATCCAAGTCCATAACCAATCTCTCTGTATTCAGCAAATTCATCGGGATGAACAAAACGATGAACGGATAAATGTTTTTTAGTAGGTTGAAGGTATTGACCAATCGTTATTACATCACAGCCATTGTCCCGAAGGTCTTTTATGGTTTGTATCACTTCTTCTTTTGTTTCTCCCAAACCGAGCATGATGCCGCTCTTTGTCCTCATGCCGCCTTCTTTTAATATCCGTATTACTTCCATGCTGCGCCAGTACTTGGCTTGTATACGGACTTGTCTCGTCAATCTTTCTACCGTTTCAATATTATGGCTTACCACTTCCGGTGCAGCATCAACCACCCGTTGTATATCTTCTTTGATTCCTTTAAAATCAGGAATCAATGTTTCTAATGTGGTGTCAGGATTTAAGGCTTTAACAGCTTTGATGGTATTGTTCCAGATGATAGAACCGCCGTCTTTCAATTCATCCCTGTCCACAGAAGTGATAACGGCATGTTTCACTTTCATCAGATGTATGGCTTCAGCTACTCTTTGTGGCTCATCCCAATCAACTGGTTCTGGTCTGCCAGTTGCTACGGAACAAAAACCACAACTCCTTGTACAAACATTACCCAAAATCATAAAAGTGGCGGTACCGGCTCCCCAGCATTCTCCCATATTGGGGCAGTTACCGCTTTCGCAAATAGTGTGAAGTTTATGATCGTCAACCAAACTGCGGACATGCTTATAGCTTTCGCCAATTGGAAGTTTTACCCGAAGCCAGTCTGGCTTTTTTACTCTTGTATTATCAATTGCCGCAGATGTTACCGGTAGCTCAATCATTGGGCAAAAATACACCAGATAAGTACTAAAAAGAACCCTCCAAGAGTTTTTCCTAATTTAGAAAAAGTGCTATTGCACAACTCATGGAGGGTTTCTTAAATATGCTATTACTTTCGCCGTCCAAACAGGATAGAAATGTAACCCTGGAAGAATAGTTGTTGATCCTTTTGGCCGATCATGATGGGGATTTTGGAACCATAAAACTCAACGCTTAATCCTGCTTCAATACCCGAAACCACTTCATTAAACCGGCCATAATCAAACCGCATGGCAGTTTTTACAAAAGCACCCGGCTTCATTTTTATTTCGCTCCACCCTTTGCCAAATCCACCACCACCAATGATAGTTGGTCCAAGAAATAATAAACTATCAGCTACGGAGTATTTGATCGTTTTATTTTCTCCATTCATTGGGTCTTGTACTTGCAGGTAATATGGTCTCAACAAACCAATAGCAAGTCCGGCATTAAATATGGCGGATACAGCAACTCCGTTTTTATTCCCTTTTTGCCCAAGTATATATTGCTGGCCAAATCCCAAAGTTGCCTGGTAAAAACTGTTGATCTTACCATAAATAAACGGATTAGTAAAGACGAAACCACCACCGTTAGATAATTTTTCTTCTTTCTGGTGTTTTATTTCTGTGATATCAATACGATAGGTGGTGGTTCTCCGTTGAGTGTTCATTTTGCCTAATTCATAAAAAGCCCCATACCCATTACTACGACCCTGCAAACCAAAAATGCTTTGTTTTCTATAAATTAGTATTCCCTCTTCCGATTGTTTAATCAGTGTATTTATTTTTTGACGCCGGGCTTCTTTTTTATCAATCTTCCCGGATTTGGTACTGGCTGTATCCTGTGCTGCTACCACAATAACAAGTAAGGAAAAAAGTAGAGTAATGTTTAGTTTCTTCACGGAGCTATTATTTGATTAAATACTAACGTAAATTTAGGGCAAAATATTGATAATGACTTCTACAGTAGTTTATAAAGGCGATTTACGAACCACCTGTACCCACCTGAAAAGCGGCAATTCTTTTGAAACAGATGCCCCGGTCGATAATAATGGAAAAGGAGAACGGTTCTCTCCCACTGACCTGCTGGCTACCAGTCTTGCCACCTGTATGATAACGGTGATGGGTATTAAGGCCCGGACAATGGGCTTTGACCTTAATGATGTGAAGATTGATGTACTGAAAATAATGAAAGCTGAGCCCCGCCGGGTGGGCGGCATAGAATTAACTTTTCATATACCTGATACGTTGAAGGGCATTGATGAAAAAACAAAGACGATTTTGAAAAATACGGGTAATACCTGCCCGGTTCAGTTTAGTATTCATCCGGAGGTTGAAGTGAAGGTGGATTGGGGGGTGTGGGCATAAAAAAAATTACCTTTAAATTATTTGTATAAAATACTATTGAAATTCAATTGTATTTTATACAAGGAGATACATAAAGCAATATGTTAGCGACTATAAGGACAGACTCTACCTATTTGAACATAAATACAAATTGCACACAGATGAAGAAATCAATATTTATTATTATTTTAAGCATAACCTTAGTATTCAACGAACAGGGGCTTTTAGCTCAATCATGCGGTTCCCGTCAATTAGACCCAAGAGTAGCCTCTTTCCTAAAGATGATTGGCAATGAAGACCTGACCATTGAACAATTTCGTCAAATACCTATAGCACAACTCAGGTTTGCAGGGCCACCACCAATACCGTATCCAAACGAAGATGTAAAACGTATCAAAATAACTGCCGACAGTATTCCTGTATTAATTTTTAATCCCTCTCATTCAAACAATCTTCCCATTATAATTAACTATCATGGCGGTGGTTTTTTTCTTCCCTTACTACAGGGATTAGAACATTCATTATGGCAGGATGCGAAAACGTTTGGAGCCATTGTATTTGCTGTTGATTACCGGGTGGCACCGGAAAATAAATTTCCTGCTGCTGTGAATGACAGTTACAATGCCTTTAAATGGATTGCTGATCATGCCAATGAATTTGGTGGAGATAACAAACGCATTGCATTGATGGGAAATAGTGCAGGTGCAAACTTAGTGGCGGTGATAACTCAAAAAGCAAAAAAAGAAGGCCTCAGTAATAAAATCAAACTTCAAATACTGAACGGGCTTCCTGTTGATTGCCGCCCTCAAAATTTAGAATCCTCAGTTTCCTATCAGGAAAATGCCAAAGGATATTTGCAAACAAAGGCAGCCTGCTATTTTGCTGTAGAATTATATGCTCCCGGCCAATACAACAATCCTGAAGTTTCACCAATACTTACTGAAGACCTGAGAAGTTTACCTCCGGCAGTGATCATTAACGCAGAGTTTGATCCTCTAAGAGATGATGGCATTTTATATGCCGCTAAACTGAGAAAAAATGGCGTGAAAGTTTGGGATAAATGCTTTCCAGGACAAATTCATATGTTATTTGGTTTGCCGCCTAATGCTGAAGAGCTTAAGGAATATGAAACAATGGTAAAAACTGCTATGAAAGAATGCTTTGATAAGTAAAACGTAATTCTTCATTTTTAAACCGCCCAATTATACCGATACGACATTAAAAGCATGTCCTTCAGTCATACCTGTTGTCTATCGGTATTAATACCTCTGGCAAGGATATTAATTTAAAGTCAATTTGGTATTAATATACATAGTCAGCATTCTCCATATTACTGCCGCTAACTGTCTTGTACAGAAATAGGTTGACTATAAATCAACCAAAAAATTGGACTTAAAAAATCAAACCATTCTTGAGTATTTAACGCAAGGATGCAGTTTCTGACAAATAGCCCCCAAGTATGGAATCAGTCGTACAATGCTTTCAATATCACATTTCCCACGCCACATTCCAAACATTTTTTCTTACTACAATACTCATTCTTCAATTCAATCAATGCCTGGCTGTCAAAAGCATTTTTATTTTCAATCCCCAGCTTTTGAAACCGCTTGGTAATACTATTGCTCTCAGCCGCCGTTTTCTCCAGCCATTTCAATGCTTTGTCTTTGTAATTATTTTCATCATGGTAATTGCCATAGGCAAATAATACCGGAGCTAAGGTGTTGATGATAATATTATCAATCATTGAAGCACCAAGGGTTTTCTTTTTAAAAGAAGAAGTTTCATCAAACTGGTAATGATAATGCCAGTAATCATTGGCGGTTACATCAAACCACTTCACTACATCTTTCAACGAAGCTGTTTCTTTTATTTTAGAAAATAAATGAGCAGATTCTATAATCAGCATTGCCAGTTGTGCCAAACGGATAGTAGGAAAATTTCCCGGCCTCATTCTTAGAAAATGAATGGGCTGGTGTATTGGTTTTAGTTTGTATTTCTCTTTCAGAAAATGATATTCCCGTTGTAATAACTTGGGGTAATCTTCAGCAAACTTACCTTCCAGCAAACCAGCCTGTCCCAGCAACAATGCTTCCAACTGGTGTATCTGGCTTTTATGTTTGGCCAATACGTTTATGGGAATTGATCTGGCAATAGCTTCAAACGCATCGGCGTTTACTTTCATCCCAAAGTTGCGGGCCAGCAACCACCAGAATGTTTCTTCCCAGTGATAATTGTTTTGTTGCAAGTATGTATCCACAACTTTCGCTTTTCGTAAAAGTCTTTCTACAAGCAGTCTGTCCTTCCAGCTTTTCCAGGTTATATCCCTTACGGTGTTGATGCTTTTCTCACAAGGGATAAAAGAATCAGCATTCATTAATTCCTGATATCGTTGTAATAATATTTTTGAAACCCGGCCGCTTAATTCCAATACCGGGATGACCGAACTCCGTTCCGTCGGCTTAATCGGAACATCCCGATAGCTATCGGGACGGCTTCCATCTCCATCATCTTCCCATACAACATGCAGAATAACGTTATTATAATTTTTATCGCTTTGATGTTTGTGCTTATTCCAGTCAGATGTTTTAATATGAAGTTCAACAGAGCCTGCCCAGGTGGTTTTGCCAATCTTTATTTTAGCATCAGAAAAATCAGGACCCTGATTTGTATTGTATTGCCCGGCGAAAAGAACCTGAATAGCTTCTCCTGTAGTTGCAGCAAGTTCTCCTTTGGTAAAGTATTGAAATTGCCAAATGAATTGCAGCAGCCGTTCGGTCATGGGTTTGGTTGATTAGTAGATTGGTTAAATGGTTAATTAGGGTTTACCAAAGTAACAAAAGAATCACAGATATTGAAGCCTGTTTACTAATAAACTAATTAACCAATTAACCTTGCCAGTTCTCTCACAACCCTGCTTACCGGCAGCCCCATCACATTGTAAAAATCGCCATTGATGGATTTGATGCCCACTACTCCAATCCATTCCTGTATGGCATAGGCACCGGCTTTATCGTATGGTTTGTATTTGTCAACGTAGAATTCAATTTCTTTTACCGTGATGTTGTGAAATTCCACTTCCGTCGAATCTGCAAACGCAATTTCTGTTGAACCCTTTCTTATCACCACACCTGTTATCACTTTATGTGTTGAACCTGATAATGCTAAAAGGATACTTACTGCATCTTCCCGGTGAACAGGTTTACCGATAATATTATCGCCGAGAACAACAATCGTATCAGCAGCCAAAATTATTTCATCGCTATCCCGTTGCTGCTGAACTGCTATTGCTTTGTTACGGGCAATATAAACAGCTACTTCCTCCGGCTCTAATCCCGGAGGAAATCGTTCGTCGGTTTCTTTTACTATTATTTCAAAAGGCACTTCGGCCCATTCCAATAATTGTTTTCGGCGGGGAGATTGCGAAGCAAGAATTATTTTATTCATAAATAGTAATAGAAAAAAATCATTGATAAAATACCGGTGAGCATAACCAATTTCATCATCGTACTCAGCTTATGAAAATCGTTGGTGCTTAAACTTTTCCGCAGCTTAAATAAAATCACCATTAGCGGAAAAATAATTGCAGGCACACTGTAAGCAATAGCCAACCACCATTTAAACTGTAAAACATAGACCTGCAAAATAACGAGTACCGCAATCAAAACAATCAGCCAGACTGCTGTATAGACTTTTGTTGCATTCACTCCCCACACAATCGGCATAGTTCGGCAACCGTATTTTGAGTCTCCCGGCATGTCTTCCATATCTTTTATTGCTTCCCGGATAAGAGTAACGATAAAAGCAAACCCGGCATATAAAATCGTCAACCTGAAAAATTTTGTCTGATTAGTATCGCCTGCCCCGAACGCATCTGCAAGGTCAACCTTTGAAAAGAAAATGATAAGAATAGTCCAGGCTGTTAATAAGGAGATAACAATATTTCCTGTCAGTAAACTCTTTTTAAAATTGGTAGAATATAACCAAAGCAATGCTACACAAAGAACATTGGCTACTATCAAATACCACTTTTGTACAAAAGGCACCGCCATAGCAGTTAGTATAATACCACTTATACTCAGCATAAAATGCCAGGCAATGGCCCAGCGGCGGCTGATGACATTATCCACCACCATTTTATGAGGCTTGTTTACTTCATCAATATTAATATCAAAATAATCGTTGATGATGTAGCCTGCAGCAGCAATAAAGAGTGAGGCAAACACCAGTAAAGTGAAACGAAGCAAATCGCTTGGTGGAACAGCGTCTTTATAAAGTGTGTAATATAGACAGAACTGGAATAGCACCTGTGTAAGTGCCATAAAAAAGAGGTTGGGCAGTCGTACCATCTTCAGAAAGGCTGCAAACAATCTCATGAATAAAATTTAGGGGAAGATACGAAGTATGACGTAAGAAGCATAAAGTCTGAAATGACTGAAAAAAGGATGCTGTTTAGACCGATCCGGATTCCGACTTCGTGTTTCTATCTCGAAGCCACATCTTCTCTGTAATTCCAATGGTCGTTCAGCTTTAGTACTTTTTCGATGACATCTCTTACACAAGCATCGCCACCCTTTAGCGGAGAAATATATTGTGCTGCTTCTTTTATTTCATTCACCGCATCTGCCGGGCAACAAGGCAACCCAACGATTGACATGGCTGGCAAATCGGGTAAATCATCCGCCATAAATAAAAGCTGTTCTTTTGATAATTTGTTTTTGAGAATAAAATCAGCAACAAAAATTTTTTTATCGGCCACCGACATGTGCACATCATGGATGCCTAATTTATTTAACCGATCGACAACCTGTGGCGAGTTACCTCCTGATACTATCAAAACCCTATAACCAAATTTAACTGCCATTTGTAATGCAAAGCCATCTTTGATATTCATTCGTCTTGCCTGTAAACCATTATCCAGAACAAGTACAGTGCCATCAGTCAGTACACCATCTACATCAAAAATGAAAGTGGTAATTGGTTTAAAAAGTTCGAGAACATTCATATGTGCAGATTTGCGGATATGCAAATATGCAAATTATCAGGTTCAATCATTAGCACATCTGCATTTTTATTCATTTGCATATCTATTTCTGATTATCCCTCCATTCATACACCCAGGCACTTTGTATCATCTCCAGATGACCTTCGCTGCTTTGCTCCCTGGTACCAGTGAACCCCTGAATTTGTAATATCCATTCCAATAAATCGGTAAAACGGATCCGGTAAATTTTTCCTTCGTTAAACTCAACCCCAAAACGTTCATATAGTTTTAAGGCAATGTCTTCATGGTCTGCCCAGCTTATTGGTGGTTCAAAATGACTCATAATCTTATTAGTTATTTCTATTTACTTGTATTTTCTCACGACTCATAACTCACGACTCACGACTTTTCTCTATTCTCCTAAAAACTGTGTCTGATCTGGCAATGTTACTTCTATTTCTCCTTCACCATCATTCAAAATACATTGGCAACCTAATCTGGAACTTAGTTTTGGGCTTACTGCCCTATCAATAAAATCTTCTTCCTTGTCAGTTAATTCTTCTAAAAAATCAGCCCCTTTGTCAACATATAAGTGACAGGTGCTACAGGCACAAACTCCGCCACAATTATGATGAAGCTCTATATCATTTCCTAAGGCTATTTCCAGCAGTGATTGCCCCGGCTCTATATTATTCAGGATTACAGGTGCTAATCCTTTCTCCTCAAAATTGAATTTAATGGTGTACATCTTCCCGGTTTTCGTTTCAGGGTGCAAAAATAACGGTTATACAAGGAATAGGTTTACTTGTTTGGGAAAATACAGAGAGAGAATAACCGCTGAGGCGCAGAGGAATACAATCGAAAGGCAATAATTTCTTAGAGAATATAAACTCTGTACCTCCCGGTCTCTGCTGTAAAAAATGTATTCCCCTTTTTTGCCGCCAGGCAAACATGTCTGTGCTAAAAATTATTTATCCTGCTGAATACTCTCCGTCAGCAAAACATAAATATTCTTCAACTGAGGATGAACTTTCAGTAATTCAAGATGCTTGTGAATAGTTTCACTGTCGTTCCGAAGTGCCGGACCGGTTTGAGCCTGCTTTGGAGATGTATCTTTCAACCTTGAAGTAGTTTCTTCAATCAATGGTAACAGCTGTTTGAAATCAAGGCCTTCTTTGCGGCAGTAATCTTCTGCCAGGGAATATAAATGAGTTACAAAATTACTGACCACAACTGCTGCTACATGCAATTTCAATCTTGCCTCATCACTTGCCTCCACCACTTTTTCTGCTGAAATAGACTGAGCCAGCTGCTCTAATACTTTTTTTGTACTTGCATCACTGCCATCAAAGAAAATGGGAACATCAGGCAAAGCGGTCATCTCTTTTCTTAAACTCTGCAGAGGATAAAAAACTCCATAATGCGAAGTAACATTTTTCAATATTTCTTTGGGTACAGAAGCCGCCGTATGGGCTACTACTTTTCCGGGTAAATACAACTCATGTACTACATCAGCAATGGCATCATCATCGACAGCAATAATATAAACATCAGCCGTTTTATGAACCATGCTTTTATAATTAGTGGATTCAGAATTGAATTCATAAGCCAATGCACTGGCGGCAGTAGCATTCCGGCTGAATATCTGCAAAATAGTATGACCGGCTGCTTTGAATTTTCTTCCCAGCACCGCAGCTACATTCCCTGAACCAATGATGATTATATCCATGCCTTATTTATTTTCTGATCATTTAAAGTCTGACTCACCAACAGTCTGGTGGAGAGTTGCAAACTCTAATTTATTATGTGAAAGTACACCCTATTTTTGCTTTGTATGAAGTTATCGCAGCGTTTAGCCCTCAGATATATCAGAACAAAATTTAAATTGCTGACAGCCATCTCCAAAAAAAAAGCTGCGGAAAAGGCTTTTGACCTGTTTTGTACACCGCAACGGAGAAATAAAAAACCATTGCCAAAAATATTTGAACAGGCAGAAAAGCTGCAATTCAGGCTGGACGGCAGTATGGTGCAGGGCTGGCGTTGGAATACCGTCCGAACGGATCATCCCCGATTGAATGATCAGATCGGGCAGGCGGGCGGTCATCCTGCAAATAGGAAATTGTTAATTCTTCACGGCTATGAATCCTCTGTCACCAATTTTGACCGATATGTCCGGCTTTTTATCAAAAAAGGATACGAAGTGCTTGCTTTTGATGCACCGGCCCATGGTAGAAGCAATGGTAAGAAGATCAATGCACCATTATATAAAAGAATGATTCAGGAAATTGATAAAAAATATGGCCCTGTTGAATCGTATATGGCCCACTCTTTTGGTGGTTTGGCAGTTAGTCTTGCATTGGAAGAAATCAACCATAGTCCGGATTACCGGTTGGTATTAATTGCGCCGGCAGCTGAGACAAGTACAGCAGTTGATGGATATTTTAAATTACTGCAATTGGACCCTATGGTAAGACCCGAATTTGAAAAAGTGATCTTCAAGGCCGGCGGGGTCCATTCTGAATGGTACTCTATTAAAAGAGCATTGAAAAATATTCGGGCAAAAGTGCTCTGGTTCCAGGATGAAGATGATGAAATTACCCCCTTGAAGGATGTATTGAAGGTAAAAGCAGCAAACTATCCTAATGTAGAGTTCGTAATTACAAAAGGTTTAGGGCATCAGCGCATTTACCGGGACAACAAAGTGGTCAATTTAATTGTTAATTTTTTATGAAGCCTTTTTTAGCAATATTGTTTTTCTTTACATGTACCGCTAGTTCCTGTAATAAAGAAGAATTTGGAAGAACTATGATAAGTAACCCCGTTGTTGAAAAAAAATATACTTACCTCGCAATTGGGGATTCGTACACAATTGGTGAAAGTGTACCAGCTACCGGTAATTTTCCCAATCAGGTAGTAAGTTCATTGCTCAATAATGCAATTCCCTTTCTACCGGCCAGAATTATTGCCAAAACCGGATGGACAACCGATGAACTGGAAGCTGGTATTGTAACAGCAAATAATACCAATCCTTTGCTTCCTTCTTATGATTTTGTTTCATTATTAATAGGCGTCAATAACCAGTATCGTGGCCGTTCAGTTGATAATTATAAACAAGAATTTGAAGAATTATTGCGTAAAGCCATTCATTATGCAGGTGATAAAGCAGACCGGGTGATTGTTTTATCGATTCCGGATTGGGGAGTGACGCCTTTTGCCAATGGTCGTGACAGAGCCCAAATTGCCAGAGAAATAGATGCTTATAATGCTGTAAACAAACAAATAGCCCAACAATACAGCGTCCAATATTTAAATATTACACCCTGGACAAGAGAAGCGGCTACAGATAATACGTTACTGGCTGATGATAGATTACACCCATCCGGCAAAGAATATAAGCGTTGGGCAGAAAGTATTTCAACTTTTTTCAGATCGAAATTATAAGTGAAATAGAACTGTTATTTAACTAATTTCCCATGATTTATGAGGCTTCAATAAAATGATAAAATTTGTTTTCCCTGAAAATTTATTATCCTTGTCCTACCTTGCGGCCGCTGAAAAGCGGTTTTGTGATATAATATAGTACACCTTATGGCGAAAAATTTACTGATAGTAGAGAGTCCTGCAAAGGCCAAAACAATTGAGAAGATACTTGGTTCTGATTTCCAGGTGAAGAGCTGTTTTGGACATATCCGAGACCTGGAGAAAGCCGGAATGGGAATCAATCTTGAGAAAAATTTTGAACCAACCTATATTGTTCCGGAAGATAAACAAAAGGTAGTGAATGACTTAAAAGCATTATCTAAAAAATCTGGTGAAGTATGGCTTGCTACGGATGAGGACCGTGAAGGTGAAGCCATCAGCTGGCACCTGTGTGAAGTATTGGGGCTTGATCCAAAAAAGACCAAACGAATTGTTTTTCATGAGATTACGAAAAATGCTATTCAAAATGCTGTTCAGAATCCACGTCTATTAGATATGAACCTGGTGATGGCTCAACAGGCCCGAAGGATATTGGACAGAATTGTGGGTTTTGAACTCAGCCCTGTACTCTGGCGCAAAATGAGTATGCGGAATAATTTAAGTGCCGGTCGTGTACAAAGTGTAGCTGTAAGAATTATTGCTGAAAGGGAAAGGGAGATCAATGCATTTCTTGCTTCCAGCACATTTAAAATTGAAGGATTGTTTACTGCTAAAGATGTAACTGATAAAACAGTCACATTTGCTGCCGAAGGCAAAAAACAAAATGCAGCTGAAGATGCAGAAGCCTTTTTGAAAGGCTGTATCGGAGCAACCTATAAAGTAAATGATATACAGGTAAAACCCGGCAAACGTTCTCCTGCCCCACCATTTACTACATCCACTTTACAACAGGAAGCATCCAGAAAATTAGGTTATGGTGTTGCCAGAACAATGCAAATTGCACAACGATTGTATGAGAATGGATACATAACTTATATGCGTACGGATAGTGTGAACCTTAGTAACACAGCACTGGGTGATATTACCAACACCGTAAAAAGTATGTATGGTGAAAAATATCACCAGTTTAGAAAATTCAAGAATAAGAACGAAAACGCACAGGAAGCACACGAAGCAATACGACCTACCTATACCAGCAACTCAACAATCCAGGAACAGGAATGGGTAAAATTGTATGAACTGATCTGGAAAAGGACAATGGCCAGCCAGATGGCAGATGCAGAGTTGGAAAAAACAATTGCTAAGATTGAAATATCTACTAATAAAGAAGAACTTACAGCAAGCGGTGAAGTACTGAAGTTTGACGGCTTTTTAAAAGTATACCGGGAAGATAAAGATGAAGAAGAATTGGAAGAAGATGCTAATGAAGGTATGTTACCACCATTAACTGTTGGTCAGCAATTACCATTAACTACTTTGAAGGCAACAGAACGTTTCAGCCGTCCATTCCCCCGATACACTGAAGCTTCTTTGGTAAAAAAATTAGAAGAACTTGGAATTGGTCGTCCTTCTACCTATGCTCCAACTATCTCGACTATTTTGAAAAGAGGATATGTAGAAAAAAGAGATAAGGAAGGAACCCGCCGGGATTTCCGGGTTTTCAAACTGGAAAAAGATCATGTGAGTAAGATAATGGAGCAGGAAAATACCGGGGCTGAAAAATCTAAATTGTTTCCTTCTGACCTCGGATTGGTAGTAACGGATTTTCTGAAACAGTATTTCAGTGACATTATGGATTATAGTTTCACTGCCAGGATTGAAGAAGAATTTGATGAGGTAGCGGAAGGCAAGATGAAATGGAATAAAGTGATTGATGATTTTTACCTCCCTTTTAAAAAAGATGTTGACAATACGATTGAAAATGCTGAACGTATAAAAGGTGAAAGAGAATTAGGCATAGACCCGGAAAGTGGTAAACCGGTATTTGCCCGGATGGGACGTTATGGGGCCATGATACAAATTGGTGTTGCTGATGATGAAGAGAAACCACGTTTTGCAAAAATCCCAACCGGTCAAAGTATTGAGACGATTACATATGAAGAAGCGATGAACTTGTTTGGTGCGCAAGGATCAATGGGATTGTATGAAGAAAAAGAAGTTTCAGTAAATGTTGGACGCTTCGGCCCTTATGTAAAATGGGGTGATGAATTTATTTCCCTACCAAAAGGCACCGACCTTGGTACAGTAGATTTAGATACTGCCATCCATCATATTAAACAAAAGCAAATTGCTGATTCGCCGGTAGGCACTTACGATCAAAAGCCAATAACAAAAGGTAAAGGAAGGTTTGGCCCTTATATCAAATGGGATGGAATGTTTGTAAATGTGCCGAGAAGGTATGACTTTGACAACCTGACCCAGTCAGAAATGAATGAACTCCTGGATGCCAAAGTAAAAAAGGAAGCTAACAGATATATACAGCGTTGGGAAGATGAAAAAATTTCAGTAGAGAATGCAAGATGGGGACCTGTGTTGAAATTTGGTAAAAAGATTCTGAAGCTTAATCTGAAAGCAGACGGTAAAAAATATACAGCAGACGAAGCTGCTACTATTCCATTAGAAGATATTAAAGCTATGATAGCGGCGCAGGTGCCGAATGCGTTTGGAAAGAAAAAGGCGGCACCAAAGAAGAAAGCGGCTGCAAAAAAGACGGCTGTTAAGAAAACAGCAAAGAAGAAGAGAAAATAGAATGGGCATCTTGTTAAATAAAAAAAATTGTAACTTGGCTTCATGAAAGCAGTATTAAAAAAAGAACCGCAGTACATCACCGACAAAAAAGGAAAGAAACTGTCGGTTGTGATTTCTATTACTGAGTATAATAAAATACTGGAAGAACTCGAAGAACTGGAAGATATCCGACTTTATGATGCTGTTAAGGCAAGAAAAGAAAAGTCAATCCCCTTTACCCAATACTTGCAACGTCGCAAACAAAAACATGCCTGAGTACAAAATCAGCATCACAAAAACGGCGCAAAAGCAATTAGACAAACTCACTGATTCAGTTGCAGGAATACTTATTGAAGCTATTCAAGATTTAACTTTCAATCCCCGCCCACATAGGTGTAAAAAACTAAAAGGCAGAAATGCTTACAGAATACGCAGAGGTGATTTCAGGGTAATCTTCGAAATCTCTGACAGGATACTAACTGTTGAAGTAATTGCAATAGGCGACAGAAAAGACATTTATGACTAACCAATAATTATGAACCGCACCTATTGGGAAAAAACAGCTCCTTCTTATGCCGAAGAAATATTCTCGTTTTCATAAAACTGTGTTCTATCTTACAAATAAAATTTTGTAATTTGGTATATGAAAGCCAAAGAGGTAATCAAATTGCTGGAAAGTGAAGGCTGGTATTTGTCAAGGCAGAAAGGAAGCCATAAGCAATTCAAGCATCCCACAAAGAAAGGGTTAGTAACAGTGGCGGTTCATAAAATGTCGGACGATATAGCACCCGGAACATTAAACAGTATTTTTAAACAAGCTCAAATAACGAAGAAATGATAAAGTACCTGGTAGTTTATGAAAAAACAAAAACTGGTTATTCAGCTTATGTACCTGATATACCTGGAGTGATTGCAACCGGAAAAACAAAAACAATTGTAGAGAAAAACATATTTGGGGCAATCCAATTTCATCTGGAAGGCATGAAAGAAGGAAAGCTGCGCATACCGAAATCACAAGCGGATAGCGAAGTTTTAGTATTTGCTTTGTAATCTTTTTACAATTCATGAACCGCACCTACTGGGAAAAAATAGCACCTACTTACGGCGATGAAATATTCGATGTACTTCATAATGATAAGAAGGCCCTTATCCGCTCAGTTATTAAAAAATATGCTTCGAAAAATAAAACGGTAATTGATATTGGCTGTGCCATTGGCAAGTGGCTACCCGTTCTCTCCCCTGCTTTTAAAAAAGTAGTGGCTGTTGACATTTCAGCTAAGAACCTGGAGATAGCACAGCAACTTTACCCCCAATATAAAAATGTGCAATATCTGCGGGCAGATATGAGTGGCAAGACAACCAAAGTACCCAAATGTGATTTTGGAATTTGTATCAATGCTATCCTCACACCTTCACTGAAAGACAGAACGATATTTTTCCAATCGTTATCGGCTTGCGTTAAAAAAGGCGGACGAATTGTTATTTCTATTCCTTCGTTGGAGTCATGGTTGTTGGCTAGTGTTATTCAGCAACAGCATAAGATTGACAGAAATCTTTTCCCGGTAACAAAAAATGCAAAAGAAGCTTTAAAGAAATGGAATAATATCCGTCAAGGCAATGCCGATATTGATGATATACCACATAAGCATTACCTGAAAGAAGAAATACAATTACTTTTAGCCAACGAGGGATTTATTGCTGAAGATTTTCAGAAAATTGAATACGATTGGGATACCGAGTTTATTAAACCACCAAAATGGTTGAAAGAACCAAAGCCCTGGGATTGGATGGTAGTAGCGAGGAAGTTGTAAAACCCCTTTACGATTTCTGAAAGTGTAAGTTTTCTAATTCCCTAAAGGGTGGCTGAATAGTTACTTTAGGCAAGAAACCCTGTAATATTCTCGGTAACACTTCAATAAATGAAATGAAAGCCCCTTTAGGGGTTGGGGCTTTAATTCACCAACGCATACACCGCAAAACTCGCCAACCAATGCTCCCCACCATATTCACCACTTACAACATGCGGTAATGCATTTCCCAAATGATTGACTGACGAACGAAGTAATAATTTTTTTCTTGCGTCATTTGCAGGTAAAACAGCGGCCAATCCTTTCATACACCAACTGCGGCTAAAGGATAACCCGTCCAGATGAACTATTTGTAAATCCGTTCGGTCTGAAACAACGGGTAGTATTGTTAAATGTTTCAGGCTTTGTGTTGTAAAGAATTGATTGAACCAAACAATAAATACTTTTGGCGATAACACTCTTCTCATCAAATCAGCTTCTTCAAGACTTGGTGATAGAAAGTCAGCACCATTTGGCTCCCAGGAGGCAGGGATATTTTTATCTTTTCCGAAAATATTCTTAGCAGAGGTGATAATAGCTTTTTCAAACTCCATATTTTTTGATGCCCTGGCATAATCCAATGCAAACACCAAACCGAAAGCTGTATTAGGATGTACTCCTGTTCGGTTAGGATAAGTTTGTTTCGGTAAAAACTTTGCCCATATCTGTACAATTTTCTGTGTCAGCGGTTGCAAAGCTTCATGCCAGCGTTTGGCATCCGCATCGTTCCAACTATAGAGTTCTTCATCCAGTTTCAATATCCAGGCCCAGCCATAGGTTCGTTCCCAGGAAGCAGTAAGTGGCATAGAAAAATATTTCACTTCATTTTGAATATTCTCTTTAGTGATTGTTTTATTAAGAGCAACACGGATTGCAGCCGCTTCCGGAATGGAAGGAAAAAGTTTTAACAACCGGATAAGCATCCAGTGGCCATGTACAGATGAATGCCAGTCGAAACATCCATAGAATGCGGGATGCAACTGTTTTGGCAATAAAACATGATCGCTGTCGGTATTCGAAGTATGGCTGGTCTTATTCGGAAATTCCTGTGAAATACATTTTAATGGTAATGAAGCAAGATGCGAAGCCCCCATAATGGTCAGTTCAAATCCGGAACTATCTTTCCTGATTTTAAAAAAATCATTAACCTGTGCTTTTGCATTTAATGTAAGCAAAAGAATGAATAGAAAAGAATATTTGTTATTCATTCTTCAAACTTAAATAAAAAATAACTGCAATAAGAAACGTTGTACCAAATGAACCCAAAACCAGAAACTGTTCTCCCCAACTGTGGAAAAGTTTAACTATTACTTTTCAATTGCAATAAAGATCTTGTGAAAGAATTACCGCCTTGGAAACAAACAATGAAATATCAGCCTTGTTTACTTTGATCGACGACCCGGACGAAGAAGTGTTTGGGTTAGTCTCGAATAAAATTGTTGATTACGGTAAAAATATAATTCCCAATCTGGAACATCTCTGGGAAACTACACCAAATGAAGAAATACAAACCCGGATTGAATTACTCATCCATCGCCTTCATTTTACTGACTTGAAAGAAGATTTTCGTCAATGGGGCGTCTCCGGTCATCATGACCTGATGTTGGGCGCCATGCTTGCTGGAAAGTTTCAATACCCGGAAGTTTCCACCATGTCTGTGTTACAGGAGATTGAGAAAGTACGACGTAACATCTGGCTGGAGTTAAATAATTACCTGACTCCATTAGAACAGATCAATATTGCAACCAGTATCATATATAGTTACTACGGACTAAAAGGCGGAGAAACAAATTACAAAGAACCTAATGAATTCCTGCTTCATAAAACGCTGGAAGCAAAACGAGGTAATCAGATCAGTAACGGAATTTTTTATTTAATACTTTGTGAATTATTGGATATTCCTGTAAGGGCCATAAATATTCCAAAACAGTTTATCATCGCTTATTTCAAACCCGGTTATTCTGAAGAAAACCTGCCCAATCCTGTTAATAAGATTGAATTTTTTATAGATCCAACTTCCGGCCAGATTTTTACACAACAGGATGTAGAGAGTTATTTCAAAAGGATAGCCGTTCCTCCTGTTGGTTCTTATTTTAAACCTCAAAAGAATAAACAGGTAATACAGATTTTACTGGAAGAATTCAGTAAATGCTTTGATACTGACAAAAACAGGTATAAGCAAGCTGAACTGATGGAACTGGCTAAGCTACTGGATTAGTAACGGGTTGCCAGCTACGAGTCATTTCCCGAAAGTGTAAATGACATGATGCGGAATAATCTCGCAACTCGTAGCTCATCCTTCGACAAGCTCTGGACTCAAAGTTCTAACTTCCATCCATCTCTATACTCCCTTTTCACAAACTGATTTGCCTCATCAAAATTTGTCACTTTCATATTTGCTGCATCCCACAATAATTTTTTTCGCCCCAGGTATTTATCCTCCCAACCTTTCAGTTTAGGATTTTTCATCAACCAACTGCGGATAGCCAGGTTTCCCATTAGAATGCTTTCTGTAAATGGACCAGCATAGGAGAATGGAGAACTTGTTTCCCCATTTCCATAACCTGCTTTACATGCATTTACCCACTGCAGGTAATGTCCTTCAGGAACTCTTTTAATCGTCTCTTTGGGCATCTTTTTTTCTTTCATCAGTGTAGAAGGTAATAATCTTGGGTTTGCACCATAGCAATCCAGTAAAAGTTTGCCTTTGGTTCCTATTAATAACACCCCACCATCCCAATTACCAAATGGTTCTCCTTGTAATAACTCTTCCGGTCTTTCCGGTAATAACCCCCCATCATGCCAGGAAACATTAATTTTTCCCTTACCATCGGTTCTTGGATATGTCAAATGAATGATCGAGGATGGCGGGCAAGCGTCAATATTTTGTGAGTCGTTCCACATTTCTTTCCAGACAGTTCCTACACTGCATTCAGCTGATTCGGGATATTGAATCGGTAGTATCCGGTAAATCGGATCCATGATATGGCATGCCATATCGCCCAATGCCCCTGTGCCAAAAGCCCACCACCCCCGCCAGTTAAATGGCAGGTATGCTGGATTATAATCTATTTTTTTTGCAGGGCCCAGCCATAAATCCCAATCGAGTTCCGCAGGTATTTCAAATTTTCCGGCAGGTGTAGGAATGCCTTGTGGCCATACGGGTCGGTTTGTCCAGGCTTTGGCTTCTGTTACTGTCCCGATCATTCCCGCAATGATCATTTCTTTTGCTTTACGTACACCATCACCAGAACCACCCTGGTTGCCCATTTGTGTCACCACTTTATATTTTTTTTCTGCTTGTGTCAGTATCCTTGCTTCATAAATATCATGGGTCAACGGCTTCTGGGTATAAACATGTTTACCCATTTGCATTGCAGTTAATGTGGCAATAGCATGTGTGTGATCCGGTGTTGATATACTGCAGGCATCAATATTGTTTTTTTCTTTTGCCAGCATTTCCCTGAAATCTTTATAGTAAGAGGCTTTTGGAAATCTCTCCCTTGATTTTTTAGCTTGTCTTTCATCTACATCACACAAGGCAACAATATTCACAAAGGGACTTTTGGCAAATTCAGATAAATCGCTTTCTCCCTTTCCACCTGCACCGATTCCGGCTATATTCAGTTTGTCACTGGGTGCAATAAAGCCACGGCCTAATACATGCCGGGGAACTATGAAGAACCCGGCACCAACTATTGCAGAATTGCGGACAAAATCTCTCCGGGATATTGAGCTGCCTCCGCCGAAAGGTCGGACAGGTTCTTTTACGGGTGTCATTGTTGTAAATTTTCACCAAGTTTACACTAAAATTATAAGATGACCATCAACTGGGAAGATTTTGAAAAAATAGATATGCGGGTTGGGACAATCATTGAAGTAAACGATTTCCCTAAAGCCCGGAAACCTGCTTACCGTCTTTCAATTGATTTTGGAGATGAAATCGGTGTCAAAAAATCATCCGCACAAATAACGGCACATTATGCAAAAGAAGATTTACAGAACAGGCAGGTAATTGCAGTTGTCAATTTCCCACCTAAACAAATTGCCGGCTTTATCAGCGAATGTCTGGTACTGGGAGTATATGATGAAAACAAAGACGTAATTTTACTAAAGCCGTCACAAACCACACAAAATGGAATGAAGATTGGATGAAAATGAAGGAAGCTTATACAACATATTATCACTCTCCTGTTGGTTTACTGAAGATCTGTGGCACTGAAGATTATATCAGCGAAGTTTCTTTTCATGATACATCTCATAAAACAGAGGGAAATAAAAAACATATCCCACCAATGCTGATTAATTGTGTAGAACAGTTAATTCAATATTTTAATTGCGAGAAAAGAATATTTGAATTACCGCTACACCAACCAGGTACTGCTTTTCAACAGGATGTGTGGAGCATTCTGACACAAATACCTTTTGGAAAAACTATCAGCTATCTTGAATTGGCCAGAAAAACCGGCGATACAAAAGCTACAAGGGCCGTTGCCAATGCGAACGGCAAAAACAATATAGCCATCATTGTACCTTGTCACCGGGTGATTGGCTCCAATAAAGATTTAGTGGGCTACGCCGGTGGATTATGGAGAAAGAAATGGCTGCTTGAACTGGAAGCGAAAGTGGCGCATGGGGTGCAGACACTTTTTTAATTTACCCCAGTTCGTCCTTTGTAAAAGCAAACGGTAATAAAAAACGGGCTGTTTTAATAATAAATACTTTCCCTTCCTGTCCGCTTAGTATCAACCTGATTGGTTTACTTGTTCTTGTTTCATATTCTAATAAAGCCTGGCGACACATACCACAGGGTGATATCGGATGATCACTTTTAACTTCTTCACTATTATAGCTAATTGCAATTGTGCTGATCGGTACATCCGGATGAAGTGTTGCTGCAGAACCTAATAATACCCTTTCCGCACAAATACCTACAGGGTAAGAGGCATTTTCCTGGTTGGTCCCTTTAACAATTTCACCATTTTCCAATATTGCCGCCGCCCCAACATGAAAATTAGAATAAGGTGCATAGGCTTGCCCGGTAACCATTCTGGCTTCCGCCAGCAACCATGCATCCCTTTCATTCAGTTCGCTGCTATCATGGTAAACTTCGTACTGAAATTCGAATTTATTTTCATTCATACTTTAAGATAACATATTGCACTAAAAAAACCAAAACCCCTGTTGAAAGGGGCTTTGGTAATATTACCGTACTATTTTGAAGAATCTTTTCCAACGTGGTCCCCCATCCCAACTGAACCAGATCATCCAGGCCTTACCAACTATCCGGTCTTCGGGAACAAAACCCCAAAATCTTGAATCCTGAGAACCATGACGGTTATCACCCATCATCCAATAGTAGTCCATTTTGAAAGTGTAAGAGGTAGTTTCTTTTCCATTGATAAAGAATTTTCCATCCTTTTTTGTTAGTTCATTTTTTTCATACACCCTGATGGCTCTTTCATATAATAAATAATTAGAATCGCTTAACTGTACAGAAACATTCTTTTTGGGAATCCAGACCGGACCATAATTATCTTTTGTCCATTTAAAATAGTTGCTGTCTTGTGGAAAAACATCACCAGATGTTGTCATGTTATTATTATCATTTACATCACTTCCGTTGTACAATTCATTGTCTGCCACAGGCGGACTTGCAAAAAAAGATTGCTTCGAGAATTTTTCCGCCATGTTATAAGGGACAGTTGCAGTTATAGTGCCATCCTGTAAGTAAGATCCAAACTCCGTTATCTCAAAATCTTCCTTCATTAAATCGCTGTTAAGAGCAACCTTAGACTTAAAGCTATAAGAATATTGAGCATGTGGGGGTGGCACACTCTTTTTGCCATTTAAATATACCTGCCCATCTTTTACTTCCAGCAGGTCGCCAGCAGCGGCTACACATCTTTTGATATAATTATCCGTTTTATCGGCTGGGTGGATTGCTAATGGATATTTATCCGGATTAGCCAATACTATTTTACGTCCGGCGTCAATATTTCCTTGTCCTTCCCTGCGACACACTTCATAATAAGGGTCTTTTGATTGGAAATTCGGCAAATTAATAACCGTATCCCCTGCAGGAAAATTAAACACGACCACATCTCCGGCCTTTGGCGAAGAAGCAAACCACCGCATATAAGGCAGTTTGATAGCTGTTGAATATGATTTTGCGCTACCAATCGGTAAATAATTATGTACAAAAGGAACAGATAAAGGTGTATTTGGAATTCGGGGGCCGTAACTTAATTTACTAACAAATAGAAAATCTTTAACCAGCAACGTCTTTTCCATGGAAGAACTTGGAATAGTGTAAGCTTCAAATACAAAGGTTCTGATCAACGTGGCAGCTACTACAGCGAAAATTGCAGCATCAACCCATTCTCTCCAGCCTTTTTTCTTATGTTTTAAAACTGCTTCCGGGCCTATGAATTTGGGGTCTTCTTTATATGCCAGATAAGGAAAATATACCGGGGCAACCAACGAAGCTGCAGTATGATGGCCAAAGCCGAACTTGCCAAATACTTTGGCAAACTCAATAAAAATTCCGGGGCTGATAAACCATCCAACAACCGGAATAAGTTGCCAGAAAACCCAATGTTTAGGCCTCTTGGTCAATTCCTGCATGATCCAGGTATTGTAAAAGGGCACATAAGCTTTCCAGGCAGGCACACCAGCCTTTGCAAATAGTTTGGCAAAACCAAACGACGGAAGAAAAACAATTAGAGTGCCAATCAGGTAAATGATGAATAATTGATTAAAGGGCATGGGCCGTTTTTTGTTGCTGACAAAAGTATTGTAATTATTTGCGTATCGAAATTTTAATGATAAAAAGTTTTGTGAAACGCCGCCAAAGTCATTTCTGTATCGGTAAATGGCAGTTTACAAGGGATAAAATGTTACAACAATTTTATTTCGGCATTACTACATAATTTCTGATATCTTCTGCCAGAATGGATTTACCAGACAAGATAACCAGCCGTTCCACTACATTCCTTAATTCCCGGATATTACCTGTCCAGTTATATTCTTGGAGCAGATGAATAGCCTCTTCATCAATTGGTTTTTCAGCAATACCATAATCGGCACATATATCTGATAAAAACTGTGCCACCAGCAACGGAATATCATCCCTCCTTTCGTTCAGCGATGGTACATGAATAAGAATTACACTTAACCGGTGATATAAATCAAGCCGGAAATTTTTTGCATCAACTTCTTTCAACAGATCTTTATTAGTAGCTGCAATTACTCTTACGTCGACAGAAATATCTTTATCGGCTCCTACTCTTGTAATTTTTCCTTCCTGCAAAGCCCGGAGAACTTTTGCCTGCGCATTAGCACTCATATCCCCGATTTCATCCAGAAAAAGTGTACCGCCGTTAGCAGATTCAAATTTACCAATGCGTAGTTTGATGGCAGATGTAAAAGAACCTTTTTCATGACCGAACAACTCGCTTTCAATCAATTCTGTTGGTATGGCTGCACAGTTTACTTCGATAATAGGCCCGGAAGCCCGGTTGCTTTTTTCATGTATCCAGCGAGCCACCAATTCCTTACCAACTCCATTATCGCCGGTTATTAATATTCTGGCATCCGTTGGTGCCACTTTATCAATCGTTTCTTTTATTTTTTTTATTGGAGACGAGTTGCCAATCATTTCCTGCACTTTGCTAACCCTTCTTTTCAACACCTTTGTTTCTGTTACCAGGCTACTTTTATCCATAGCGTTCCGGATGGTTATCAGTAAGCGGTTCAGGTCAGGAGGTTTAGAAATATAATCATAAGCTCCTTTCTTCACAGCATCAACTGCCGTTTCAATATTGCCATGTCCTGAGATCATGATAATCGGGATATCAGGGTTTATTTCACCTGCTTTTTGCAAAAATTCAATTCCATCCAGTTTGGGCATTTTTATGTCACACAGAACCAGCTCAAATGATTTTTCCCTGAATTTTTTCAATCCTTCTTCTCCATCAGCAGCCTCTTCAATTTTATAACCTTCAAATGATAAAATTTCAGTCAGCGTCTTTCGAATTGCTTTTTCGTCGTCAATAATCAGAATATTTGCCATTAATTGATTTTTTAGAAACGTAAAAATAACCTAAAACGGCCGGTAACAAGTTTAGAGTTTTGGTAATTCTGATAAACAATATAGCTTGATTTTATATTCTTATCAATACAAAAAATGAGCGGAAAAATAAATAAGATTAAATACAAGTAATTTAAAATGTTTGGGGCAAAATAGAGGCCGGGTAGAAACCCAGCCTCGTTTTAAAATCCAATATCCTATGAAAAACCGTTGCAAATATGCAATTAATTTTTCAAACCGTTGTCGAATAACCGATTTTTTTTTCAAAAGTAATTTTACGATTTAACATATACGTTATTATAAAGCCTTCTCAGCGCTGGCTTGAAAGCTTACTAAAGCATTTAAATTATTTTTTTTGATACATTACTTCTTTTACCAATTTTATGGTTCTTGGTACATCTGGTAATGCTGCAGCTACTAAGTTTGGTGCATAGTGTAAGGGTGCATCTGCTGCTGTTATCCGACGTATTGGTGCATCTAAATAATCAAAGCCTTCTTTTTGAATGCGATATGTTATTTCTGATGAAATAGAAGCAAACGGCCATTGTTCTTCTATTATGACCAGTCGGTTGGTTTTTTTTACACTTTCAAGTATTGTCATCCAGTCGAGCGGACGGATAGTACGCAGATCAATAACTTCAGCGCTGATGTTTTCTTTTTCGAGTTCGTTTGCAGCAGCCAGTGCTACTTTCATCATTTTATTAAAAGAGACGATTGTTACATCACGGCCAGCTCTTTTTACATCTGCCTTTCCCAGTTCTATATAATACTCTTCAGCAGGTATTTCACTTTTATCACCATACATCTGTTCGCTTTCCATGAACATTACCGGATCTTCTTCATATCTTATAGATTGTTTTAGTAATCCTTTGGCATCATAACCATTACTTGGTGAAACAACCTTGATACCGGGTATGTTGGCATACAATGCCTCAAATGCGGTAGAATGCTGTGCTCCCAACTGACCGGCAGAACCATTACCACCTCTGAAAACTATAGGACAAGAGATTTGCCCGCCACTCATTGCCAGCATTTTGGAAGCTGTATTAAGAATTTGGTCTAAAGCCAGAACGGCAAAATTCCAGGTCATATATTCAACAATTGGACGAAGACCATTTTGTGCTGAGCCTACACCAATTGCAGTAAAACCAAGTTCTGAAATGGGAGTATCAATTACCCTTTTGGGGCCAAACTCAGCCAGCATACCCTGGCTTACCTTATAAGCACCATTATATTCTGCCACTTCCTCACCCATCAGGTAAACCCTCTCATCTCTTCTCATTTCTTCAGTCATCGCTTCACGAAGAGCATCCCGGAATACAATTATTCTTGCCATTAATTATCTCATTTTTAGTGAAGCAAATTTAAGCGGGAAAGCGGATAAAACCTAAAAAGCGATAGCCTGAAACAGTATAGTTTCAGGCTATCGTAAATTTTTAAAAAGCAATATCCTACTGTTCATCCAGGCATTTATCTCTTTGCTTCATTCCAAATTTTTGGATTTCATCCTTCTTAAGCTGAATAAAGAGTAATAAAATAGCAAATCATTTTAAGGCGGTAAAATGAATGAACAGAATTTACCAACATGGTTGCTACCTGCTCATTACCAGAAATTTCTCACCCACCGCTGTTACCCTGTAATAGTTACCATTTTCAATCAGCAGACCCTCTGTATGCCCTTTCGCATGATGAACGTCAGTATTAATTACTTTTCCTCCAAATAAAATACTGATAGTATCTGCCACAACAGTGTGACCGGTAGCAATATGTTTTACTTTGTAAGTTGCAAGAGTACTGTCAACCTGCATAGCACTTGCTTTAGCGGTGCCCGAATAATAACCCCTGTACCAGAATGGCCCAAGGTCGCTGTACAAAGTAGCTGTTTCAGGGTTATTGTATTGATAAGTGCTATCTGCAAAATAAGGTCGTACCAGTTTATTTATTTTTGAAGTGGAAAGATCCAGGCTGTTGACAGCGGCAGATATTCCCGCATGGCAAAATAATATATGCCCTATTTTCTCAACTACGTTTTTAGTCCTCAGCCATCTGCCGATTTCAGAACTTTCGCCATACAGCGATACGAAACTCTCATTCAGGAGGATGGCATTTTCAAGATACTTAGGACTAAGATAGCGGAGGTCGCCACTCATATTCATTATTTCATGGTTGCCGAGTATAAAGTGAACATAGCCCCCGGCTGCTTTTGCTTTTTCTTCTAATGAATAAATAAGCCAAAGGACTTCTGTTTGCTGAATACCCCTGTCCACAAAGTCGCCGGTGAGTACAAGATGCCCTTCGCCAAATGTCCAGTTAAAGTTTGCATCTATCACATTATTGGCTTGCAATAATTTGCGAAAGGCACCGAAATTTCCTTCAATATCTGAGACAATAAATTGTTTGTTTACATTAGAAAATTCAGTTTTTTCATTTTGCAACTGAGATTTCAGTTTTACCGTAAATGTTTTCCCCTCTTCATCGGTTAACACATTTAGAGAGAGGTTTCCCTTATCAGACAATGGCATGCTGTCTTGTTTTACCAATTTTCTTCCATGGTCGTTCATTATATATCTTACAAATACCTGGTTACCATTGTATGAAACATAAGGACCATCAAGCTGATTGACATGATAGGTTTTATTTGTATGGAAACTTTCATCTGCAAGTATAATACCAGCAGCAACGAAGGGAAAAAAGGTAAAAGCAAGTTTATTCATGATCATCATGTTAATATTACTGGTAATTAGACTACAACCAGACCAATACAGGTTGCTTTTGTTCTAAAGATATTTCAAATTGCCTATACCTCAATACGGTTTCCCCACTGTTTTGCTGACATTTCAAACTTAATCTCCCCTTTTCCGTAGGTTCCCACTTCCGTCCATCCGGCTTTGTTGTAAAACTGCTCAGCCCTTGTACCGGGTGAAGTACTTAGCCAGATAGTTTCATTTGTTTGGGCAAAATACCAGTTCATCATTTCCTCATGCAGTCTTTTACCAACCCCTCTTTTTTCAAATCCGGGTTGAATAAACAATGCCCACACATTTTTATCCAGAACAGATACGATAGAAAAGCCAATAATGATGTCAGCGATTTCACAAACCCAACCCTTTCCCCGCCGGATAATGTAATCTTCTACATCTGCATCTGGAACTAATGCTGGGTCGGATAAAGTGTTTTCGGTTACAGCGTTTCGTACTATTTGTATTTGCGGTATGTCCGCCTGGTTGGCTTCCCTGAATACCATTTGCATTAATTACAAAGCGAAATTGCTTCTTTTAAAATTGTTTTAATCTTTCCCACCGGAATATTTTTGCCGGCATCTATCAATAATATTTTCATTTTTGTTCTTTTCTCCGTCAGCAGGTCAGGATGATTGATTTTATTCCCATCTATAATACCGATATAGGGCTGCTGCAATTTTTTATGCACCCACAGATAGCAAATTCTTTTATCGTTATAATAAAAAAATGGCATCCCGTATTGCCTCTTTTCCGAAATACTTTTATCCAACTTTAAAATGTATTCCCGTAAAAAATGCAGGCTACTCCTGATAGGTTCTTCCTGCTTCAAAAAATAAGTGTCAATCGAACGAAGCATCGTTAATATTTTATTGCAGCCGGGAATAAATAATTGTATCCTCAAAATTTCCTCTGAAAAAGAATTCTTCTTTTAAGTGGGCCTCTTTTACAAAACCTGTAGCTTCCAGAATAGAGGCCGATGCAATATTTTCTACACTTATCCTGGCTTCGATGCTGTGCAGTTTCATTGTTTCAAATCCATATTCAAGCACTTTTTGTATTGCTTCTTTCATCATTCCTTTTCTCCAGTGCTCAGGATGCAAGGCATAACCAATTTCTGCCCGGTAGTTTTCCGGTTGCAGACGCCAATAACAAATGGTGCCGATAACTTCAGCAGGATTGCTCCACAAAGCTATGCCCCACAAAATAGATTCATTGGTATCGATTGAAGTATTAATCCGCTGAATAAACTCCTCCGCTTCCTTTATTGAGGCTGCCGGTTCTTTACCGATAAACCGAAGTACAGTTTCGTTTGATCTTAGAAAAAAGATAACCGGAGCATCATCCATCGTTATCTTCCTTAGCAACAGCCGCTTAGTTGTTAACTCAGGGAAAGGAGTGAAATGAAACTCAGGCATTGTTTGATTGGTTAGTTGAATATCCTCCATCAATAAGATTAGTATGACAAAAATAGTAACCTGCCACCACATCGTTGTTAAGTAAAGAAATAACTACTTTCACCGCAATTATTCAGCACATGGAGCCAATGGTGAAAACTGTAGATATGAAAGTGTACAAGAAAATACATCTTAATTTTCTGACAATGATGTGTCTGATGGCTGTAGCTTCTTTTCTGTTAGTCCAAAATAGCTTTTTTATAAACTGGAATTTTGAAGAATCAAGTATTACCGTTGATATAGTCCTGGTCGGCATGATTGGGCTTGCCATTATTTTTAGTCTTTATTCCCGGAGGCAAAAAGTAAAAATGCAGGCTATCGCTGACTTTGAGGAAAAACTATCTTTTCACCGCAGGTATTTTTTGCTAAGAATGTGGTGGCTGCTGCTCAGTGGTGCCATTTCCTGTTTCCTGTTTGTTTTAACAACCTACAGATTCTTCTTCTGGTTTGTACTATTTGATTTTTTATCCTTTTTGCTGGCTTTCCCAAGCAAATTATTTTTTATACGGGAGCTGAATGATGATGAAATTATTTTCTTGTGAGTCTTCATTTTTCGTACTTAAAAATTTATACCCTTCCGGAAAAAACACATCTCATCCTGTAGTATTTAACATCAATATCCCAATTATATAAAATTGTTGATGTAAAGCATTAATTCTTTTATCCGCTTTTTTTCGTCTTTACATCTTTTTGAACTTCAGGCTTTGTTAATTTGAAGTAGGAGACTTTATACCGGTTATTTATTATTTCACCCTGCACTTCCGCTTTTTTAATGGCTTCACAAAACCCGTCAGCGGCGTGTGCATCTCCATGGTCGTCTAAGTTCGTACCGTCTACAAAATAGGCCTTACCATCCATGCGGACTGCTAAATGACAACCTTTGCCGTCCATATGAAACTGGCACTCACCACAAGAGGCCTCAACTAATTGTATCCTTTTAGTTGAATCCGGTTTGTCTATTTTAGCCGCATTTCCTTGTGCCATGGCTGATAGCATTATCAGACCGCAAAATGCCAGTAAAACCAATTTTTTCATATTGTTTTGTTTTTAAATTATATGGAAGATTTTCCACTACCTAAAATTAACTAATTAGGCCAAAAGATCTTTAAATAATTCAATCCTGTCACAAAAACAGTAAGGAAATAGAAATAGCTTACCTTTAACCGTCTCCATTGAAAATCGGAGTGCATTAAAGTTCATTTTAGCGTTGAAATTATTAATAAAAAAAATTTAATAAAACAGAAATAGCAAATGGCAGAAACCTGGAACAAAAAGGAAAGAGAAAAGAAAAAAAGGCAAAACAAGAAAGAAAAAGCTGAGAAAAAACTGGAGCGGAAAGAAAGTGCCAAAGAAGGGAAAAGTTTTGATGACATGCTTGCCTATCTTGATGAGAATGGAAACCTATCTTCCAAGCCACCGGATCCCAGAAAAAAAATAGTGGTCAATGTTGAGGATATTGAAATTGGTGTTCCTAAACAACAACCTATCAACCCCGAAGACCTCATTCGTAAAGGAGTTATTACTTTTTTCAATGATGCTAAAGGATATGGCTTTATTAAAGACCTTGAATCGCAAGAAAGTGTTTTTGTTCATATCAACTCCCTGACAGAAGAAGTTAAAGAAAATAACAAAGTCATATTTGAGGTAGAAATGGGGCCAAAAGGTGCAAATGCAATTAATGTAAGATTGGATAAATAAGACACACAATTCATTTTAATTTTTTACCAGAAGTATTCTTATTATCGGCTATTGAGTGCAAACTTTAAAAAAGTATTCTTATTCATATATTCATCTTTTCCCATTCATAATTATTGTACTCTACTCACTTCTTGAAATCTCCTTACAACTCTTTGATGTCCCGTAAATAATCATATTGCAAATCCTCATGCAAAGTGACCAGTGTTTTATTTATTTTCTTTAACTGATTTAAATAAATATTTGAAAGAACTGTATTCCCGGATATTGAAATATCCAATTCCTTCATTTTTCTGCAAAAGAAAATAAGCAATTCAATTTCTACTGTTGCCAGTCCGCTGTACCGGGTAAATTTATTGGTCATCCGTAAAATCTTCCGCAATGTTTTTTTTACAAAATAAACATTGCTTTTATTGATATCAGCAAATTGAGAACCTATTTCTTTTTTTGCACTTTCAATATAAGCGGCAGTATCATTGGCTTCAAAAAGCAAATAAGTTAATAATTCTTTATTCTCTTTTTTAAAACGGGCAAGCCGGAGACAAAGTTCCGTTAGCGTTGAAGCAGGTGCCTGAAGTAATTCCTGCTTTAATTCATTGATGGTTGCCGCTTTCATGCAATAGTTTTATTTAAAGTTGAATGGCTAAAATACATCTATCTGGAAATACATTGACAATCCTTTACTTCATTTTGTTATTCCTTGGTTCCGTCCTATTTTCACAGCATGCATCCCCACCTCCAGACTTTATTGCAATGCATCACTCTTGAGGAAAAAGAACAGGCTCAACGATACAACCTTGACCAACAACATACGTTGAAACAATTAAAGGCAGAAGGGCTTGCATTACATCCGATCATCGTTACCCGCCGGAATTTTGGCTATGCAGATTATCCCGAGATCAGTTTCAAATTGGGTTTTCCTCCTGAAGCCCATTTATTTAAAGATGGCGCAGCTATTGAATGTTTTATTGCAGGCGAAGAACCCATAAAAGGAATATTGCTGAACCTTGATGGTAAGAATGGTGAATTCCGTTTGTTTGCCCCCGATTTTCCGGATTGGATCGAAGATAATGGTGTGGGTATAAAATTAGCACCTGATACCAGAACGACCAGTATTATGAAAAGAGTGCTGACTGAACTGGAGAATAACAAACATCTATTTAAACTATTTGAGCAGTTACATGATAAACCTGTTGCAAAAACAATTTTATCCTTTAAAAATCCGCTTGACTTTCATAATAAGCAATTAAATGAAAGTCAGCAACAAGCCATCACTGCGATAACTCAAAATGAGCAAATTGTGATTGTACACGGTCCGCCTGGTACCGGGAAAACAACCACAATGATTGAAGCTATTTTGCAACTGATCAATGCCGGCGAAAAAATAGTCGTGTCAGCACCAAGCAATACGGCTGTAGATAATATTGCCAAAGGATTAATTCAGCAAGGAATCAGATTATTACGGGTTGGGAATACCAGCAAAGTGGATGAAACCATTTTTGCACATACTGCTGAAGGAAAATTAATAAATAGTAAGCAGCAAAAAGAAATCAAGCAGCTAAAGATAAGGGCAGAGGAATTTCGGAAGATGGCACTGAAATACAAACGTAGTTTTGGCAAAGAAGAAAGGGAACAACGTAACCTTCTATTTAAAGAAGTAAAAGAAATACGGATACAAATAAAAAAATTACAGGCTTATAACGAAGAAAAATTATTTGAAGAAGCAGATGTAATAGCCGGCACTCCTATCGGATTGTATGATGCAGGTATTAAACATCTCCAATTTCAAACATTGGTGATTGATGAAGCAGGTCAATGTATAGAACCGCTGGCCTGGTGTATTTTTCCTTTAGCAGAAAAAATTGTACTGGCAGGTGATCATTGGCAACTTCCACCCACTGTTTTAAGTAATGAAGCTGCCAGATTAGGTTTAAACTGTTCCATTTTAGAGACGGCCATCAAAACAGTTAGTGATGTCTTTTTACTGAACACTCAATACAGGATGAGAGAAGTCATTGCCGGATTCAGCAGTAATTATTTTTATAATGGGCTTTTGCTGACTGCTTCTCATTTACAAAATACGGGGGTACATATTAGTTTCATTGATACCGCTGGTTCGGGTTTCCAGGAAGTCCGTGGGCCGGATGGAACAAGTCTTCAAAATGAAGGTGAATTGCGAATTGTTCAAAATATAGTTGAGAAGGAATCAATAAACTTATTAACTACTGCAATTATTTCCCCTTATTCCGGGCAGGTATCAGCGGCAAAAGAAATATTACCAAAAGAACTTCGGATCAGTACCATTGATAGTTTCCAGGGACAGGAAAAGGAAACGATCATTGTATCGCTTGTTCGGAGTAATGATGAGAATGATATTGGATTTTTAAAAGATTATCGCCGGATGAATGTGGCCATAACCAGAGCCAAAGAACAACTCATTGTAATCGGGGATAGTGCTACCATTGGTGGCGATCCGTTTTATCATGCGTTTTTAACATATATCGAACAGCAGGGAACTTACAGATCTGTGTGGGAGTTTGAATTGTAGTTCTATATTTGCCTCAAATCAAATTCATTCTTTACACTATGCCGCAAACAAAACTTCTTGATCAGTTACGAAACCAAACTTATGTCATGCTTAAAAGTTCGCCGGTACATGGCATTGGTGTATTTGCAATTCAAAGAATTCCTAAGGGTTGCCGGGAACTATTTTACAAAGACCCGGGCGAATGGCTAAAAATTCCTATTACTGAAGTAGAAGCATTACCCGAACATTCCCGTTCGCTAATTGAAACTTATTGCCTGTTTGATGAACTAAATTATTTTGTACCGGCACACGGTTTTAAAATTATTGATCCCGTTATTTACCTGAATCATTCCAAAGAACCCAATATTATTTCCATCAATGATGGAGAAGAGTTTGAAGCGTTGGTTGATATAGAAGCCGGACAGGAACTGCTGGTTAATTATGGTAACCTTGTTGATGGTATGGAGTCGTATGACGAATAATACAACCAGGTGATTGGTCAAAAGCAATATGTTTTTGCTTGTGCAATCAATATTTTTTCTGAAGAAGCGTGAAGTAATAGCCCAACTCCATTGCAGTGGCTGTTTGGTACAATTAGCTTCTAATTATCCTGAAGTAACCTCTTTCACTTTTATATACTTTTTTCCTTTTACTTTTGAATACTAAATTTTTCACATGAAGTTAGACATACTGGCTATAGGAGTTCATCCGGATGATGTAGAACTAGGTTGCTCAGGTACCTTAATCAATGAAATAAAAATTGGAAAAAAAGTTGGAATTGTTGACCTCACACAAGGCGAATTAGGTACACGGGGAAACATAGAAACCCGGTACAATGAAGCTGCTACTGCCGCTATGATAATTGGTGTACAGGTAAGGGAGAACTTGAAAATGAGAGATGGCTTTTTTGAAAATGATGAAGAAAATAAATTAAAGCTCATTGCTGCTATCCGCAAGTATCAACCGGATATTGTCATCGGCAATGTGCTGCATGACCGGCATCCCGACCATGGCCGTGCCGGCAAAATGATCGCAGATTGTTGCTTTCTTTCCGGGTTAGCAAAAATAGAAACGAAAGATGAAAACGAAAAGACGCAACAAAAATGGCGGCCATCATACGTACTCCATTACATTCAGGACTGGTATCATGAACCGGATATATTGATTGACATTAGTGATGTCTTTGAACAAAGGATGAAATCCATTGAAGCTTATTCCACTCAATTCCATACTTCAGATGGCGCTGATGATGGGCCTCAAACTTATATCTCAACACCCGACTATCTGGGTAGTGTGATAGCCAGAGCAAGGATGTTAGGCAAACGCATCGGTGTGAAATATGCAGAAGGTTTTATCAGTGAAAAAAAGATTGGAATCCGCAGTCTTGATGCATTGATACTCAACGAAACTTAAACAACTGTTCGTATTTAACCTATTTGGAAAAAGTTAAACAAAATAGCCGGTTATCCACATAAAACAGTTGCCCGATTTAACATCACAGGTCTGGCTTTTATAGATTACCTTTGCATTCTGAAAAAGTAGCATATGGCAAGCCCGAAATTCTCCAATACAACACAATCCTTTCACTCTGAATTGAAGAAGAGAATCAATGATTATTTCAAGCAGGCTGGCAAAGCTTCAACGGGTAATTTTTCTTTATACTTTAAAGCGATATTACTGGTAGTTAGTTTCTTGTTAGTTTACACCCATCTTGTATTCTTTACTCCCGCTACCTGGATTGCGATTACTGAATGTATCGTTCTTGGGGGTTTAACTGCTGCAATCGGTTTTAATGTAATGCATGATGGCTTACATGGCAGTTTCAGCCGTATTAAATGGGTAAATGAAATGGCTGGACTATCATTAAATTTTTTAGGTGCCAATAATTTTATGTGGCGTTCCAAACATAACATCATACATCACACTTATACCAATATACAAGGAATTGATGATGATATTGAGGCCAAACCATTACTCCGTCTTTGTGAAACGCAGAAACATTATAAGATTCACCGCTTTCAACATTGGTATTTCTGGGCAGCCTATTCATTGCTTTATATCTGGTGGGTTTTCTTTACCGACTATAAAAAATATTTCTCCGGAAAAATCGGCCCTACTTCAATAACAAAAATGAGCATTGGCGACCATCTCTCATTCTGGGGTTTTAAATTATTACATGCTTTTATCTTTGTGGCCATTCCAATTTATACACTTGGCTTTTCCACCTGGATAATCGGATTTTTAATCTATGGAATGTTTACCGGTGTAGTATTGAGTATTGTTTTCCAATTGGCACATACGGTTGAAGAAACGAATTTCCCGCAGGCGAATGAAGTAACTGGCAGAATGGAAGATGAGTGGGCTATTCATCAATTAAAGACAACGGCAAATTTTGCTACCCGTAATAAGTTAATTTCCTGGTTAGTGGGTGGTTTGAATTTCCAGGTTGAGCATCATTTGTTTCCCCGTATCTCACATGTGCATTATCCTGCCATCAGCAAAATCATCAAAAAAGCCTGCCAGGATTTTGGTATGCCATATATCGAATATCCTAAAATGAGATTAGCTTTAGCTTCTCATATATCACACCTGAAAAGTCTGAGTCGAAAATAATTTATTAAGCATAATTTAAATAATTATCGGAGTCATTTTGGCTCCTTTTTTATTCTTACAGCTAAGACTTCACATCAGTTGCCCAATATTTTTTGCACATCATTGTTTATGATTTTGCCGCAAGCAAAAAGCCCTTTAATTTGCACCACTCTATACCACCAAATTATGATTGATCTTACCAACTATGACCCCAACAGTGTCAGTAACCCCAACAATAATATTTTTGGATTACCGACCAACGAGGAAAATGCCCGCCTGATCATTGTGCCCATCCCCTGGGAAGTAACTGTTAGTTATGGAGCAGGAACTGCCCGTGCACCCGAAGCAATTCTAAAAGCAAGCATGCAGGTAGATCTTTTTGACTCCGAATTTCCAGATGTGTGGAAAAATGGTTTTTATATGCGGCCATCTGACCGTAAAGTGCTAATGAAGAGTGATTATTTACGCAAAGAAGCAGAACTCTATATTGATTATATATCCAAAGAAGAAGAAGTAGCAGCCAATCAATTCATGAGCAAAGCCCTGAGAGAAGTTAATGAAGGCGGGGCTTTTTTAAATGCATGGGTTTATGAGCAAACGAAAGCATTATTAGATAAGAACAAACTGGTAGGCATTGTTGGTGGAGATCATAGCGGACCACTTGGTTTTATTAAAGCCCTGGCAGAAAAACATAGCGAATTCGGCATTTTACAGATTGATGCTCATTGTGATCTAAGGTCTGCTTATGAAGGTTTCAATTATTCCCATGCCAGCATCATGTATAATGCACTGGAAGAAATTCCTGAATTACAACGACTGGTGCAGGTAGGGGTCAGGGACTATGGCGGGGACGAATGGGAATATGTCAAAAACAGTAATTTTCGGGTCATTACTTATTTTGATAAGGAGATCAGGAACCGTCAGTATGAAGGACAAACATGGAAACAGATAGCTGAAGAAATAGTCAGTAAATTACCACAGAAAGTGTTCATTAGTTTTGACATTGATGGTCTTGACAGAAAACTTTGTCCGTTTACCGGTACGCCTGTGCCAGGCGGATTTGAATTGGAACAGGTTTTTTACCTGTTTAGTAAAGTTTTGGAGAGTGGTAAAACCATTATCGGGTTTGATCTGAATGAAGTAGGCATAGGTGGCGATACTGATTGGGATGCAAACGTAGGAGCCAGAGTTTTATATAAGTTGTGCAATTTAATGGTGACAAGCAACAGTAAAGATGAAACAATCTTATAAATTTATAATTAAGGATAAAAAATATGGTAGTTATAAAAAATATGCTTCTTTTTTATTCCTTATCAATGCAATAGTTTTTATCATTTTTGCACTACGTTCCGTTTCGATTTCAAGTCAAATAATATTTTTTGCCTCCTCTTTTATACTAATTAGCTATTCCGTTTATAACTGGTCGTATAAAAAAAAGAAAGAAAAATCGTACATCGCAACTTATTTACTGATTGCAGTCATCTGGGCTTCAGATACATCATTTTGGTATTTTTCAATCCTTTTATTACTGTTACTTGCTTTACAATTCCGGATGGAGTCAGACTTTATAATTTCTGTTTCAGTTCAACATATTATTATTAATGGGTTCATTAATAAACATTACGGGTGGTCAGATTTTAGTAATATAGTGCTTAAAGATGATCTGTTAACCCTTGACTTTACAACTAATAAAGTTTTGCAGGTTGAACCAGACTGGAACTCATTTATTGAGGAGGGAGGAATTGAACCCTGGGAAGTTGGAGAAGGTTATCCTGAAACAGAACAGGAATTTAACGACTTTTGCAGGCAACAACTGAACAAATGAGTTTATCCCAATCCCCATACATTCTCTATTCCGACGGCAAGGGAAAAATTTTTGAAGACACATCATTATATGTAACCGGAAGAAGCGGCTGGGATGCCATGCCTGTTCCGGAAGATGAATGGATAGAATTGCCAGATGGAGGCTCCTTATATGAATTACCGGGCCGCAGAGGAATTGGCATTGATGTGGAAACAGGTGATATGAGATTATGTGAAAAAGGATGGGCTGTTGCTGCATTTATTCCTCCCGCACATACAGGATTTTATTTAGCAGCTTTTGAATCTGATAAAGATGCTCCTATCCTTCCTCTGTTTTGTTATACCGCTGCCGGTTGGTTGAATGAGAAATTCTATGTGCCTGCTACAAGAGTAGAACCAGACATCCGGCAGGATTGTGACGGATACGATGCTGAAAAAGTGAAAGAAGGTGTAAAGCAATTACAAAAACATTATCCTCATAATCGTTTGGTTACTCATTTAACCGATAATTGTGCACTGACTTATCAATGTCCTGCTGCCCGAAATTTTTCTTTGGGAAGATGGGAATGTCCGGTACCTGTTTCACCTGCATGCAATGCAAATTGTGTTGGTTGTATATCCTTACAACCAGATGAAGAAACAATTGTTTCTACTCAGGACAGGTTAACATTTAAACCGACAGCAGAAGAAATTGTAGAATTCACGGTGCCACATCTTGAATCTGCCCCCTATCCTATTATCAGTTTTGGACAAGGCTGTGAAGGCGAACCATTACTGATGTGGGAAACCATCCGTGATGCAATTATTGAAATAAGAAAACATACTTCTAAAGGCAGTATCAATATCAATACCAATGGTTCTAATCCGGAATCGGTAAGAGCATTATGTGAAGCAGGTCTAGATTCAATCCGTGTAAGTACTAATTCAGCAAGAAAAGAAATTTATACACCCTATTATCGTCCTAATAATTATGAGTTTGAAGATATTGTGGAGAGTTTGAAAGTGGTCAACAGTTTCGGTGGCTGGACATCTATCAACTATTTTGTTTTTCCGGGGATGACAGATTCCGTTGCTGAATATGAAGCGTTGCGAAAACTGATAAGTGAAACCGGTTTAAAAATGATCCAGTGGCGCAATTTTAATATTGATCCTGATTGGTATCTTGGAAAAATTGGTGTAAAAGAAACGGGTGAATGTCTTGGTATAAAACAATTGCAGGAACTCATCCGTGATGAATTCCCCAATCTGAAGTATGGATACTTTAATCCCCCGATAGAGAGGATAAAAGGAAAATTTGAAATGGATTTTGCCCATCATTAAATTTTAAATGACCCAGTCCGCCCAAAAAAATATTTACACCGGTGTCGGACTTGCTGTACTGGCAACCTTTATCTGGTCTGGTAATTTTATTGTAGCCAGAGCTGTCAACAAGGAAATCCCTCCTATCAGCCTGAACTTCTATCGCTGGCTCACGGCATCGATTATTATTTTCCCATTTGCCTATAAAAAATTCAGGTCAGAGTGGAAAGTCGTAATGCAATCATGGCACTATCTCTTTTGGATATCACTTACCGGAATTGCGTTGTTTAATACATTCGTCTACATAGGTGCACATTATACTTCAGCTATTAACCTTGCCTTAATTGGTACTACTTCTTCCCCTATCATGTCTGTCATCTTTGCCCGCATTTTTCTGAAAGAAAAAATAGGCCCACTGAAACTGGCCGGAATGACACTTTGCATCATTGGTGTGCTTTTTCTTCTGGCAAAAGGAAATTTTAAAAATCTTCTGTCACTGCATTTTAGCACCGGAGACTTATGGATGCTGCTGGCGGCTTTTTTCTTTGCTGTATATAATACAATGGTGAAAAAGAAACCAGTAGCACTTTCCTCAATCAACTTTCTTTTTGTTATATTCACTTTCGGTACATTGATGGTACTCCCTTTCTTTGTTTGGGAACTTAATCAATCACCTGCTGTGCAATGGAACAGCAACCTGGTTTTTTCCATTCTTTTTTTGGGGCTTGGTGCATCGGTCATCTGCTTTTTTATCTGGAACATTGCTATTCACAAACTTGGGACTGGCAGAACGGCTTTATTTGGCAACCTTATTCCTATTTTCAGCAGTATCGAAGCTGTCCTGATTCTTAACGAACAGTTTAACTGGATACATATCGTTAGTATGTTACTGGTGTTTACAGGTATTTTGGTAGCTAATCTTCGTTCATACTAGGAATATTATATTTACAACTACAAAATTTCTGGTTGCAGAAAAAAGCCAATCATATACTCCCTGTAATTGTGCTGTCACAATTTGCCGGCACATCCTTATGGTTTGTAGGCAATGCAATTCTACCAGAGTTAAAAGAATCTTTGCAATTAAGTCAATATGCAGTTAGCCAGGTTACTTCTGCTGTAATGCTTGGATTCGTTGCAGGCACTTTGGTCTTTGCATTTTTTTCGCTGGCAGATCGTTTTTCTCCGGTAAAATTATTTTTTATCAGTTCATTACTGGGAGCATTAACCAACGCTTCGGTGGCATGGCTGGCAACTGATGCGGCATCATTATTTGCCCTGCGATTTCTAACCGGAGTATTTATAGCCGGCATTTATCCTGTTGGAATGAAGATAGCCGCCGACTGGTATGAAAAAGGGCTGGGCAAAGCATTGGGATTTCTATTAGGTGCATTGGTATTGGGAACTGCTTTTCCTCATTTATTAAAGAACCGTGATTTTGAATTAAACTGGAAATCGGTTTTATATTTCACTTCTGCGTTTGCAACAATCGGTGGAATACTGATGTTATTATTTGTTGGCGATGGACCCTATAGAAAAAAATCAGGAGGGTTTCAATGGAATGCATTTAAAGAAATTTTCAGTTCGAAGAAATGGCGGCAATCAGCCTTTGGATATTTCGGTCATATGTGGGAACTCTATACATACTGGGGATTTGTTCCGGTGATACTTGCATTATATGCAGAGAAAAATCATATCGCATTAAACATCCCATTGCTCAGTTTTCTGATCATAGCCTGCGGATGCTTCAGTTGCATAACCGGTGGTTTTCTATCGGTGAGAATTGGCAGCGCAAAAGTAGCAACGACTGCTTTGTTTATTTCAGGGATATGTTGCTTTATTTCACCATTTATTTATCATTTGCCCTTATTCTTTTTTTTGGCCATACTGTTTATTTGGGGTTTGGCTGTCATTCCTGATTCACCGCAATTCTCAACTTTGGTGGCACAATATGCACCTGAACATTTAAGAGGAACCGCATTGACGATCTACAACTCTATTGGATTTTCCATTTCCACTATCAGCCTGATTGTAATTGACAGGGTATTTTATTCAAAAGGATTTTTCGGCCAGGAAAATACAATGATGTTGCTGGGAATTGGTGCACTGCTTGGATTGCCAAGCATGATACGTCTGATAAGATCAAAATAAATTATGACCTGGCTATCATTGTCCCAATTCCTTTTTTACATATTCAATCATAGAAAGTAAATATTCCGGTGGTTCACTATTAATACCGTTTTTCTTATAATATTCAGCTGTAGCTTTTTTATAGGTTTCCAATGCAGGTTGATATAACTTCTGCTGAACCTGTCCGTCACCTTTCAATGACAAAGCATCCAGAGAAGCAGGATTCTTCGCCAAAATTATTTCAGCATATTGAATAACTTTTTCTCCATTCTCATTGTGCCAGTAATATTGGCCAAAGCGAAATAATACGGGCACACTTGCCGCCACTGCGCTGTTCATCATTCCGTTCTGTATTTTCAAAAGAACAGCATTGGAAGGAATATTATTGATGAAACATTCAATGGCATATGTACCCGGAGGCACAGATTTTAAATCACCGGGTACAATTCCATAACAGGCAATAAAATAGCCGGCCTCATCAAGTACAGCCTTACCATCAGTTGAAGGCTTCTTCATCAATATAACAGGCAGTTGTATATAATTTCTATTCGCTGTGTTCATCACTTTCCAGCTTATGGCTGAAGTCCAGGATGAAGTTGCTGATCCAAGTTCTGTAGTAGCAGTCGTTCTCCTGTTTTTTTCAATATTGATTTTTTCCCGGTCATAATCATCCTGCTTTATTTTTCCCTGCTTCAGCAGATCGATAAGTTCAACCATCCTTTCCTCCCCCGCCATATTCCATAATTTATCTGATTGAGCCTTTTTATTAAAAACAGAAACATCCAGTAAAACACATTCATCCTGGAATACTGACGCTTCATCCCCTTCATTAATTTTCAGAATGCTGTTAACATTTTGTGCCTGCATACAAAGACCCGTTAACAGCAGGAGATTAAATAAAAGCTGGTATAATAATATTTTTTTCATTGCTAAATTTTTTGTTTTACCTGTTACCACAACTTTTAGGTGGACTTCCTTTTCCTGAAACCCTGATTTGTCCTTTGCAATTGCCCCGTTTGGATCCCGCATCCTGGAAAAATTTCCCATTAGCATTATATCCGGTACCTGCCGGACTGCTGCAGAGGTCTGATCCGATCGCTTCGGGGTCGTAATCTTTTATGGGAGTGCCAACATTGTCATATCTCATCACACAACTCACATTGCCGCTCCGCAAACCATGAATAAGGTTAAATGAATTTTCGACAGACGCATCCTGCTCGCCATGATGACAGACATTATTGCCGTGTAACAATTCATGGGCAACCACTGCTGCAATTTTTTCAGCAAGCTTCTCTTTTATCTTTTTTGCATCACATGATTCGGCAATCTTCAACCCATAGATTCTTATCTCAATCTCCTGGTTAGGAATGGTTGGCTGGCCGGTTGTTGAATAGGCAATGCCCAACAAATTTCCATTTCGGTGCCTGTCAACAAGGCGCAACCCCATCTGGTTCACAATATGTGTGACCGGATTAAAATTTTGATTCACTATTCTCGTTTTGTCATCTACATATTGCTTTTCATTTATCAACTGCACTTCCAGACCGCTTACTTTTTTGTAAGTGGCGAGGTCAAGACCGCTTTCGTTCCTTATAAAAATATCTTTCTTCAGATGATTGGTACGAACATGAGCAATGCCTTCACCATCCATTACTTTAAATCCCCTGTACTCTTCATACGTTGAAAGACCATCGCCTTTAAATCCATCACCGGCCGGCTTATCATCTTCATCTTCATTGTTATTGGCCGGGTCGGGAACCATAACGCCGCCGGTTGCTGACCATCCTCCATCTGCAATCCTGTTTTCATCAATATCATGAGGAATAGTGACCCTGTTATCTGCATATTCCGTTTTCTTCAGCCGGCCCTGCGGATGTGTGACATCTGTTTTCTTAACAGGTATTGAAATATAAACAGGTTTGCCTTCAAGGCTTGTCTTTTTATTTACGTTGGCAAAGCTTCGGAGAAAACCATAAGCACCAAAATCTCTTGAATGAACAGTGATACTGTATTCTTTTTCCGGTCGTTGTGTTCTTGCTTGCTGATAAAGTTCCTTTGTGTCGCATTTGGTGCTGCTGGCTTTTGCATCATCCCATGCCTCATGTCCATTCTCATTTTTCAATTGTAAATCCCTGCATTGATCTGCTTCCTTGGGTATAGGTGTATTCAAACAAACCCCTTTCTCCGCTGACACATTCATTAATTCAAAATAATGGATACGGCACATATGGGCTAATGCAGGCTTCCAGTCTCCATCTTTATACATTAATTCCGATTTCAATTCAAGGCTGTTATCTTCTTCAGGTAGCCAGGTTAGTTCCGGATGGCTGAGTTTTACTCCGGGTTGGTAAATTTTTAATGTAAAGATTTCGGAATTTTTATCAGGGTCTTTCCGTTCGCCACCGGGATTCATCACTTTCAATTTTATTTTTACTTCAATTATATTTTTCCCTTTGGGCATTTCCATTGGTGCCTGGTAAATAACATACTGGCCAATTTTGTCAAGAATAAACTGCCCTCCCCCGGAAACTATAGACCATTCCCAAATAATGTTATCAGGATATGATTTGCCACTTCCTGAACTGGTACAATTAGCCGAAACGCAGTTGAAGCCAATAGGATCAGAATCAGCCTGATCCTGTGTTTTTAAAACAATCCATTGCCCAAGCACCATTTTATCAGCATCCGCTACTCCCGGTAATGTTATTACTGGTACAACAAGATTGTCACCCGGTTTCCATGTTGGCCCCACTAGCTTGCAGGTACCTTCAACAACAGGAAGCACCGGAGTTGCAGCCTTGTCTGCCGCTCCACCTGTTATATCTACAGTATATTTATCCGGAACAGATTTCTTCCTTGTTGTTTTTATGGTAATAAATATTGGAACTGTTTCATCGGTTACCGGTGAACCATCATCTATTATTAATAAAGTAATGGTTGTTGTTAAAGTAGTGTCTGCATTCTTTACCGGCAAAGCCACATACGGGGGTTGAAAAACAATATGCTCTCCTTTGTCTTTTTTCTCATCTTCTGAACCACAGCCTAATTTCACAAACCTGCCTTCACCACTGGTAATCTCCCATTCAAACCTCACTTTGCCTGCCACTAAAATTATTTTTTCACTTTTTGTATCAGGACAAGGCGGTGGTGGGATGCAGAGAAACTTTACCAGGTCATTATCAGAGCCCATCGCTTCCAGTGCAATGAATTCGTCACGAAAAATAGTGCTGCTGCCTGTTCCTATTTGCTTGTTCTTTAATCCGCCTATCATTTTGGGGTCGCCTGATTCTTTTACATCTGGCAAGCAAACCATACCAACGGTAGTGAAGGTATCTGTTGTTGGGATGCTATCTGTTACAGGAATTTCAGGGATATCAGGAATTTTTGGTGTTGTTGGGGTTCTGGGTACTTCTGTTTTCCCTGACTGGTCGGCGCAAGTGGTAACTGTACAAACAGTGCCGTCGATGCAGGTTGTTGTCACTGTTACACAAACAGTATAACCTCCGTTACTTTTCGGTCTTACATTCACACTGGCTCCATCAGTTTTTCCGGTGAGTTCTACATTCTCCTGACCCGATTTAATACTCCATTTGTATGTAGTGGACAGTATCGTACATGCACAGAATGTATTAATACCAATTCCGTAAACACCAGTACATGCCGGATTTGCTACGGCTGTAAAGCTGTTGCCTGTTTTCGAAACTGTAGCCGTCACTCCGCAATTACATGACCTGCTGGTATAACCAGGTGGCAGATCTTTAGCCTGTGTAGGCGTAGCCCCCGGCTCGGGAAGATCAAGATTAATATTTACAACAAAATTTCCGGTTGTAATACTAACGGCAGGGCAATGCACCGAAAAAGTTCCACCGGCACTATCTGCAGGTGGCCACACGGGGATTACCTGCAGGTTTCCATTCGTCATGGTAACTACATTGGGAGTAACGTTAGTGATTGTAAGAATAGCTTTGTCCGGCAAGTTTTGCAGGCCGGTTAGTTTTACATCAATATAAGTATTCTGTCCTTTTCTTAAATTAAGATCGCCGGTAGTCACCTGCATATTCACTCCTGAAATTTGTCTGGTGCATTTTTCCTGCCCATTTTCATTTACCTGCATTGTCTTCTGTCCATTTGCATTTTGCGGATACTGCACAATGCATTGCCGGGGAGATTCGGCAAGTATCTGTGTTGGTTGATTATTGAGCAAGCACTTTGTATTAGCCATGTCACCATCAAAGTTGCCAGTGATCCTGCAGGGTGCATCAGTCAATGAATGAGATGGAATGACGCAACCGGAGTGAGACGGCGTTATATTTCCCGCCTGTCTTAATTGCATTGTTAATTCATGTGCCTTTATACCTGTAATATGTAATAATTCAAATGGAGCAGTTAGTTGCCTGTCCTTATGAACCAGCCATTTGAACGTTTCAGGTTCTGGACCAACGGCATATTTGTTTCCGTCAATGCTTACGGTGTATTTTACCAGTTCAACAAGGTTTCTTTCAATCTGCCTGGCATTATTTCCTTTGGGTTCTGCAACGACTGTTCCCGAAATAACATCTCCCGGCCGGACATCATCTGGCAGTAAAACTTTTACATTGCCATACTGTGTAGGGAAAACAGCCGTGGTTAATCCTTTCTGTGATGAAATGGTTTGCGCCCAGGTTATTGATGCGGGTACCAACAGGAATAAAGAGAGCACAGCGGAGAAGGTTCTTATCTTTCTCATAGCAGTGCATTTCTATAAATTTAGAACAGTTTTGTGGAACTTGAAGAAAGATTTTTAATAATATGATACTCAGAAAAGAATGGGTCGGGGATCAATTTCTGGCCCTATTGGAAAAAGAATTAAGCTTCTTCGGCACTTTATACATAAAGAGAGAGGTTTAGGCCTAATCTTAACATTTCATAAATGGTGTTTTGTACAAGTTGCACGGCATTTGCAACGTTAATAACAGGTGTGAACAACAATGGATTGCACCTTAAAACACCAAACTGTAAATTTGTATGAATAACACTTACATTATGTCTGAATCTCTTGGAGAAAAGCAACGTTCACAGGCCTGGATGATTACAGGGGGCTTTACCGGATTTATGATATTGCTAATGATTCTGCTTAAGTGGCCTTTACCAAAATTTGAACAGATAGTTCAGGAACCCGGTATTGAGGTAGAGATCAATTTACCCCCAGAACCTGAAACTCCTGTAAACGGCGGCGGCGGCGGTGGCAACCCTGTTCAAGCGGCTGGTCAGGCTGGAATTGCAAAATATTCACCACCACAACCAGGAACCAACGAAGATTCAAAAGATATTGATGATGATCCTGATAAATCGGCTCCAAAAATTTTAAAACCAGATGTAGCAAAACCTACAGCTACTAAAATAAATGAAAATCGTTCAGTTGTTAAAACTGAACCTAAGCCTGTTGTAGAAACTCCGGCACCTAAAGTGCCAAAAGCAGTGTTGGGAAAAACAACAACCGGAACCGGGAAAGGTGGTGGAGCAGCGGAAGATTATGATAGAGCTGGTGGAAAGGGAAATGGTTCTGGTGTTGGTAATGGCAACGGCACAGGCGGAGGTTCTGGAAATGGTGTTGGCGGTGGCAACGGAACAGGCAGTGGTACTGGAAGCGGCCCTAAAGTAACCAGAGGCGATAGAAAAATAATACGGCATTACTCTTTTGATGGCGACCTTGAAAAAGCTGTTGTCTATGCCAATATCATTGTATCGCCAGAAGGAATCGGAAAGTTTAGCAGTATTGCTAAAGGTTCATCTAACAGCAACAGTGCTTACAAATCAGCCATTATACAATATCTGCAAAATATCAAGTTTGATAAAGCTGATCATGAGTCAATGTTGACGGTACAATTTAACTTCAGAGTAAACTAAAAATTTCAAATAAGTTTTAAACGGGCTGTTTTGGTTGAAATCCATGACAGCCCTTTCTTATTTTTGCCTGGAATGAATTATCAGCAAACTTTAGCGTATTTATTTACCCGACTGCCTATGTTCAGCCGCATCGGTGCGGCAGCTTACAAAGCAGACCTTACCAACACCATCCGGCTTTGTGATGAGTTAGGAAATCCGCAGCATAAATTTAAAAGCATCCATATAGCAGGTACAAACGGCAAAGGCTCTACCAGTCATCTGCTGGCAGCTATTTTACAAACAGCCGGGTATAAAACAGGTCTGTACACTTCACCGCATTTAAAAGATTTCCGGGAAAGAATAAAAGTAAACGGAGAAATGGTAACTGAAGAGTTTGTCATTGATTTTACTGAAAAGATCAAACCATTGATTGAAGAAATAGAACCCAGCTTTTTTGAGATCACTGTAGCAATGGCTTTTGAGTATTTTGCGCAAGAAAAAGTGGATATAGCTGTAATTGAAACGGGGTTGGGTGGCAGATTAGACAGTACGAATATTATAACTCCTGAATTATCCATCATCACCAATATCGGCTGGGATCACATGAACCTGCTCGGCGATACCCTTGAAAAAATTGCTTTTGAAAAAGCAGGTATTATAAAAGAAAATATCCCGGTTATCATTGGTGAAGTGTTACCGGAAACAGAATCCCTGTTTTTAAATACTGCGAAAGAAAAAAATGCACCACTGTCTGTTTCATCACAAAACAGGCAGGTTGTTGGATGGAATTGGGAACATCATGAACTGGTAGTTGAAGTATCAGAACAACATCAAACAGATCATAAAAAATATCATCTTGATCTGCCGGGTCTGTATCAAACAAAAAACCTGCTGACAGTTTTAGAAGCCTGCTCGCAACTGCAACAACTTGGCTGGAAGCTGGATGATACTATCATCCGCAATGGATTAAAACAAACAAAAAAAATAACAGGCCTTCATGGGCGTTGGGAAAAAATACATAACTCCCCGCAATTAGTTGTTGATGTAGCTCATAATGTGGAAGGCATCAAGCAATTAGTACAGCAGATTGAAATGACAGAACACCATGAACTGCATATCATTTTAGGAATGGTGAAAGATAAGGATGTAGATAATATTCTTCAATTTTTACCAAAAAATGCCCGTTATTATTTTACCAAAGCACAAATACCCCGTGCACTGCAAGAGGAAGAATTAGAGTCGAAAGCAAAGCGGATTGGTCTGGAAGGAAACTCATTTAGCAATATTGATTTTGCGTTAGTGAGTGCTGCACAAAAAGCACATAAGAAAGACCTGATTATTGTTTGCGGCAGTGCATTTCTTGTTGGCGAAGTTTCGTTGGCTGCCGTTAAAGAAATATGGGGCAAAGAAAATAATAGTGCTTTCGATTACTTCTGGTATTATATAGCCGGCATTCAATAAGAAAGTTCCCCTAATTTCTCCAACGCATACATAATGCAACTAATATGCATTGACTGTACAATTTTATTTTCACGGAGCAATTGTTTTAATTCATCTATCGTCAGCAGTACTATTTCTATCTCTTCATTTTCATCCAGTTTTTGTTCAGCTACTTTCTTTCCACCTTTTGCAAGGAACATGTGCAACAGGTTGGTATTCGTGGAAGGGTTTGGAGAAATTTTTCCAAGGTATTCATAAGAAGAAAAAGAATAGCCGGTTTCTTCCAAAAGTTCTCTTGCAATAGCTTCTTCTGCATTTTTATCGGTATCGTCCACACAGCCACCGGGAATTTCAATACAGGTTTCTCCCAAAGCATGGCGATATTGCCGAACCATTACAATCTTTCCTTCTTCCGTTACAGGAACTGCACCTACCCAGGTTGAAAATTCATATACATAGTAGGGATCAACGATTTTCCCTTCGGGAGTTTCACAAACTTCTTTGCGTACTTTGAACCATCTGTCATTGAAGAGATATTCAGAAGATAATGTTTTCCATTTCATGTCTTTCATGGGTCAAACTTACCATTTCATTCTTTCCCGCAATGAAGTGATATGTGCCACATGATGCTTGCCATGCCAGGCATACATACCCAACAGATACCAGAGCCGCATTGTTTTTTTATTTGCCGGATGAAAAACAGTTTTGTTATTCCATTCATCATCCTTTATATACTTCAATACCTCATGCCAACGTGTATGTAGAGCATGTAATAATGTAATAGAAATATTTACAGGTAATTTTTGTACATCATGAAGCTTGGCCCATTCATTTTCATCATACGGCTTTATGGTAGGGTTGTCTTCTGTCAGTCCTACTTTGAACCGGATATAAGCGTTCATGTGACTGTCGGCCACATGATGAACCAACTGGTGAACCGTCCAGCCACCATCTCTGTAAGGAGTTTGCAGTTGTGCTTCATCCAGATTGAGAATGGCATTTTCAATCTGAAGTGGTAGAAATTTAATATCTGCGAGCCATTCCACTTTCTGTTGAATCGAAAATGGTTTGGGCTCATATTCACCAATCGGGTAACGGGGGTCAATAGCAACAGATGGCATAAAACATTTTTATTTTATAATTTCTAAAAGCTCGACTTCAAATATTAACGTGGCGCCACCGGGTATATCACTACCAGCTCCCCTGTCGCCATAAGCCAGATCAGATGGAATCCATAACCGCCAATGGCTTCCTTCTTTCATCTGAGGCAATGCTACCTGCCAGCCTTTTATAAGTGCTGTTAACGGTGCCGAAAATGGCTGTCCCCTTTTAAAAGAATTATCAAACTCTTTTCCATCCAATAAAGTTCCTTTGTAATGGGCTTTCACTTTATCTCTGAGTTCGGGCTGTGCACCGGTGCCTTCTTTTATTACTTCGTACTGAATGCCACCGGGTAATTCCTTTACACCTTCTTTACTGATATTTTCTGTCATAAAAACTGTACCTGCAGTTTTCTGTGCTTCAATTTTTCCTTGCATATATTCTTTTAGTTTGTTTTGTAACATAATACCCCAATCCGCCAGTCGGCGGAGCTTTAGACTCCGAATGTTTGAAAATCTTTACTGATAATAGTTTTCTATAATTAAGTACTCTAAAAAGTCATGCTATCAGGAACTACTGAAAATAAAAACAACTCGTTGACCTAAGTCTCCCCTTTAGGGCAACCAAGCCTAAGCGAAGGTTGCGAACATCGTTCAGGGGGTATTACCCCTCCCGCAATGAATGCCCTGTCAGTTTAATAAATACATCTTCCAGGTTAGCCAGCTTCATTTCTTTTGGACGTTCAAATCCTGTTGCAATTAAATTATCAATTAACTTATCCGGCGAATCTAAGGCAACAATATTTCCCGAATCAATAATAGCCACCCGGTCACACAAATACTCTGCTTCATCCATATAATGAGTGGTCATGATAACAGTAGTACCTCTTTCCCTGATATTTTTTACCAGTTCCCACAGGCTTCTTCTTGCTTGCGGGTCGAGACCGGTGGTAGGTTCATCCAGAAAAATAATTCTTGGTTCGTTAATTAAAGTAGTAGCCACTGAAAACCGCTGCTTCTGTCCGCCACTCAGTTCTTTTACCTTTGCTTTGGCTTTATCTTTCAGGTTCACCATTTCCAGCAGTTCCATAGGATCAACATCCCGATTGTATAAGCCGCAGAATAATTCAATGAGCTGCAAAAGATTTAATCCCGGATAGTAGCCGCTGGTTTGCAACTGCACACCGATTATTTTTTTGATCTCGTTTGGTTGCTTATCAAGACATAATCCATCCACCATCACATCGCCACTTGTTTTTGGTCGAAGCGTTTCAATAATCTCCAATGTAGTAGATTTGCCGGCCCCGTTTGGTCCAAGTAATCCAAAAATTTCTCCTTCATGTACATCAAATGAAATTCCTTTAACAGCCTTGAAGCTGCCATAATTTTTTACAAGATTTTTTACAGAGATGATTATACTCACCAACGAATTAATTTATTTATTAAAGATACGTTTCTAATTCTTCCATCATTAGTTTGCTTCCGATAAACATGGGTGTTCGTTGATGAAGTTCCTTAGGTTGAATATCAAGAATTCTTTGAGTACCATCTGTAGCCTTACCACCTGCTACTGCCAGAATAAAAGCAAAGGGATTGCATTCATATAATAACCTGAGTTTCCCCTCTGGCCGATCAGTTGTACCCGGATACATAAATATCCCGCCTTTAATAAGGTTCCGGTGAACATCAGATACCATACTGCCAATATAACGTTGTGTATAAGGACCTCCGTTCGTTTTATCTTTCTTCTGGCAGGTAGTTATATAATTTTTTACCCCTTCAGAATATTTAAAGAAGTTACCATGATTAACAGAATATATTTTACCATTTTCCGGGCATTTTATATCCGGATGACTCAATGTCCATTCACCAATAGAAGGATCTAATGTAAATCCATTAACCCCTCGTCTTGTAGCATACACCAGCATTGTTGAAGAACCGTAAACGATATAACCTGCAGCAACCTGTTGATTACCCGGTTGCAGATAATCGTCTATTGTTACTACCGTACCTATCGGTGTAATTCTGCGATAAACAGCAAAGATTGTCCCGATAGATACATTCACATCAATATTTGCACTACCATCCAATGGGTCATACAGACAGATATATTTTGAATTAACACTTTTTGCATCATCAAAAGCTACAAAATCATCTAATTCCTCGCTGGCTATTCCTGCGCAACTGATACCATGCTGAAGTACCCGGGTAAACTGGTCATTGGCATATATATCTAATTTCTTTACCTCCTCGCCCTGTACATTTACTGTACCTGCATCTCCTAATATATCCACCAATCCGGCTTTATTTACTTCCGTATTGACTCTTTTAGCAGCCAGGCCGATATTCCGCAATAGGTTTGACAATTCGCCGGTAGCATTTGGGAAATCCCGGAGCTGTTGAATGGTGAATTCATCGAGAGTCTGAACTTGACGGTTAACAATCATATTGACGGTTTAGATAGTAACAAAAGTAAGGGATTGCGGCTAAGTTGCTTAAGCTCTGATTAATAAATTGACCGGATATGCCGACATTTGCAACCAGTTTTCAAATTATAACCACTTCAATAAGTCAGCAAATAAATGAAGGTCTTCAAATTCGGCGGTGCCTCGGTCAATAGTGTGGAAAGAATCCAGAATGCTGGTCATATAATGAAGTATTGGGAAGGTGAAAAAATTGTAGTGATTGTTTCTGCGATAGGTAAAACAACCAATGCGTTAGAAAAAGTAGTGGATGCTTTTTTTAGCTCCAAAAAAGAAGAAGCCCTTCAATTATTTGAGCAGGTAAAACAACAACATCTTACTACAGCAAAGTACGTACTTGTTACCCACTACTTAGCTTGTGAAAGTCAACTGAAAGATTTTTTTACGGAAGTAGAATGGCTGCTCCATGATAAGCCGGTAAGAGATTATGACTATTATTACGACCAGGTGGTTTGTGCCGGTGAATTATTTTCTACTGCTATTATAAGTGCTTATCTGAACGAAATTGGTATTAACAACAAATGGTTAGATGTCAGGGATATTTTCCGGACAGATGATGATTTCAGAGATGCCACAATTGATTGGGAATACACTAATGTAAAAATCAGCAGTTCAATAGTTCCATTGTTAAACGAAAATAATATTCTACTCACTCAAGGGTTTATTGGTGCTACAGATGAAAATGAAAGCACTACATTGGGCAGAGAAGGAAGTGATTATTCCGCCGCCGTTTTTGCTAATATGCTGGATGCAGACAGCCTGACCATCTGGAAGGATGTGGAAAGTGTGATGAGTGCCGACCCCAAACAATTTCCAGATGCAGTTTCTATAGCCGAGTTAAACTATAATGAAGTAATTGAAATGGCTTATTACGGTGCACAGGTCATTCATCCAAAAACAATAAAGCCATTACAGAACAAAGGGATACCACTATATGTAAAATGTTTTCTTGACCCATCATTGCCCGGAACGGTTATTCATGACAAACCAGTTCATCATTTGCCTCCCATTATTGTTTTAAAAGAAAAACAGGTGAAGTTGGAAATGAGTTCGAGGGACTTTTCATTTATCGGAGAGCAACATGTGGGTCACCTGTATCATCTTTTTGAAAAACTTCATATAAAACCAAATCTTACACAAAACGGTGCCATCAGTTTTGTATGTGTGCTAGACGATCGTCCTGAAAAAATTGAAAAGCTGGCGCTGGAAGCCTCTTCTTTTCTTGATGTACAGGTAATAAAGGGATTATCATTATTAACTATCAGGCATTTTACAAAAGAAAAATTTGAAGAACTGACAAAAGAAAAAACCATCCTGCTACGTCAGCAAACACCGGAAACGATCCAGGTTCTACTTAAAGTATAACAGGATGGAGAATCAAAAATTTGGGCAACAACAATTCTATTATTCTTCTTGTCCGCCAGGGCAACCGATACCAGTGAAATTAAAAATACAGCAGCCAGTGTTAGCACCAGATTTATAATATCCCGGCACCGAACCTGCAGGATAATCCTGGCTTACTACAAGTTTATAATAAGATTTTGCCGAGCCGGTTGTTCCAAAATCAAACTTAAGCACAGGTGTCGTTAAACAATTTTGGCTGGGATCAGTTCGATATTCAGGGGTAAAAGAAGTCCAGGTTATTGCATTACCGCTATAAGCAGCACTGACGACGGAAGACCAAATAAAGCAACTTCTAAATTGCATACCCCAATGGCTCAGGTCCTGTATTGTTCCGTTGTTACCGTTACCGGGATTTGAATTCTGAACACTCCATATCCATTCCCAATTGCCATTAACAAATGTCTCGCTTACCAGGATAATAATATAAGCGTTAGGATTACATGTACCGGGCTCCCGGCCTGACAGTGAGGTGTTAGCAACCGGACTGGTTAAATTATTTTGAATAGTAGCTTTCCCGGAGATCAAAATATCCTGATGGCCATTTCGCTGGCAACCTGCAGAAATGAATAACGAAGTCAGAATGATGAATAAGGGTAAACGAAGTGTTTTCATAGTTGAATTTTTAATTGTTAAAAATAAAGGCCAATAAATTTGAAATGATAATTCATTTGCCAATACAAGATAATAACTGAAAAAGGGTAAATGAAAGTAAATCGTAATCTTTCAGAGAAAAAGAATGGAAACTACTTCCCGGTTTGTTAAGAAGAACAAAATATACTTAGGATAATCTACAAAATAATACTGCTTATCCTTTAACTAAAAGAAAAATACATCTCTATAAAAATAAATTATGGTTGTTTGGCTTCCACCAATACAGTCTGAATCATTTTCTTTGGCACTGGTTTATCATGAAGTATTGCTGGCTTCCAGGTACCCATATTTTCCATCCGGATTATTAATTCATTCTCTAAATCTTCGCCATCTTTTACACTTTTCAGTACTTTAAAATTGACCGGCACACCATCTTTATCTACGATAAACTCCATTTGCACATAAGCTTTCTTTACCCCTTTCGGCAAATAGGTCGCCAACTCATTTCCCAGAGTTTCAAGGTATTTTAAAAAGGTATTTCCACCACCGGGGTATTGAGGCCATTGATGTACCGCATCAGCAATCACACCCACATTTCTGGTTTTATGTTGTACTGGTATTCTTTTGACAGGTTTTTTTTCTTCCTCCAAAATCTTGAGTTTGCGGGGTGGCACATCATTTATCAGGTATTGGCCTTTCTCCCCAATCATGACAACCGGTAATTGTTTGTATTTTTCAAAATAGTCAAAAGCATCTTCCAGTTTCCCGGCAAATTTCTTCAATGTTTGATCATCTTTAGTAAGACCTTCAAGAAATTTCACACTTCTTTCCACATTAAACCTGACCGGGAAAATATGTACCGGAATAAAATCCTGCCCCTGGTTTTTAGCGTACGCAGCTAATATATATAACTCATCAATCTGTTCGTCACGAATTGGTATACAACCCACGGTTACACAACTGCCATGAATAAAAATGGCGCTTCCGGGTCGTAAAGAGTCACTTAATATCCTATCAGATTCATTTGGATAATTAATCCCCAGCGATAAATAATAATTGCTCTTTGGATTAAATTCATTGATATAATAAAAACCTTCCGGTACCTGGTAATCGCCTTCCATTCTTTTAGGACCAAGTGTACCTGCTAATGCGCAAACTTTATACGTTTTAAATAGCTGGAACTGATCCTTGATGTCATTCTTTACCCACACTTCCAATTGGCTATCGTACTTAAAAGACCGGATATAAATATAATTGGCGGGCCATTGCAATTTCTTTGCTTCAAATTGCTTTTGAAGTGTATCTGTTTTTTTTACAAACGATTCATTTGGGCGGGGAAATGTTTTCTGATAATTAATAAAAGAGAAAGAAGTACCTGCGTTCAACTTTGGAGGCTGAGCAGTCACAGTTAAATTAAAACTGACCAATAAAAAGATCGTAAACAGGTTTTTCGCCATAGTATATATTAAGGTCAACGGGTGGGTAAAGGATTATATTTTAGCTTATTTGCTAAACCTTTTGTAAAGATAAAGAAAAGCCTGCAGTCAGAAGTCAGTTATGTGGATATGTTAAAAAGTCATAAATTTTATCATAAAAGAAAATTTTTGCTCTCCTATTTCTATGCAAAGATCACAAATTACCCCTCGCATCTTGTTCTCTTTCCAATGCTTCGAACAAGGCTTTGAAATTTCCCTTACCAAAACTTTTGGCACCTTTCCGTTGTATGATTTCAAAAAACAATGTTGGCCTGTCTTCTAATGGCTTACTGAATATCTGCAATAAGTAACCTTCGTCATCTCTGTCTATCAATACGCCTAATTTTTGCAAGGGCGCAAGATCTTCATCAATTTTTCCAACCCTGTCTAAAACAGACTCATAATAGCTATCGGGAATATTTAAAAACTCTATTCCCCTTTTTTGTAATTCAGTAACGGTTGCTACAATATCTGCCGTAGCAATAGCCACATGCTGAACTCCTTCCCCGTTGTAAAAATCAAGATACTCTTCTACCTGGCTTTTCTTTTTTCCATCGGCAGGTTCGTTGATGGGAAATTTTACAAACCCATTCCCATTACTCATCACCTTACTCATCAATGCTGAATATTCAGTAGAAATATCTTTATCATCAAAACTTAAAATATTGCGGAAGCCCATTACTTCTTCATAAAATTTCACTCTGGGGTTCATCTGGTTCCAGCCAACATTGCCCACACAATGATCTACATAAAGCAAACCTGTTGATGATGGGTTGTAGTTGCTTTTCCATTCCCTGAAACCGGGCATGAATAAACCATTGTAATTCTTTCTTTCAACAAATACATGCACTGTATCTCCATAAGTGTGGATGCCGCTTAATACCACTTCCCCGTTATCATCTTTTAAAACTGTTGGTTCCAGGTAGGCCTTTCCACCCCTTGAAGTAGTTTCTTCAAATGCACTTCTTGCATCATCCACTTTTAAGGCTATCACTTTTACTCCATCGCCATGTTTGTAGATATGGTCTGCAATAGGATTCTCGGTTCTTAGTGGTGTGGTTAACACAAATGTGAGTTTGTTCTGCCGGATGACATAACTCACTTTATCTTTCATTCCTGTTTCCGGGCCTGCATAAGCCAGCGACTGAAAACCAAATGCGGTTTTATAAAAATGAGCCGCTTGCTTGGCATTGCCAACATAAAATTCTACATAGTCGGTGCCTTGTAATGGAAGAAAGTCAGTTTGTGTATCGGGTGCTGTTTTATTCAGAGTTTCTGTCTTCATGATTTTGAAATTTTGAAATTAGAGAAATAGAGAAAATATACAGCTCTAAATCAGTTGCTATCCATTGCCAGTGCTTCCATCAGCAGGTTGAAGTGACTGCGATGATCTGTAAATAGTTTATGGGGATAGTCGGGAAGCACGGGGCAAAGATAAAAAGGATTGTGATGAAGTGAACGTATTTTTTACCCGGCTACAATACTTCGGAAAACGTTTCTTTTGCCTAGTTAGCAGGGATATAAATATCAAATGTAGCCCCTTTATTTAATGCCCCGGTTGCTGTAATGATACCGTTGTGATTTTCTACTATTTTTTTTACGATTGCAAGCCCGATGCCGGTACCATCATATACTTCTTTGCTGTGCAGTTTCTGAAACACTCCAAAAATGCGTTCGTTAAAATGGGGCTCAAAGCCAATGCCATTGTCGCTGACGGTGATATGGCAATAATTTTTTTCGGGTGAAAGCTTTTCGTTGCTTACAATATTTCCTTTTACTATCCTGCTCTTGATGATTATATGTGATGGCCTGGAAGTATCTGAAAATTTAAGTGCATTACTTATAAGGTTGTACATAAGTTGGCGAAACTGGAAGGGAACAATATTGACAGGGCAAATTTCGGTAGCTTCAATGGTTGCATTTTTTTCCAGGATGGTATCTTTTAGTTCTGATTTTACTTCTTCGATAATTATATTGAGATCGGTTTTTTCAAATTTAAGTTCCGTGGTGTTGATGCGGGAAAAGGCCAGTAAATCGTCAATAAGTTGTTGCATTCTTCCGGCTGCCAATTGCATCCGCTGGAAATTATATTTACCGTTGTCAGATAAATTCTTCTCTTCCTTTTCGAGGATGATGGTTACAAAGGTCTGTATTTTGCGCAGTGGCTCCTGCAAATCATGACTTGATACATAAGTGAATGCCAGCAGTTCTTTGTTGGCAATGACTAACTCTGCTGCTCTTTTTTCTTTTTCTTCATTTTGGAAAGCCAGTTCTTTGTTAGCAATGATAAGCTCCGCTGCCCTTTTTTCTTTCTCTTCATTTTGAAAGACAAGTTCTTTGTTGGCAATGCCTAATTCTGCTGCCCGTTTTCCTTTCTCATCATTTTGAAAGGCTAGTTCTTCATTGGCAATTCGTAAATCTTTTGCCCATTTTTGCTCTGTTACATCCCGGGCTGCTGCAAAAACTCCAAGAACATTGTCTTTATCATCCTTATAAATAGAGGCATTATATAGCACATCTGTCAAATTCCCGTTTTTATGTTTTATCGTTAGCGGGTAATCTGCCACAAAACCTTTTTCAAAAACCTGGAGATAACCTTCCTGTGCTTTTTTAGGTTCAGTAAAATAATTGGAGAAATCCGTGTCGATCAACTTTTCCCGGGGAACACCGGTAACTTTTACCGATGCCTCATTCACGTCTAATATCTTTCCGGTCGCACTGATGGTAACCAGGGGATCTAAACTTGCTTCAATCAAACTACGGGCATATTTAGCATTGCCTAACTCCACTGCCCGTTTTTCTTTCTCTTCATTTTGAAAAGCAAGCTCTTTATTGGCAATACCTAATTCTGCTGCACTTTTTTCTTTCTCTTCGTTTTGAAAAGCAAGTTCTTTGTTGGCAATACCCAGCTCTGCTGACCGTTTCTCTTTTTCCTCATTTTGAAAAGTAAGTTCTTTGTTGGCAATTTCTAATTCCGCTGCCCGTTTTTCTTTCTCTTCATTTTGAAAGGCCAGTTCTTCATTGGCAATGATTAACTCTGCTGCCCTTTTTCCCTTCTCATTGTTTTGAAAGACAAGTTCCTTGTTAGCAATTATTAATTCTGCTGCTCTTTTTTCTTTCTCATCATCTTGAAAGACAAGTTCTTTGTTAGCAATGCCTAACTCTGCTGCCCGTTTTCCTTTCTCTTCGTCCTGAAAGGTGAGTTCTATATTGGCAATGCCTAATTCCGCTGCCCGTTTTCCTTTTTCTTCTTTCTGAAAGGCAAGCTCTTTGTTGGCAATGGCTAATGCTACTGTCAGCTTTTCTTTTTCTTCTTTTTGAAAGACAAGTTCTTTGTGAGCAATACTTAACTCATCATCACCTGGTTTGCTTTTTTTAGCCATATGCTGTTTCGTTAAAGTCGTTTCATTATAAAAATGAAAAAATGATTTTTAATCCTACCTGTTAAATAATCAACCCCTTTTCTACGGTGAGTACAAAATCTTCTCTTGCTGGTTGCACAATATTCTCTTTTGCTAAAATTGTAATCGTTTGCTGAATTATTTTTTTGAACTGCGAGAAATCAGAAGGCTTTCGGATAAAATACTGAGCCCTGTTTTTATACAACTGGTTAACCACCTCCTGCTCCAGGGAAGTGGAAAAAATGATGACCGGAAGCTGACTGAGTTTTTTGTCACCCTTTATTTCAGATAAACATTCAAAACCGTTTTTGCGGGGCATATTCAGGTCCAGAAAAAGAACATCGGGAAGTTCGGTTGCTTCATTGGTAAGTAGTTGCATTAGTTGCTCTCCTTCATTTACAATTGTTAGGTTTGTGGCTAATAGCAATTCTTCCACTGCTTCTTTAAAAAAAATACAATCATCAGTATCATCATCAGCAAGCAGAATATTAAGAGGAGCTTGTTGCTTTTCAGGTTTCATGGCTATTAATTAAAGTTCTCTGTAAAGGGAATAGTAAAAAAATCTTTAAACCAAAAAAGTCTTTGATAGTTTTTTTTCTCTACAGTAAGCACAAAATTTTCTTTGGCCGATTGTGAAATATTTCCTTCAGCTAAACGGGTGATAATATCCTGCACCGTTTTTTTGAGGCGTGAAATTTCACTGGGCTTACTTATATAGTAGTTCGCCCCGTTATTATAAAGCATAATAGCAATTTCGGTATGAAAAGAAGTGGAATAAATAATTACAGGAAGCTGTTTTAACCGTTCATTACTTCTTATTTCCGCTAAACATTCAAACCCATTTTTCCGGGGCATATTAAGGTCAAGGAAAAGAACATCAGGAAGTTCGTTTGTTTCGTTGGTAAGCAATTGCATCAGCTTTTCCCCATTATGCACGGTAGTAAGATGGGTGGATAATGAAAATTCGCTTAGTGCTTCTTTAATAAAGTAGCAATCATCAGCATCATCGTCAGCAAGCAGGATGTTAAACTGTTTTATAGGCATGTTGCAGAAAAATATTTTAGTTACTGTTTGAAAATAGTTGCGGCAGCAGGTAGTAGTTAAATAAGTTTCGTTTGTTCTTTTAATGCTTTTTTATCTATCCCCCTTAGCAGCACTTTATGAATTATCTGTTTAAGCTGTCCATAATCATGTGGCTTGCGGATAAAATCATCCACTCCTATTTCTTTAACCTTTTCTATCATTTCCTGCTCATAATCAATGTAGCGGGAGTAAAACGTTGAGAACATAACTACGAAAAGATGTTTCAGCTTTTTGCTTTGCCTTATCTCAGCTAAACATTCGACCCCATTTTTTCGGGGCATGTTAATATCCAGAAAAAGAACATCCGGTAGCTGTTCCATATTCTCAGAAAGGTACATCATAAGTTCTTCCCCGTCATAAACCGTGGTAAGCTTAGTAGAAATTGAAATTTCCTTTAATGCTTTATTAAAAAAAAATTGGTCGTCTATATCATCATCTGCAATCAATACATTAAAAGGCACCGTTAGTTGTTCAGGGTTCATGAGTAAATGGGTTAAACATTCATTTAGCACAACTATTACTCCAAAGAATATTTCATTTTTTTAAAATCAAAAGGAACGGGTGACTTAGGAACTCTCAAAAAAAGTTGAGCGGATAATTTGGTAACTATACAGGTAAAAAATGCTGATTCGTAAATATATCGTTCTTTATGGTCTTTGAATTTTATAATCTGCAGGTAATGTGAACATTGCCAAGGGCAGATATTGCCGATATTGGGGAATTTAGTACCCGTTTCCCAACATGGTGACGGGGTTTATGTAGTTGGTGTCTTGTTTTATGCTTTTTGGGACAGCAACAATGATTCAGAATCTAAGTCAACCAGGTTCAGATCCGATAGCTATCGGATCAAATACTATGCATCGCCAGTGTTTCCATCAGAGCAGGTTAAAGTTGCTGCGGCAGTCTGTAAAGAGTTTGTGGGGATAATCGGGAAGCATTGAGTACAGGTAAAGAATGATTTCCTTAGATAACTACTTTAGCCATCCTTCGTTGTAAGATTACGCCTTGCTAAAAAATCAGGCATTTGCAATACTTCTCAAATAAAGTGTTTCAGGGCTAAAATCCTGTCCATTTTTCCAGGCAATACTGCCCAGACTTGTACGAACAGCCTTAAAATAGTTTTCGTTTTTTAGTTCTATAAAAATTCCAAAGTTTAAATAGGGTTTTACATCAAAAATGCTAACTTCTTTTGAATCAAACTCTATCAGAAGCAAATAATTTTCAAGCGGCTTAACACTGATTACTTTTTTCATTTTTATTGCAAAGGTTTTATGTCAAACAGTTCTTTACCATTAATTGCCAATTCCCAGTTTGCCATTAACTCATCCCTATGCAGTTCAATCCAGGCCCACACTAATTTTAACTTGTTGCGTGGCAAATCACCCTGCAACACTTCACTATCTGCAATGTTTATTACACAAGTAAACTCCCCATACTTAATATGAATATGAGGTAAGTGATGTTTATCTGTATCAAAAAAATAAATCATTACTATAATACCATAAAACATCTAAATAACCGGCATATCCAAATTTCAGTAAAGATAAAAAAAAATCCTTTTGCAATTGATTTACCTAAACCATCTCTCCTTTTCTCAGGTTCTTACATCCCTTATCTTTGCCTCTATGCAAAACCCTTCCCTTCGTTATACTCAGGGTAAACTACCCAGGATAGGCATCCTCGGCGGCGGACAACTCGGAAGAATGTTATTACAAGCAGCCGCCAATTACCCCGTTGAAACATTTGTGCTGGAAAATGACAGTATATGCCCGGCAGCCCATCTCTGCCACCATTTTACCAAAGGAGATATAAAAGAATTTCATGCCGTTTATAATTTCGGAAAGGGATTGGATGCCATTACCATTGAAATTGAAAATGTAAATGTGGAGGCATTGGAGAAATTGGAAGCAGAAGGAATAAAAGTTTATCCTAAACCATCTGTGCTAAGAACTATCAAGAATAAAATTTTACAGAAACAATATTACCAGCAACATTCTATCCCAAGCCCTGAATTTATTATTACTAATAATCTGGCAGAGCTGAAGCAGCAGGAAAGCTTTTTACCCGCCGTTCATAAAATTGGCGAAGGCGGGTATGATGGTAAAGGAGTTCAGTTATTAAAAACAAAAGAAGATATAGCCAATGGTTTTGATGCCCCTTCTGTGTTAGAAAAGATGGTGACCATACATAAAGAGATTGCCCAGATGATTGCCATCAATGAAAAAGGTGAAACAGCATTATATCCGCCTGTTGAAATGCTGTTTGATCCAAATTTAAATCTATTGGATTACCAGTTATGTCCTGCCGAACTAAGTACCCAGACTTTGTATAAAGTGGAAGCCATTGCGCTGACCACTGTCCGCAATTTTAAATCACCCGGCATTTTTGCCGTAGAAATGTTTGTTGATAAAGATGGCAGTGTGCTGGTGAATGAAACAGCACCGAGAGTTCACAACAGCGGTCATCATACCATCGAAGCACATTACAGTTCACAGTTTGATATGCTTTGGCGAATAATGCTGGGCTACCCTTTAGGCAACACAGATGCTTTACTCCCATCAATCATGGTAAACATAATTGGAGCCGATGGATTTAGTGGCGATGTGAAATACGAAGGGCTTGAAGAAGTGTTGAAAATTGACAATGCCTTTATTCATCTATACGGTAAGAAACAAACAAAGCCCGGCCGCAAAATGGGGCATGTCACCATTCTCAGCAAAGAAAAACAGGAACTCCTCCACCAATCAAACAAAGTAAAGAGAACTTTGCTGGCGAAAACCTGACAGCCACTTATCCAACCATTAGGCCGTTAATACTTCCCTGAAAATCAACGAAGGAAAGAGGATTCTTTCCCGTCTAAAAAGTTGTGATTATACTTTATCTTTAATCAACGATTTTTTACTAATTGCGCCACAAACACACATGAGAATCACTACATTACTCCTTTCAATTATTATTTTCTCCCTATCTGGCTGCGGTGGAAAGAAAAAGCAAGATGCTTCTCAGCAAAAAAGCGGAACAGCCAAACCACCACCGATGAAGGTGGACGGGTATATTGTAAAACCAGAACTTTTTCAGGAAAACATCGAAGTGCCCGGCAATATTGTGCCAAACGAAATGGCAGAAATACATCCGGAAGTATCCGGCAGAATAGTGCAACTGAATGTGGCCGAAGGAAAATATGTGGGTAAAGGAACTGTGCTGGCCAAATTGTATGATGGCGACCTGAGGGCACAACTAAATAAGGTACAGATACAATTAGCATTGGCTCAGAAAACAGAAGACCGGCAAGCCCAGTTATTAAAAATTCAAGGCATCAGCCAGCAGGATTATGATATCAGTTTGTTACAGGTAAATAGTTTGAGAGCCGACATTGGAATTTTGCAAACCAGTATTTCAAAAACAGTAGTAAGGGCACCCTTCAGCGGAAAATTGGGATTGAAAAACATCAGCCCGGGTTCTTATGTATCTCCTGCATCTATAATTGCTATCATTAATCAAACTGACCAGTTAAAATTAGATTTCACTGTACCGGAAAAATATATTGACCAGATCAAAATGGGGCAATTAGTCACTTTCACTTTTGAAGGTTCTAAAAAACAATTGGGAGCAAAAGTAATTGCAACAGAATCTAACATTACAGAAAACACCCGCAGCCTTACCGTAAGAGCAGCGGTGATGGGAACTGATCCGGGATTATTACCCGGTTCGTTTGCTAAAGTAATGCTGAGTTTTGACCCTGACCCGAATGCTTTATTGGTTCCAACACAGGCAATACTTCCACAGGCAAGAGGAAAGAAAGTTATATTATACAAAAGCGGCACGGCCATATTTGCTGATGTTACCACAGGAGTAAGAGATTCTGCAAAAGTGCAAATCATTGATGGATTGAAAGCTGGTGACACAATTGTAGTAACGGGATTATTAAGTGTAAGACCAGAAGCGAAAATTCAGATTGGGAGAATAGTGAATAAGTAAGCCCCTATCCCCTAAAGGGGGAATTTGCAAGAGTCTTTCAAATTGGAAAAGATTCTTTCATGGAAAAGGGAAACCATAAATTTTTTTAATCTAAAATTCCCCTTTAGGGGATAGGGGTATGAACATCTCAGAACTCAGTTTACGAAGACCGATACTGGCCATTGTGATGAATATCGTCATCGTAGTGTTTGGCCTTATCGGTTTTAAATTTTTGGGGGTAAGAGATTATCCTGCTATTGATCCGCCCAATATCAGCGTCCGTACCTCCTATGCCGGTGCCAATGCTGATATAATCGAATCACAAATAACCGAACCATTAGAAAAAGCAATCAATGGCATTGCCGGAATAAAAAATATTACTTCCTCCAGTAGCAACGGCAGCAGCAGTATTAACGTTGAGTTTGAATTGAGTGAAAACCTGGAATCAGCTGCCAATGATGTTCGGGATAAAGTTTCGCAGGCACAACGGTCCTTACCACCAGACCTTGATTCACCACCTGTTGTTTCAAAATCTGATGCTAGTTCCGAATCTATCATTTCCATGACGGTTCAAAGCAATACCCGGAATCAATTGCAGATGACGGAATATGCCAATAATGTATTGGTTGAAAGACTGCAAACGATACCCGGTGTTAGTGGGATTCAGATATGGGGAGAAAAAAAATATGCCATGCGCATATGGATTGATCCGGCCAAACTTGTTTCTTTTAATATAACAGCTAACGATGTTCAGGCAGCTTTGTTAAGAGAGAATGTAGAACTACCCTCCGGGAAAATATCCGGTAACACAACAGAACTATCTGTCAGGACATTTGGAAAACTAAATACCGAGGAAGAATTCAATAATCTGATCATAAAAAATATTAATGGAACTGATATTCGTTTGCAGCAGGTAGGTGAAGCAGTATTAGGGCCGGAAAATGAAGAAACAATATTAAAAGGAGATGGCATTCCCATGATAGGATTAGCCCTAATTCCACAACCAGGTTCAAATTACGTCTCCATATCCAACGAATTCTATAAAAGATTTGAAGAGTTAAAAAAAGATTTACCCGAAGATCTAAATATCAAAATTTCTTTTGACCAGACAAAGTATATCAAAAAATCAATCCTTGAGGTAAAAGACACACTGATAATTTCAATTATACTTGTTGTCCTGATCATATATCTGTTCTTCCGTGACTGGATTATTGCCATCCGTCCATTAATAGATATTCCTGTATCCCTGATAGGTGCTTTTTTTATTATGTATGTGATGGGTTATACGATCAATGTACTTTCCCTGCTGGCAATAGTACTAGCTACAGGTCTTGTAGTAGATGATGGAATTGTTGTGACGGAAAATATTTACAAAAAGATGGAGAAAGGCATGAACAAATGGCAAGCCGCCGTGGAAGGTTCAAAAGAAATTTATTTTGCCGTTATAGCCACTTCCATTACACTGGCAGTGGTATTTCTTCCGATCGTATTCCTTCAGGGATTTGTTGGACGATTATTCCGTGAATTTGGGATTGTTGTTGCTGGTGCGGTGTTAATTTCTGCTTTTGTATCTCTTACATTAACACCAGTACTCAATGTAAAACTCAGTAAAAAAAGTGTACATAAACATACCTGGTTCTATAATAAGACTGAACCTTTTTTCAAATGGATGGAAAATAGCTACCAGGCTGCCCTGCAAAAATTTATGGGAGTTCGTTGGATAGCTATTGTGCTCGTTGCACTTTGCGGGATATCTATATTTTTCATTGGCAATAAACTTCAATCAGAACTGGCGCCGATGGAAGACCGAAGTCAGTTTCGATTATCCTTAACTGCACCAGAGGGAACCTCCTTCGATGCAATGGATAAATATGTGGATAGGGTGACTAATTTTATGGCGGACTCAGTGCCTGAGAAATTATTATTACTCAGCTATACTGCACCCGGTTATTCCGGTTCCGGGAATGCCAACACAGGTTCTGTACGGGTAACAATGGTGCCACCAAATGAAAGAAGCCGATCGCAAAAAGAAATTGTGGGTATGGTAAATAGAAATATGTCTAAATTTAATGAAGGCCGGGCCTTTGCATCAGAAGAACAAACTATATCTGTGAGCCGGCGGGGAGGTCAGCCTGTTTCTTTTGTTATTCAAAATAATAATTTTGATAAACTAACAGCTATTATTCCAAAAATAATGGAGGAGGCAAGGCAAAGCAACGTGTTGCTGAATGCTGATATTGATTTAAAATTTAATAAACCTGAATTAAGAGTTGAAATTAACCGGTTAAAAGCTGCTGAACTTGGTGTTAGTGTCAATGATATTTCGCAAACCCTGCAATTGGCATATAGTAACCGTCGGCTTGGATTCTTTAATAAAGATGGTAAGCAATACCAGGTGATAGGACAAGTGGAACGAAATGACCGGGATGAACCAAATGATTTGAAATTATTGTTTGTTCGGAATAACAGGAATGAATTGATAAGTCTTGATAACCTTGTAACCACTTCAGAATCAAATACCCCTCCAACCATTTACCATTTTAACCGCTATAAATCATTTACTGTTTCAGCCGGTATGCAACCGGGCAAAACAATTGGTGATGGTATAGCCGAGATGGAAAAAATTACTGATAAACTGCTTGATGAGACATTTACAACTTCTCTCTCTGGTTCATCAAGAGATTTTAAAGAGAGCAGCAGTAATACTGGTTTCGCTTTTTTGCTTGCCTTAGGATTAATATTCCTGATTCTTGCAGCTCAGTTTGAAAGTTTTATTGACCCGTTGATAATTATGTTTACGGTACCATTAGCAATAGCTGGTGCGGTATTATCATTGTGGTTGTTTGGCCAAACACTGAATATTTTTTCTCAAATCGGGATGATTATGCTGATAGGATTGGTGACAAAGAATGGAATTCTAATTGTAGAATTTGCCAACAAAAACCAGGAAAAAGGAATGAAAAAAGGTGAAGCAGCCATTTATGCTGCTACACAACGATTAAGACCCATATTAATGACAAGCCTTGCCATGTCGTTAGGTGCATTGCCGTTAGCATTATCGTTAGGTGCTTCTTCCACAAGCCGCATACCTTTAGGAATTGTTATTGTTGGAGGCATTTTGTTCTCATTAATCCTAACCTTGTTTGTTATTCCGGCGATGTATTCTTTTCTTTCCAGTAAAAAGAAAAAAAGTGAAATTGATAAATACATGCATGAAATGGTGCAGACTGAAGAACATAGTATTGAACAGGCAAAACCTGAGATAAAATAATATGCGAAAAATCATTTTACAAGTCCCGATAGCTATCGGGATGTTGCTGATTACATTTTCTTCTTCTGCGCAGCGAGTATTGCCACTGGAGGAAGCGATTGCTACTGCCCTGAAAAACAATTATGACATACAGTTATCAAAAAACGATTCGGCAGTAGCCGCACTTGATTACTCGTTTCGAAATGCTGCTTTTCTGCCAAGGGTAAATGGCAACCTTGGTACCACCTTTAATAATAATAATCAAAAACAACGGTTTGTTGATGGATCACAAAAACAACTGAATGATATCCGTTCCAATAATTACAATGCGGCTGTACAGTTGAACTGGGTATTGTTTGACGGATTAAAAATGTTTGCTACCAGGGACAAGGCACAGGAATTTATTAAACTGGGGGAACTGGGTATTAAAAATCAGATCGTAAACACCGTTGCAGCTGTTATTACAAACTATTATGCCATCGTACGCCAGCGGCAACAACTTAAAGCTATTGAAGAACAAATATCCCTTAGCAAGGAAAGACTAAAACTGGCGCAATACAAATTAGATATTGGTGTAGGTACAAAACCTGATGTGTTACAAAGTAAGGTGGATCTGAATGCACAAAAAGCAATACAACTAAATCTGGAAGCTCTTATGGCACAATTGAAAGAACAATTGAACCAGTTAATGAATGCAGCCACAAACAGCAAGTATGATGTAAGCGATACCATACCTATTAACATGAGAGTGGCACTTGCAGATATTCAAAATGATATTGAAAACAATAATCCGCTGCTACTAATCGCTGAAAAAAATATTGACATAGCAAAATTTACGTTGAAAGAAAGAAAAGCAGAAAGATTTCCCATTGTTTCACTCAACTCCGCTTATAATTATACCCGTAATAATAATAAAGCCACTGTTAACCCTTTTCAGCCATTATATAGCAGAAATTTTGGAAGAAATATTGGGTTTAACATCTCTATTCCCATCCTTAATAATTTTACTACCAAGCGACTTATTAAGCATGCTGCTTTAGATATCCAATACCAGCAACTGGTATATGATAATCAAAAATCAATAGTAAGTCTTGGCATCATAAACGCATATAAAGACTACGAATTACAGAAAATGGCATTGGTACTGGAAGAAGAAAACATTTTGCTGGCGAAAGAAAATGTAGACATTGTTTTTCAGGTTTATAAGCTAAATTCCAATACACTTATTCAGCTTAAAGAAGCACAGAAAAGCTTGCAGGATGCCTACACCCGTTTGATAGATGCGAGGTATAATACAAAATTGGCGGAAACTGAATTGTTGCGTCTCAAAGGCGATTTGATCCGATAGTTTGCTCGCAAAGACGCAAAGCCGCTTAAAAAAAATTAAAAAATATTTTCCTAAATCCTCTGCGTTCTCAGCGGACTCTGCGTGAAATAACTCTTTCATATTTGCGAGAACCATTTTTTAGCCTTTCTTTGCTTTTCAAACTTTCTACATGAATCCATTAGTTGGCATCATTATGGGCAGCGACAGCGACTTAAATGTTATGCAGGCTGCTTCAGACATTCTTAAATATTTTGATATTCCGCATGAAGTAACGGTAGTGTCTGCCCATCGCACCCCGCACCGCATGATTGAGTATGCTACTACAGCCAAAGAAAGAGGATTAAAAGTAATTATTGCCGGAGCAGGTGGTGCTGCACATTTACCGGGTATGGTAGCTTCTGTTACTGTGTTGCCCGTTATTGGTGTCCCTATTAAATCATCCAATTCAATTGATGGGTGGGATTCGGTGCTTTCTATTTTACAAATGCCGAATGGTGTACCGGTTGGCACTGTCGCATTGAATGCGTCTAAAAATGCCGGTATTCTTGCGGCTGAAATTCTGGGCACGGCTGATGAAGCTGTTTCTAAAAAAGTAGCTGATTATAAAAAGTCACTGAATACTGAAGTAATTGAGAAGGTGGAGAAGATGAAAAGAGATGGATGGGAGAATAAGTTTGATTAAAAATTATATTTGAACCACATAGAACATAGGTACATAGATTAACACATAGATAAATGAAGGTCACTAAGAAATATTTAAATGAGCTTACCTATAATGTTATTGGGTGCGCCATTGAAGTACACAAACATCTTGGCCCGGGATTATTAGAAAGTATTTATGAGAAATGCTTTTTGAAGGAATTGTCATTGCGGGGAATTGCATTTAAAAATCAAATCTGGGTTCCCCTGCATTACAAAGGCTTAGAACTTGATACAGAATTAAGATTAGATGTACTGGTTGAAGACATTCTTTGTGTAGAACTAAAAGCCCAGGAAGGCATGTTGCCAGTGCATGATGCAATCTTACTGTCCTATATGCAAATGTTGGAAAAACCGAAAGGAATTCTTATTAATTTCCATAGTGTTAACATTTTCAAAGAAGGCCAGAAAACTTTAGTCAATCATTTTTTTTCACTATTACCTGAAGAATGATAAACCCTATGTGATTAACTATGTCCCTATCTGCCTATGTGGTTCAATATTTGTGTGTATTAAAAGTCTTCACACTATCCATCCTCCTCACCTCCTGTGGCAGCAACAACATGCTAAAAGAAATCAAAAAACTGGACCACTACCCTTCTGCTTCCGGTATTGAATATTTCAACAACCAATTTTATGTTATTGGTGATGATGCTAATGAGTTGCTGATTCTTGACAGCAATCTTAACCCAATAGACTCTATCAATTTTTATTCCTTCAAAGAAAAAAGAATTCCTAAGAAAGCAAAAGCTGACCTTGAATCAATCACCATTACAAAAGATAATAAACTACTGATAGTTGGTTCGGGTTCATTATCACCTAACCGAAATATTGCCTGGCTGATTGATCCGGCAACCAAAAAAAAAGATAGCATCCGGTTAGATACATTTTATCAACGATTAATACCAAATGGAATTCGGGAAATCAATATTGAAGGAATTTGTGCTATTCCCGGTTCCATCATCCTTACCAACCGGGGAAGCAAAGGATACCCGAAAAATCATCTGATACTCACCAGTAATGATTTCTGGACAGACCAGGCCAATGCGCCTATATCTCTTATCCTTGTTGGTTCTTCTACGGACAGTTCTTTATTCAATGGCGTTTCAGGTCTTGCCTACTCAAAACAAAGCGACCGGTTGATATTAACTGTATCAACAGAAGACACCAGAAATAATATGGATGATGGAGCTATCGGCAAAAGCTATCTCTGGATCATTGAAAATATTACTTCAAAGAAAAAATGGAAGGCCGTTAACCCGGATAAAATAATAGACCTTGAAAACATTGACCCAAAATTCAGAGGTCAGAAAATTGAATCAGTTTGCATTACAAAAGAAACAAAGAATTTCCTCCACCTTGTGCTGGCAGCTGACAATGATGACGGCAGCAGCAGCCTTTTTAAATTGATAGCAGAAAAGAAGTAAAAACCCTGTGTACTTGTATTAAATTCTACACTTTCTTATTTCCTAAAGGGTGGTTCGAAAATTCATTCACAGTAAAACATGATGTAATTACGGGCTATTTCTTACCTTCATCAGGACAATCAATACTTATGAGACACTTATTAAGCCTTGCATTACTGCCACTGTTATTATTGTGTGGGTTGAATGTAAAGGGGCAATCGCCACTTGTACCAAGAGATGCCAGTATTAAAGGTCCACAGACCTTTGCGATGGTCGTAGGTATTTCTAAATATAAATACATTCGTCCTTTAATTTATGCCGACAAAGACGCTGAACTTTTCAGGGATTACCTGAAATCGCCGGGTGGAGGCAACGTAAAAGAGGATAATATTTTTTGTTTGTTGAATGAACAGGCAAATAATTCTAACTTCTGGGGCAAAGGCTTTCAATGGTTAAAAGCCAAACAATTGCAGAAAGGTGACAGGTTGTTTATTTATCTCGCCGGTCATGGTGATGCGATAGATGAAGACCAGTTTTTCTTTTTGGCGTATGATTGTAACCCGGAAGGAGATAAAAATAATTATCTCGTTGCCGGTGCTATCCAGTTATTTAATTTAAAAAAGAAAATAGCCAACGAAACAACCAAAGGCGTAGAAGTGTTTTTTATTATGGATGCCTGCCGTTCGAATGAGTTACCCGGCGGCTCCGCAGGGCAAAATTTTTTGAATACTGCTATATCAGAAAAAAAAGTTGGTGAAATTATTATGCTGGCTACCGGCGCAGGACAAGAATCCTTGGAAGATGCTTCCATCGGCACAGGTCATGGTCTCTTTACTTATTACTTAGTGGATGGATTAACCGGCTCTGCCGATTCTATTGGCACACCCGACAATAAAGTAACGTACCAGGAAATTAAAACCTATATAGATAAAAACGTTCCCTCTGTTGCACAGCAACGCTTCAAGAGAAAACAAGACCCCTACTTCTGTTGCAATGAAAATACAGAGAAAGTAATCAGTACTGTAGATGGTGCTTATCTGCTAAAATGGCTGCAATTAAAAAAGCAACAAAACCGTGGTGGTGGTAATTCTTTCAACGGAATAATAAAGAAGCCTAACAGATTTTATAGTGTTGATACAACATTGATAGAAACGTATAATCTATTTAATAAAGCAGTAAAATCAAGCAATATCACCGACCGGTCTTCGGCGGAAGAATATTTCGGGCAATTGAATAAAAAATACCCCGGCAATCCTTACACCTTAGATGCTCAATCAACACTGGCTGTAGAATATATTAATGTGGCGCAACGAAAAGTTGACAAGTATCTTGGCTGTGGCACTGATGGCAGTGCAAAAGAAAAACAGGGAAACTATGAAGCTGCCGTGAACCTGGAAAAAGCAATTGCAATGGTCAGGGAATATGATGAAGACTTTGCCAATTCGCTTCGAAACAGAATGTATTTCTTAAAAGCCAGTGGTGATTTTGGAAAAGATGGAATGAACGGCGATATAACCATTGCATTTCAAAATGCGTATGCTGCACTTTCAATTGACCGTAACGGTGCATACATCATGAATAGGCTTGCCTTGTTACATCTGGAAAATAACCAGACTGACAGTGCCGTCTATTATGCTGAGAAGGCTGCGAAAATTGCACCAAACTGGGCTTGTGCATTAACCACACTTGCATTGGTGCAAAAAGCAGTGACTGATCGTAAAAAAACGGATGACAAGAAAAAGCAAACTAATAAATCGTTGAGAAAAAGCAGTTTTGGATATACTCTTGGTGGTGGACTTACGCAGTCAAAACCAACTTATTCAGGTAATGCCAATTCTGGTTTTATTGGTGTTGAAGCAAGTACAGCCCCGGCATTTGGTCTTGGTTTTATTTACCAGGTAAATCTTGGCAATACCATAAGCATACGGCCTGCCACCACGTTGAGTTTTGAAAAAACAGATATAGGTTTTCAAAAAAGAGCAGTTACAGGTGGGACCATAACAACAGAAATTGTTTCCTTAGAAAATGCAGCTGTCAATATTTCATTACCACTGATTATAAGGCTTTCATCTAAAAACATCGCACCATATATTGCGGTAGGTCCATCTTTCAGTTACTCAATGGGTCAAAAAAGTACTTCGGCTGAAAAGTTACCAGTAAAAAAATCGTTAGTCCTTGGTGATGCTGGTATTGGGGTAGATTTCAATATCCTTAAATCAGGAATTATTATTTCTCCTGAATTAAAATACTCGGCTGGCTTTTCAGATATAAAAGATAATGCAGCAACCACACCGTATGCTATTGCACTATCATCATTAAAGAAAAATGGATTTACGCTGAGTGTTTATTTGAGGAAGAGATAGAGAGTTATTTTTCCAGTAGTACAACGAATTCTTGTTCTAAACTCAGGGATTCTTTGTAGAGAACCTTGATGAACTCTCTACCCCATTTAGCATAATAGTAAGAAAGATTTTCTTTTCTTTCCTGCAAACCATTACCAGGAAATAGATTTTCTTTAATGGTATGTATCTGCCGCTGTTGATCAGCAAATTTTCTTTTCTCTGCCCGCAGCATTTTCTTTTCTAACTCCTGTAGCCGGTGAAGTGCTTGGGTCTTCAATGCTTCCACATGTTTTTCCAAGGTGGTATCAATAGAACTGGCTTGCTTTTTAATAAGATTATATAACTGCTCCGTTTCAGAAAAAGTTCCATTCAGTTTCAATTTTTTGTCGGTTTCTCTTGCCACCAACCGGTTTATTAATTCCTGTTCGGGTAAAAAGAAATCTTCAATAGTAAAACCAAGCTTTACAATCGTTGATTGCCATTTCTTTTCTACGATCAAAAATGAATTTCGCAAGACCAGAACAGGAAATGGAATTTTATAATGCTCAAACAAATCTTTTAGCTGCAACCAGTAAGCTGTCTCTCCTCCGCCACCGATAAAAGCGATATTGGGTAAAATCGTTTCCTGATACAATCCACGAAGTATAACATTTGGACTGAAACGTTCAGGATATTCTTGCAATTCATTCCTTAGTTCATCTTCAGACAGGTCAAGACTTGTACCTTGTGCCTTGCCTGCCTGTCCGGTAGGCAGGTACCTTGCCTGCCTCTCCGTTAGGGAGGTACCTTCTTTTATTATTCTTTCTCTCTTATCATCAACCAAATAAAATAAGTTGATTTCTCTCGGACTTGCCTGCACTTTATATCCGGCAGACTGTAATTTTTCAGCCGTTTTTTCTACAATGCCCGAAGGGGTCTGGTTTAGTAAATCATCTTCAAACACCGATACCATTTGCCTTTTCAATACAGCATTATCCGGTAATAAAATCACCAAACCATATTCTTCAAACAGACTGTTTACAAACCGAAACGTGGCATCCTGTAGTGAAGTTCCTTCTTTGTAATACTTTTTTAGTCCGGAAATAATTTCGTTGCCGTTTGGCAAAACAGATAACTGACCTTCCATCAAACCAATTAACTTAATCAAGCCTTTATCCACTTTCATTCTGCCAACTGCACCTGTTTGTTTTGTTTCCCATACTAATTTTTCCCCGCCAAGATGGATATGGTTTAATTCATCCAGATCAGCATCTTCCGAACCAATATAGAAAACAGGAATAAAATTGTATTGTGGTAAAGATGCTTTTAACTGGTCGGCCAGTTTGATGGCATGAAGGATTTTATAAATAAAATATAAAGGACCTGTAAAAATATTATTCTGGTGAGCAGTAGTGATAGTGAAACTTTCATCTGATAAAAGTGATTCAATATTCTTTGTTACTTTATCGCTGATCACTACTCCTTCGTATTGTTTTCTTAATTCCTGTACCAACAATTCCCGATTAGTGGAAAATTGTTTTCTTGCGACAATGGTTTTTTTCAGGCCCTGTATCGTAGGTGGGTGAGAGAAAAAAGGTTTTAATGCAACGGCCTGATCAATATAGTCCAGTGCAATCTTTGAGAAAGCTCCTGTTTGTCTGTAAGGCAATCGGGTAGATGTACACTCCATAAGCGATTGTAAAAGTAAGAAGTCTATAGCTGAACTTATAATCCGGACAACAATTTAATACCTTTTAAACATTTCTTTACCACATAGGGCATAGAAAACATAGATTAAACAACTTGTCCCGCCAAAGGCGTGGATAGCCATTCTATGTGTGTATTTCTATGTTCCTATCTTTCTATGTGGTAAAATATACTTTTTCATGAAAACCTTTCTACAGCAAAAGGATTTATATCCATGCTTGTCGGTTGATTATTGACTATTTCTGCAATTAACTTTCCCGTCCCTGCACCCAGGCTCAGTCCCAGCATAGAATGACCGGTGGCAACTGTTAGATTAGTATATTTTTTTACCCGGCCAATATAAGGCAAGCCATCTGCCGAACAGGGACGATAGCCATACCAGATTTTTTCCACCGGAGGAAGCGGTACATCGAAGTCAGGATAAAATCGTTTGACTGCATCTAATATTCCCTGCACCCGGTTCATCCGTGGCGGTGTTTTATGAGAAGTAATTTCCATTGTACCGCCAAACCTGATCTTATTTCCATCCATCGGCGTGATAGCAGCACGGCCCTCCATCAACACTGCGGGGTAATTTACTTTGTAAGAGGAGTCTTCTAATGTAACCGAGTAACCTCTTCCCGGCATCAATGGAATTTTTACGGCCAGCAACTTAGCTGTTTGTCTGCCCCATGAACCTGTTGCAATGATTACTTCATCCTGCTCATACGCTGCATCAGCTGTAATAACTTTCTTTATCTGTCCACCTGCCTTTTCAAATTTTATCACTTCCTGGTTAGGAATTAGTTTTACTCCCTGCCCTTTCAAATAAGTAATTAAATTCTGCATAAGTTTATTGGGGTAACAATGTGCATCGCAGTTGAAAAGGATGGCCCCCAATCCATTTATTCTGGTCTGCGGTTCTAATGCCTGCAATTGTTCTTTACTTAATAATTCAGTGTCGCTTAATCCCAACTCATGTGCTTTTTCCACGGTATGTCTTGCATGTTCGCCACCAGCTTCTGTTTGAAAAATTTCCAGTAGCCCTTTTCTTTCATAAGCAAAATCAAAACCGGGAATAGTTAACCATTCTTCATACTCTTTTTTGCTGATGATGGCAATATTCCTTAAAGGCTCAGCTGCTGTTTTCACATGATCTTTTGTCGCACTGCGAACAAATTTCAATCCCCAGTTAACAAGGTTCCAATCCATCCGTGGCTGCACATAAAAAGGACTTTTAGAATTCCACATCCATTTTAATCCCTGCTTTACAATACCCGGAGTTGCCAGGGGAATAAAATGACTGGGGCAGATATAACCACAGTTGCCATACGAACAGTTATCTGTAAAATCTCCTTTATCCAATACCGTTACTTCCCAACCTGATTTTTGCAAATAGAAAGCTGAACTTAATCCAATGATGCCGCCGCCTATGATAGTTACTTTGCCCTTGTCTCCCCCAGTATGCGGAGTACTTTGATTGATTGTTTCCTTTGATTCCATTATTATATTTCTAATCCTGAAAGTATTTTTCCTTGAAATTTGAACCACATAGTATATAGAACACAATAGAAAAACACATAGCAATGCGAAACCTATGTTCCTATCTGACTAAACGGTTAAATTGATACGCTACAAAATAATTACAGTTCAATCACCATTCCTTGTTCGGCCACCCCAAACCCATCTGCTTTCACTTTTTTCTTTTCCGCCGATTCCTTTTTCAGCAAAGGATTGGTATGGTTGAAATGGATAAACACAATTTTCGATTTCTCGACCGAAGATAACGATGAAAATTTTTCAAGACTCTCTTCCACAAAAGGATGTGGCACTTCACTCATACTTCTTCCGGGCAGTTCGCCATTTTTATAAAAGGTGCCGTCCAGCAAGGCCATGTCCACTTTTCCAACTTCTGCCAGAATATCCTTATCCCATTTTTCCCATTTATCTATATCAGGGATAAAAAGAATTTTCTTTTGATCGCTTTGAATAATAAATCCAACTGTTTCAGAAAACTCATCCCGGTGCGGCACTTTAACGGGTGTTACTTTTAATGAAGCATTTAATGAAATTGCAGTGTCAGCTTTCAGGCCCTGCAACTGAATATTATTCAATGAAACCAACTGGCTCCAGGGACCGTTATTTTTCAAAAAGGAATCGAGCCGGGGCATTGCCCAAACTGGAATGGCCTTTGCCCCCATCGCTTCTCTTCCTAATTGCATCAATCCGCTATAATGACCGATATGTGCATGAGTGATAAAAATTCCGGCAGGAGAATAATTGTTCTTAGTGAAAAGGTATGACTGAAGTGTATGTAACTGTTGTGTAATATCCGGCGTTGCTTCAAACAACCAATATTGATTTGACTTCCTGTCAACCAAAGCAAGGCTGGTTATATATTTTTTTTCTTCTTTGTCCTGCCAATAAGCAGCACAACATTCTTTTTCACAACCGATCTGCGGATAGCCTGCATCTTGTGCAATACCCAACACCACTAAAAACTTTTCAGGAAGAATTTTTAAACTTGGTTTTTCTTCAGAAGACCTCTCATGAGATTTACACCCTGTAATATTAATTACAATGAGAACAGAAATATATAATTTAAATATTTTCAAAGCTTGTTATTTAACAGTAACCACTCCCCACTCCCTACTCCCTACTCCCAACTCCCTACTCCCTACTCCCCACTCCCCACTCCCCACTCCCTAAATCACCTGAAACCCATAAGCATACGGATCATCTTCTTGATCAATCCATATTGTATTATAACCATAAATTTTTGCCCATCCTTCCACTGATGGACGAATAGCTGGTTTCCCATTCAATAACAATTCTTCTTCAATGCGTCCAATGAATTTACTTCCGATAATACTTTCATGAATAAATTCATCCCCTTTCTTCAATTTCCCTTTTGTATACCACTGTGCCATCCTAGCTGATGTGCCGGTACCACAGGGTGAACGGTCAATCGCTTTATCTCCATAGAATACTGCATTTCTGGCTGTTGAGGTTTTATCTAACACCGCACCTGTCCACAAAATATGAGAACATCCCTTTATCGTTTCATCTTCCGGGTGAACAAATTCATATTTTTCATTAATATTCTTTCTTAATTCTCTTGCCCATGCAATCAGTTTATCTGCCGGGTAATATTCCAATCCTTTAAAATTTTTCTGTACATCTACAATCGCATAAAAATTTCCACCATACGAAACATCAATAATCAGTTCTCCTAACTCAGAACAAACAGATAATAATTCTGTTGAATGAAGAAAGGAAGCAATATTAGTGAGCCTTACACTTGAACATTGATTATTGAACATTGAATATTGAATATTTACCAATCCGGCAGGTGTTTCAAGCCGTACTACTCCTGGCACTTTCGGTTTGATAAGTCCTTCCTGAATCCCAATTGTAATAGTACCGATCGTTCCGTGCCCGCACATCGGCAGGCAGCCGCTGGTTTCAATAAATAAAACAGCTACATCATTTGCTTCATCATGCGGTGGGTATAGAATACTTCCGCTCATCATATCATGACCTCTTGGTTCAAACATCAGCCCTGTTCTTATCCAATCATATTCTTTTAAAAAATGCTGCCGCTTCTCACTCATGTTCATTCCCTTCAATACAGGCCCGCCTTCTTTCACTAACCGGACAGGATTGCCGCAGGTATGTGCATCAATACAATGAAAAACAAATCCTCCTTTCGTCATTATTAAATTTATTATTGACCCGGTTTTACCGCCACACCTACCATGCTATCGGCCGTGCCGTAATACAAAAACCATTTTCCCTTAAAGAAAACCAACCCTTCCACAAAAGTAGTTCCGGCTTTATATTGACCTTTTACTTCATGAGGCAGATCCGGTTTAATAAAAAAATTATCGCACCGCTCCAGAAGGATTGATGGGTTATTGAAATCAAACAAAGCCTGTCCACCACAATACGCTCCTTTTTGAATAGCAGGATCAGCTTTGTCATTCTCTAAATTTTTCCCATTATAAAATAACAAAATTCCTTTATCAGTGATCAAGGCCGGGGGGCCGGGTTCTGTCAGATGACTGTCAAATTTATTCTCCCTTGGTTTCATTGCAATAAACAACTCTCCTTTATCATCCAACACAGGTGTCCAATCTATCAGATTTTCTGAATGAGCCAGGTACATCGGATTTTCACCCCAATACATCCAGTATTTACTGTTTATTTCAGCAGCCACTATTTTTTTGTTGACTATTCTGGTAACTACCGAGCCGGATTTACTCCAGGTATTTAAAAATTTACCATCGTATGCTTTTGAAAATGCAGGCCCCTGTTTTTTCCATTGAAATAAATTAGTAGAAGTAGCTACGCTTAGTCTTGCTACATCCCGGTTCCAACTCGTGTATAATAAAACATAGGTTCCGTCTTCTTTTTCCACGATACGGGGATCTTCACATCCACCGGGATAATCGTATTTTAAAAACTCACTGCTGCCGGGAAATAAAACAGGGTTCTTCATTTTTTTAAAATGAATACCATCCTTGCTAACAGCCAATCCAATTCTGGATGTACGCATACCAATAGCTGTTCCCGGAATATCTTCTGCCCTGAATAAAACGTAGACTTTACGTTTACGAACGATAGCTGCCGGGTTAAATACATCCGCCTTCTGCCATTGCACCAATTCCTTTTTTACCGGGCAAAAGAATGTATAGGATGAATCTGCCTGCATAACAGGATTACCTGCCGGCTTTTCAAAACCTGTCATTTGCCATGTTTGATCAACCTGGGAAATAACCGTTACCGGTAAAAGAAGAAACGCAATACAAAATAGATTGATCAGTGATCTTGTCATGATTATTATTTAAATGGCCTTAGGTCATCCAACATATATACTCCCCTTCCATAAGTGCCAATCACCAAATATTTATCTCTCGGGTGAATAAACATATCATTGACAGAAACTGCCATCGGCAAATCTCCGGAGATGGCTGACCATTTTTTACCACCATCCTTGCTGATGTAAACACCCATATCCGTTCCGCAATACAGCGTATTTTCATTTTCTTCATCTTCGATAATCACATTTACCGGCGATAAAGGAAGATTACCTGCAATAGAAACCCATTTGGTTCCTGAAGAATCAGATTTGTAGATATAGGGAGTATGGTTATCCTGGCGGCGATCATTAAGGACTACATATACACGGTTTGGATTAAACTTTGAAGCAACAATTTTTGCTACATGTTTATTTACCGGCAACCCTTTGGTGATCTCTCCCCAATAATATTCCTGCTTATCATTTTCTAAAGAAACCCATACACGGCCATCATCTGTTCCTGCATATAATAATTCCGGTTGTTGCCCTTCGGCAATTGCTGTTATTGCCTGGTGATAGATCAGGTATGGATACACCCCCATCTTTGTTTTATCATTATAGGAAAGATCGGGACTGATCATCTTCCAGTTTTCTCCGCCATCTGTTGATTTATATAAATGTTGCAAGCCATGATAAAGAACTTTATGATCAAATTTTGACATGATCGTTCCCGCCAGCCATTCGCCCCGCAAACTGTCTATCCGGCCTACATCAAACATTTTTATGGATTTACTCCGCAGGCTGTCCGGTTTGCTCATATCACTTTTCATCAACCTGCCATAATAAGTGCTTGAATAAACTATGTTGCTTTCTTTTGGATCTACCACTATTTGTGTTCCTTCTCCACCCGGCGCCATCATCCAATGCCTGATGGTTTTGTCCTGGTGCACACCGAATGTATAATTGGAACTTCCACTCATGGTACCTTCGTCCTGCACGGAACCAAAAATATTGAATGGCGTTTCCATATCATATGTAACTGTATAAAACTGGGTGGTAGGAATTTTATCAAAAAAGTTTTTCCATCTTTCTCCGCCATTATAGGTAAGACTTATACCTCCATCGTTTCCAAGAATTACTCTTCCCGGATCTTCCTCATCAAACCACAAAGCATGATTATCGCCATGAATCCAGTCGCTTTGTTTATCTGTGCCATTCCATTGCTTCCATGTTTTTCCACCATCTGCAGATCTGGCCCTCGATGTTCCCAACACATATACTTCATTCTCCTCTTTCGGGTTTACTCTTATTTGTCCAAAAACCCATCCATAAGTTCCTGACAAACGGAAGAAATCATGAATCTCACTTTGTTTTATCCAGGACTCCCCTTTATCATTGCTTCGGTAAATGGCAGCACCGATCACTACTTTCTGTACTTTTCTTTCATAGCTGTCAAATTCATTGGGTTTTGGTGCTCTTTTAATAGTGTGATCATCCACAAAAGCATACAATACATTGGGATTAGAATGTGAAACCGCAATACCTATCCTTCCGGTCATTTTTGTTTCTGGTAGCCCTTTGTTTTTTATCTTCCATGTTTTACCACCATCAATTGATTTATAAATATGATCTCCATCTTCGGGGGTGGGGTCACTCCATCTTTTCCTGACACGGTTCCACATGGATGCATATAAAGTTTTAGGGTCAGATGGATCCATCAATAGGTCAATACAACCTGTTTTATCATCCTTGTATAATATCTTCTTCCATGTTTTTCCACCATCTATTGTCTGAAAAACACCACGGTCAATATTATTTGTCCATTCATTACCGCTGGCTGCTACATAAACGATATTGGGATTGGTGGGATGAATGACCACTCTTGCAATAGTTCCCGTGTTTTCCAAACCTGTTGGGGTAAACGACTTTCCACCATTCACCGATTTATACATACCTGTACCGGGTAAAGAGGCCCGGAAAATATTTGCTTCTCCTGTTCCTAAGTAAATGATCTCCGGATTGGAAGGTGCCAGCGCAAAACTTCCGATAGATTGTGTGGCCTGCTTATCAAATAAAGAATTCCATGTTTTTCCATCATCTTCTGTTTTCCAGAAACCACCCGTTGCAAAACCTGCATACATGATGGTATGATTACCGGTAATGCCAGCTACTTCTGTACAGCGGCCGCTGCGGTTATCTGGTCCGGTCAAACGCCAGTTCAGTGTTTTATAGGGTGTTTGTTGCAACATTGCTTTCTGGTTGGCAAAGGCAGCCAGTTTTTGAGCACCGGTAGTAGGCTGAGCATTTAGCATCAGCGAACTGAATATCATTCCTGCAGAAGCAGCTAATAACTGAAATAAAACTCCTTTTCTCATGAATTGGTTTTTGTAAATTTGGAAAATATTATTTGCCATATGGAAACTTACGGAAAGATACTGCTCATTGCCATGCCAGCCTTCCTCCTGCTGGTTCTTTTTGAAAAATGGTATGGCTTGCGCAAAGGCAAAGATACTGTCCGGAATATGGACATGATCAGCAGCCTGACCAGCGGCGTTACCAACGTAACCAAAGATGTGATCGGTCTTTACTTCGTCGTACTTTCCTATCCTTTTTTTCTGGAAAACCTTGCCGTTACTACGGTGCCCAATCAAATCATGACTTATATCATCGCTTTTATGGCACTAGACTTTGCCGGTTACTGGGTACACCGGTTGCAGCATGTCACCAATTTTTTCTGGAACGGCCATATCGTTCACCACAGCAGCGAAGAATTTAACCTGGCCTGTGCCTTGCGGCAAAGTATATCGGCTATTGTAAAAACATTTGCCATCTTTTTATTGCCCGCTGCCTTGTTTGGTGTGCCGGAGATAGTAGTAGCCACCGTAGCACCCTTGCATTTGTTTGCACAGTTCTGGTACCATACACAGCACATCAATAAAATGGGTTGGCTGGAAAAAATAATTGTTACTCCATCGCACCACCGGGTACACCATGCTATTAATAAAGAATATATTGATAAAAACTACGGGCAGATTTTTATTTTCTGGGATAAATGGTTTGGCACTTTTCAGGAAGAAATACCAACTATACCGCCGGTCTATGGCATTACCCGGCCGGTGAGAACCTGGAACCCGATAAAAATAAATTTTCTACATGCCTGGTTGTTGATAAAAGATGCCTGGAGAACCAGCAACTGGAAAGACAAATTTTTATTATGGTTTAAACCAACCGGCTACCGCCCTGCTGATGTAGCGGCCAAATACCCGGTGTATAAAATTGAAGACGTCTATCATTTTGAAAAATATAATACCAGAACATCTCCTGCATTAAATGTGTGGACATGGGTACAAAACATCATGATACTTTTATTTGTGAGCTACCTGTTTGGAAATATTACCCCGATCAATGCGCTGGATAAAAACTATATTTTTTGGTATGGCGGCTTTATCTTTTTAAGTGTATATGCACTTACGGAGCTGATGGACAGAAACCAGTATGCCATTGTATGGGAAGCCTTGCGGGGCGGACTTGGTCTATATTTTTTATATGTGCAGGGTGATTGGTTTGGAGCTGCTGATTATTCTTCTTCGATAAAATACATACTGGGAGCTTACTTTATTTTTTCTATTATTGTTACGGGTTGGTTTGTGGTGAAGCATCGAAAGGAGGATGAAATGTCTGTTGCTACAAATTGAGTATGCAGTAGTTTAATACAATACTAGTATAGTTTTATGAGACAGATTATCTTAATCGGCTTCTCCACGACAGGCAAATCAACCTTAGCAGATAAAATCGTTGATAAATTTCCTAATAGAACAAAATTCGACACCGATGAAGAAATAGCCAAAGGCTATAGCGGAAGCATTGCAAACATTTACTATTCTAACACAATACTTGAGGATTCTCACAAACTAATTCAACGACTCGAAGAAAATATATTAACATCATTAAAATCAAAGAGTGATAATTTAATTATTGCGGCTGGCCCAGGCATTCCCTTCAAAGAATCATTTCCTTATTATATAGTGAGTAAAAGACCTCAAGTTGTACTGCTTGAAAAGCCAGCAGAAGAAATATATGACAGTTTAATTTATCGACGGAACAAAATGAGGACGGAATCACAACATCAACGCCCCGACTTCGGTATATGGGACATTGGTGTAATCGTTAATGAAAAACTTGTTGAGTATTCCAAAGAAGACGCAATTCAAAGAATACAATTACTACTTGATGAAAGACAAGAATATTACAATAAATATGCGACTCTCAGAATAAGCTCTATAGACATATTTAAAGACACTCTACCACAGGAGTTTATAGATATTATTTAAACACTGCTTCCAAGCCGAGTCTCACCGCCCGGCTTTGTGTGTGGAGTGGAGCCGATAGCTATCGGCTTGGCGCAAATTATAATGTAACTCAAGTGGCACGGCGAGTCCACCCCTGCCACTTACCAACTCTGTGAGACTCGCCGACGAAGCAAAGTTCCAATATAAAATATTCCAGAAATAAAATTGTATTTTTAATGTATTAAAATATCAGTTATGGATGATTCAATAAAACAGGAGCTTCACCAACTTGTTGACAAATGTGATAATGAGCTTTTACTGGAAGATGCCCGGGAACTGCTTCAGTCAGGTAATGATTGGTGGGATGAATTGACAGAAACAGACAAGAGCCTCGTCATGGAATCAGAAACCCAGTATACTAAAGGAAATTTTATCAGCCACGATGAATTAATGCAACGATTCGAAGAATGGAAAAAGAAATAGCCTGGTCAGCTGTTGAACAAAATGATTTTTGGGAAATTGTTTCCTATTTAAAATCAAGCTGGCCAGAAAAAGTGCTGAACCGTTTTGAAAGGGTACTGTATCAAAAAACATCTCTTTTAAAAAATCAACCGCTTATTGGTTTTATACCGATACGACATTAAAAGCATGTCCTTCAGTCATACCTGTTGTCTATCGGTATTAATACCTCTGGCAAGGATATTAATTTAAAGTCTATTTGGTATTAAAAGCCGCAGATATTCCCGGTTCAGAAAAACATTAATCACCCGCCACTATATGCTGATTTATACCGTAATAAAGGAGCATATTGTAATTCACCGGATAAAACATACAAGCAGGGGATAATTATTTTATTTCTCAACATAGTCTCACTGCCGGCCTTTTATATTGTTTCTCACACCCTCTTCACCACATCAATAAAAATTTTCCTTCGTGTACGAAAGCCAATCGATTCATATAATTGAATGGCGGTAGTGTTGCTGGTCAGCACATGCAAAAAAGGAGTAAAGGAATTATCAAGTATTATTTTCATTACCTGCAGCATTAACGCTTTGGCATAGCCATTCCCCCGATAATCAGGATGGGTGCATACAGCACTTACTTCCATATACGGCACCGGGTGCATTCGTTGTCCCGTCATAGCGGCCAGCCTGCCGTCCACAAAAATTCCAAAATAGTTACCGAACAAAATTGTTTTACTGAAAAATGGGCCGGGCTTTGTCAGGGCCGTCAACTCCAGCATCTGTGGTATATGTTCATTGGTTAACGGAACGATTAAAGAACTTGCAGGAGTGGTCAATGCAGCAACAGGTATCTCATACACCATCTGGCAACATTCCAATTGCTGTATGATCTCCCATTTGCTTTTATCTAATGTAATTCTATCAAAGTAAGCAATAGCCACCCGTCTGTTTACAGGAATAAAATCATGTAATTTCTCTAGGTTGGCTTCATTCAATTCCTTCAGGCCGACAAAGGGTGCAATATCCTGCTGGTAACAACCTACTTCCCCATCCACCAAAGAAATATTGTTGTTGCCGGTGGTAATGGCGTTCCATACCATGTTGTCGAGAATATGAGGCATTTCGTTTTTGACTTAATTGAAACGCAACTTAGTTATAAATTCATTCTGCTTGATAGGACAGATTGATTTTATACTACTATATCAGTTCTGTACGCAACGGTTTGTGCCCCTTACAACCGGGCAAACATACATGGTTCATAAAGGGCAAACGCATTAAAAAAACAAATACAAGCACACGGATTACACGGATTGGACGGATTTTGTTTTGATTTAATTGTAAGCTTTATTCAAATAACCCATTAAGTTGGATGAACACAGATTATCCTGCTTCGCAGGATGCAGCGTTGCTGAAATAATCCAAATTATTCTGCGAAGCAGAATAAAAATCTGTGTTCATCTCTCCAACCTGCCTGCCGGTAGGCTGGTCCGTGTTATC